>JBKBTF010000037.1:0-33415 GCA_046291395.1 Blastomonas sp. | reverse complement strand
CAAGGCACTCGCCGAAGAAGGCCCAGAGGCATTCCTCGACGACCGATAAGGAGCCTCACCGCGTCATGCCGTGGCCTTCACCGGATGGATACGATCATGGCGACCGCGATAATCCAGAGCCTTGGGTTCAGAAATACATCGACACCCTCAACGAGGAAGCGGAGAAACTTAGCAAAGCTGTCGATGCGTTCGAGAAATATGGTCGCAGTCGCTTGAGCCTTTAGCCCTCAGGTTCCCATAGGCTCGGAGGTCGCGGAACGCAGTAAGTTCCACCGCCTGTGCTGGCTAAGCCTAACGGCGTCTCGGCACGGTCTCATGCGGTCTGTCCATTCGCTTTCGGGCGAGCCCACAAATCGGACGTCACGACGACCTTGACCGCGGCGGCCGGGAAGGGTTGATCGAACTGGTAGAGATCAGACAGCGGTGCGGTGAGCCATGTCTGCCACTGATCGGGCAGCAGGATGACCGGCGAACGGTCGTGGATGTGCTCAAGCCCCGGCGCATTGCGAGTCATCACGCCGGTGTAGCAGTCGCCCCATTCGTCCGACGACCGCCACAGACCTGCCCATGCGAACAGCGGAGCGTCTTTGAGCGACAGCCAGGTTTCAGTCATCTTGCCCGGAGTGCCCACCGCTTCTGCATAGCGCGACGTGGGGATCAGACACCGATGTTCGGGCTGCGAGGCCCAGCGTTTCCAGAACGCGTTTAGCTTGTCGAACCGAGCGTTGTTGACCGCTTTGGGCTTAAGCGGTTGACCCTGCTTGCCGCGCAGCACGACGGGAAATCCCCAGGTCATCTGCTCCAGCACCATCTGGCCATCATGCTGCCGCACAACCCACCCGGGCTCTTTCGGATGCACCGTCGGCGGGCCCGCGTTATACTCCCGCAACAGCTTTGCGTTGAAGTGATCTTCGATCCGTTGGCGTTCACCAGGTTGGTAGCGGTTGCACATGCATGGAAACTGTGGCGTCCCCGACCCTATGTCAATGTCGGCAGCATAGCGACGCGCCCAACGAGACCGCAGTTGCAGGCTGGGTCGCTCCATCCGCATGATCAGATACCAGTTGTCCAATAGACCCATCAGCGTGTTGATACGGTGCTGCTGGCCGCTGTCTGATGTGCAGGCCCACTCGTTCGCGTCCGTAAGCGCATCCCAGAACGCCGCCGACTGCCATTGCTTCGCGGCACGAGTATGCACCAGCCACCTTAATGCCAGCTGCTGACCCCAGGTTCTTTCGACCTCGCCGGCTTGAGCTTGCGCAACCGCATCCTCCAACGTCCGGAGGGCTATCAGCGCAATTTCCTGTCCAGTGGGTGAGGGGTCATCGATTCGCATCGAAGTGCTTAGAACATATTAGGAACAACCTCTGCAATGCTATCAGCCCGTGCGCTCGCGTTGGTGGCAATGTTACCACGTCCCATGATCGCGCAGGCATGTGATTTCAGAAGGAAAACTGGCCGTGGGCGGCCTTGAGTGACTGAGGTGGAAGAGGGGAAAAATTCTTCTCTTTCTCAGTCGCTGAAGGAGAATACCCATGACAGATATACCCATTCACGACGTCGATGACGGCGACACCTGGAGGTTCGATCCAGACCATGCGAACCTCAAAATCTTGCGGGAAGTCGGCCAGATCGGCCACTTTGTGCGCAACAAAACGGCGGTCGAGCCAATCCGGCAGATCTGCCTGGTCGATACTGAAACGACCGGCACAGACCCGCAGGTCGACCAGATCATCGATCTGGCTTACCTTATCATCGCGGTTGACGACGAGGATGACATTGTCGGTATTGTCTGCGCTGACCAGGCGCTGTGCGATCCGATGATGCCAATACCAGCGCGCATCACTTTGTTGACCGGCCTGACAGATGAAATGGTTGCAGGTCACGCCATTGATCTAGACCGTGTCGAGTGGGATTTCGCGAGCGTCGATGTGTTCATCGCGCACAACGCGTCGTTTGATCTCAGCTTTGTCAGGCAGCTGCTGCCGACCACGCAGAATTCGGCCTGGGCTTGCAGCCTTAAGGATTTCGACTGGCTCCGTGACGCCGGGCTCGGCGGCAAGGCGCTCGGCCACTTGCTGATGGAGGTCGGTTTCTTCCATTCCGGCCACAGGGCGATGGCGGACGTCGTCGCACTTCTGCACATCCTGTCATTCCGCCTTGCAAATGGCCGGACCGTTCTGAGCGCACTGCTGGCCAATGCCGAGGAGGATACGATCAAGGTTGAAGCCGTTGGCGCACCTTACTCTGCGCGGATCCAGCTCAAAGCGCGTGGATACAGGTGGGATCCAAAAGCACGCGTGTGGTGGACCGAGGTCGCCGAGCACGAGGTCGACGATGAAGAGCTCTGGCTCGGCCGACACGTGATGCCCAGCGGTCCATCCCCTCGGTTCACACGCGTGACCTGGCGCGAACGCCACCGTTGAATCAGAGGGCGTGCTGGCAACCAGCAGCACGCCCAATCCCTTCAAACCAAATTGAAATGAGCACCCTGAGAAAGGGGAAAATGCTCCTGCCAAAAGAGCAACGCAAAGGACTAACACTATGAATACCGTTTCAACATCATCTGTAAGGCAGCAGAATTTTATGCATGCCTTGCGTCTGCAGATGGGGCTGCCCCTGCACCAGTTGGTCAATGACGTGGTCGCATTCACCTTCGGCCAACCAATGGATATGCAGGTGGGTCTCGAGATGGCTCGGATCGCCCAGATGATTCAGAAAGACGCAGTCTACGTCAGTTTTGCCAACGATGCCGCGAGAAGGCCGAGCAGGTTCTCGGTAACCTATCGCGAGCTGCATATGGTCGATGTCATCGACAATTGTGTACCATATGCCGCATCGGATGGTGCACCAGTCGTCCTCGTCAGCACCCGTGCGAACGAGCAATTCGCAATCGACAGCCGCGGCAGCCTTATCCGACTGCAGGGCAAGCCTGCCAACATCGCCGCTGGCAAGAAACTCGCCATGCAGCGGATTTTGGCAGCAGCTGCCACAATGGGCGATGCTCAAATGGCGGGCTGCCAGATCGTCCGTCCAGGGGACGCGCCCATTGCCCAGAACCCTCTGGCAGAGTCGATCGTCTGCTTCAGCTGAGCCGACCATAACTCCGGACACCTGTCCGACCACCTGCATTCAACACATTGCCAAAGGCCGTCCAATAGGGCGGCCTTTGGCGCATTCAAGGACATTACAAATGCACAAGTTCACCTTCTACGATCTCGAATCCGTCTGGGACGAGCACCTCCACGAATCGTATCGCGCAATCGACCCTGCAGCGCAGCCGCACGTCCGATTGGCCAGCAAAAGGATATTTGCCGCCGCGGCGTTCGACCTGACGCTCAGCGACGATGGCAACATCAGCTGCGAGCGCATGTCCAGCTGGACGCAGCACGATCATGGGGATGAGGAGGCAGTGGTGCGCGGCCTTTTCGACCACTTGCGTGCGAATTCGGACCGCGTTGCCGCTGCGTTCGGCAGTGTGGCTGTCGATCTGCCTCTGCTGACATTGGCGGCTATGGAATACGGCCTGACCTTACCGGCCCAGCTTCTTCAGCGGCAGCATTCGCTGCGCTCTGGGCCAATCCGGCCACATCTGGATCTCGGCCTTTCGCTCAAGGGCTCCGGCAAAACGTGGACGCATCTGAGCGAGGTGCTGATTCGCCTGGGTCTGCCTTCGCAGCTGATGGAAGGAAAAAAGCGGGTCGATTTTCCGATCGATCCGGCAGGATGGGTGAGGGCGAGGGCGCATTGCGAGCTGGACACCGCGCTTCTCGCGATCGCAACGATGGCATGGCAGCGGACCCAAGGTCAGTGCAATGTTGATCCGCAGATCGCCAGCTTCGTCATTCTGGATTGGCTCCGGCGTAACCGGCCGTTGACGCAGGCCATGCAGGACAAGCTTGCGGCGATCTGCCTGACGGTGACGGATGAGATATCAAACCGCCTCATGCGCGCCGCCTAAACGATCGGGCCGGGGGAGGGAACTCCTCCGGCCCTGTCAGGACACGTTATATGACTGCTGGAGCAGCGGCTTGCATCGTTCAAAATCGTCATGCGACGTAATGGTGATTTCAAGGTCGCCGGTGCCAAAATGCCCTATTTTCCGCACGTCGCGCGTAAATCCTGGCTCGAGCTGCACCGTGTCGGGATTGACCTTCACAAACACCAACAGCTTCTTCGCCTGATTGCGCAGTTCGACGCTGGCGAAGTTCTTGATCCGCCTGAATGCGATGTAGAACGATGTGGTCTTGGTATCGACGTCGTCCCCCAGAGCCAGCATGTAATCCGCCAGCAGGTGATACAGATCCAGCAGCTCTTGCGGCGCTTCCTTCATCTGGTCGGTGATCGTCTTGTAGGTGGTTTTGGATGGGCTGCCGGTCGCGGTGCCGCTGACGGGCGCGGCAGTGGCAGCGCTCGCACTGGTGAGCTGGTCCAACAGCAGCAGGTCGTTGTCAAAGCGACGATACCGGATGAGCGCGATATTGCGGTTCATCTGCTTGACCGCGTGCTCATCATATTTGCCGAAATCAGTGGCGATGCAGATCAGGCGCGGGCCGGTCCAGTCCACCAGCTTGGCGGCCTCGGCTCCCAGCCGCTCCAGGACCAGCCATTCGAAATCCTTGCGATGGCCCATCAGCCAGTCGAGATAATACAGCCCCTGATTGATGACATTCTCGTTCGTTGACCGCTTGTACTCGATCACGACCGGGCTGTTGTTCTCGTCAATGCCAAGCGTGTCCATGCGTCCGCCCTCATTGGTCGAGAACTCGCTGGCCAGAAACCGGACTCCGAGCAGCGTCTCCAGATTTTTCTCGAAGACGGTCTGCAGCGACTTTTCCAGCGCCATTGCGCCACCGGCCAGTTCGGTCACATCAGACCCGGCCATCCGATAAAGCTTGATATCGCTCATTGCGCGCCACTGTCCTTCGATAAAGCTGCCCGGTGCAATCGCGACACGAGGTCTTTCAGTTCGAGTGCGCGCTTGGTTTTGCGATAGCCGAGCTCGGCGAGAACCAGGGTGAGCTCAACGTGGTCGCCTTCGCTTGCGCGAGTATGGGCTTCGAGCGCATCGATCGAGAGGTGCCCCATAGGTCGCCCGGCCGTGCCGCCACTGCGCTTCATGCTGCGTAGCGCCCATCCTTCAACCGCCGCGCCATTCCGATGCCGGTGAGGGCATCGAGCACGGGCCGGACGGTGGCGGCGCGTTTGCCCTTGAAGCTGCGGGCGATGTCCTGCGCGGCCAGCGGGGCGGGGGCAGCGGTGAGGATGGATTGCACGGCGGTGACCTGTTCGGGCAGGGACTTGGGCCAAGGGATGATATTGTCCGGCAACACGACGGCAGCCTCGCCGAAATCCATCGTCTCGTTGACCGGGGCCTTGTAGCCGGGGTCCTGAAATTCGGGGCGCAGATAGCGGATCAGACCGCGCGCCTCTTCGGCGGCGCGCTCCTTGTTGAGCGCGACCAGCCGGGTGAGGATGTCCTCGTCGGACAGGTCCACCGGCCAGCCATAGGCCTGTGCCACCAGCGCATCGATGGCATCGTGATGCTGGCGGATCAGCGTGACCAGCCCGCGATCATGCATATCGCGCTCCTGCTCGGTCAGCGCTCGACCTTCACGCAAGGCTTCGAGCACGTTGTAGAGCCTGGTCAGCGTCAGGTCCTCGTGTGCAGCGAGCACGCGCTTGCGCAAGGCGTCGAGCGCTTCGGCTTCGGTGCGGATGCGGTCCTTCAGCGGTTCGGGAACGTCGGCGGGGAAGGGGAAGGGGTCGAAGCAGCGGGATTTGCTGTAGCGAGGGTCATCGCCCATGCCCATCCGACCGCCACTTGCAAGCGCCCACGGCACGTGGATGCGGCTGGAGAGAACGCCAAGGACATAAGCATCCGGGAGTGCAGTGCAGACCAGCATGTTATCCGGCACGGTCGAAATTGGCAGGAACTGGAATACCCGGTGTTTGGCGGTCTCGATGGTTGCAATATAGCGATCCAGGCCACGCATCGCTTTGCGCAGTTCCGACCTTGCCTCACCATACAGCCACCAGTTGTCGCGATAGCTGGCGCGGTTGTTCTGTTCGCGATGGGGCTTCACGCTGGCGAACACGTGCTGATAGACCGCCGGATACCCATCCCGCACCTGCGCCTCGTCCAACCCGTATAGGTCTATCACCATCACGCCGCGCGGTCGCGAGGCAAGGTCACGACCATTGCGATAGTCGAAAATCACCGCGCGCTCGTCACTGCTACCGGATCGGAAATGGCCGGGTTGACGCAGCGACGCCGGGTCGAGCCGCTCCGCTTCTTCGGGCGTGACGATGAAGCCATCGCCCATCAACTGGACGCCACGCGAAGCCAGGCGATCATTGGCCTTCAGGGACTTCGCCACGGTGACGTCCGCGCCCACCCGCAAGTCGGCCGCTATGATGTCCACCGCTTCTGCATAGTCCACCCGGTCAGGCGCGGCGCTTTCATCGGTGACGCGCCAAAGCCGCCCGGCCTCGCGGCCTTGCCTGCCCTGCGGCTGCGCGACGGTCATCGCGATGCGCACCGCCGCACCGTCCTTCTCGTCCACCCATGGGTGGTTGGGGATGGCAAAGGTCAGGCTCACGCCGTTCTTCGCCTCCAGATGCTTGGCAACGACCCGGCGGCTGAAGGTCTGCACGATCGAATTGGTGGTGACGAAGCCAAACCTGCGCGTCCCGGCACGCACCGCGAATGCCGCCTTGTCCCACCAGTGCATCACGAAATCGGCGCTCTCGGGCACATCGGTGTTCTTGAACAGCGCCTCGAAATAGCCGTCGCCCAGCTTGTCGCGCACATCCTTGCCACCAATAAACGGCGGATTTCCGACGATGAAATCCGCCTTGGGCCATTTCGCGGCGCGTGGGCTTTTGTAGCTGTAAACCTCCACCCGCGCGTCTTCGTCCGGCACCTTGCGGCCGGTGACCGGGTGCAGCTTCATCGTCTCGCCGTCCCAGCGGGTGACGGGCTTTCCGTGCTCGTCCTTCACCAGCTCGCGGCTGTCGTATTCAATCAGCGCATCGCGGTTCTCGATGGTGCGGATGTCCTTCAGGATCGGCTCGGGCGGGCTGCGGTCCTTGCCGTTGACGCGGAAATGCCATTGCAGATAACCGATCCACAGCACCAGCTGCGCAATCGCCGCCGCACGCGGGTTGATCTCGATGCCCAGGAAATTCTCGGGCGTGATGGTGTGGCCGGACAGCTCGGCCAGATATTGGTTGTCGCCCAGTTCGACGAGCAGTTCCAGCACCTCGCCCTCGAGCTCCTTCATCCGCGCCATCGCGACATAGAGGAAATTGCCGGTTCCGCACGCCGGATCAAGCACCTTGGTCTGCGCCAACTGGGCGTGGAAGGCTTCAACAACGGCGCGGGCGGCATCGATCTTGTCCTCGCCCATCAGGCTTTCCACCGCACCGCGCACGCCGTCCCAATCGCTGCGCAGCGGTTCCATGATGGTCGGCGCGATCAGCCGTTCGACATAGGCGCGCGGGGTGTAATGCGCGCCCAGCTTGGCGCGTTCCTTGGGGTTGAGCGCGCGTTCGAGCAGCGTGCCGAAGATCGCGGGCTCGACTTCGGTCCAGTCCTTGCCCGCCGCCTCGATCAGCACTTCCAGTTCGGCACGCTCCAGTGGCAGCGCCTCGCGCGACTTGAACAGGTATCCGTTGAAATGCTTGACCGGAATGCCGAGCGACGGGGCGAACTCGCCCTTGTCCATCGCGGTCCACAACGCGGTCAGCTGGTGGTGCAGGTGCTCAGGGTGCTCAAGCTGATCCTTGAGCAGGTTGGTGAACGACTTTTTCGGCAGCAGCACGCCGGTGTCTTCGGCGAACATCGTGAACAGCAGCCGCATCAGGAACCCGCTGACGCTTTCGGCATTGTGCCCGCGCGCTTCGAGACGCTTGGAGATGGTGGCGAGATAATCGGCAATCTCGCGCGTCGCCTTGGCCGCGCGGGTGGAAGGGTCGAGCGCTTTGGGATTGGTCCAGATCAGCGCCAGCCGCTCGCGCACCTTCTCGTCATGCAGGTCGTCCAGCATGATGCGGTAGGACGCGCGATCAGGGAACTGGGCATAGGCTTTGCCGGTGCCGGTGAAATCCGCATAGACGTCGATGCAATAGCCGATGTCGGTGATCAGCAGGATCGGCGGCCAACCGTGATCGGTCGGCAGCGCCTTGGCATAGCGCTCGGCCTGACCCTTGGCCTGAAGCATCGCGCGCGTCCATCCCGGCGTTCCCCGCCGCGCGGTGCCGCGCTTGACGCGGGCGCTGGCGGACTGACCAAAGATGTCGAGATCGTCATCCCCGCGTGCAGCAGCGGCCTTGTCAGCCTCGCTGCCCTGTTTGGCCTCGAGGATGAAGCAGTCGCGCTTGTAGCAGTCGATGCGGCCAAAGCTCTGCGTGCCGTCACCATTGTCCTGAAAGACCCGGCGCTCGAAGACGTAGCCGTTGTGTGTGTCGTCGGTGCGGCTGCCGTCAGGGGCGGGAACGCCGATCAGCGCGCACAGGCAGTTGATGAAGCTCTGCGTATTGGCGAGCTCCGACCCGCCCGTATCACGCCACTGCGCGATAAAAGCTTCAATCTGGTGCTGTGCGGATGCGTCCCCCTGCATGGTTTGACATAAGCACCGGGGGTGGCGGGCGGCAATGAAAGATTGGCCCTGGGCAGAGTTTGCTGTGCGATATAGTGTTGCGGGGCAAGGGGATGACGTTGGTTGATGTATGGTCAGATAGCGAGATCGATCTGGCGGTGGCCGATTATTTCGCGATGCTCGCCGAAGAACTGTCGGGCATGGCGGTCAACAAGGCGGCCCGCTACCGCGCGCTGGCCGATTTGATCCCCCGCTCGGCCAAGTCGGTCGAGCGCAAATACCAGAATATATCTGCAGTCATGATCGGGTTCGGGCAGCCCTGGATAACTGGCTTGAAGCCCGCAAGGCATTACCAGCTTGCGCTGGAAGACGGGGTTCAGCGATGGCTGGATGCGCAACCGGGCTGGCTGAAGCCCAACCGGTCTGCGGGTGTTGCGCAAGTTGTGGCTGACACGCCACGACTGTGGATCGGTCCCCCGCCAACGCACCGCAATGAACCTCCGCCAGTCGATCCGAGGCTGATGGCGGCCGTCGCAATGAAGTATGACATCGCTGGCCGTGACGAGCGCAATCGTGCTCTGGGCCGGGCCGGTGAAGAGGTCGTTCTGCACCACGAGCGCGCCACCCTTGCCGATGCTGGGAGGCATGATCTGGCGGCTGAGGTCCGATGGATCTCCGATCAGGACGGTGACGGTCTTGGCTTTGACATAGCCAGCTTTGAACCGGACGGACGCGAGCGTCTCATCGAGGTCAAGACAACCAATGGCTGGGAGCGAACGCCCTTCCATATCTCGCGAAATGAACTCGCGGTGTCGCGCGAGCGCCGTGACGATTGGCATCTCATTCGCGTGTACAATTTTGCTCGACGGCCCAGCGCGTTTGCTCTGCGTCCACCGCTTGAGAGCTATGTGGAATTGACGGCAACGTCGTATTCGGCGCGGTTTGTATAGGCATTGGTGATATCAGCGGCATTGCCTGTTGGTGCTTGCGGATATGTTTCAACGGAAGATCGAGCTCACGTCACATTACCCCTCAACGCAGGTGGTCCAGCTCGATGGCTTTGCGGCAACGTCGATGATCATACCTCGCGATCGTCGCGTGCCGCTTTTAATGAATTCGCACGGCGCATGACTTGCTGAACATCGTCTACCAATATCCGCTGCGGTTGGTTAAGCAACGGCCCAGCTCGCTGCATCAGCGCTTGCAGTTCCGATGCAATTTCACTGGCTTTGCGTTCAGCAGCGGCAGCGGAATGCATGCGTTCAGCAAGGGTCAGGCGATTACCCAGCGCACTTTTAGCCCATTCCGGCATTTGCGGTGCCAAAGCAAAAGTTTCAGCGAAATCGGGACCTAGCTTTTTTGCCACAGTGCCATCCCAGGTCGCGCTCCCATCGCGGCCTATGACGATGATCTTGGGGTTTTCATCAATGAGCACCAGTGCCCGCGCCCACCGCTCCGATTGCTGCAAGTCCTCCTTCGCCAGCACCATCCGACCCTCTGCAGCGGCACTTTTTGCAATTGCGGTCACGCTGGCGCTTTCCACGGCAGCTTCCGCAGACTTCAAGGCGTCCGCCCTTTTCTTCAGCTCTGCAAGAGCGAAAGTGTGCTCTTCGGCACGCTTACGTTGGGTCTCCAGATTTCTATCCGCCTCGGCCATTTTTGCCTTCAGCTCGATGTCGCGGGCCAGAACGGCTTTTTCGCGATCCAACAAAGATGCGGCTAGGCGACGTGCAGTCTCCAGCGCGGACACCAGCTGTCGTGCGAACGCAGCGACCCATGCTGGCCAAGGCGACAGATATGCACGCGTATCAGCCTGTGTCATGTGCTGTTGGTCCATCACAAAGCCTACGTTCTGTGTCGGATGCTGACCAGCACTCAGGTTAAGCCGATTTTTGTCATCTGCCGCCCGCTCCAGCAATTCAAGCTGGGTTAGGTGCAATGCCCGCTCGACCTCTATCTCCTGACGCTGCTGGACGATGGCATCCTTGGCCGCAGCCGCTGTGATGCGATGACGTTCTGCTGCCTCGCGATCCTCCTTGGCAGCGTCTGCATCTTGTTTCGCCAGCAACCTCGCCATTTCCGCCTCGAGGTTTGCGGATTGAATTTCCGCGATCAGGCGGTCAGCTTCCGCTTTTGCTGCGTCCGCCGCCGCTTTGGCTGCCGCAACGTCACGTGCCCTCTTCTCCACTTCAAGGGCCTCCTGGCGGGCAGCTTCCATCTGGCGAACGGCTTCGAGACGATCGGAGGCCAGTTCAGACCGCAGCTGATCCGCTTCGGCCAGCTTTGACAGAGCTGCGTTTAGCGTGGCCTGCGCCTGGTTTTCGCGATCGACAATTAGCGCTTCCCTGCCAACCAGCTCCTGGCGCATCGCCGCCAGCTGCTGCTTTTCCGCATCAAGTTCTTGAGCCCGGAGCTCCTCGGCAGATTTCCAATCTGACCCCGCCATCTGCTTTAGCGACCCACGCTGTGCCTCTGCCAACCCCATCCTACCCTGCAGATAGTCCAGCAACGCATCCTGTAAGGCCCGTCCCATCCCGTTTGGATTGATCGGTCGCCCATACCGTTCAGCCAGGATTTTCAAATCGCGGCTCATCGCAACCGCGATTTTCTCTTGGTGCTTGGTCCGCTTGACATATTTGGGGACCACGAACAGATCGACGACGTGCTCGCTCTTCTCATCGCGATCAACCCTGTCTGCGAATACGGCGTCCTCGCCGAATACAGATATCGCGAATTCACGTGCGTGGTGCAGCATATATGCGGGATCCTTCCCGTCCACCAATTCTGTCGGGAACTGGAGTAGCAGATGCATCACCTGCGACCGGCTTTTGGGGACAAATGCGCCCTCGATGTGCCGTTTGTACAGCCGCCGTAGATCGAGCCCGGTTGTAGTTAATGGAGGTTCGCTGTTAATCCTACGCGAATCGCTAGATTTATCTTTGCGCTTTCCGTGTCGCTCAGCTGCGCCTAATCCAGCGTTCGTAATATTTTTGATGCGGACAGTACCTGCCACGCCGGAGACATTGCTTTTCATTGAAGGTTCCACAAGCTGCGAGGTCACGCAGTAGAAAAGGAAGAACATGCTCTTCCTTTTTTGCCGTTCGACAAAAAAGGGCATGTCAGGGGAGTGCCCCTGAACCCCCAACGACCCTTTGGGCCGTGTCATTTCCGACCACGGAAACGACGGAGGAAGGAAAGGCAACGGGAAAACCGCACCGCCGTCATGACGACGGCGGTGCGGGCAGGGGTCACCGAATGGGACCCTCATTATCTGGCTTTGCCAGAGCCTCGCCGTCAGCATGGGATGCTGTGGGCGGAGGCGTAGGAGCGGATGCAGGCGCACCGGTAGGGCGCGTCACCACGGCCTCTTGGTGGCCAACTGGGCTTTCTGACCGCAGCGATTGAACAGGGTTGGCTGCAACTGGGGTTGCATGCTCGGTCATCGGACCTTTGTGCCCGAGCTCTTCCTTCAGCTGCTCAATTCGCCCGCGTAGGCGTTCCGCACGCTTGTCCGATTGCGCCAGCTCTTCGGTGAGCGCCGCTACCTTCTTTTGCGAAGCAGCCAGAGCGTCTTCGGTTTCCTGCCATTCGGCTGCAACGTCCGCCAACTCAGCTTCTGCCTCAGCTTGGCGGCGTTCAGCGTCTGCAATCTTCCTTGAGGCGGCCTGCTCGATTATGGCACTCTGGTCGCGCATGATCCGCTTTGCGACCGTGACAAGGCCGTCGGCCAAATCGTTGGTGATGCTTCGGATATCCCTAGCTGCATCGGCAGGGAGTTCAGCGAACAAGGTTGGATCAGGTCTGCACTCCCGCCGCCGCCAGTCGCGCACCTGGCCATACAGGTGCCCGCCAGGTTTGCTCATGCCAAGTTTTTCGGCGATCCAAACTGGCCTCACCTGCTCAGGAGTGCAGCCGCGTTCGGCCATCGTTTGCCTGCATTTTTCATCGACCGTGTTCTGGTCGGCCCATTCGTCACTCTTCTTCATGACACTTTTACTCCTCACGGAGCGGATCAGGCTGGTGCGTAACCTGCGAAAGGTGCGTAACCTGCGAGAGGTGCGAAACCTGCGTATGTTGTTCAAACACACCTTTGATCCACTCGGACATTATTCTTGGACGCGATCAGCCCTGTGACCGATCGCTCGAGAGATAACGGCGAGGAATTTTTTACGGAGCAGCCCAGCAAGAAGGCGGGTGTGCGTTGCAGGCGTCGATGAAGTTCGACGATTCTTTACGCAGTCTGTATGTTTGAAAATCGCGAAAGCCCACGCATGCTCTTAGCATTGATACGACGAACCAGACGATCATCGATGAGGAACGGCGGTGTAAACCCGCTCCGACGCTTCCGCGACCAATGAGCGCTTGAAGTATCCTGCCAGCTTCAGCAAGGAGGGTCCCCATTGCTTCTATGGCCTCTGGGGCCATACTGGATCCCGCAGGACGCGCGTTGCGCTCATATTCATACGGGACCGTCATAACAAGCATGATTAATGAAGTGTTGATCATTTGGCAACGTATAAGCTTATTCGGTGCGGTCCTGAAATGGGACATATACTATCAGTCTAAAAGTCGTAGTTACGCTAATATTTACCAAGCATGGTTGTCTTGTAATGTAACGTAGGCGCCGATCCGCGAATTAGCGCCTGTGATAATCGACCTAAGCGTGCATCCTGCCAGGAACCAATGGCTGCATAGTCGCTCAATCCGCTTGGTCTGAGGCGCTTGCCGTCTTAAGTTGGCCGCATGACCATTGGCGCGAACGAACTGACCTTGCTGGTCGACGATCCAAACGAGACCCTGGCGGTCGAGTATAAGTCGTGGATGCTTCTAGACGAGCGCAAACATCAGGCCGATCTCGCCCGCCATATCGCGGCGATTGCCAATTTCGGCGGGGGCTCGATCGTGTTCGGTTTTGACGACGATCTCGAGCCGTCCGAGCCAAATCCGGACGCGATCGCCAAGCTCACCCGCGATGTCGTCTCAGCGATCGTGAAGCGCTATCTCGAACCCGCGATCCAGTGCGACGTCGCCATCATCACATCATTTCGCGGTAACCGTCATCCGATCA
This sequence comes from Blastomonas sp., assembly GCA_046291395.1. GTDB lineage: Bacteria > Pseudomonadota > Alphaproteobacteria > Sphingomonadales > Sphingomonadaceae > Blastomonas. The sequence goes on along the minus strand of JBKBTF010000037.1, from coordinate 19,744 downwards.
TCCGCGTGCCGGCGCACGGCACCGTGCCAATTATCGCGGCGAAGAATGGCCCCGATCCGGACGGGAGCGTGCAGGGCATCGCCGGCGCCACCATCTATATCCGCAAGCCCGGCCCTGAGAGCGCGCCCGTCATCGCCGGCACTGATCTCACCGAACTGATCCGTCGCTGCACGCTCCATGATCGCGCGTCGATCATCGCCGCTATCAGTAGCGCGCTTCCAGGAGGGATGACGCCGACGGCCAAAATCCCTGCGATCGACCTCTGGCACGATGCGGCCGAGGCCGAATTCATGAAGCGAATAAACGCGCTCGCTCCTCCGATCGATTTGGGAAAGCGGCGCTGGCAATTCTCCTTCGGGCTCCAAACAGCCGATTCCGAGCGGCTGAGCTTCGACGCATTGAGCAAGGCGATGTTAGAAGTGAATCACGAGGTGCGCGATACGATCGAAACCGGCTGGAGCATGTTCTACCCGTTCACGAAGGACGAGCTCCGCCCTGTCTGGATCAGTGACCCGGCATCCGGCGACGAGCAGGATTTCCTGCAATGTTCGCTTGTCGAACACGACACCATCAACAATTCGAGCGACTTCTGGCGTTTCTCGACGCTGGGCATGGCGACACTCGTGTGCGATTATTGGGAAGATCGGCCGCGTTCCCGCAGTTCGGTACCGGACGATATCTCGATATTCGATATCGAAATTCTAAGGCGAAACCTCATCGAGTTTGTGCGCTATGCTCGGGGGATGGCGGAGCGCTTCGGCCAGGCCTCAGCCATGACCTTCCGTTGCGAATGGCACGGGCTGGCCAGCCGAATCCCCGTGGCCGGGCGCCAACATTCGGTGGTCGGCCGCGCCGCCCAGGTATCGTCGCGGACGTCGCGTGGGAGCTGGCCGATCGGCGAGCTCACCAACAACTGGCCTGCCATTGTGACGCAGCTTGGCAGTCCGATCGCGCGCACCTTCGAAATTTCCTATCACCTCACCGAAAAGGCGATCCGCGACGAGCCGCGTGATCTACGCTGAATCTGCCGCAGGCCGTTGCTATTCGAGGCGAACGGGCTTCTCCGTGAGCGCTCAGGTCGCATCCACGACCGGATATCGGTCGGCGAGCGCGAGCACGATGCGTTCGCCCTCCTGACCGTTCGCATAGATTACGTTCTGCTCGAGCGGACGCAGGTCGGCGTCGAATGCAATCCAGCGCGAGGTCTCCATCGACTGGCCGTCAAGGACATCTGTGACATCCCTGACCTGCGAAAGCGGCACGAGCGCGGTGACGAACGCCCCATTCATCGCGTCGCGTGTGCGCCTAGTCTCCAGAAAGTTGCGCAGACAGTAGGCGAGCTTTCCACGCTCAGCCTGCGACGGGTCATAGACGAAGGCCATCACGTGCTTGCCCGCTGACTGCGCAGTCTCACCCGCAGCAATTAGGTTTCCGTGCGGCGGTGTCTCCCAAAAGTGTTCGGCCTCTACGGGCAGATGTTCGGGATTGACCAGTGCACGGCGTATCTGCGCCAGCACCCACGTCCGGATTATCATCGCCATGGCGTCGCCGAAGTCGGGCGCGGAGGCCGGGGTGCGATAAATAGTCTCGCCTGACAGCCGGATAACGACCTCGTCGCCGGCCTGCGTCGCCTCGCATGTCGTAGCGAGGAACGGGTCGGAGCCCGTCCGGCTCCAGAAATAGTGGGTCGTCCCAATGTCTGCATCGACGCTGTGCCCGGTCTGCCCAAGCGAGAAGCCCGGCCCCAATTCGTTGCGCAACGCGTGGAAGATCGCACCGAAACGGGTGACGGCGTCACCGAACATCTTGATCGCCCCAACGCGCCTACGTTCCGCTGCAGTGTTGATGACGCCGAGGATTGCCGCGAGGTCGTCCTCCGGGGAGCCGTGGGGAGCAGGTGCCTCAACCAGTCGACTGAGGGCGTCGAGCATCGCGTCGGCGCTCGTGAAGCGACCGGCGATCATAGGTTCGAAGGCGGTGTCGAAGAAGGCAACGAGCCTGGAGAGGCGAAAACCCGCGATGGACTGGAGCGCGGCGAGCGCGGAGCTGCGCTGGTGTGGCAACCGTCCCTCGGCATCCTGCAGGACGTCTGGATGGCGGCCGACCAGGAGGAAGAACAGGATGCCACCGGCGAACGACAGGTCGGAGCGCTGGTCCTGCTTGAGCGCGCTGCCAGCTGACAGCTCGGGAAGACGGAGAAAACGGTTGCCGACCTCCTGCCCGTCCTCCGTGCGGAAGTCGGCTTCCGCCGCCTCGTGATAGCTCAGGCCGAAGTCGAGCAGGCACGCACCCGACGGATCGCCATCCCGGAGAATGATGTTGTCCGGCTTAACGTCGCGGTGAACGCACCCTTGCGCATGGCAGTCTCGCAGGATGTCGAGCACCCGCCGCGTGACGGCCAACGCCTCGTCGATCGACGGCACGTTGGCGGCGCGCCACGTCGTCAATGTCGGTCCGCTGACGAACTCGGTTACAATGTAGGGTTCGAACGCCAGGTCGCCATGCCGGTGTGCGTTGCTCTCGACGAGTCGCGGGATGCCGTCGATCGCGAAGCTGTCATAGGCGCTCGCCTCCCGGAAGAAGCGCGACCGACGCTCGGACACCGTCTTCGCCTTGAGGACCTTCAGGAACCCGACCTGACCATCCGCGCCGCGCTCGGCGCGGAAGGCGTCGCCCTGGCCGCCGCCAACGAGGTTCTCGACGATCGACCAACGGTCCCGCCATCGCGCCGCCTCGATCCAGGTTGATGTCGTGCTGTCAGCCATCCGGTGCGCGTAGCGCATGGCGTGGCACAATACACCGACTATCGCCGATGCCATACAACAATGCCCGACCAGCCCGGCACGGCCTTGGACCGTGGCCCACCGACACCTACATTCCGGGCATGTCGAAAGAGGCGAGACCATCAAAGAAGCACCACTACGTGCCCCAGGCGCAGCTGCGCCACTTCGCCAGCGACGCCGAACGCAAGGCGATCTGGGTCTACGACAAAGTCTCCGACCGATCATGGATCAGCTCGATACTCAACGCCGGGTCGGAGAACGACTTCAACACCGTCGAGCTGACCTCCGGCAAGTGGAATTTCGAGGACCTGTTCCAGGACGTCGATAGCCGGTCGGCGAAGCTAGTGGGCGAGATCGTGTCGCGCCGGTCGCTGGCATTGATGACGCCGGCGGACCACGCCGCGATGATCGACCTGTTCGCGACGCAGATGCTCCGCACCAAGCTCGCCCGGTCGACGCCGCACAGCATGGCGTTGCAGATGCGGGAGTTGATGCGCGACATCGGCGTCGACCCCGACGCGGACGCGAGGATGGCCACGCCGACGGAGGCGGCCATCAGGATGGGCGCTGTCAGGTCGTTCCTCGGGCGCGACAGGGTGGCGAAGTCGATGGTCCGGCTGGTTCCCGCGCTGTTCGAGGCCAGCGCAGGCCAGCACTTCATCATCTCGGACGACCCGGTGATCGTGCGCAACGCGTTCCCCTACGGCGACAAGGGACTTGAATCCCACGGCATCATGGCGATCCTGCCGATCGCCCCAGACCTCGGACTGGCGCTGCTCTGCCCCACGATCCTTTCCCGCTACGAGGCGGTAGAGCAAGCGGAGATGGATCCGGAGACGCGCGCCCGGATGCTTCGATTTCGCGACGGCTTCCGGACTGGCAGGCCCGTCATCATCGAGGCGGCAGAACTCGAGGGCTGGAATCAGAGCCAGGTTGGCGGCAGCGCCCGCCAGCTCTATGCCAGCGCGGACGCCGACTTCGACACGGCCCGCGCGCTGCTCGCCGAGCGGCCGGAGGTGCGTAGCGTCGAGACGCGCATGACGATGGGAAAGATGGGAGAGGGCCCGCCGCCGAAGCCGGGCCTACCGCCGGGGCTTCAGCTCGTCATCCAGGGCAAGTTCGATCACGCCATCCTACCCATCTCCGAGATCGACAAGCTGGGGGAAGGCCTCACCGCCCGGACGACCCGCGTCGACCTCCTCGAGCTGATCGCCACGGACCGGCACGAAGTGCGTGCTGAACTCTACGAGGACGGCTGGCCGCGGCGCGGTATGGGCCAGGCGACCGTCGAACGTTTTGGCGATCCCGCCGATGGTTGGTTCCGCGTCGTCCACATAGACGAAGGATTACGCGACCTCGCTCGGCAGCTCGATCGGTAGACAACGTCCACTTCAGGATCACGCACGCCGTTGAGACGATCAATTCTACACTGCGTCGCTTTCATGACAGTGCGTGTAAATGAATGATCGGCAACGGCGTCTTTGTTCAGAGCCGGCCAGTGCAGTTTTGCCCATCCCAAAAAACACTGGCGAATGAACGGCAAACTCCAGGATTGTCAGGCGGTTGAGCGGAACCACTGATAGTGGGGGCGCATTGCTGCCGGACGACCCCGCGCCGAGCGAATGGCTGGTTTTGGCGGGAGATGCCGTTGAAAGCGCGCCCGACGAACGACGCATTCGGGGTCGGCTGCCGCCGCAAGGCAGATGCCGCCTCGTGGGACTTTGCGGTCGGTGCCTGCATTTATCGGGAATGCCCGGTTCCGCTGAAACCGGTCATCTATGATGCAGCGCAAGGACTTTCACTCCTACGTCCGGAATTGGGCCTGAGACATTGTAAGGCCAAGACATATCCTCAATAGTGGAAGGGCATGTCACGCCTTAGAATCATGCCCTTCAGCCCAGAGACTAGACAAAGCGCTGTCACATCGGCAGGAAACAAAAGAAGAAGGGAAGAGTTTTTGCTCAAGCGGCTCGAGGCGATCCAGTTTATCGGAGATGTTGGCAGCGGGCGGACCTTGCCCGTAATCGCTGCCGCCGAGGATCCAGCAGGCGATGTGCACGAGGTTGTACTAAAGTTTGCTTCCAGGTGCGATCTCGGCACAAACTCCCTCGCCGTCGAGTTGATTGCTGCCTGCTTGGCGGGCTCGATTGGTCTGCCCATCCCCGAACCGTTTCTGGTCGACCTCTCTCCCGAATGGCGCGCGACCCTGCCCGCGGAGATCCGGGGCCGAGTCTCCGAGTTCGACAATCTGGCATTCGGATCGAAACTGATTTCCCCTCAGTGGCCGGCTTGGACGGTAGCCAACCGGTTGACCCCGACCATGGTGCAGACCGCCGCAGAGATATTGGCGTTTGACGCCTTCGTAGAAAATGTTGATCGCCGCGAATGCAATCCCAACTGCTTCGTCAGTGGTGATCAGCTGCGTATTTTCGACCACGAGCTAGCATTCCCAAGGGGATTGCTTGGAGGAAAGCCATGGAGTGTAGGCGGGCTGAAGCCCCTCACTGTTCTCCCGGGCCGCCACATCTTTCATGGCCAGCTGTTAGGACAGGCTGTCGATCACGCGGCAATTCAGGCCAAATGGGCGACCTTGCGCGACGAGGACATTACCGCGTATGGGGTGGCGGTGCCTGTGGAATGGCACGAGGCGGGCTTTGTAGGCGACATCCTGACTAAGATACGCCAAGTGCGTAATAACCTAATGGGGTGCATGGCAGAGCTAGAACGGATCCTGAAATGAGTCGGCGACCTTACAGCTATAGCGTGCTTCGCTACGTCCACGACGTCGTCACCGGCGAATTCGTGAACGTTGGCATTGTCTTTTTTGCCGCAAGCATGGGAGATGCGCGGCCGATTGTCCGCTTCGAATTTAAAGATCGAATTCAACGCCTCCGAAGCCTTTTTCCGGATGTGGACCGTTTGGCTTTCGCAAGCGCGATTGCTGCCATGCGAAGGGCAGCCCGGGCGGTAGCCAAGGATATCGAGAGCGACAGCTTATTCTTAGAAGGCAATGCGAGAACGGTGGCAACGAGGATGCTTCCGCATGACGGGAGCTCCCTGCAGTGGTCTGCCGTTGGCACCGGGCTCGCCAAGGACGTCGATCAGGAGTTCAGCCGGATCGCTAGCCGCATGCTTTCGCACTACGACAAGCGGACGGAGGTAAAGCGCTCTGATGACGATGTTTGGCGCCCGGTGCGCGCAGCCATTCTCGAGCGCAAGATCGGCATCGAATTCGAGAGCAAGACTGTGCGCGGCGATCTCGACACGATTGAATTCACGCACTCATGGAAGAATGGAAAGGTCCACGCATACGAGCCGCTTTCGTTCGACCTCGCGGACGCCGACAACATCAAGAACAAGGCTCGCCGCTGGTTTGGGCACCTTGGCGCCGTTGGCACCGGCGCGCACGAAGAGTTTCAGGCGCACTTCATCGTTGGCAAACCGAGCGACCCCAAGTTGCTTAGCTCCTACGAGGTGGCCGTAAAAATTTTGCGCTCTGCTGCAGGTTCGCCAGAGGTGTATGAGGAAGAGCAAATCCCCGATCTCGTCGACAAGCTCGAGGACAGCTACCGGCATCACATGAACGCTTGATCCGGCTGCTCGCTCGCCTTTCGGTATGGCAGCTTCTAGCCGACCCGGGCGTCCAATTTGGCTCTCGTGAACTACCGAGTCTAATCGGTATTGCTGCAGGCGATTGGCCGAAATCCTTCACAAATGCGGTAGTCCGCATGCAGTAGGTTGAAGGAGCGGCCTTGGCAGCCGCCGCAGCATAGTCTCGAGAGTTTCCTGCTCGTCCACGGGAAGCGCGTAGTCCAGCTCGTGCTTAAGGCCGCAGGAGATGTCCTCGAGTAACTCGTGTACTCCTACGTCGATCTGCTGCATGTTCTCGATCCCGATGAGATACCCGACCGCCAACTACTATCCAAGGTGGCGAAAATCGTCCGGCGCTACGCCGAAGGCCTTGGCGAAGATCCCATCTGCCCACTCTTTCATCTGCTCGGTGGTCCCGTTGGGCTGCAGCCAACTATAATCGTAGGTGAAGGGACCCGTCGATTTGATCCACTGGCGGGTAAGATCGTAGAGTGCCTGGCCGTTGTAGAAGTTCTGAAAGGTCTCGATCACGTCTCCCTCATCGAGGCCGGATCGCACTACCGGCACGATCATTTCAGTGTCGGCCCGATCCACGAAGAGCGGCGACTGGCGCGAGAATACTCCCGCGCTTTCCTCCTTGAAGTGTTTGCCGGCCATCGCAGCGCCCGGCCAACAAAGGATCTCCGGATGCCGCAGCTTGTCGCGGCAGTAGGACGCGAACTGGCCGAACATAACTTGGACCGGCTGGTTGATAGGGGCCGCCTTCCCGACATCGTGCAGCGCCAAGCATTCGGCGAATGCCGGGCCGTCGCGCACGAGCCGAGCGACAGCGTTGGCGATCTCGAGCGGGGACCGCAGGCCTATAGATCCGCAGATCTGCTCTGACGCCGCGGCGTATTCTTGTGCGCTGTACTCAACGATCAGCGATTTTACCGCTGGGCACCGGTAGCGGATTGCTTCCGCGGTGCGGAGGAAGCGCTGACCGATGTCGTTGTCGGCGACGAACGAGGCGGCGTTCGCGACTGGAAAGGGAAATCCCTCTCCCGGGTTCATTGCGATTTCGCACGCGAGGAGGAAGAGGCCAACGGTCGGATGGTCAAGGCTGGGCGGCATCTCCAGGCCTGCCTGCGCAATGAAGATTTCGAAGGCGGTGGTATAGAGCGGTGACATCATGCCAATTTCTTCGGCGTCTTCGAGATCGAAGTGGCCACCGGTTCCGAAGTGGAGATACTGGAGTTGCGAGAAGCGGGCCTGACCCTCAAAGATGTGCTGCGCGCCGATCGGAGAAAGTCTTACCTCGAAGCCGTAGAAGAAGCCTTCGACCCGATCCGCGCGAAGCCGGTTGAAGGCATCGATCCATACGTTTGGGTTGGGGAGAAGCGCAAACTCGCGGTCGAACGTGCTGGCGAGGACGACGAGCGCGTTCATCTGCGCGATGCGGTAGACGTGCGCCATGCTCTCGAACTGAGACAGGTTGACGATTTCGTCGGCGCGGTTCGGGTTCGTCATGAGGAAACGGTATGCCTCGATGTCGAATTGGTTGTTGACCACTATATTCGCGAGGCCCGCGACGTTCTCGGGATCGATCGGGCCGGTTTGGTCAAGGGCGAGCTGGTAGATCGACTTCACCGGTCCAACTAGTTCGATCAGCCGGCGCAGTTGGCGGAGGTTTGAATGAGTCTGGGCGGCGTGGCTTAGGCTTAGCAGGAGCCCGGCGGTGCTACCGCAGTGCTGCCACCAGTGGATGGTCTCGTGGAGGTAGGTCGAGAACGCCTGCGACTGCTCGAACGTCGTCTCATTCGAAAAACTAATGCCGTTGGGGAGCGCGTTGATCGTGTTGTGGATGAGCGGGGAGAGCCGAACTACGAAGCGCAGCCCGTCATAGACTCCGTGCACGTTGAGGGAAGCGTTGAACGTGGTCGCGGGATTGATGTCGCCGCGGGTCGTGTCGAGCAGTTTCGGATTTAGTCCTTCCATGTGGCTTATCGTCCCTTCCTCCGCCAACGCTAAAGCGAGAATGACGGGTGAGGACAATAGATGCCGTTTATCCCCAGCCAGATCCAGATACTGGACACCTACACAAAAGCCGCGCACATTGTTCCGGCTACCATCCGAAAACGGCAGATTTCCTTGGGTCAAAACGGTAGATAAAGTGGTCTAGAATCCTGTCTCCCCGACCATTTTTTTCAGTTTTATCTTAGCATCCGCAGGCCGCCGCAAGACTGGCGCCGTGGTCAGTGGTAGCGGCGCAGCAGGCCTGCGAGCTTGCCTTGAACCTGCACTTCGTGCGGAGCGTAATATTGGGGGTCGTAGGCGGCGTTGGCCGGATCGAGCCGGATGCGGCCGTTCTCGCGGCGGAGATATTTGAGCGTCGCTTCCTCGCCACGGACAAGCGCCACCACGATCTCGCCGTCGCGCGCCGATTCGGTGCGCAGGATGAGCGCGTAATCGCCATCGAGAATGCCTGCCTCGATCATCGAATCGCCCGAAACCTCCAGTGCGTAATGTTCACCGCTGCCGAGCAAGGCCGCAGGGACAGGGAGGATTTCGGTGCCCTCGAACGCTTCGATCGGCGCGCCAGCGGCGATCCGGCCGTGCAGCGGGATTTCCAGCACGTTGCTGTTCGCCGGCGCCGGAACTGGCATCTTGCGCGCACTTTCCATGCTCACGACATTGCTCTTTGCCGCGTCGGTCTTGGCTGCGGCCGCTGCCGCCAGTTCCTTGGCGCGCGGCTTGACGCTTGCCTCGGGCAGCTTGAGGATCTCGAGCGCACGTGCGCGGTTGGGCAGGCGGCGGATAAAGCCACGTTCCTCAAGCGCGCTGACCAGCCGGTGGACGCCGGATTTCGACTTGAGATCGAGCGCTTCCTTCATTTCCTCGAACGACGGGGAGATGCCGTTCTCCTCCAGTCGTTCCTGGATGAAGCGGATCAGGTCGTGTTGTTTGCGGGTCAGCATGCCGAATGTTCCTTTCTGCGCCGGTGGGTCGGCGGTCGAACGAATAAGGAACAATTACGAAACAAAGCCGGTCAGGTCAAGTCCTTGTGTCAAGCTGCTGCATCGAACGCAATATAGTCGATAGGGTCACCGGGTTGCACTTCAGGCTGGAAGGCCGGGCGGATGATAAGGGCATTCGCCGCGTTGAGCGATGCCAGTGCACCGCTGTCCTGGCTGCTGACCGGCTGCAGGTGTCCGCCATCGAAGCGTGCTCGCATGAAGTCCTGCCGTGGCCCATTGGCAGGAATGGCCACCCCGGCTGCGGCCTGCAGGACCGGTGGCAGAACGTGCTGGTATCCCGCAAGAGCCCTGACCAACGGTAAAAGCAGCAACAGCGCGGTGACATAGGCCGAAACCGGGTTTCCCGGCAGACCCAGCACGATGGCGTTGCCCAGGGTGCCAACCATCACGGGTTTGCCGGGCCGCATGGCTATCCGCCAGAAATCCACCTTGCCACCACAATCTTTCAAGGCAGGCTGGATGAGGTCGTGATCGCCCACCGAGGCACCGCCGGTGGTGACGATGATGTCGGCATGGCGATGCTCGGTCAGCGCGGCCGCAATGGCCCTGCGGTCGTCGCGAAGCAGCGGCGGCATGACGACATCTGCCGGCAATCTCGAAAGCATCGAGGCCAGCATGACGCCGTTGCTCGCCGGAATATGGGCGGGTGATGGCAGCGGCTCGCCCGGGGGTACCAGCTCGTCACCGCTGCTCAGGATCGTGATGCGAGGACGGGGATGAACACGCAACGTGCCATGCCCCGCCATCGCCGCGAGCGCGATCAGCCGCGCATCGATCAGCGTTCCGGCAGCCGCAAGCTGCGCCCCGGCGGTGAAGTCATGCCCCGCGCGGCGGATATGCGCACCGGGCACCGGGGGTCCATCGCCAGTCAGCGTCAGCCGGTCGCCGTCGCGTGACACATCCTCTTGAACCACCACGCAGTCCGCCCCTGCCGGGATGATGGCGCCGGTCGAAATCCGCGCCGCCTCGCCCTGTCCGATGCTGTCCGCAAAGGCTTGCCCCGCTGCACTTTCGCCGACCACGCGCCACGGGCCGGGCAGATCGGCGCGCCGCACGGCATAGCCATCCATTGCCGAAAGGTCGGCGGCGGGCTGCTGGCGCTGCGCGGTGAGAGGGTGGGTGAGCACAAGGCCGGTGGTCTGCTGCAGGGGCAGGCTGACGGCATCGCGAGGCGTGGCGAGTGCCAGCAGTCGGTCCCGGGCCTCGTCGAGCGTGATCAGCCCGCCCGCCATCAGGGCGCGACCCAGTCGCCCGATTTTCCGCCGCTCTTGGCGAGCAGCCGGACCGGGCCGATGACCATGGCCTTGTCCATCGCCTTGGCCATGTCGTAGATGGTCAGCAGCGCTATGCTGGCGGCGGTGAGCGCCTCTATCTCGACGCCCGTCTTGCCCGAGGTGCGCACCCGGGTTTCGACGCGCACGCCGGTATCGGTGTAATCGAAATCGACCGAGACGCTGCTGATCGGCAACGGATGGCATAAAGGGATCAGGTTGCTGGTCTGCTTGGCCGCCATGATGCCAGCGATGCGCGCGGTGCCCAGCACGTCGCCCTTCTTGATGTCGCCCGCGCGGATGGCGGCGATCACAGCCGGGGCCATGCTGATCTCGCCTTCGGCCACCGCCTCGCGCACCGTGTCGGCCTTGGCCGAGACATCGACCATATGCGCAGCCCCACTGGCATCGAGATGGGTGAGATCGGCCATCAGTCGGGCGTTCCGGTGAGCAACTGCCGCGTCGCCCGGGTGATGTCATCCTGCCGCATCAGCGATTCCCCGACCAGGAAGCTGCGCACGCCATGCTCGCTCAGCCGCACGCAATCGGCATGCGCATGAATGCCGCTTTCGGAGACGGGAATATAGCCTTCGGGGATCAGCTTCACCAGCCGTTCGGTGTTGGCGATGTCGGTCTCGAAGCTGCGCAGATCGCGGTTGTTGACCCCGATCAGCGGCGAACGCAGGTTGAGCGCGCGTTCCAGTTCGGCCTCGTCGTGAACCTCGACCAGCACGTCCATCTGCAGATCGAGCGCGGCGGTCTCGATATCGGCCATCGTTGCATCGTCGAGCGCGGCGACGATGATCAACACCGCATCGGCACCCAGCGCGCGACTTTCGGCAACCTGCCAGACATCGACCATGAAGTCCTTGCGCAGGCACGGCAGGTCGCATGCGGTGCGCGCGGCGAGCAGGAAGTCGTCATGACCCTGGAAATAGGGCACATCGGTAAGCACCGAAAGACACGCAGCCCCGCCTGCCTGATAGGCCGCGGCATGCGCTGCGGGATCGAAGTCTGCGCGGATCAAGCCCTTTGACGGGCTGGCCCGCTTGATTTCGGCGATGAGGCCAAAGCCGTCTTGCGAAGCGCGCACCAGTGCCTTGGCAAAGCCGCGCGGCGCGCTGGCGTCAGCGGCGAGTTTCTCCAGCTCGGCAAGGCTGGTCAGCGCCTTGCGGCGCTCGACCTCAATCGTCTTGACCGCGCAGATTTCCTTGAGCTTGTTCATGCGGCGGCTTTCGTAAAATCGATCCAGCAGTTCAGCAGCGCGTTGGCCAGCCCCTTGTCGATGGCTTCGGCTGCTTCTTCCGCGCCGTCGGCGAGGCTGTCCACTTCGCCCGCGATCAGCAGCGCTGCGGCCGCGTTGAACAGCACCGCGTCGCGGTAAGCTCCGGTCTCGCCCTGCAGCAGCCGGCGCAGCGCAGCGGCATTGAACGCCGCATCGCCGCCACGAATGGCCTCGATCGGGTGGCTGGGGAGCCCCGCATCGCTCGCCTGCCAGCGTTTCATGATCACGCCGTCAGTACCGATATCGGCGACCTCGTTGCCGCCCGCCAGCGACAGCTCGTCGAGACCCTCGTCGCCCGAGACGATCAGCGAGTGCTCGGTGCCCAGCATCTCGAGCGCCTCGGCATAGACATGGACATAGCCCGGGCGCGCAATGCCGATGAGCTGGCGATTGACCCGCGCCGGATTGGCGAGCGGACCCATCAGGTTGAAGATCGTGCGTTTGCCGATCTTCTGGCGGATCGGCTGGATCCGCCGCATCGCCGGGTGGTGGTTGACCGCGAACAGGAAGCAGATGCCGATCTCGGCCAGCGATTGCTCGGCGGTGGCCCCGGCAGCGGTCATGTCCATCCCCAGCGCCTCGAGGGTATCGGCGGCGCCTGCCTTGGACGAGGCGGCGCGGTTGCCGTGCTTGGCGACCGGAACATCGCACGCGGCAACGACCAGCGACACGGCGGTCGAGACGTTGAGGCTGTGATGCCCGTCACCACCGGTGCCGCACACATCGATCGCGTTCGCCGGCGCGGCAATCGGGATGACCCGGTCGCGCAAGCCCTGCGCGGCGGCAGCGATCTCGATCGCGGTCTCGCCGCGCTCGGACAGTGCGACAAGGAACTGCGCGATTGCCTCGTCATCGACTGTCCCGTCGAGGATCGCGGCAAAGGCTTCGGCGGCGGATTCGCGGCTCAGCGGATGCGCGGTGTCGGGAAGGCGGGTCATGCGAGCAGCTCCCCGCGCATCGGACGGACCTCGATCCCGGCTAGCTCCATGAAATTGGCGAGCATCCGGTGGCCATGTTGGGTGGCGATGCTTTCGGGGTGGAACTGCACGCCGTGGATCGGCAGGGTCACATGGCGAAAGCCCATCACATGCGGCGTCGAGCCATCGGGCGCCGCAACGCGTGCGTTGACCTGCAGGTCGGACGGCAGGCTGGCTTCGGGCACCACCAGCGAATGATAGCGTGTCGCTTGGAAGGGCGAGGGAAGCCCTTTGAACATGCCGCTGTCGTCGTGCATCACGGGCGAGGTCTTGCCGTGCATCAGTCCTCCGCGGATGACTTCGCCGCCGAAATGCTGGCCGATTGCCTGATGCCCCAGGCACACGCCGAGCAGCGACTTTCCCGCATCGGCACACGCCGCAACCAGATCCAGCGAAATCCCCGCCTCGTTGGGCGTGCACGGGCCGGGAGAGATCAGAAAGGCCTGCGCGTTGGTGGCGATCGCCTCGCGCGCGCTCAACGCATCGTTGCGCTCGACGCGGACGTCGGCACCAAGCTCCATCAGATAATGGACGAGGTTGTAGGTGAAGCTGTCGTAGTTATCGATGACAAGGATCACTGCCCGTACCCCGCTTCGCTGGCGAGCCGCAGCGCCTCTCGGGCGGCGGCGAAAAGCGCGCCGGCCTTGGCTTCACATTCGCGCTGTTCATATTCAGGGACGCTGTCGGCGACTATCCCTGCGCCCGCCTGGACGTGCATCGTGCCATCGCGGACGATCGCGGTGCGCAGCACGATGCAGCTGTCGACCGAGCCATCGGGCGCGAAATAGCCGACGCCGCCAGCATAGGCACCGCGCGTCTCGGGCTCGAGCGAGGCGATGATCTCGCACGCGCGCACCTTGGGCGCGCCGCTGACGGTGCCTGCAGGAAAGCCCGCGAACAAGGCGTCGATGGCATCGCGGTCTTCCACCAGCTCGCCCACCACGTTGCTGACGATGTGCATCACATGGCTGTACTGCTCGACGGTGAAACTGTCGGTGACGCGCACCGTTCCGGCTTTCGCCACGCGGCCGACATCGTTGCGGCCCAGATCGAGCAGCATCTGGTGCTCGGCCAGCTCCTTGGGATCGGCAAGCAGGCTGGTGCGGTTCTCGATGTCCTCGGCGGGGTTCTTTCCTCGCGGCCGGGTGCCCGCGATCGGGCGGATGGTGACCTCGCCATCGCGTACCCGCACCAGGATCTCGGGGCTCGATCCGATCAGCGCAAGTCCCGGCAGATCGAGGAAATAGAGGAAGGGCGAGGGATTCACGCGGCGCAGCGCGCGATAGAGTTCGATCGGCGGCAGCGCAAACGGCGCGGTGAATCGCTGCGCGAGCACGACCTGAAAGACGTCGCCCGCCTCGATATAGTCCTTCGCCTTGAGCACCATCTCCCCATAGCGGCCGGGCGCGAGCACGGGGGAGGGCTCGAGCGCCAGCGGGTCGGCATCGGCATCGCGCGCAGGTGCAGGAAGCGCCGCCTGAAGCGCGCGCTCGGCAGCATCGAGCCGTTCTTCAGCGGCCGCGATCAGGCGTGCGGCATCGACATCCCCCTCGGCCCAGACCGGAGCGATCAGGAACAATTCGTCCTTCAGCCGGTCGAAGATCAGCAGCACCGTGGGGCGAACGAACAGCATATCGGGCAGCGCCAGTTCGGACTGCGGCGCCCGCGGCAGCGACTCGACCAGTCCGATGGTCTCATAGCCGAAATAGCCGACCAGAAACGCCAGCGCGCGCGGCAGTTCGGGCGGAACATCCATACGGCAACGCCCGGCCAGCGAACGAAGCGCCTCGAGCGACCCTTCTGCGCAGGGCCCGAAAGCGGCGCGGTCGGCCGACCAGTGAGTGTTGATTTCGGCGCTACCGGCAGAGGCGCGAAACACCAGATCGGGCGCGATGCCGACAAAGCTGTGCCGGGCGCGGGTTTCGCCGCCCTCGACCGATTCGAGCAGAAAATCCCCACGCTCGGGCTCGATCAGCTTGAGCGCCGCGGATACCGGGGTTTCGGTATCGGCGATGCGCCGCCGCCAGATCAGTGCCGATCGGCCTTCTGCCAGAGCGTTCCGTGCCGCTGCAACATTCTGGCTCGCGGTTCCGTGCATCAATTCTCTCGGGTGCGGCCGGTGAGCTGGTCCTTGACGCGCTTGATCGCTGCGGGATTTCGCTTCACGTCGATTGCTGTCTTCATCGCGGTCATCAGCTGCTGCCCGTATTCATCGGCGACCACCTGCCCAAGCTGGGTGCGGGTAGCCTGCAGAAGTTCGGGCACCTTGCTGGCATCGCCGCGATTGATCTTGCTCAGGTGGACGATGAACCATCCGGTGCGGCTAGGGCCTTCCAGCACCTTTGTCGTTCCTTCGGCCATGCTGAACAGCAAGGCGACCGGCGGCGGAACGCGGCCCTGTTGCTGCATGATCGTCTGGCGATTGGTGGCGATGTTCTCGATGCTCGGCAGCGGCACCTTGGCGCTGCTCACCGCCTTGGTGAGTTCAGCGCTGGTCCGCGAGGACTTGGCGATGCTGTCGGCCAACGTCTTGGCAGCCGTCAGGCCTTGCGCAAGCGCCCAGTCGCGAGCGACCTGGCTGCGGATGCTGGCAAGCGGCGGTGGTGCGGAACGCTTGATGTCCTGCACCTCAAACAGCGCGAATTCCCTGGCCTGCTGCACTTCGACCAATTGGGGTCCTGCATCTTCCTCCACACTGAAGGCCAGCGGCAGCATCGCCTGAAACGCGCCCACTGGCACGAAATCGGGGCGGCTGGGTGACTGGCCGTTGGCGAGCAACTCGGGGCTGACCTCCAGCGCCAGGTTCTCATCCTTGGCGATATCGGCGAGCGAGGCGCCATCGGCGATGCGGTCTTCGAGACTGGCGGTGAAGTCGGAGACGGTCTGACGCAGCTTTTCTTGCGCGATCTCATTTTCGAGTGTTGCACGAACCTGGGCCAGACTGCGGCCGGGTATCGCGGAAATGCTGTCGATGCGGATGACGTGCCAACCGAGCGCCGAGCGTGCGGGGGTGGCGACCTTGCCAGCAGCGCCGGCGAAAACCGCATTGGCGACCGCAGGCGATGAGGCACGGGTCAATTCACCCTTGGATTGCAGACCGAGATCGACAGGCTCAAGGCCTGCTTCCCGTGCGGCTGCGGCCATGCTGGTGCCGCTGTTGACCTTATTGGCGATCGCCTTGGCGGCCGCTTCGGTGGGAACGATCAGCTGTTCCAGATCACGCTTTTCGGCGGCAGCAAACTCGGACGAACGTTGCTTGTAGAGCGCGGCAACCTCCGCATCGCTGACCTGCACCTGTTCGCGGAAGCGGTCCGCTGTGAAGGTCGCATAGCGCAGCACGCGGCGTTCGGGCACGCGGTAACGCGCGCTGTTGCGGGTGAAATAGGCTTGCAGCTGGGCATCGCTGGCTTCGGCTTTGGGGGCAAAGGCAGCTGACGGCACAAACGCGATCTTGCCTTCGCGACCTTCAAGCACCAGCCCGGCATAAGGTAACGCCAACTGCGTGGACATCTTCGATCCGAAGGTCGCAGGGATGAGCAACTGGTCGCTCAGCAGGCCGCGCTGGATATCGCCGCGCACCCGCGCTTCGGTCAGCCCCTGCTGTGCCAGGGCATTGCGGAACAGGGTTTCGTCGAAGCGGCCATCGGCACCTTTGAAAGCCTGGATCCCGGCAATCTCGCTGTCCACCAGCCGCTTGCTCGCGCCCAGGCCGATGCTCTTGCCGAAAGCCGATGCGGCATAGCTGCCGATCATCTGTTCCAAAATGCTGTCGATGCCGCCCTGCTGATCGAAGGCCGCCATATCAAGCGCCGGATTTTCCTGGCGGAACTGGCCGAACGCGTTGGTGACCGTTGTGGAAAATTCCGCGGTTCCGATGGCCTCGCCGCCGATCTCGGCAACATTTTCGCTGCTCACCCCGCCGAAGGTCGCGCCGCCGGTCACGTCGGATGCCGCGAAGGCTACCGCGATCAGCGCCAGGAAAACGAAGCTGATAGCCAGGCCGATCTTGGACTGGAAGAACGAACGGAAAAAGCTGATCATCGAGAAGCCCGCAATGAGAGGTGCCGCCATACAGGCTGCGCCTCGTGAAAACGCGGGCAGGCTTTAGGAGGCTTTGGCGCAGGCATCAAGCCTTCCCCGCTGGAGCGGCACCCGGCCACTGGCCAAGCACCGCGCGATTTGCTAGCCGCCGCGCAGAATTGGCATTCAGCACATAACAGGGACGGTCAGCGTGACTCAGCAAAAATCCTATATTGTCGGCAACTGGAAGATGAACGGCACACAAGCCGACATCGCGATATTGAAGGCGATTGCCGATGCTGCGGGCAGCGACACCGCTGTCGATGTCGGCATCTGTCCGCCAGCAACGCTGATCGCGGCCTTCGCGCAGGCCGCAGGCGGGATCGGCATCGGCGCGCAGGATTGTCACGCCAAGGCATCGGGCGCGCATACCGGGTGCCTGTCGGCGGCGATGATCAGGGAAGCCGGGGCGACCTTCTCCATCGTCGGTCATTCCGAAAGGCGGGCGGACCAGGGTGAGAGCGACACGGATGTATCGGGCAAGGCGCAGGCGCTGCGCGATGCGGGCATGGGCGCCATCCTGTGCGTCGGCGAGACACTGGAAGAACGCGATTCCGGCAACGCCATTGCCATCGTGACTGGCCAGCTCGCCGCATCCTTGCCCGCTGCGGGCTCGGCGGATTGGCTCTCGGTGGCGTATGAGCCGGTCTGGGCTATCGGCACCGGCCGGGTCCCGGTGTCGGACGACATTGCCGCGATGCACGCTGCTCTGCGTTCCACGCTGGTCGAAAAGCTTGGCGCGGCCGGCGAAGCTGTGCGCATTCTTTACGGCGGCTCGGTCAATCCGGGCAACGCAAGGGAAATTCTTGGCCTTGCCGATGTCGGTGGCGCGCTGGTCGGTGGGGCCAGCCTGAAGGCTGAAACCTTCCTTCCGATCATTCAGGCAGCGCCTCGCTGAGAAGTTCGGTTGCGCGGGTTGCGCTGGCGCAGTGCAATCGCCGTCTGCCTGCCAGCCAGTTGCGCTGGCGCAGTCCAGTCGCTATGTGCGCGCCAGCACGTTTCCTTTTATCTTGGGTCTGACCGTTCATGTCGTCGATTTTCCTGTTCGTCACCATAGTGCAGACGCTGATTGCTGCTGCCATGGTGGGTGTCATCCTGATGCAGCGCTCTGAAGGGGGCGCGCTGGGCGTGGGCGGAAGCCCGAACGGCCTGATGTCTGCACGTGGAGCCGGCGATCTGCTCACCCGAATGACAGCGGTGCTGGCGACGATCTTTGTCGTGCTCAGCGTCGTTCTGGCCGTGCTCGCCGCCAATATGCACTCGAGCGGCAACATCGATACATCGCTGCAGCGCGGCGCCGAAGCGCCCCTGGTCGATCCTCTGGCAGCGCCTGCGCCTGCCACGCCGGGCATGCCCGCCAGTGGCGATCCGCTGTCGGCCGCCGGTGCTCAGAACGCAGTGCCTGCCGATGCAGCGCCCGCTCGCACCGCGCCCGAACCGGCCGGAGAGGCCCCCGCGAACTGATCCGCCGGCCGCTTTTGAGCGGCATGTGCACAGTTTTTTGTTTTCCACGCGGATTCGCGCGCTTGTCAGGCTTGCGCGTGAACGGGTAACGGGTTTCTCCCATGGCGCGTTTCATTTTCATCACCGGCGGCGTGGTTTCATCGCTTGGCAAGGGCCTCATGGCCGCAAGCCTCGGCGCACTGCTGCAGGCACGCGGATACCGCGTGCGCATCCGCAAGTTCGATCCCTATCTGAACGTCGATCCGGGCACGATGTCGCCCTATCAGCACGGTGAGGTCTACGTTACCGATGACGGAGCGGAGACCGACCTCGACCTTGGCCATTACGAGCGCTTCACTGGCGTCTCGGCCCGCCAGTCGGACAATGTCACATCGGGCCGCATCTACCAGACGATCATCCAGCGCGAGCGTCGCGGCGATTATCTGGGGGCAACGGTGCAGGTTATCCCGCACGTTACCGATGCGATCAAGGAATTCGCCCAGGCGGAAACCGAGGATCTGGATTTCGTGCTGTGCGAGATCGGCGGCACCGTCGGCGATATCGAAAGCCTGCCGTTCATCGAGGCGATCCGTCAGCTACGTA
The DNA here is from genome assembly GCA_046291395.1 of Blastomonas sp. Classification (GTDB taxonomy): domain Bacteria; phylum Pseudomonadota; class Alphaproteobacteria; order Sphingomonadales; family Sphingomonadaceae; genus Blastomonas. The sequence continues at coordinate 694 of JBKBTF010000037.1, read as the reverse complement.
ACGATATCGGCCGAGAGAACACGGTGTTCGTCCACGTGACCCTGGTGCCGTACATCGCTGCGGCAGGCGAGCTCAAGACCAAGCCTACCCAGCACAGCGTGCGCGAACTGACCTCGCTCGGCATCCAGCCCGATATCCTGCTGTGCCGCTGCGAAAAGCCGCTGCCCGATTCGGACAGGGCGAAGATTGCGCTCTTCTGCAACGTCCGCAAGGAAGCGGTGATCCCCGCGCTCGATGCCAAGAGCATCTATGCCGTGCCGATGCAGTATCACGCCGAGGGGCTGGACGACGAGGTGCTACGCGCATTCGGCATCCACGATGCGCGCCAGCCCGATCTCTCGCGCTGGACGGACATCATGGACCGCCACGACCATCCCGAGGGCGAGGTCACTATCGGTGTGGTCGGCAAATATGTCGGCCTGCAGGACGCATACAAGTCGCTGCATGAAGCACTGACGCACGGTGGTCTTGCCAATCGCGTCAAGGTCCATGTCAAATGGCTCGATGCCGAGCTGTTCGAGAAGCTTCCCGATGACGAGCTGGCAGCGATGCTCGAGCCGATGCACGGCATTCTGGTTCCCGGCGGGTTCGGTGAACGGGGCAGCGAGGGCAAGATTTCCTCGGTCCGTTTTGCCCGCGAACGGGACGTGCCGTTCTTCGGGATATGCCTGGGCATGCAGATGGCGTGCATCGA
>JBKBTF010000002.1:78307-177274 GCA_046291395.1 Blastomonas sp. | reverse complement strand
GGTCTGGTGTCCGCCGATAGGCGCAACCACCATGAACGATCAAGCACCAAATCCCCCCGTCGCCGTCGCTGCGCCGGGCAATCGACCCGAAATCGGAACCGGCGCTGCCTTTGCAGAGCCCGGCACCGTCCGGATCGGCACGATCAACTGGGGAGGGTTGAAAGCACTCTATATGAAAGAGGTGCGCCGGTTCTTCAAGGTCCAGTTGCAAACCATCTGGGCTCCGGCGATCACCACGATGCTGTATCTGGTGATTTTCACCGTAGCCTTGGGCCGCAGCGGCCGCACCGTCCTCGACGTTCCTTTTTCCAATTTCCTCGCGCCCGGCCTCATCGTGATGGCGATGATGCAGAACAGCTTTGCCAATTCCAGCTTCTCCTTGCTGGTCGGCAAGATCCAGGGGACGATCATCGATTATCTGATGCCGCCGCTGTCGGAGCTGGAGGTTCTCGTCTCGCTGGTGATCGCGGCGGTCACCCGCGCGGTGCTGGTCGGCGGGGCGGTGTGGCTGGCGATGCTGCTGTGGCCGGGGATCGACGTGATGCCCCGCCACCCGCTGGCGATCATCTGGTTTGGGCTGATGGGCGCGATGATGCTGGCGTTCATGGGCGTGCTGACATCGGTCTGGGCGGAAAAGTTCGATCACGCCGCCGCGATCACCAACTTCGTCGTGGCGCCGCTGGCGCTGCTGTCGGGGACTTTCTATTCAGTCGATGCGATGGCGCCGACCTTCCGCGCGCTGAGCCACTCCAACCCGTTCTTCTATGTGATCTCGGGCTTCCGCTATGGGTTTATCGGCGCCACCGATTCGCCGCTGCTGTTCGGCGCCGTGCTGCTGCTGGCGATCAATGCAGGGCTGGCACTGGGCTGCTATCTGCTGCTGCGGTCGGGATGGAAGCTGCGCTCCTGATCCGCGCCATGCGGCGGATCAGGCGGCCGGTCAGTGCATCGTGCGCAGGCGATAGCGTCCGTCGCTGAACGGCCCGAACAGTTGCGGCACCGCCGGGTGGTCCACAGGCTCGCCGGTATCGTCGGTCACCAGATTCTGCTGGCTGACATAGGCGATATAGCTGTTCTCGGCGTTTTCGGCGAACAGGTGGTAAAAGGGCTGGTCCTTGGCGGGGCGCAATTCCTCGGGAATCGATTCATACCAGTCGTCGCTGTTGGCGAAGACGGGATCGACATCGAACACCACGCCGCGAAAATCGAAGATTCGGTGCCGCACGATGTCGCCGATGGCATAGCGCGCCTTGGATATGCGCGGCATGATGACCCCGCCTGAAGACTGGGTCATTCCCGACGCATCGTCATTGCCGGACCGGAAGGGATTATTGCTCATACAGCCAATCTAGGGTGTCGCGCCGCACCATACAAGCTTTCCGCCCGACGACGGCAGGTTTCCTCTTGGCAAGGGTCAATGCCTGCGCTAATGGCCCGCCTTCCCGCAGATCGACCACATCGCTTTCTGCACTGCGGGGACCCGTTCAGGCGCCAGGGCATCCCCTGGCCCAGCCAGGCCGGAGAGGTGGCAGAGTGGTCGAATGTACCGCACTCGAAATGCGGCGTGGGCGCGAGCTCACCGTGGGTTCGAATCCCACCCTCTCCGCCAGCGGCATCCACTAAAGACCGCTGCTGTCTTTTATATCCCTGAAATTTACAACAGCCGCACCATTCCCAACATCGTCGATGGGCGGCCTTTTTTGACCTACAAGGAGGCAAGCCGGTGCCTCCTGTCGCTTACGCACGACGAACGCGAGAAGGCCTATCTGGAAATGACAAGCGGCGGGGCGCTTGGATCCGGGGTCGAGGAGTAGATCCTGCGGCCCACTGAGTGCAAAGAGCCGGATTGGCAGACTTCACGCATCGCCTGGGCTCGGACGTCAAAGGTGGCCCCGCAAATGAGGCACATTGGGCGCTTGATCGGCAATGCCTGCCGCCGCCCTGAAGACGCGCGCCATGCTCAACCTGACGTCGGGCTCACTGGAAGCGCAACGTGTTCTCGAAACCCTCATTTGCCTTGGTCATCTTGACGAGTTTTCTAAGGTTGGCTCGCACACATCTTTCGAAACGCCGATCGTCGTAAATGCCGGTGACCTGATACTCATCCTGATCCAGCAATTGCTTGAGCCGATCGGCGAACGCGACCTGAACGTCCTTGTCGGCAACGATCCTCAGGCTTCGGCACACCCATTCTTCAGCAGCTGCCTTGTCATAGTCGTCCTGAGCCCCATAGCCCCGCTTGTCGGCCGCTGCCTGATCAAGACGCGCCGCGTCAATGCGGCATTCGAGCCATTTGCGGACCTGTTCGCCGTTCCATGCTTTCGACAAAATGTTCATCCTGTCCTCCTGCCCCTTCAGGGCAGCCTTCGGCTAGTTGCCATCCGCATCGACCGTGAAAACCATCGGCTTTCCACGAGACGCAGGTTCCCAGCCGGCATCCAGCGCTGCCTGAATTCCCCGGGATACCATCGCGTCGCTGATCTGAAGACGGCCTCGCTGCATTCCCTTCAGCAAGCGTTTCGGCGGGGGAAATTCCAGCAAGGCTTCGCGCTGGCTGTTCTTCTGCAGCAAGGCAACGATCACGCCTTTCCAGCCTTCGGAATCGTTCCACTGCGGCTCGCTGCGCACCTCCCACTCATATTGAAGCCCGCCGACGTCGACGATACCGGAAAGTCTGTGGATGTTGGTCATGCAGCCATGCCTAGCAGGTCTATGAGCATAAACCATCGGGCAGGTGGGCGATTTCACGAAATGCTCGCCGTTGCGCTCACGATCCACTAATCATGGCGTATGGCAGAAAAATTCGAACGACATCGACAACCATGGACCAGCGCAGAGATCCAGAAACTCCACGCACTGGCGAAAAAGGGCATGCCTTTGAAGGCCATGGCCAAAGCGCTCACCCGCAGCGAGGAATCGGTGAAGGACCGCGCCAAGGCAGACGGATTACCCATCAAAAAGCTGAGATAAGGATGAGCGAAACACTACATGATCTGCAGCTGAAAATGGATGCTGCGGCACGCGCCCTGGACTTCGAGGAAGCCAAGCGATGCCGTGACAAGATCAGCCTGATACGCGGCGGCGCTACGGCATCAGAAGCCGAGAAGGCCGATTTGTTGGGTGTAGAACGGCAGCAACCGGGTGCCATGGGCCTGGGAACCAGCCAGCAGCGCGTGACGCCCCCTAAAGGTTGGAAGCCGCCGCCAAAGCCCGATCCGATGACATCTGGCAAAACCGCTCCCCGCAAACCGCGCAAATGACGCTATGGCCCATGAAGCAAGGGCCAGTGGTGTCAAAACAGACGGGTCAGTCTGCAGGCGCCGGGACTTTGATCGGCATCAATGCGCTCGGCGGCGAATTGCGCGAGGCTCTGTGCTATCGACGACACTGTCAGGAGTCGGGTGATGAACCGCAGGCACCTTTTATTGGGAGCAACCGCTAGCGCAGCGGCAGGGGCGGGCCTGTATCTGGCGGGTCGCGGCCCTTCTTATTCGCAGGCCGTAGCGCCGGTCCGAGCTGCGCCAGCGGCGCGCAGCAACACCGATATGCCCTATCTGGTGCATCATGCGGTGCTTGCGGCAAACAGCCACAATACCCAGCCCTGGCTGTTCCGGACGGGCGAGCGGAATCTCGAAATCGCGCCAGACCCGCGGCGTGAGACACCCGTGGTCGATCCCGACAACCACCATCTTTTTGCGAGCCTTGGCTGCGCGGCCGAGAATCTCTCGCTGGCGGCTTTGGCAGCGGGGGCGAACGCCAACATGGCGTTTGTCAGCGACACCGCGGGTCTTCGGGTCGATCTGGAACCCAGCGGTTAAGCGCCAGACCCGCTGTTCACGGCGATACGCAGTCGCCAGTGCACCAGAGCCGATTATGATGGCCGTGCCGTGGACACCGCCGGTCTCGCCATGCTCGAACGGGCAGCAGCCGTACCAGGCTGCCGTGTTGTGCTGATGACCGACAAGCCGGTCATGGAGAGCGTCCTCGACCTGGTCGTGGCCGCCAACAGCGCGCAGATCGGCGACCCCGCCTTCATCCGAGAGCTCAAATCGTGGATCCGTTTCAACGCGGCAAGTGCGGTCGCAACCAGCGACGGGCTTTATGCAGCGTGCTCGGGCAATCCGGCCCTTCCCAGCTGGCTTGGCAGCAGCCTGTTTGAATTGGTGGTCACGGCGGAGGGCGAAAATGCGAAATGCATCAGCCAGATCCGTTCGTCCGCCGGCATCGCGATTTTCGTTTCGGACGAAAATGACCCTGCGCACTGGGTACAGGCAGGCAGGAGTTACCAGCGCTTTGCCCTTCAGGCGACGTTGCTGGGCATCAAGCATGCCTTCCTCAACCAGCCCGTGGAGGTCGCAGCGTTCCGCCCCCAACTCGCCGCCCTGCTTGGCATTGGCGCCAGGCGGCCTGATCTTCTGGTCCGCTTTGGCTATGGTCCGCAGATGCCCATGTCGATGCGGCGACCCGTGGCCGATGTCATGACGGTGCTTTGATGTGTCCATGCTCTGGCTGATGCAACTGCTGCTCCCGCTGGCGCTCTTGCTGTGGCTGGCGTTCCTGCCCGCCCATCACATGGTTGGTCGAATACTCCAGTGCGCCGGAACGGCCACTATCCTGCTGGCGCTGCATCTGGCGGGATTGTGGATCACGCCGCCGTGGTGGACGCCGTGGATATACTGGGCGCTTTTCGTGGCCGCCCTTTGGCGCGGGTGGCGTGTCCGGACCCCGCGGGTCACTGCTGCCGATTACGCCTTGATGACATTCTGGGCGGGGATGCTGGGTCTTGGCGGATGGATTTCTTTCCAGGCGCTCGGCGCCAGAACGCCGCCGCCCGGGGAAGTTGCCTCCATCGCCACGCCGATCGCAGCCGGTCGCTATTATGTCGCCAACGGCGGCTCACGAGAAATCTTGAACTCCCACCTGCGCACCATGCCGCGAGCAACAACCGGACAGCGTGATTATTGGAGGCAAAGCCATGGCGTCGATATCACCGCAATGGACCGCTGGGGCCTGATGGCCAGCGGAACCACCACCGTGCTTGCCCCCTGCGCCGGGCGTGTGATTCGAACGCATGACGGCGAACCCGATGGCGGCTCCGTCGATTTGACCAGCCCAACGGCAAGGCGGGCAACTACGTACTCATCCGTTGCGGGCAGTTCGACGTTTTGCTCGGGCATTTCCGCCAGGGCAGTCTGCGGGTCGCGCCCGGTGAGCTTGTCCGCGAGGGCCAGTCTATGGGTGCGCTTGGCAATTCCGGCGCATCCGATATGCCGCACCTGCACATCCATGCCCAGCATCCAGGCACCGCAGCTGCGCCGTTTTCGGGCAAGCCGGTGCCGATGCTTATCGAGGGCCGGTATCTGGTGCGGGGAGACCGCCCATGAATCGCACTCTTATGGCTGCTACCGTCTATGTCATTTCGCTGTTCGCGCTCGGCTTCGTCCTCGGCACCATCCGCCTCCTGTTCGCGACGCCATGGATGGGAGAACTGGGCGCGACGCTGATGGAAGTGCCGCTGATGCTGGCTGCCGCGTATTTCTTCTGCCGTCGGGCAATTGAGCGCTGGCAGGTGCCGCCCACCCTTTTGGCGTGCGGGGCGATGGCGCTCTGGTTTCTTGTTCTGCTGGCGCTGTTCGAGACGCTGGTCGGCGTTGCCCTGGTCGGGCAGACGCTGGCTGGCGCGTGGTCGGGGCTGGCCACCCCGGCCGGGCTGATCGGACTGATCGCGCAGATCCTTGCCGCGCTGCTGCCGCTGGTCGTCGGCAGGGCCGGGCCGCGATGACGCGCGCGACCCGCCAACAGGTGCTGCTCGGTGGGGGCGCGGGTGCACTGGTTGGCGCCGGCTATGTCTGGTGGCGTTTCCGTCAGGCGGTGCGCGCTGCAGATCGTCGCGCTGCCGGGCGCAGTTCGACCATCGCAACGCCTTTGGGCACGATCGAATATGCCATAGCGGGGTCCGGTCCGCCGCTGCTGATGATCCACGGCACCGGCGGCGGCTTCGATCAGGGGCTGCGGTTTGCTTCGGCGCTCCAGCGTTTGGGACACACGATTATCGCGCCATCGCGTTTCGGCTATTTGCGCAGTGACTTTCCTGAAGATCCATCGCTGGACAATCAGGCCGATGCCCTTGCCGCGCTGCTCGATTATCTGGGGATAGAGCGTTTGGCCGTCGCGGGCGGTTCAGCCGGGGCGCTGTCTGCAACTGCATTTGCGCTGCGATTTCCCGATCGCTGTTCGGCGCTGGCCCTGCTTGTCCCTGCGGCCAATGTCGATGGCCTCGACCCCGTCGGGATGAGTGCGTTGCAGGAACGCGCGGTGCGCACATTGCTGACATCCGATTTCGCCTATTGGTCAGCGTTGAAAACCGTGCCCGAAACGCTGATCGGGACATTGCTGGCAACCGACCCGGCGCTGCTGGGCAAGGTCAGCCAGGCCGAGCGGGCGCGTGCCTTCGCCATCTTGTCCGATATCATGCCGATCGGCGCCCGGGCCAAGGGCATGCTGAACGATGCGCGCCAGGCCGGGCATCCGGCACCGATGGATTTTTCGCAGCTGCGCATGCCGGTGTTGCTGATCTCGGCGGAAGACGACCGCTTCGGTACAGCCGCCACAGCACGCAAGATCGCCGAGGTTGTGAAGCAGGCCGAACTGATCATTCTGCCCGATGGTGGGCATATCTGGCTGGGCCATGGCGACGCAGTTGCACAAGCGATGCACCAGTTTCTGGCACGATCCGTTTAACCATCGCCCAGCACGGGGCATTTCCGCACGAGAGCCGTTTCTTCACCCACCTCCAAAAAGGCGGCGTCCCACATGCCTGGGAGATGCAATGCAGCCTGGTGGTGGCGACGAAACTGTCATTCGACCTGCAATGCTTCGCACCCAGTGCGCATATGTTCGGGCAGTGGTGCCGACTTGCGCGCAACAAGGTCGAACCGCACTGTGGTTGCCGTGAGCACGGCGTGCTCAACCGCGCCATCCGGGTCGGACATGACATGCTGGGTGACGATCGAGCTGCGCCCCGTGCGGACAACGCCGCTTCGGATAAGCAGCAGGGCGCCGATGGCGACCTCGGCTTTATAGTCGATCGAATGATTCACGTCCGCCCAACCCAACTCGCCGGTGTGCGCTGCTGGCCGATCGCCCAGTGCGTGCATCAGATGATAGGATGCGACATCGAACATCTCGACATAGCGAAATGTGGTCAGGTGCCCCATCTGGTCGCACAGCCAGGGGAAGGCTACTCCGCGATAGGTTTCGATCATCGGCATAGCGACTTCTCCTGCGGGGGTAAGAACCGGTGCGTATGACCCCAGGGCCGCGTCCATCGCCATGAGGGCACGGCCGGCCGGGCGATCAATGCGCTGACATCGCGCGAACGCGCCACGCGTCCATGCTGTGCAAACTGTTCGTGGTTGGTGATCAGATCCTGCTCGCGATACACATAGTTGACCATCATGCCTTCGCTCTGGGCCAGCCCCTTGGCGGACGGATCGGCATGGCTGTTGATCCGCCACAGCTCAGCGCCGTTGCCGAGGTGAAATGCAGCGACCGGATCCGAAGGCTTTCCGTGGCTTCCGTCAGGCGCTACCCCGGTCAGGTACAGCGCACACAACCGGCGGGGATCGTCGCCATCGCGCGCCAGATCTCGCCCGCCCGCCTTGAGCCAGCGGGTCAGCCCAGGAATGGGAGACAGCGTCGCAAACGTCGTCAGCGAAGGGTATTCGACTTTCAGATCGGCCACGATCTGCTTGATCAGGAAGTTGCCGAACTGCAGGCCGCGCAGCCCGGGCTCGCAATTGCTGATCGAATAGAAGATCGCGGTGCTTGGCTGATCGGGCGGGCATCGCTGCGCCGGGTGATCCAGCAACGGCGCGATCGCGCTGCTGACATGATCGGTCAGTGCAACCTCGACAAAGATCAGCGGAGTATCGGGCAGCGCCGGGTGAAAGAATCCGTAGCAGCGCCGGTCGCCCTCCAACCGTCCGCGCAGATCTGACCAGCCTGCGATATTGTGGACCGCTTCATGTTCGATCAGCCGCTCGAGCAGCCGCGCCGGGCTATCCCAGGTGATCGGCCTCAGCTCGAGAAAGCCGCGGTTGAACCAGGATGCGAGCAGATGTTTGAGATCGGCCTCCAGCGGCGCCAGTGCGGGGGTTTGGGCGAGCTGCCGCAGCAGGCGTGCCCTCCAGTTCACCAGGTGCCGCGTTCCGCAAGGCGCCGCGTTCAGCCGCCGCAGCAGCTCCTGGCGGCGCGGTTCGGCGCTGCGCGTGAGCTGCGCAGCACGCCCGGAATCGGGCTCCTTCAACCATTGGTCCACGCTGGCGCCCAGCCTCGCCGCGTCGGGGCCAAGCTGCTCGACCAGCCATTGGCAATATGCGATTTCAGCCTCACCATCGAGCGCGGCCAGGGCCTCTAAGAGCCGGGTCGCGGTCAGGGTTCCCTGAGTCTCGCCGCAGCTCTCCAGCAGGCCGAGCGATAGCTGCTGGACCCTGGCAAGAAGGTCGGGTGTTGCTTGCGCCTTGGTGAGGAACGGCAGGCTCAGGCGCATGCGACAAAACGTTCGGCATGCACGCGCCGCAGCTCGGCTTTCTGCACCTTGCCCATGGCATTGCGGGGCAGGGCAGGTGCAAACGCCACCGCCTTGGGCAGCTTGTATCCGGCGAGATGTCCGCGAAGACGGTCGACGATCAAATCAGCATCGAGCAACCTGCCCGGCTTGAGGCATACCACCGCCAACACTGCCTCGCCGAAATCGGGATGCGGCACCCCAACCACCGCGACATCGCCGATTTCGTCCATCGCTTCGATCAGCGTTTCGATCTCGACCGGATAGATGTTCAAGCCACCCGAGATGATCATGTCCTTGTCGCGGCCGACGATCCGCACGACCCCGTCGGCATCGATCGTGGCGATATCCCCGGTGATGAAATAGCCGTCGTCGCGAAATTCCTCGCGTGTCTTTTCGGGCATCCGCCAATAGCCCGAAAACAGGCTGGCTCCTTTGACTTCAAGCACACCGGTCTCGGCTTTGTCGGCGATGCGAACCGAATATCCCGGCAGCGGTTGCCCCACAGCGCCGGGCAGCCTTGGGCCATCGAGCGGGTTGGAGCAGATAATGCCGCATTCGGTCATGCCATAGCGTTCGAGAATGCTGCGCCCGGTGCGCTCGCCGAAGGCCGCAAAGGTCGCGGGTGTCAGCGGTGCCGATCCACTGACGAACAGGCGCACGTGCTGCGTCGTGTCGCGGCTGAGCTCCGGCATGGCGAGCAGCCGGGTATAATAGGTCGGTACCCCCATGAAGATGGTGGCACCGCCGAGCCGTTCGAGGACCAGCCTGGGATCGAAAGCGGACAACAGCTCGATCCGCGCGCCCGCCAGCAGCAGCGGGTGCAGCGCGATGAACAGCCCGTGGATATGGTATAGCGGCAACGCGTGCAGCAACGTGTCGTCCGCGGTGATCCCCCAGACGGAGGCGAGATCGCAGGCATTCGCGAGCAGATTGCCCTGGCTGATCATGGCGCCCTTCGAACGTCCGGTGGTTCCCGAGGTGTAGACGATAGCGGCGAGCGCATCGGGCGATGCGGGGACCGGGGGCAGGTCGGCGAGCGACGGTTCAACCGTTTGCCAGGAGCCTTCGCCATCGGGGCCGAGCGTGTGGAGGCACAAAGCATTGGGCAGGCATCCCGACTGTTGCAGCCCTGCTACGGCATCGGGCGCGCAGATGAACAACGCGGGCTCGGCATCGCCCAGAAAATAGCCGATCTCGTCGGGACGATAGGCATCGTTGAGGGGGAGATAGACCGCACCCAGCCGCAGGCAACCGAGGTACAGCAGGACCAGGTCGATCGACTTCGGCGCCTGTACCGCTACCCGGTCGCCCGGCGCGACCCCCAGTCTCATCAGCCGTGCAGCGACATCGTCCATTGCCTGTCGCAACTGCGCTCCGCTGAGCGCCCGATCACCCTGGGCAATCAGAACCCGGTTGGCGGCGTGGTCGAATGCCGCTGCCAGCGATGCGGTGAGGCTATTGTCGGTCATGTGCCCGCTGGCTCCTTCACGATAACGGCATTGTCCGGCTAACGGCAATGCCGCTGGTGCACATTGACTAGGCCTCGGGACGCACGCGTGTCAACCAGTGGTCGCAATATCGTCGACGATATAGACAATTTAATAACATCAGTGGTGATTAAAAGGCGTTATCGTCGACGATTATTCGGGGGCGTCAAGCGCCACTGGCACTGGTGATTGTAACGTGAGTGAGTTACGAGGGCAGATCGTCGACAATCTACGGGGACATGCAGTGAGCAAGACGACAACGAGTGAACCAAAGGCCAAAGCAACCGCAAAACGGGGGGCAGGGCCGAAGAAATCCGGTTCGACCGAACGCAAGGATCCGGTCAGGCCCTTTGGAGCCTCGAAGGTCACCCCAGGCGGCGAACTCAAGATGTCGCTGGTCGAGCGAGTCTACCAGACGCTGATGGCTGCCATGGACCGGGGCGAACTCGCACCCGGAAGCCGGATCATCGCTGCCGAGGTGGCACAGCAACTCGACCTGAGCCGCGCGCCGGTGCGCGAGGCGCTTGCGGTGCTTGCCGGTCAGGGGCTGGTCGAACTGCTGCCCGATCGCGGCGCGGTGCTGCGTCCGATGGAACAGCATGACCTTGCTGACATGTACGAGGTTCTCGCCCCTATCGCTGCGCTTGGCCTCAAGGCCGCCGCTGCGCGCGCGCAGGAAGGCGGTAATCCGGCATTGATCCGCGCGGCGATGGTAGCGATCCGTGATGCTGCGGCCAAACCGGCCGAGGGAGTGGCTTTCTTCCAGGCGCTGAACAACTTCCATTATGTCGCCAACGCCATAGCGCAAAAACCTTATGTCGATTTCGTGATGCGCATGATGCAGATCGAATACTGGAACCGGCTACTGGTCGCGGCCATCGATCTGGATGTCCATGCGCCGCAATATGTCATCAATTATCAAAGGCTTACTGATGCACTGCTCGAACGCGACTCGCGCAGTGCTGAGGCTGTCATTCTGCATCATGTCGATTGGTGCGTCAGGTTGCTCACCCCGGAGAAGCAATCCTGATCACTGAAATCGTCGACAATAAATGACGGAATTGACGGCTATTTCAGCTAAATGGGATAAATCGTCGACGATTGTCTTGATTATCGATTTGGCCTGTGTCTACACTGCGTCACGGCGAGGCAAACGTGCCGAAGGCCGGGGACAGCAAAAGGGGACGATCATGGTCAGCCAATTCGCATCGATGCGGGGAGCATCTGCAATCGCAATCGCGATCACCATCGCATCTCCGGCTGCATTCGCCCAGGAAGCCGCGCCCGCCGATCGCGCGCCAGGACGCGCCGCTCCGGGCTATGACGACGAGATTATCGTTACTGCAACCCGTACCGGTGAAACCCGGCTGCAGGACACGCCGCTGGCAGTGACCGCTGTCAGCGCAGACACGCTCGACCGCGCCGGCATCAAGGATATTCGCGATCTGGTTTCGCTCGCGCCGGGGCTGCAGGTCACACAGAACGCCACCTTCTCGCAGGTCTATATCCGCGGCATCGGCTCGAACAATGTCTTCGGCGGTTCCGACCCATCGTCGACGATGCATGTCGACGGCATCTACATGGCGCGCCCTGGCAGCTATCTCAGCAACTTTCTCGATGTCGAGCGCATCGAGGTGCTGCGCGGACCGCAAGGCACGCTTTACGGTCGCAACTCGGTCGGCGGCACGATCAACGTCATCAGCCGCAAGCCCGATGAGGTGATGCGCGCTCGGGCGCAGCTGACCTATGGCAATTACGACTTCATGCGCGCCGAAGGCTATGTCAGCGGACCCGTCGTCCCCGGCAAGATCGCAGCCTCGGTCTCGGTGCTGCGTTCCAAGCGCGATGGCTTTCTTGCCAACGCCGTTCCTGGTGTCGGCGATATCGACGATGAAGACACCATCGGTGGACGCGTGCAGTTGCGCTTCACTCCCAACAGCCGTCTCGACCTTGTGCTGCGCGCCGACTATCTGCATTCCGACGATGCCCTGGGCGGCTATGTCAAGATGCTCCAGCCGACCACCGATCCAGTCGCCAACAGCGTGCTGGGCGATTTCAGGACCGTCGCGCTCAACATTCGCTCGGCCTCGAACCGCACGCAATGGGGCACCTCTGCCGATCTGAGCTATGATCTGGGCGGAGCGACGTTGCATTCGCTCACCGGCTATCGCACCAACAAGCTGCAGCAGGTCGGCGATACCGACGGCACCGCGCTCAATATCCGTCGCACCGATCAGTTCGAGGGCCAGCGCCAGTTCTCGCAAGAGCTCAACCTTTCGGGCACGCTCGGCGACCTGTCTTATATTCTGGGCGTCTATTATTTCGACGAGAACATCCAGGTAGACTCGTCGGTCACCACCTTTGCCGCCAACGTCCGGGCCAATTTTGCGCCTGTCATCGAAACCGCGGCAATCGCGGGCTTCGTCCAGGCCAATTACGCGATTACCGATCGGCTCAGCCTGACTGCTGGCGCGCGCTATACCCGCGAACGCAAGCGTTTCGACCAGTCCGCCAGCCAGTTCTTCGTGACCACTGGTGGTTTCCGGCCCGGCTTTCCCGAAACTTATGCGTTGCGCGACGTCTATTCGGCCTGGACTCCCAAGGTCGGTATCGAATTCCGCCCGGTCGACGACGTGCTGGTCTATGCCTCGGCGACCAAGGGCTTCAAGTCGGGGGGCTTCAACTTCGCCAGCCGCAATGCCAGCCAGGGGTTCGATCCTGAAACGCTGTGGAGCTATGAGGCCGGCGTCAAGCTCGAGCTGTTCGACCGGCTGTGGCGCCTCAACGGCACCTATTTCCATTATGATTACACCAATCTGCAGGTGCAGTCGTTCCTGTCGCCGGGCGTGATCGACATCACCAACGCCTCGGACGCCACCGTCGATGGTGTCGAAATCGAATCCTTGCTCCGTCCGGTGCAGGGAATCCAGATCGGCGCCAACCTTGCCTATCTCGATGCGGTCTACAAGAATTACACGACCGCCTTGGCGCCCGGCAACGTCGTGTTCGACGCTTCCGGCAACCGGCTCAATCTCGCGCCGAAATGGGCCTATTCCGCGTTTGTCGATCTCGACCTTCCCGTGGGCAACGGTTCGATCATCGGACGTGCGGAATACAGCCATCGCGGCCGCCAGTTCTTCACTGCGGGCAATGTCGGTCTCGATCAGCAGTCGCCTTATGGCCTGATCAACGCCAGCCTTGGCTATGATTTTAGCGACAGCGGCTTTCGTGTGATGGTGTTCGGGCGCAATCTGGCCGACAAGGAATATGTCACCAGCACCGCAAGCTTTGCCTCGGGCATCGTCGGACGGGTCGGCGAGCCGCGGACCTATGGCGTCCGCCTCAGCGTCGCCTACTGATGGTATATCTGTCCTTGCACAGCCAGAGTGAACAACCGACGATGACCGCACCGATCGAAGCCCCCGTCATGGGCCATTGCGACCCCGAGTTTGCGGCGGTGCGCGAAGCGTTCGAAGCCAATTTTCGCGAGCGCGGCGAGCGCGGGGCCGCCGTGGCGGTCTATCGCGATGGCGTCAAATGCGTCGACCTTTGGGGCGGCTGGGCGGACAAGGCCAAGACCCGCTTATGGGCGCAGGACACCATCATCTGCATGATGTCGGTGGGCAAGGGCATGGCGGCTCTGTGTCTTTGGATGCTCGCCGATCGCGGCGCGCTCGATATGGACGCTCCGGTGGCACGTTACTGGCCCGAGTTTGCCGGCGGCGGCAAGGCGGCGATCACGGTGCGCACGCTGATCACCGGCAAAGCGGGGCTTTTGTTCGCAGATGCCGCGCCCGACGGCGCCGGGCTCGACTGGGAGGCGATGATCCGCGCCTATGAGGTGCAGGTTCCCGAATGGGAGCCCGGCACCGATCATGGCTATCACAGCTTCAGTGCGGGCTACCTGCTCGGCGAGCTCGTGCGCCGGATCGACGGCCGCAGGCTCGAGCGCTTTTTTGACGAGGAAGTCGCGCAGCCACTTGGCGCCGATTATGGCTATGGCACGCGCGGCGCGCCCGATGGGCGCGTCGCCGATGTCATCCCCAACCCCGACAGCCACACCTTCGTCCAGACCCGCGATCACAGCACCAAGCTTGGCCGCGCGTGGCGCCAGCGTCCGCCGTCGGAGGATCCCTATAACGATGCTGCCTATCGTCAGGGCGTGATGCCTTCGAGCAACGGCCACGGCAATGCCCGGTCGGTGGCCAAGGTCTATGCGGCCTTGGCGTGTGGCGGTTCGCTCGATGGCGTGAAGCTGGTATCGCCCGCGATCATCGATGCGATGCGCAGCGAGGCGTGGTTCGGCACCTGCGCGATGACCGACCGTGTGTTTCGCTACGGTCATGGCTTCTTCCTCAACGAGCCGAACATGTCGCCGATGGGGAGCAACCCAGGCAGCTTCGGCCACCCTGGCGCCGGCGGCGCGCTCGGCTTTGCCGATCCCGAAAACCGGATCTCGTTCGGCTACAGCCCTTCGTTCATGTGCGCAGGCGGCGGGCTTGGCGAACGCTGTGCGGCGCTGAGCGCGGCGGTGTACGCATGACCGGTCGTTTCGATGGCAAGGTGGCGCTGGTCACCGGCGGCAGCTCGGGCATCGGCGAATGCGTTGCCCGCGCGCTGGCCGCCGAGGGCGCCGATGTCGCAATCCTCGCCAGTTCCTCGCTCGACAAGGCGCACGCGGTCGCAAGTGCGATCGTCGCGGAAGGCGGCAACGCTCGGCCGTACAAAGCCGACGTCCGCGACGCGGCTGCCATGACGGAACTGATGGCCAGCGTCGAGGCTGATCTGGGCGGGCTCGACCTGCTCGTCAACGCCGCGGGCGTATTCTACGCGACCCCGGTCGGCGCCACCGACGGTGGCGATGCTGCGCGGATGATCGACATCAACGTCACCGGATTGTGGAACAGCATTGCGGCGGCAACCCCGCTCATGCAGCGCAGAGGCGGCGGCCGGATCGTCAACTGCGCATCGACTGCGGCGATGATCGGCATCAACAGCCACGCGCTGTATTGTGCCAGCAAGGCCGCGGTGGTGATGATGACCCGTGCACTGACCGCAGAGCTTGCCCCGATGAACATCGCGGTCAACGCGGTCGCGCCGGGCAACACCGCAACCCCGATGAACCAGGATGTCCGCAACAACGCCGATGCGATCGCCGCGATGCAAGCGATGACGCCAAGCGGTGTCGCGTTCAGCGACGCCGATGCGATCGCAGGCGTGGTGCTGTTCCTGCTGTCGAACGAGGCGCGTGCCGTTCACGGCGCGACCTGGCTTGCCGACGAAGGCATTTCGGCGGCGATCGGCTGATGCATCCGGTGTCCTCCCGCCTGGCTCCGCCCACCTCGCTCATCGGAGGTTGGTACCCATGGTACGTCGCGGGGCTGCTGGCGATGGCGCACCTTGTCTCGTTCGTCGATCGGTTCGTGCTTAGCCTCGTCATGGAGCCGCTGAAGCTTGACCTTGGCGTATCGGATACAGAGCTTGGACTTCTGCAGGGAACCGGGTTCGTCGTGCTCTATGTGATCGTCGCGGTTCCGCTCGGGCGGATGGCCGATCAGGTCAACCGGCGCAATCTGATCGTGATCGGCATCGTGCTGTGGAGTATCGCCACTGCGCTTTGCGGCCTTGCCGACAGCTTCGGATCGCTGTTCCTCGCCCGGCTAGGCGTGGGTTTCGGCGAGGCTGCCCTTGTGCCTGCGGCGATGTCGTTGCTCGCGGCGTATTTCCCCAAGCAGCAGTTGGGTCGCGCCGTATCCCTGTTCACCACCGGTGCCTCGCTGGGCAAGAGCGCAGCGATGATCGGCGGCGGCGCGGTGCTGGCGGTGCTGGTCGCGCAGGGGGGGCTTACACTGCCATTGGTCGGCGAGCTCCAGCCCTGGCAGGGCACATTCGTGTTCATGGCGCTGCCTGGTCTTGCGCTGGCGCTCGTCATTGCGTTCACCTTGCGCGAACCCAAGCGGGCACCGTCCGCCGATCCGCTAGCCAAACCCGGCTTCGGCCCTGCGATCGCGCACGCCAAGGCACATCGCAGCGCCTATATCCCGCATGTCGCGGCATCGGTTGCGGTGGTGCTGCTCATCCAGACGATCGCCGCGTGGAGCGCGACCTTCTACGTGCGGCTTTTCGACATGACGCCGTCGCAGGCCGGATTTCTGGTGGGCAGCATCATCCTGGTCGCGGCGCCTTTGGGGCACCTCAGCGGTGGTTGGCTGACCGACCGGTTTGCGCGCAACGGTGCGCCATCGCCGGCTGCCCCGGTGATCGCCATCGGGTTGGTCGGATCGATCCCGGCGATGCTGGTTTTTGCCTTCAGCCGCGACCTCACAGTGTCGATCCTGGCGTATGCATTGCTCAACTTCTCGCTGACATTGGGCTCACCCGCTTCGCTGGCGGGGGTGCAGATGCTCACCCCGCCCGCGATGCGCGGGGTGGTGACCTCAGTGTTCCTCGCCATCGTGACCCTGGTGGGAATCGGCTTTGGCCCGCCGTTGGTCGGGGCGATCACCGATTTCGTCTTTGCCGATCCCGACAAGCTCAACCTCTCGCTGCTCGCGATGGTTCTCGTGGTTGCCAGCTTCGGCGCCCTTATGGCCATGGCCAGCCGCACGGCCTTTGGCCGGACGATACGCGCGATCGAATAGCCTTTCGCGGCATTCGCCGCTGCCCATGCCTTCTAGACACAATTGGAGCCAATCGATGAAACGTACCGGTAAGGCGATCATCACCTGTGCAGTCACAGGCTCGATTCACACCCCCAGCATGTCGCCCTATCTGCCGGTGACGCCCGACGAGATTGCCGAGCAGGCGATCGAGGCAGTCGAGGCGGGGGCTGCGGTGCTGCATCTTCATGCCCGCGATCCGATCGACGGGCGGCCTTCCCCCGATCCTGCGCTCTACATGCAGTTCCTGCCTCGGATCAAACAGCAGACCGACGCGATCATCAACATCACCACCGGCGGCGCGCCGGGGTTCAGCGAGGATGACCGGATGGCCGGGCCGCTCGCCGCCAGCCCCGAGATGACCTCGCTCAACATGGGATCGATGAATTTCGGCTTCTGGCCGCTCGCCGACAAGTTCGACTGGAAGCACGAGTGGGAACGCGAGCTGATGCTGGGCTCCAAGCGCTTTCCCGCCAACCACAATTTCGCGCTGATCGAACGGATCATGACCGAACTGGGCGAGGGCCATGGCACCCGCTTCGAGTATGAATGCTATGATATCGGCCATCTCTACAGCGTGAAGCATTTTGCCGACCTCGGCCTCATCAAGCCGCCGTTCCTGATCCAGGGGATCTTCGGCATCCTGGGCGGGCTGGGCGCGGACCTGGAGAATTTCTTCCTGATGAAGCAGACCGCCGACCGGCTGTTCGGCGATGATTACATCATGTCTTGCTTTGCCGTCGGGCGTCCGCAGATGAAGTTCCTCGCGCAATGCGCGCTCGTGGGCGGCAGCGTCCGCGTCGGGCTGGAAGACAGCCTGTACATCGGCAAGGGCGAACTCGCGGTCAGCAACGCGCAGCAGGTGCGCAAGGTGCGTCAGATTCTCGACGCGCTCGATATCCCGGTCGCCACTCCCGAGGAGGCGCGCGAAATCCTGGGTACCAAGGGCGGGGACAGGGTCGCTTTCTGATGCGCTTTGCAACCGATACCGGCGGGACGTTCACCGACCTTGTCGTCGAGGAAGATGACGGCACGATCACGCTGCACAAGGCGGCGACGACCCCGTTGGACCCGGTGGCGGGGGTGCTCGACGCGCTGCGCGTCGCGGCCGATGCGCGCGGCATCTCGCTCGCTGACCTGCTCGCGCGCGGCGACAGCTTCATCCACGGCACCACCCATGCGATCAACGCGATCATCCAGGGGCGCACCGCGCGCACCGCGCTGATCGTTACGCAAGGCCACCGTGACATTCTGCTGTTCCGCGAGGGGGGGCGAGCCGAACCGTTCAACCACGCGCACGCCTATCCGCAGCCCTATGTGCCGCGCGCGCTCACCTTCGAGGTGCCCGAGCGCATCATGGCGGGCGGCAAGGTGCTGATAGCGCTCGATGAAGCTGCGACCGCGCAGGTGCTCGAGCAAATTGCCGCCGCAGATATCGAGGCGATTGCGGTGGCCCTATTGTGGTCGACGGTCAACCCGGCGCATGAAAACCGCATCGGCGAAATGATCGCGACGCGCTTCCCCGCCATGCCCTACAGCCTGTCACACAGCGTCAACCCGACGCTGCGCGAGTTCCGGCGCGCGTCATCGGCGGCGATCGATGCCTCGCTCAAGCCGCTGATGGGCGCCTATCTCGGCAGTCTCGAAGCGCGGCTGGCCGACGCGGGCTTTGCCGGGCGCGTCATGGTGCTGACCAGCGCTGGCGGGATGGTCGACGCACGCGAAGTGGCCGCGCAGCCGATCGCCGCGATCAATTCGGGGCCCTCGATGGCGCCCGTCGCGGGGCGCCACTACGCCCTGCGCGAGGGCGGTTTCGACAATGCCATCATCGCCGACACCGGCGGCACAACCTATGACATCTCGATCATCGCCGAGGGGCGCGTCGCGATGACCCGCGACCTGTGGATCGGAGAGCCGTATCGCGGGCATCTGGCAGGCTATCCTTCGGTCGAGGTCAAGAGTGTCGGCGCGGGCGGGGGGAGCATCGCACGGGTCGATGCCTCGGGCCTGCTGCATGTCGGCCCACAGAGCGCGGGCGCGATGCCCGGGCCGGTCTGCTATCAGCGCGGAGGGACCCTGCCCACGGTCACCGATGCGTGCGTGGTACTGGGCTATCTCGACCCCGATTTCTTCCTTGGCGGCAAGATGCAGCTCGATGCGGACGGCGCGCGCCGCGCGATCGAGGCGCATATCGCCGGGCCTTTGGGTGTATCGGTCGAAGAGGCCGCCTGGTCGATCGTCGATCTTGCCACCGAGGCGATGGTGCAGGCGATCCAGGATCTTGTCGTCAACCAGGGCATCGATCCGGCCAAGGCGGTGCTGATCGGTGGTGGCGGGGCGGCGGGCCTCAACTCGACCTTTATCGCGCGGCGGCTGGGCTGTCCGCGGCTGCTGATCCCCGAGACCGGCGCAGCGATGAGCGCGGCAGGCGCGATGATGTCCGACATCACTGCCGAGTTTGCCGCGACCGTGCACAGCAACACCGCGCGATTCGACGTTGGCGTGGTAAGCGCAGCGGTCGCCGGGCTGGCGGGGCGTGCCGAGGATTTTATCGCGCGGTCGGGCCGGCCGGGCAAGACGCATTTCATCGCCGAGGCGCGGTACGAAGGCCAGGCCTGGGAAATCGACGTGCCACTGCCCGGTGCCGATTTTTCGACCCCTGCCGCAATCGCCGATTTCCGCGCCCGTTTCGAGGCCGAGCACTTGCGTCTGTTCACGATCGTCGACCCGGAATCGGACATCGAGCTGATCGGATTACGCGCCCGCGTTCAGTGCTCGGCGTGCGACGAAGAGTCCGAATTCAAGCTGGCGATGGCGCAGACCGACCCCTCGCCAGCGGGAAGCCGCAGCGTGTATTTCGCCGGGAGCGGTCGTGCCGACACCCCGGTCTGGCGGCTCGACGCGCTTCCCCCCGACAAGGTGTTCGACGGCCCGGCGCTGATCGAATCCGATTTCACCACCATCGTCGTCGATCCGGGCTCGCGCTTCTGGCGGTCTGCGCCCGGTGCCATATTGATCGAGGAGCGCTCGCAATGACCAAGGCCAGCTTCAACGGCGCGCAAATGGCGGTGCTGCGCAGCCGTCTCGACGGTGTGGTGCGCGCGATGTCGAACACCTTGCTGCGCACCGGACGATCGGGCGTGCTCAACCGCGCGCGTGACTTTTCGTGCTGCATCCTCACGCACGACGGCGAGCTTATCACCGCGGCCGACGGCCTGCCTATCCATGTGCTCTCCGGCCCCGATCTGATGGTGAAATCGGTAAAGGACTTCCATCCGGTGCAGCGGCCCGGCGATGCCTTTCTGCACAATTCGCCCTATCACGGCTGTTCGCATCCCGCCGACCTTTCGGTGATCGCGCCGGTGTTCGATTCCGAGGGGCGACACCGCTTCACCTTGCTTGCCAAGGCGCACCAGGCCGATATCGGCAACTCGCAGCCGACGACCTATATGGGCGAGGCGACCGACGTCTATAACGAAGGTGCGCTGATCTTTCCCGCCGTCCAGGTGCAGCGCGACTGGCAGGACATCGACGACATCATCCGCATGTGCAAGGTGCGCATTCGCGTGCCGCACCAGTGGCATGGCGATTACCTGTCTACCGTGGGCGCGGTCCGCGTCGGCGAGCGCAACCTGACCGCCTTGGCCGAGGACATCGGCTGGGACCGGCTCGAGGCGTTCGCCGGGCATTGGTTCGATTATTCCGAAGCGCGGATGGCCGAGGCGATCGCGGCGCTGCCGGCAGGATCGGTGAGCGGGTCCTCGACCCACGATCCGTTCCCCGGCCTTCCCGCCGGGGGCGTGAAGATCACCTCGCACATCACGGTCGATCCGGCTCAGGGCCGGGTGACCGTCGATCTCGCCGACAACCCCGATTGCATGCCTTGCGGGATGAACCTCTCCGAAGCCTGCGCGCGCACCGCCGCGATGATCGGGGTGTTCAACAGCATCGATTATCAGGTGCCCAAGAACGCTGGCTCGTTCCGTCGGATCGACGTGCGCTTGCGGAAAGGGTGCATCGCGGGCATCCCGATCCATCCGTTTTCCTGCTCGGCCGCGACCACCAACATCGCCGACCGCGTCGCCAATTCGGTGCAGACCGCGCTGGCCGGGCTGCAGGATGGTATCGGGATGGCCGAGGTCGGCGCGGTGATCGCGCCTTCGGCCGGCGTCGTGTCAGGCATTGATCCGCGCAGCGGCAAGGCATTTGTCAATCAGGTGTTCCTCGGCATGAGCGGCGGCGCGGCGAGCCCGGGTGCCGACGCCTGGTGGACCGTAGGCCATGTCGGCAATGCCGGCCTGTGCTGCATCGACGGGGTCGAACATGCCGAGATCGTCCAGCCGATCATTGTCCACAGACGGGCCTTCGTGCCCGACAGCGAGGGCGCGGGGCGCACCAACGGCGCGCCATCGACCGAAATCGAGTTCGGGCCCGTCGGAGGCGCGATCGATATCGGTTACCTCTCCGATGGTCATGTCAACGCCCCGATCGGCGTGCGGGGCGGCGGATCGGGCGGCGGTGCCGACCAGCATATTCTCCATGTCGACGGGTCGCGCGAACGGCTTGCTGCCTGCGCACAGGTGCACGTCGAGGACGGCGAGCGCGTGATCGCGGTTTCATGCGGCGGCGGGGGGTACGGATCGCCCTTCGAGCGGCCCGCCGACACGGTGCTGCGCGACATGGCCGAAGGGCTGATCAGCGCGGGCCGGGCGCGGATTATCTACGGCGTCGTCGCCAACCAGGACGGCAGTCTCGACAGCGAGACCACCAGGCAGCTGCGGGAGCAGGCAGCATGAGCGATTCCTCGATACCCTTGCGCCACGCGGTGGTCACAGCCGGCGCAGCCAACATCGGGCTTGCCATTGCGCATGTCTTCGCCGCCGCGGGCTGGAAGGTCAGCATTTGCGACGTCGACCAGGCCGCGCTCGATGCCGCCTGCGCCGGAAGCCCTGCGCTGTCAGGTCACCGGGTCGACGTCGCCGACGCCGCTGCGGTCGAGGCGTTTGCAGCCGACAGCGGCCCGGTTGACGTGTTGATCAACAACGCTGGGGTCGCAGGACCGATCGGCGAGATCGAGACCAATGCGCCCGACGACTGGGCGCGCTGCTTTGCGGTCAATGTACAGGGCGCCTTCCACATGGTGCGCGCGCTTGTCCCGGCGATGAAACAGGCTGGGAGCGGTTCGATCATCAACATATCGACAGCATCGGCGGTGACAGGGCTTCCCGGGCGCACCGCCTATGTCGCCTCGAAATGGGCACTGGAGGGGATGACGCGCAACCTGGCGCGCGAACTCGGGCCGGCAGGCATTCGCGTCAACGGTATTCGTCCCGGTTTCATGGATACCGAACGCATGCGGATGCTGATGGCGCGGGCCGCCGAAACGCGGGGGCTGAGCGTCCCCGAAGTCGAGGCCGAAGCGCTCGGCTTCATCTCGCTCAGAACCAAGATCCAGCCGTCGGAAATCGGCGAGATGGCGTTGTTCCTGGCATCGGACGCGGCGCGGCACGTCACCGGACAGATCATCGGCGTCGATGGCAATTGCGAATGGGAAGGCTGATATGGCACGCATCCGGTCACTGACGCTTGAAGAGCTCGCCGAACGTGGCATCGACACCAGCCCTTTCCTGGCGGATTTTGCCGAACTTCCCGGCAGCATCACCACTTTGGGCTACCGGCCCGATATCCTGCAGGCTACGCTTGGATTGTGGACTGCCGTCATGGGGGCAGGGCGTGTTTCGGCTGACCTCAAATATATGGCAGGCTATCTCGCCAGCATGGCCGCAGGCTGCCAATATTGTTCGGCGCACACCGCGAGCAACGCCGCTGCCAGCGGTGCACCGGTCGAGAAGATCGCGGCCATCTGGGACTATGAACGCAGCGACCTGTTCTCGGCGGCGGAGCGCGCGGCGCTCAGCTTCGCGGTGCTCGCCGGACAATCACCTTCTGGTGTTACCGACGAGACGATGGCGCAACTGGCGGAGCATTTCGATGAGGAACAGATCGTCGAGCTTTTGTCCGTTGTCGCCCTTTACGGCTTTTTCAACCGCTGGAACGATAGCCTCGCCACGACGCTTGAAGAGACACCACGCCGGTTCGGAGAGACCTATCTGGCGGGCCATGGGTGGAGCCTGGGCAATCACTCGGTCTGACGCCGAAGGTCGTGCAGTTATGCCGCAGCGCATTCGCTGCCTGTGCCCGCACTCAAGCTATTGATATCGCGCGCTGACCAGCGCTCGCGCCGCAAACCAAGGTTGCATGCGGCGGATCGCCTCCTCCACCAACGGGGTGGAGACAGCGAAGCTGATGCGGATGAAACCGTTGCCATCGACAGGATCGAAATCCAGTCCGGGTGCGATCGCCACACCTGTATCGCGCAACAGGGCTTCGCAGAAGGCGAGGCTGTCGTTGGTCAGGTGTCCGACGTCGGTGTAGATATAGAAAGCGCCATCGGGTGGCGCGATCCGCTTCAGCCCCATTTTCGGCAATGCATCGAGCAGCAGAGCGCGATTGCGCGCGTAGGTTTCCAGATGCCCTTCCAGTTCCTCGCGGCAGTCGAACGCGATCAGCCCTGCATGCTGGGCGAGCGAGGGCGGGGTGAGGAACAGGTTGCCCATCCGCGCGCGCGCCGCATCGACCAGATGCTCAGGCACGATCAGCCAGCCCAGCCGCCAGCCGGCCATGCTGAAATATTTCGAGAAACTGTTGACCACCAGCGCGTCCGGCGCGTGCTGCAGCATGGTATCAGCAGGCAGCGTATAGCTCAGCCCGTGATAGATTTCGTCCGAAACCAGCGCAATGTCCCGGCGCTTGCAGAGCTGTGCGAGCGCGCGCATCTCGTCGGGCGGGATGATCGTGCCGGTGGGGTTGGCGGGGCTGGCGACGATCAGCCCATCGGGCGCCGGATCGAGCCGTCCGACAGCGTCGGCGGTGATCTGGAAGCGCTCGGCCTCGCCGCAGGCCAGCTCGACCGGCTCGAGATGCAGCGCCTTGAGCGTATTGCGATAGGCCACATAGCCCGGGCGCGCCAGCGCCACCCTTGCCCCGGGCGAGAACAGGCACGACAGCGCCAGGACAAACGCGGGCGACGCGCCGCAGGTGAGGATCACCCGCTCCGGATCGACCGCAACGCCATAAGTTTCGCCATAATGCGCGGCGATGCGTGCCTTGAGCGCCGGGCTTTCCCAATAGCCCATGCCATCGGAATCGAGGATGTGGTGCGCTGCGGCTATCGCGGCTGCGGGTGCGCCGGTCGAGGGCTGACCGAACTCCATGTGGATGACAGACCGTCCTTCGGCCCCAAGCTGGTGCGCCAGACGGCTGATGGCGATGGCGTGAAAGGGATCGATCGTGACCGGCACGGCGGACATGCTCCGTTTGTTCGATGTCGCATATCGCATGCAGTCTGGTTCGGCTAGCCGGCAAGCTCTGTGCGTATGTGGGTCAGGCGTTCGGGCATGCGTGGCGCAGGACGCTGCCGCTGCGCGATCCGGTCGGCTTGCCATCCGCGAACGCGACCACGCCGTTGACGATCACCTCGTCGATGCCTTCAGGGGCTAGGGTCGGTGCTTCGAAGGTTGCGCGGTCCTTGATGCTGGCCAGATCGAACACGACGATATCCGCGCGCATGCCTTGGCGCAGCAGCCCGCGATCGGCCAGGCCCAGCCGCTGTGCCGGCCAGCCGGTCATCTTGCGGATCGCATCGGGCAATGTCAGCACGCCTCGGGCCTGGACGTATTCGGCGATGATGCGCGGGAAAGTGCCATAAGAGCGGGGATGCCCCCTGGCTGCGGCTTGCGGCTCTAGGGTGGTGTCCAATGCCGCCGCATCGGTGCCGATGCTCACCCAGGGCTGTCGCATCGCCAGATCGATATCCGTGTCGTCCATCATGAAATAGAGCGCCGAGGCGCGCGCAGGAAGCGCCGCAAGCCAGATGTCCCAGGCCGCGTCGGCGGGATCCATTCCCAGCGATTTGCCGATCTCGACGAAATTCTGTCCGTTGAAGCGCTCGTAGGGCTCGCTGTGCCCATTGACGAGCACGACATTCTTCCAGCCTCCCGAGGCATGGACCAGATTGGACCAGTCGGGCTGCGATCCTGCGGCGAGTTGCTCCTTGAGCTGCGCGCGCACCGCAGGGTCGCGCAGCGCGGCATGCGCCGCCTCGCGACCCTTGGCAAAGACGTGCGTCGGGATCGTCACGTCGAGCCCGGTGCCGCCGGCGCGATAGGGATAGATGTTGGCGCCGATATCGAGCCCGCGCGAACGCGCCGCTTCGATCTTCGCTATCGCCTGCGGCATCAGCTTGCCCCACAGCGGAGCATAGGCTGCCTTGATGTGGAACAGCTCGACCTTGGCGCCGCTGCGCTCGCCGATAGTGACCGCCTCGTCGATCGCGGCGAGCAGCTTATCGCTCTCATCGCGCATATGGGTCGCATAGAAGCCGCCGCATTTGCCCGGGATCGCCGCCAGCCGCGCAAGGTCGCCGGTCGCCTGGAAGCTTGCGGGCGAATAGATCAGCGCTGCCGAAATGCCGAAGGCGCCCGCCTTCATCGCGGCGTGGACCTCGTCCTCCATCGCGCTGAGCTCCCTTTCGCTCGGCGCGCCCGCGCTGTCGCCCATGACCTTCACACGCGCCTGCACCGCGCCGTAATAGGTGCCGAAATTGACCGCGATGCCCTGTGTCTCGAGCTTTGTGAAATAGCCCGCCAGTTCGCCTGCCGGCACGGCGGTGCCGCCTTCGCCCGCGATCAGGGTGGTTACGCCCATAGCAAGCTTGTTCGTCGCCGATCCGTCGCGCAGCAAGGTTCGCCCCGACTGGTCGAGCATGTCGATGAAACCGGGCGAAACGTAGCGCCCGCGCGCATCGATTTCCTGCTTTCCCCGGCCCGTGATCACGCCGACCTCAGCGATGCGCCCGTCCTTGATCGCCACATCGGCCGAGATCCAGGGATTGCCCGCCCCATCGAGCACGCGCCCGCCGCGAATGATGATGTCATAGGCCGCGGGCGGCGGCTCTGCCGCGCCGACCAGCAGCAACATCGAGGCGAAGGCAAGCGCGTATGGCCGGGTCATGTCGGTGTTCC
Source organism: Blastomonas sp. (assembly GCA_046291395.1). Classification (GTDB taxonomy): domain Bacteria; phylum Pseudomonadota; class Alphaproteobacteria; order Sphingomonadales; family Sphingomonadaceae; genus Blastomonas. The sequence continues at coordinate 151,473 of JBKBTF010000002.1, read as the reverse complement.
CCTTCAAGGTCAGTCTTCGACGTAGAGATACTGGGTCTGCTGGCCGTCGCTGATCGCCAGCGTCCGTTTGCCGTCCTGCGTGCCGACCAGCGCATCGACCGCGATGCTCCCGGGGCCGACCGAGACGATCGACACACTGCCATCGGCGTTCTTGCGGGTCGCCAGCGGCCCTTCGACGAAGCCGGCCTTGATCCACTTCTGACCGTCCTTCTCGCTGATCGTGATCTGGCCGACGGTGGGATCGCGGTAATGGCCGGCAAGGTTCGCCAGCACTGCAGCATCGCCCGGATAGGTCAGCCGCTCGCGCTTTGCCTTTGCCTGCGCCGCGATTCGGGAGGCGGCGGCGGTGACATCACGCGCGGCCTCGGGCTGGCCATCATAGAGGATTTCGAGCAGGCGGCGCAGCGTGGGTGCGAGCATCGCAGCGCCCGGATCGCTGTTGACCAGGATCACCATGCCCACGCCCGGTTCCGGCAGCGCATACCAGTTGCTGTGATAGCCGACCAGGGTGCCGCCATGGGTGACAACCTGGACGCCTGAGTCCACGCGCTGGAACAGGCCCATGCCGTACCAGCTGTCGGGGCCGACCTGCACGCCCTTTTCGCGCCGCGCGAGCAGATTGGCCTCGCTGACCACGCGCTTGCCGTCGAGCATGCCCTTGCCCAGTTCGAGCTGGACATAGCGGATCATATCGGCGGTCGTGGAAAACGCCGCACCGGCGGGACGATAGGGGTAGGGCGACCAGTTGAAGTCGTTCGACATCAGCGTCACCTTGCCGTCGATGTCGAGCCCGTGCGGGGCCGCCCAGTTGCCCGCCATGCCTTCGGCATAATCAAAGGTGCTGTCCTTCATGCCGAGCGGCTGGAAGACCTTCTCCTCCATCGCCCGGTCGTAGGCGGCACCGAATTCCATCTTGGGGTAGAGGATATGCCCGCCGACATAGCCTGCCGCAGAGGCGAGCTGGTTGTTGTACTGGAAAAGGTCACCGAACTTGCTGGTCGGCATCGTCGCGGCGAGCTGGGTAAAGGTGTCCGCCGCGGGCTGGCCCTTGTCGGCGAGAATGAAGCCGAAATCCTTGCGCGGCAGCCCGGTGCAGGCGCAGATGAGATGCCTGACCTCGACCGACTTGGTGACTTCGTCGTTGCCCAAACGGAACTCGGGATAGAGATCGACCACCTTCTCGTCCCAGCGCAATCTGCCTTCGTCGGCCAGCACCGAAAGCAGCAGCGTGGTCATTCCCTTGGTGTTCGACGCGATCATGAACTTGGTATTCTCGTCGACCTTTTCGGGCGATCCCAGTGCGCGAACACCAAAGCCGCCCTGCCACAGCACCTTGCCGTCATCGATCAGCGCAAAGCCGATGCCGGGAACCTGAAGCTCCTGGCGGCTCTGCTCGACGAAGTCGGTGAGCAGCTTGATCCGTTCGGGCGTGAGCTCATGCGCGGTCCTGCCGGCAAAGCTCTCCTTTGCGAAGCCAGCCGGGCGCAGGCTCTGGGCAACCACCGACATCGCAGCCGAGCGTTTGGCCGCGGTGCCTGCAGACCCATCGATCACCAGCACCGTCCAGGCGGAGCCCTTGCGCAGCGCGGTCGCCGAGCGCGCGGCGCGTTCGGTCGGCAGCGTGTCATAGGCGAAGCCGACGCGCTCTTCCCAGCCGTCGGCGGGCGGCGCAGCAGTGCTGGTGCGCAGCGTCGGCGCCGCGCCGGGGCGGACAAGCGCCCAGGCCTTTGATGCTGCGTCCGCAGCGTCGGTGGCAGTGCCGATTTCCGCCACCATGATACGCAAATCACCCTCGGGCGAAGTGAAGGTCAGCACGGAATCCTGCCGGGATGCTGTCCAGTCCTTCGGCTGGACATATTGCACGCCGCTGGCGAACTGGCCGGGCGTATCAGTGGCCACGGTTTGGGCGAAAGCCGCGATGGGCGCGCACGAGAGCGCGAGGGCGATCAAGAGCTTCATTATGGCTTCTCCTCAGGGCTGACGAAATGATAGAGAACATGCGGCTGCGACGAGAACGACAGGCGCCAACGGCCTTCGGTGCCGTGGAAACGCAATTGCTCGAACGGGCCGCCCGCGCGCGCGCCGGTCACCTGTTCGAAGCGCATGGGGCCGACGCGCTCCCAATAGCTCGTCTTGCCGTCGCTGGTGACGGTGACGGCATTGGCGCCTGCGGCGGCGACTTTCAGATCACGCTCTGGAGTGGGCTCGCGGGAATAGTCGCGGCGGTTGCCGCGATAGGCCCCAAGCGGAAGCGTCTCGCCAGCGGGTGCCCCGACGCGGGGGGCAGGCGTGACCGGAAACAGCCGGCCGATCAGCGCCTCGACCAGTTCGGTGCGTCCGCCATAGCTGCCCTGGCCGCCGGTTTCCGACACGAAGAACCCCAGATCAGCCTCGGGTGCCAGGATCATGTGCGAGTGGAAATCGCCGGTGTTGCCGCCATGGCCGACCATGCGCGGACCGGCCTTGCGCACGACGAAGAAACCATGCGCCATCCCGGGAAGATCGGGCGCGTTGGCGACGGAATCGGTGAGGAGCAACCGGACCGACTCGGGCTTGAGGATGCGCACCTTGCCCAGCGCGCCGCCGTTGATCATCGCCAGCATGAACCGCGCCATGTCGGGGCCGCTGCTCGTTCCCGATCCGGCGGGCATTACCGGGCTGAACAGCTCGAATGGCTTGGCGACCAGCCGTCCGTCCTTGACCTGATAGCCCGTCGCCATGCGCGGTGCGAGCGCAGCAGGCAGAGGCTCGCGAAAGGTCGTCGCCGCCATGCCGAGCGGCTTGAAAATGTGCTTCTCGACATAATCGGGAAAGGCCTCGCCCGAAACGCGCTCGACGATATAGCCGGCCAGCACCGAGCCGAAATTCGAGTAGGAGGACTCGGTGCCCGGCGCCCAGTGACGCACCGGAACATGCGACTTCATCCATTCGACATAGGGTGTGATCTTGTCGGGGCTCGGCGCGGTCAGCCCGCCGACGTCGCTCATCCCCGGGGCATGCGACAACAGGTCGCGCACGCGGATCGGCTGGCCTTCGTATTCGGGAATCCTGAAATCGAGATACGTGTTCACATCGGCATCGAGATCGACACGGCCCGCCTCGACCTGCTGCAACAGCGCCGCCCATGTGAACATCTTGGAGACCGATCCGGGGCGGAACAGCGTCTGCTGTCCATCGACCGGCACGCCCTTGTCGATATCGGCAAAGCCATAGCCGCGCGAGAAAAGGACCTTGCCCTTGTAGACGACCGTGACGAGCGCGCCGGCGACTTCGCGCGTCGCGATCTGCTGGGCCATCACGCCGTCGACGAAATCGACCAGCCCGCCAATCCGGTCCTGCGGGATGCTGTAGGAGGTTTGCGCGGTTTCCTGCGCGAAAGCCGTTATGGGAAAGGCGATCGACGCGAACAGCGCGGCGGCAAGGGCGGTGCGGCGAAGGGCCGGGGCATGGGCCATGTAAGTCTCCCTAAGATCGTTGGATGTCGTGCACGTCATGCGAGGCAACTGTCGACGAGCGCGTCGAAGGCGGTGCCGCCGCGCACCGGGTCGGCGACCGGAAGTCCCAGCCGGCGAGTTTCGTCCGCCATCAGCGCGGTGGCCTCGCTCGCTCCCATCGCGGAGGTGTTGAAGGAAAAGCCGGCGCAGCGGATTGAGGGGTTGGTCCTGCGACCCAGAATCAGCGTGAGCTCGACGATTTCCTCGATGCTCGTCAGCAGATGACCGGCTGCGCCGATCATTTCGGTGCGTCCGGGTTCGTGGCACACGACGAACACATCGGGCTGGCTGCCGTGCAGCAGGCCCAGCGAGACGCCCGCATAGGCCGGATGGGTGATCGCACCCTGACCTTCGATGACGTCCCAGTGACCGGCAGCCGCGTCAGGCGAGAGAGTTTCCGCTGCGCCTGCCTCGAAGTCCGCGATGACCGCGTCCATCGGGATGCCGCCGCCTGCGATCATGATGCCGGTCTGGCCGGTCGCGCGGAAATCGACATCCAGGCCCCGCGCCGCAAAGGCGGCTGCGAGCGACAAGGCAGTGTATTTTTTGCCGAGCGCGCAATCGGTGCCGACGGTGAGCAGGCGCATCCCGCTGCGCTTGCGTCCGTTGCCGATCGGAAGCTGCGCGGGCGGCACCCTGACGTCGATCAGCTGGCGCCCCAGGCGCTGCGCGGTGGCGGCGAGTTCGGGGATGTCTGAAAGTCGCATATGCATGCCCGAGATCAGGTCAAGCCCGGCTTCCAGCGCTTCGATGAGCGAAGCCTGCCAGCTTGCCGGGATGATGCCGCCTGGATTGGCGACTCCGATCAGCAAGGCGCGTGCGCCGCGGGCATGTGCCTGGGCTGGAGTCATTGCATCCAGCCCGGTGGTCACTGTGGCCCCATCGAGCCGGATTTCGCCGACGCATTTGTCTGGAGCCCAGTCGCGCAAGCCGAAGGCTGTCTTGGCATAGCCTGCAACCGTGACATCACCCAGAAACAGCACATAGGGCTGCGGCAGGATCAATGTGCCGACCATCGGTTCGCTGATCGCGTTCATCAGCCGCCCCATGTTGCGGTGAGCAGGCGCTGGAAATTGCCGCCGAGAACCGCCTTGATATTGGCGTCGGAATACCGTCTGCGGATCAGCTCTTCGGTCAGGTCGAACATCTTGAGCGGGTGATCGAACCCGTCGATGTCGATCTTTTCGCGGAATGCATAGCTGTCCTTGTAGGCGCCGCGCAGCATCTTGTTCATCTCGGGTGAGGTGTCGTCATAGCCGTAAAGGTCTGCATCGGTGCCGATGCCGACATGGTCGATCCCGACCAGCTTGACGACATGGTCGATATGGTCGGCATAGTTGACGATCGTCGTCGGGTCGGTCTTGCTCACGAAGTTGCGGACTCCGGTGATTCCCATCACGCCGTCCTTCGCCGCCAGCGCCTTGATCGCCTCATCGGTCTTGACGCGCGGATGATCGATCAGGGCGCGGCAGTTGCTGTGCGTAATGGACATCGGCTTTTCCGATATGGCAATGGCATCCAGCGTCGTGCGGTCACCGCTGTGCGACACGTCGACGAGCATCCCCACCTCGTTCATGGCCTTGATGATGTCGGCCCCGAAGTCGCTGACGCCGCCATCGACGCGGTCGGTCGATCCCGATCCGATGCGGTTCTGCGAATTGTAGGTCAGCTGCGCGCAGCGTTGTCCCAGTTCGTAAAAGCTCTTCACGTCGGAGGGGCGCTGGAAATGGTCCGCATTCTGCAGTCCCATGATCACCGCAACCTTGCCTTGCTTCTTGGCATCGAGAATGTCGGAGAAGGTGTCGACACCGGTCAGCACGTCGCTGTTGCGCGCGACATAGTTGCCCCAGATGGCGAAGAAGCTCAGCGCCTGTTCTCTTGCGCTGGGGCCCCCGATGCCGACCGCATGGTGGATCGCGCTGAGCCCGCTGGCGCGAAAATCGGCAGCCATCTGATCGCTCATCGGCTTGGCGTAGAAGGACGCCTCGAAGTCGATCTTGATCGGGGCAAGCATGTCGACGACGACCGAGCTTTTGACGAGTTCGACCGCGCGCTTGGAATATGTCTTGCCGCTGAAGGGGCTGACCTGAAAGGCGGCGCGCGCAATATGGGGCGCGGTTAGGGCTGCACCCGCGACGGCGCACAGCGCCTGACGACGAGATAATTGCATGTAAGCTCCCCTTTCAAATCGTTTTCAAATTGAGATCATAAAATCCTGAACGGAAACATCAAGCACATTGATTCGACGCACCACATGAATACAAGCGCGGCACGCTTTCATTGGCCGTCGCGCATTTGATACCCTCGGCCAACCCTAGGTTTCTGTCAGGCATTGAAAGCGGTACGGAAGGCGCGAGCCAAGCCGGCCACTGCCTGCTTTCCACTTCATTCACGGGTCATGCCCGGACAGCGAAGTCCTCAATCTCACATCACTATCATTTTTCCGCAGAATTTCTCGCTAAAGAAATCTGTTGTCCTGAACAGGACATTATGACAGCTTCCCTGATCAGGAATGAAGACAGGCAGCCGTTGAGCGGTCTGATATCAAGGGGTGAACAACATGCGCATGGATCATGACAAGTTTGGTTACAGGCTGGTTTGCGGCAGCAGCAGCGCGGCACTGGCGTTCGGATTGCTGTTTGCAGTCCCCGCTGCGGCGCAGACCGCGTCCGAGCCAGACGCTGGCAGCGGCGAGGAAATTCTCGTTACTGGATCGCGCATTGCCCGTGCCGGATACGATCAGCCGACCCCCACGACCGTGGTTGGCGAGGATGAACTGCGCCAGGGTGCGCGTCCCAACCTCCAGCAGATACTCAACGATCTCCCGCAGATCCGCCCCACCACGACGCCGAGCGTGTCGAACGGCAACACCTCGACCGGCACCGCGCCGGTCGACATGCGCGGCCTGGGCTCCAACCGCACGCTCGTCCTGCTCGACGGCCGCCGCTTTGTCGGCGAGGGCAATCTCAACTTCATTCCGACCAATCTGGTGCAGCGCGTCGAGGTCGTGACCGGCGGCGCATCGGCGGCCTGGGGCTCGGGCGCGGTGGCCGGCGTGGTCAACATCCTGCTCGACAAGGAATATGACGGGCTTTCGATCGGCGGGAACCTGGGCGTATCATCGCGCGGCGACGGGTTCCGCTACGGTGTCGACGCGAAATTCGGTACCAGCTTTGCCGACGGACGCGCGAAGTTCATCATCGGCGGCGAATATGTCAAGGATGCAGGCGTCATCAACCGCGCCTCCCGGCCCAACCTCAACAGCCCTGATTTCATCCCATCGGGAACCGGATCGCAGCTTGTGCGCGATGTCAACTTCGGCAATGTCACGGTGGGAGGGCTGATCACCAGCGGCGTGCTCGCCGGCCAGACCTTCAATTCAGATGGCACGCTGCGCGCGTTCCAGCGCGGCACGCCCGTGGGCGCGGGCGCGTTTCCATTGCGGATGGTCGGTGGCGCAGACGGCATCCAGCTGTACGATACGATTCCGGTCGCTTCTCCGTTCGAACGGCTGAGCACCTATGCGCGGCTGAGCTATGACGTCGGCGATGCCACGTTCTGGGTCGACGGAAGCTATGCGCGCGCGCTGTCGAACGCGCCGTTCTTCGGTGATTTCAACGTCGGCGGCGCGCTGGGGCTGCCGTATCTGACGATCCAGGCCAGCAACCCCTATCTTTCGCCAGCGATCCGAGGCCAGCTCGCCGCGGCCGGACAAACGAGCTTCACTATGGGGCGCTATTTCAACGACATCCTGCGGCTGCAATTCCGCGGGCTGCGGGTCAGCAAGGAAGCCGCGATCGGCGTCGATGGCACCTTCGGCAAGGGACTGAGCTACAAGGCCTGGTACAGCCATGGCGAGGTCGACAGCGACCAGGCGATGGGCAACTCGCGCCTCGTCAGGCAGTTCAACAATGCGCTCAATGCCGTGTCGAGCGGCGGACAGATCGTCTGCGCGATCAACGCGGACGCGAATCCCGCCAATGATGACCCTGCCTGCCGACCGCTCAATCCCTTCGGCGCGCTCAATGCCTCAGCCGAATCGCGCGATTACGTCACCGGCACCCAGCGCGCATTCTCGACCACCAAGCTCGATTCGGCAGGTGCCTCGATTCAGGGCGATCTGTTCTCCCTCTGGGCGGGGCCGGTGACAATCGCGCTGGGTGCAGAGGCGCGCTGGGAGGAGCAGATCGCCTCGCGCGACGACTTCACCGTCGCGAATGCCAACAATTTCGGCATTCTCGTGTTCTCGACGCCGACATCGGGCGGGTTCAGCGTCAAGGAAGCCTTTGGCGAAGTCCTGCTTCCGCTGGTCAAGTTCGAAGACACACTGGAAGTCGATCTGAGCGGTGCGGCGCGATATTCGCATTACAGCACCAGCGGAGGCATCTGGACCTGGAAGGGCGGGGCCACCGCCCGGCTGTTCAACGACCTGCTGCTCAGGGGCACCCACTCGCGCGACATCCGTTCACCCAGTATCGGGGAATTGTTCGCGGTGCGCTCGATCAACATCGGGCCACTCAACGATCAGGACAATCCGGCAGCACGACGCGCCGCCAATCCCGGCTATAACGCGACCCCGTCCACCGTCACCACCTTCACCGGCGGCAATCTGGATCTGGTGCCCGAGGTAAGCTACACCACCGCCCTTGGCGCCACCTATTCGCCATCCTTCCTGTCCGGCTTCAGCGCATCGGTCGATTACTACAAGATCAAGATAGACGGTGCGATCACCGCACTCAATGGATCGAACCTCACGCTGGCCTGTTTCCGGGGAAGCGCGGCGGCGTGCGGCCGCATTACCCGCGATGCCACCGGCACCGTTGTCCAGGTTGCAGCCAACCAGCAGAACATCGCCAGCTTTGAAACCAGCGGGTTCGATATGGAGGCATCCTACATCATGAGGTTGTCGAGCATCGGGGCCAACCTGCCGGGCAGCATCCGCCTGCGCGCGCTCGCCACCTATGTCGATACGCTGGTGTTCGATACCGGCCTCAGCCGGGTCGAGACTGCCGGCGATGTCGGCGATTCGGTGCAGCGCGCTACGCCGAAGTGGCGCGGCACGCTCAGTGCCAGCTATCAGGACGAAAGCTTCGGCCTGGATGTCCGCGCGCGCTACATCGGTGGCGGGAATTTTGACCGGACGCGCACGACACTGATCAACAACTCGATCGGTTCGCGGACCTATGTCGATATCGGCGCACAGTTCAAGGTTGCCGAGGAATTGGTGCTGTTCGCCAACGTCAACAATGTCTTTGACCGCAAGCCCCCGCTTATCACCGTCAACAGCACGTTGTACGACGTCGTGGGCACCTATGCGACGGTCGGCGCGCGGGTCAATTTCTAGCATCGTTAACTCGGGCGGTGGCACCTCTTGACAACCAGGCTATGCTGCAAAGGCGAGTTCGGGATATCTGTGCCGCGGCTGATGGGGATGAGATGCAAGCGTGTTGCGTCTCGAGCATAGCCGAATCGTGATGCGGTGGCGGGCTGACGCTGCGAAACCTTCGCTACCGGATGACCACGCTCGGTGATTTGGGCCACCACATCACGCTTAAACTCATACCTGAAGCCGGGCTTGCCCATGATTTGCCGCCTGGCCTCAAAATTCAGGATCCGCGCCTTCAAAAGAAATCTGGGGGCTATTCAGTCCTTGCAAGCATTGACGCCTTGCGCCGCGCATCAAGCGCGCGGACCAGCGCGCCATGGGCTGCGCGATCGAGATGGTATCCGCGCAGGATGCCCAAGATGGCAATGCTGCCTGCGGCGGGGACGAGCACCATGATTGCCTTCATGGCGAGCAGCGTCGACGGTAGCTGGTCGGCGTTAGCCTCAAACCCTGACCAACTCAGCAGAGCACCCAGCAGCAGGGCATTGATCCCGACCGCTGCCTTCTGGGCAAATGTGGCGAAGCCGAAAGTGCGCGATTCTGCTCGCGTGCCAGAACGATACTCGCCGTATTCGATCGTGTCGGGCAGCATCGCCCAGAACATCACCGGCAGCGATGCCCCCCCAAGGCCGATCAGCGCAATCGCGGCAAAAGCACCAGGCAGATAATGGGAGGGGTTGAAGAAGAACAACAGATAGCCCGCAAAGGAGATGATCAGCCCGATGCCAAGCGCATCGCGCTTGCTCCGGCGTTGCGACAGCCACACCCAGAACGGAGTGGACACCACCAGCAGGATCGCGGGTAGAACCAGGGCGACCATAACGAGGTCCTCGCGACCTATATCATATTTGAAGTGATACAGCACGCTCTTGCCGAACATGCCGAGGCAGATGGACCCGATCACGATCACCCCGAATACGCGAACCAGCGGTCCGTTCGAACGGAACAGGCCGGGAATCTCGGCAATATCTGCTAGCAAAGATTGTTCGGGCGCCGTCTCTTTATCTGCGCCAGGCTCACGCATGGCCGCCGCGCAGTAAAGCAGTCCGGCCACCGCAAGCGCCCCCGCGAGGCTCGCAGCGACAAAATAGCCATAGGCCTCCCCACGCTCAGAAAAAAACTGCACGACCAGAGGCATCAGTACCACAATCGCCAGACTACCGGTCGCGGCACCGACCATCCGGAACGCCGCAAGCACGGTGCGCTCATTGGCATCGCTGGTCAGCCGCGCCTGCATCGAATTGAAGGGCATAGAAACTATCGTATAGGCGGTCCGAAGCAGAAGATGCGTGCCAAGTGCCCACACCCAGGGCGTCACTGGCAGGCTGCCCGGAGTTGAGAATGCAAGGGCGAAAGAAATGCCGAAAGGGACCGCACCCAGCGCGATCCACGGCCGATATCGTCCCCAACGGGTTCGCGTGCGCTCGGCCATCGCGGCTATCACCGGGTCGGTAACGGCGTCCCATACCATGGCAGCCAGATAGATTGAGCCGGCCACCACCGGGTCTATTCCCATCACGTCGGTATAAAAGTACATGAGGAACAAGGTCGTTCCCTGCCAAACCACGAGAAAGCCGAAGTCACCGACACCAAAGCCTATTCGCGTCCCGAGGGGGACAGCGCGTCGTGGCTCAGCCGGGGCGCTCATGCCGTGATCTCGATATCGCAGGCCGCTACCAGATTGCGCGAGGAGGTGCCGATGTGAAGACGGTAGTGGCCGGGTGTCACGGTCCAGCCTCCGCCATCGACATCATACCAGGCAAAGGCGCGGCCTTGCAGGCGCAAGCTTACATGCGACTGCTCTCCGACCGCGAGGTGGCGCTTGGCGAAGGCTTTGAGCTGGCGGACCGGCATGGTTTCAGCGGGGTTGACGTGCTCGAGGTAAAGCTGAACCACTTCCGCTCCGGCCTGCATCCCGGTGTTCGTGATGGTGAGTTCGACAGTGATGTCCTCGAAGGCCGCGGCGCTCTCCGGCGCAACAATATCCGCCAAGGCAAAGCGTGTATAGGATAGACCGTGGCCAAACGGATAGAGGGGCGCCACCTCGGCAGCGTCATAATGGCGATATCCCACATACAGCCCCTCGCCATACTGTACCCGGGCACCGCCGGGATAATGGAGGTAGGTGGGGTTGTCCGTGTAGCGAACTGGAAAGGTCACTGGAAGCTTGCCCGAGGGGTTGACCACGCCGGTGAGGACGTCGGCGATGGCATGCCCGCCCTCCTGCCCGGGCAGCCAGCACTGGACGATCGCCTTGACCTTGTCCGCCCAAGGCATTTCCACTGGCCCGCCGCAATTGACGCAGACCACAATATTGGGATTGATCGCAGCAATATCCTCGATCAATGCGTTCTGTGCTTCGGGCAGGCGCATCGAGGCGCGGTCCATGCCTTCGGTTTCGGCAGTCGTGCCGGGACCAACGAAAACCAGCACAACATCCGAGGTTCTGGCCGCAGCGATCGCCCGCTCGCGATCAGGCGCGGGCTCGCGCAGCTTGACGTCGAAAATGTTGAAGGCGCGGATGCTGCCTTCGGCCGGCTGGGAATAGCGGATGCGGATAGGGTAATCGCGCCCCGCCTCGAGCCCGATCACGGCATGCCGGCGGTTGAGCGGAAGGATCATGTACAGCAGCTCGGTTTCGCGTGGCGTGGTCTCTCCGACCAGCATCGTCCCATCGATCTCCAGACACACATCCGGGTTCGAGTGCAGAATTTCGAACCTGTGCTGCCCGGAGAAGCGCGGACGCAGGACGCCCGTCCATTCAACGCTGAAGGCAAGATCGTCGTCTGATTGCGCCGCCTCGCCAAAGCCCAGCTTGCACAGCCACGACTCGGTGCGCTCGAGCACTGGAGCGCCGTCAAAATCGGGATTGGCAAAATAGATCGCGGTCAGCCCGTTCTCGCCTTGCCCGGTCAGCAGCAGGCGGGGGTTTATCGTCGGGGTCCGCGGTTCGGCGTCGACTCCGCGCTCGAACACGATCTGGCTGCCGCCAGAGAAATGTTCGCACAGTCCATCAAGCGGGCTGATGATCCGCTCGGGCGTCACCTGGGAACTGCCGCCCCCCTGGATCGCGGGGAAATCGGCCAACACGCCAATCACTGCCAGGCGGTCTGTTGCGCGAAGTGGCAGGATAGCCTCCTCGTTCTTCAACAGCACCATGGCCTCGGCCGCTGCGCGGCGCGCGAGTTCGCGGTGCGCGCAGCCGTGCGCCTGCGCCTGCGCTGCCTTGGGGTTGCCATCGAGCAATCCGCATCGTTCGATCAGACGCAGGACGCGAAGAGCGTGATCATCGATGGTTTCTTCCGCCACCTCACCCTCTTCGACAGCGTGCTTCAGCGACAAGCCATAGACCCGTGCCGGGCCGGGCATCTCGAGATCGAGCCCGCCCTTGGCGCAGCCGGCGGTGTTCTTGGCTGCTCCCCAGTCGGATACGACCACCCCCTGGTAGTTCCACTCGCCCTTGAGCACGACATTGAGCAACCATTCATTCTGCGAGCAGAACACGCCGTTGATGCGGTTATAGGCCGACATCACTGTCCACGGTGCAGCCTCGCGCACCACCTGCTCAAAGCCGGCAAGATAGATTTCGCGCAACGCCCGCTCACCCATATCGGACGAGCTATCCATGCGGCGGTGTTCCTGGTTGTTCGCGGCAAAATGCTTGACCGAGGTTCCCACGCCCTGGGACTGAACGCCGTTGACATAGGCCACGCCGATTGTGCCGGCGAGCACGGGGTCCTCGGAATAATACTCGAAATTGCGGCCACCCAGCGGGGTGCGCTGGATGTTGATCCCAGGCGCGAGCAGCACGTCCACGCCGTGCGCGATGGCCTCGCGCCCGATCGCGGCGGACACTTCACCGACCAGATCAGGGTTGAAGCTTGCCGCCAGTGCCGTCCCGACCGGAAAAACGGTAGCCGGATCAGAGTTGACCGACCGCAGCCCCGTCGGGCCATCTGCCATACGAAGCGACGGAATGCCGAGGCGTTCGACCGGAGAAGTCGACCAGAAATCCTTTCCAGAAAGCAGCGCAATCTTCTCGTCCAGTGACATATCAGCGAGGATCCGCGTGCACCGGTCCAATTTTGGGTCGTGATCGCCGCCGTTCATGAATCTCTCCCTGCTGGATATGTCTGCCCGATACCAACCGCATACTTTCCAAACGTAAAGTTTTTATGCAAGCTCTTTTGTTCTATGGTCCGGCCAACCGACGAACTGAAAAAGGAACCCGACTAATGAATTCATCGACAGGGCACAGGGAGCCGCCACGTCAGGAGCGTGCCCAGCGCTCGAGACGCGACATCCTCACGGCGGCACGCATGGCCTTCGCCCAATTTGGCTTTGAAGGCACCAATATCCGGGACATCGCAAAGCAGGTAGGCGTCACACATACCCTTATCCGTTACCACTTCGGCAACAAGCTGGAGCTGTGGAAAGCAGTTGTTGACGACATGTTTGCAGGGCTGAGCGGGGCTTTCAGCAACGATCGAACGGGGGAGCTCGATCTTCGGACGCGGGAGGGCCTGCGATCATGGCTGCGTCACTATATCCGTTACTGCGCTGACCATCCCGAGCATGTCAGGATCATGATCCATGAATCGATGGCTGCTACAGAGCGTCTCGAATACATGGTCGAGCATATCAGGCGTAGCCATGCCGGACTTATCCCTGTGACCACTCGCTTGATGAAGCAGGGAGTGGTGCCGGATGTCTGGCTGGTATCGTATTTCTACATCATCTCTTCGATCTGCCAGATGCCTTTCGTGCTGACCAATGCAATCGATCAGCTTTACGGCGTCCAGATGACATCCCAGGCCGCAATCGACGCTCATACCGAGGCGGTGATCGCGCTCGTGCTGGGTGAGCGCAGCGACAAGCCGGTCGTCTGGCCACAGCTTCCAGAATGGGCGGAATCCGCCCGCGCCAAGGCGCTTGCGAATAGCTGAATACCACTTGACAAACTTTCCATTTGTCGAAATTAGACAAGTGTAAAGTTTATAAGGGAGGGGTATATGCAACGGGGTTTCTTGGTGGGCGCAAGCTTGCTTGTCATGTCCATGCCGTCGGCACTGTTTGCGCAGGTGAGAGAACCTGTCGACCCGGCCACGAGCGGGGTAATCGTGGTGACTGCCCAGAGGGTCGAGCAGGATATTCAGGACGTCCCCATTTCCATCACGGTGATCAGCGGTGCAGCCTTGCAGACCCGCCAGATCGATAGCTTTGATCAGCTTCAGTATGTGGCGCCCGGCGTGACGTTCAACGCCGGCGTCAATGCGCGCCAATCGGCCACCACGATCCGCGGCATTGGCACCAGTCTGTTCAACATCGGCATCGAGGCATCGACAGCCATCGCAATCGACGGCGTGGTGATGGGACGTGAGGGGGCGGGCATCTTCGACTTTGCAGACGTTGAACGGATTGAGGTTCTGCGCGGCCCGCAAGGCACGTTGTTCGGCAAGAATTCATCCGGCGGCGTCGTATCGATAATTACCAAGGGCCCAACCGATACATTCAAGGCGGAAGCCAATATTGCCTATGGCTCATTTGACGAACTGAACCTGTTTGCAGCCGTCAGTGGCCCCATCGCAGGGCCTGTGACTGCCCGCGTGTCCGGCTATCGCAACACGCGCGATGGCTATGTCCGCAACGTGAATCCCACCGCTTTGCAGGATCGCCTCAACAACCGCGACGAGTTCGGTTTTCGCGCTAAGCTCAATTTCGAGTTCGCGCCGGGTACCGACCTGCTGCTGAGCGGTGATTATGTAAAGCGCGATCAGGCATCCGGCGCATTGACCCTCCGACGCACCTCCACCGGGGGTGCCGGCACGGGCCTGCTGGGGTCCGGCAGGCCGGTCATAGGCCCGGCAAGTGCGGCGCTGGGTATCGTCCCCGGTCCGCAAAATCTCGACATCGGTTCAGAGGGACTGTTTTTTTCGGATATGGATGCGTGGGGCGCCAGCGCCCAGTTCACAACCGGCTTGGGAGATTTCGAATTCGTTTCGCTGACGTCCTACCGAGAATGGAACAGCGTTGACAACAACGACGCAGACCTTGTGCCGTTGCCAACACTTTCGATCAATTTGGGCGATCTTGCCCAGACTCAGTTCAGTCAGGAAATTCGCCTCGTTTCTCCCCGTGACAAGCCTTTCACGTACACGCTCGGGGCCTTTTATTTCGAACAGGATATTGTTCAGGACAATATTCAGGGCGGCACCGCCGGTCTCAACCTGCTGGGTGCCCTTCCAGCCGGGCGACAGATCGGCACTCGGCTGGAATCGAATTTTTCCGAGAAAAATTATGCCGTCTTCGGACAGGGAGAATTTGCAGTCAGCGATGCACTGTCATTGATCGCAGGCTTTCGTGTTCTGCGCTCAGAAGTATTCGGCAGTCAGTTCAAGCGGGTCGCGCCTGGCTTTTTCGGTCCCTTTGCCGGGCAGGTTGCATCGACTGCACTGGAACAAGCGTCTGATAGAGACACTGCCGTTGTCTGGCGGCTTGGCGCTCAATATGCCGTTGGCGAGAACAGCACCCTTTTTGCTACGGTAACGCGGGGCTACAAGGCCGCCGGCGTGGTGCAAGGCCTGACCGTACGGCCGGTTCAGGGGCAGACATTGCCAACCGTGCGGCCGGAAATCCCGACGCAGTACGAAGTCGGAGTCCGCCATCGCAGTGATGACGGCCGTGTCACCGCCAACCTCACCGGATTCTTCACCGAGGTCAAAGATTTCCAGGCACAAACGCTGGTGCCAGACCCAAGCGGCACGGCAATCTTCACGGTCGCCAATGCCGGCAAGGTGGAAACCTACGGTTTTGAGGGAGAACTGACCGTAATCCCCGCGCGCGGACTGACGCTTAGCGCCGCTGTGGCCTATACCAACGCTACCTTTGCAAGATACCCCAATGCTTCGTGTTACCAGCTGCAGACAGCCCAGCAGGGATGTACCGTCGTTTCGGGACAGCGGGTGCAGAACCTTGCGGGAGCCTCGCTGGCCAATGCGCCGGAGTTGGTGGCGAACGGTCTGGTGCGTTACGATGCAGATCTTGGGCCGACAACCGATGGCTTTGTCCAGTTGGGAGTTCAGTTCCGCGGTGATGCACAGTCTACAATCCTGAATGATCCCAACGCGATTGTGCGGGCCTACACGCTGGTAGACGGTCAGATGGGCGTCAACCTGTTCGACAATCGCCTGAGCATCGTTGGCTTCGTGCGGAATCTTTTCGACCAGAGCTTTGTCGAGGCCATTGTTGGCGCGACGTTCGATATCGGCGGTTACGCCCAGTTCCTGAGCCTGGAGGCGCAGCGCACCTGGGGCGTGCGCCTGTCGCTTCGCTATTGATCCGGAAACCGAAATGAATTTTTCCCGCATTCTGTTCACGCTGCTTCTGGCCATGATTTCATGGTCCCAAGCGCAGGCCAAAGGTTCCCAAGGCCGACCTCCCAACATCGTGGTCATCATGGCCGATGACATGGGTTGGGGGGACATCGGTGCAAACGGTGCCGAGCTGATCAAAACGCCGAACATCGATCGCCTGGCAGCCGAAGGCATAAGATTGACCAGCTTCTATGCTGGGGCGAATGTTTGCACGCCATCGCGTGCGGCACTACTGACCGGGCGCTACCCCATCCGTTCGGGGATGCAGCACGTCGTGATGCCGCACAGCGATTTCGGTCTCCCGCGCTCGGAGTTCACCCTAGCGGAAATGCTGAAGCAATCAGGATATGCCACTGGCATGGTCGGCAAATGGCATCTTGGCCACCGCGATGAGTATTGGCCGTCCGCCCATGGCTTTGATGAATTCCTGGGCGTTGCGTATTCCAACGATATGCAGCCGTTTGATCTGTACCACCACAAGACCGTGGTGCAATCACCGGCCGAGCAGCGCGAACTGACGGACCGATACGCAAAGGCGGCCACCGATTTCATATCGCGGCACCGGAAAAAGCCGTTCTTCCTATATTATGCCGAGACGTTTCCGCACCTTCCTCTGGCCGCTCCCGCTGGTGCATCGGGCGTATCGCAAGCAGGTCTTTATGGCGATGTTGTCGAGCATCTTGACGAGGGCATCGGGCGGATCCTGGCGGCGCTGGACACTCACGGGATTGCCGACAACACGCTGGTTATCCTGACTTCGGACAATGGCCCCTGGTTCGAAGGTGATGCCGGCATGCTGCGCGGTCGCAAGGGCGGCACGCATGAGGGTGGGTTTCGCGTACCCTTTATTGCGCGGCTCCCCGGGGTGATCGCGCCGGGGCAGGTCTCGCAAGAAATGGCGATGAATATCGACATCCTCCCGACTGTTGCTGCCTTTGCGGAACTGGACCTGCCGACGGACCGCACTATCGACGGCAAAAACATCCGCGGTGTCCTGGCCCAGGGTGAGCCCTCGCCGCACGAGGTGCTATTCTTTTTCGACGGCAACGACATCGCAGCTGTCCGTGACCGCCGCTATCGGCTTGTGCTTTCCAGCTTTTATCGCAGCTTTCCGGTCGCCTTCGAACAGTTCGGTATGCCCCTGCTGTTCGATCTTGAAAAAGACCCGGAGGAACGCTTCAGCTATATGCGCGAGCATCCTGATGTCGCCGCCCGCCTCTTGGCGCGGGTCAGCGAAATGCGAGCCGAAGTAGCAGGCCTTCGCAAGGAAGCCGGCAATCCGTACTCGCCCAAAGACCCCTCAATACCGGTTGGGCCCGTTCTGTCGCACGATGATCGGACCCAAGAATAACCGCGTGTGCGGCGTGCCCTGTCGCGATCGCAACCGGGAGGATGAACGTGGCCATTTAAATTTCCCGGTGCGCTGGGCGACCTGCCGGTCCCGGATGGCATCGATACGGGATGCCTTTGCGCGGATGCGAAAGACCAGCGCCGAAGCTGCTGCCTAAGCCACCAGATCGACCATCACAGGCCCGTTGGCGAAAATCTCGCGGGCGGACAGCGACTGGCCGGTTCCGGCAAAGCTTAGCATGCTATCGCCCCACCATTCGGCCGCCGGAACAGGTGCCGTGCTCTGGAACAGGATGCGGCCAGGGCGCAAAAGGAATACGCAGCGCAATTCTGCAGCGCCGCAGCACCGGGAAAAGGCCAGAATATGGTCTCCCCTGATTCCGGTCACGGTTGCCGCGTCATAGCCGGAGGTCGAGAACAGTTCGGGCGTTGCGGTTCGGTATGCCAGAAGCGTCCTGATCAGCTCCAGCTTGGGATGCATCTGGACCGTCCCTGCCAGCATGGCCTCGCGCAGGGCATAGTCGACGGGTGAGCGGTTGTCAGGATCCACCAGGCTGAAGTCGGGCAGTTCGGTTCCCTGATACAGGTCGGGAACGCCAGGCACGGTATAACGCAGTGCGGTCTGGACCAGCGATTTGGCCTGCGCCGCGCTGTGCGTATCGATGACGAGGCGGTGAATGTGGCCGATCAGTTCGGACGATCTGGCGGGGTCGCACAGCGCGGCGAGCCAGCCGAGCGTACGGGCCTCATATTCTTCGTCAGGCTGCTGCCACGACGAGCGCAATTTGGCTTCGCGCAGCGCCTTTTGCTGCCAGGCGCGCAGCCGGTCGCCGAACTCTTCGAGTTTGCCCCGGTCACCTGGATCAAGTGCGTCGGGCCACGCGCCGAACAGCATCTGGAAGGCCATATAACGGTCGCCCGGATCAATGCCGCTCGACGCGCCGTCCGCGAGATCATCCCAGAGCTTAACCTGCTCCTCCCAGATATCGGGGATCGAAGACAGCACCGCCAGGCGCGCGCGGACGTCTTCGCCGCGCTTGTGATCGTGGGTCGCGGTGGCGAGCATGGCGCGCGGATACTGCGCGGCGCGATCGGCGCATATGCGGTGAAACGCGTCGGTGTCGATAGAAAAGCGCGCGGCATCGAAGCCCACATCGGTGCGCGAGAGCAAAGGCCCGTGGCGATAGAACGCGGTATCCTCGACGGCCTTGGCAGCGATGGGGGCGGAGAGTTGCTGGAAGCGTCGCACGGCCTCGGCGCACAGATCGGCGCTGCCCGGACCTTCGCCGGCGAGCCAGCCGAGCACGGCATCGACAACGCCGCCTTCACCGGGTGGTATAAAGGGTGCGACAGCGCGGTGTGCGCGCTCGCGGATTTCGGAGTCGGTCTCAGGGGCCTGCGAGCCGGTGCCATATGTGCGGTAGACCGGGAACACCCACAACAGTCGTTCGATCGCCCGGTAGAGCATCGGGCGGCTGTAGCCGCGGGTCTGGGGGGCTGATGCTGCGAGCTCTACGAAGCCATCGACACACCGGTTCAGCTGGCTGGAAAACGCCCAGGACAGCATATCCTGCCGGGCGCGCAGCTCTTCGGGCGCGAAGTCCGCAGGGCGTCCGGAAAAGCGGGTCCACAGCGCGCGAAGCGGCGCTTCTCCGCTCGGATCGTGCAGCACCGCCGATGCCTGTTCCATGAAGTCGTAGCCGCTGGTGCCGTCGATGTCCCAATCGGCAGGCAAATTCTCGCCTGGCCCGAGGATTTTCTCGACCACGATATAGGCAGGGCCTACCGGCGCATCGGGCGCACGTGGCTCGGCGGCAAAGCGCTTACGCAGAGCGCGGCAATAGCTCGCCGGGTCGGTAAGGCCATCGATATGATCGATCCGAACGCCATCGATCAATCCCTCCCGCCACAGCCGCAACGGCAGGGCATGGGTCGCGTCGAACACCTCGGGCTCCTCGATCCGCAACCCGGCGAGCTCGTTGATGGTGAAAAAGCGTCGCCAGTTGAGCTCGTCATCGGCGGTCCGCCACCAGCCGAGCCGGTAATGCTGACGATCCAGCAAGGCCTCCAGCGCCTGGCTGTCGAAGTTCTCCGGGAGCGCATCGCGGTCCTCGGGGCGAAGCGGCAGCCGGTGTTCGCCATAGACCAGCAATTCGGGCTGGCCATTGCTGTGGTCGACTTCGATCGCCCCCTGCGCCAGCGCCTCTTCGAGCGGCGTACCGAGGATCGGCAACAGCAGGGGATCGCTCCAGTCGATATCGAAATACGACGCAAAACGGCTGGCCTCGCCAAGCGCAAGCACATCGTTCCACCACGCATTCTCGCCGCCTGCAACGCCCATATGGTTGGGCACGATGTCGATGATCAGCCCCATATCCTGCGCACGCAGCGCCGCCACCAGACTGCGCAGACCCTGTTCGCCGCCAAGCTCGGGATTGACCCGGGTGTGATCGACGACGTCATAGCCGTGCTGCGACCCGCTGCGCGCGGTGGTGATCGGCGAGGCATAGATGTGGCTGATTCCCAGCTGCTGGAAATACGGCACCAGCGCCTGCGCCGCAGCAAACGGGAAATCGCGGTGAAACTGCAGCCGGTATGTCGCGCGCGGGGTCATCGCCGAGCCTCTTCGATCTGGGCCAGGCGATGCGCGATTTCGGGTTGCTTCAGCAGGTCGTCGGTGGACGCTTCCATCCGCCGTCGCCAGTTGGGGTGTTCATCGATCGTGCCGGGCAGGTTGGGCTGCTCGATCAGCCCGGCGATGTCCTCGAGCGGCAGGATGGCAAGGGCGCACGGTGATGCTGCGACATGACGGAGCGCCGCATCGACAACCGCCTGCGGCTCATCGGCATCGGGTGCCGGCCCGTTGGCGGCCTTCGACGCTGCCATCGCGACCCACAAGGCTTCGCGATCCTGTTGGCGCTCGGTCATTTCGTCTTCCATTTCGATGCTGTCCGGGCTGCGGCCCAGTTTGCGGTTCCAGGCTATGTCGCCCGCCCGCCACCAGCCGGCGACGGTTACCAGATCGTGGGTGCCGGTCATCGCGACGGCAGAGCGTTCCCATCTCTCGGGGGCAACAAAGCCGCCGTCGTCATCGCGCTCGAACCACAGCACGCGCATGCCGAGCACGCCGCGCTGACGGAGCAATGGCCGCAGGCCCTCGGGGACGGTGCCCAGATCCTCGCCGATGACGATGGCGGGAGCACGGTGGGATTCGATCGCCAGGATGCGCAGCATGTCCTCAAGCGGATAGGTGAGATAAGCGCCATCGGCAGGGCTTTGGCCGTGGGGGATCACCCACAATCGGGCCAGCCCCAGAATATGGTCGATCCGCACTCCGCCGGCATGGCGCAGTGCGGCGCGCAGTGTCGCGATGAACGCTGCGAACCCCGTCCGCCGGAGCGCAGCGGGTGAAAATCCGGTCAGTCCCCAGTTCTGCCCCCGAGGGCCAAGAAGATCGGGGGGAGCACCGACCGTCAGCCCGGTGAGCAGGTCATCGCGCTGGCTCCACGCGTGGCTGCCGCCGCCATCCATGCCAACCGCCAGATCGGCGATCAGGCCGATGCCCATCCCGGCATCGCGCGCGGCCTGCTGGGCGGCGTCAAGACTGGCCGAGGCAAGCCACTGCGCGAACACGTAAAACTCGACCTCGTCGCGGTTTTCCACGGCAAAGCGGGCCACCGCGTCGCTTGCGGGATCGTGGAAGGCGCTCGGCCAATCCTGCCAGCCGCGCGCGCCGTCGGCAAAGTGGTGGGCTGACAACGCATCGAAAATGGCGTGGCGCTCGAGCTCTTCGCCCTGCTCTGTGCGCCAGATGGCAACCGCCTGCCTGACGTTGTCGCTGCGCTGGTCGAACCCATCGCGCAACGCCGACATCCGCTGCGGTATCGCCTGCTCCCAATCGATGAGCTCGGGCGAAGCCTGGGCTAGGGGCGGGACCGGGCACCCGACCAGCGCAGGATCGCCGAACAGCACGTTGAGAAACAACCGGCTCGATGGCGCATAGGGACTGTAACGGGTGGCGTCGGCGGGAAACAGGGCGTGCGCCGGGCTGATCGCCAACGCGTCCGCGCCCGCTGCTGCAAACGCCTTTGCGGTCGCTGCCAGTGTGGCGAAATCGCCGAACGGACAGTGCCGATCATCGCGCAAGGAAGGCGTCTGCACCGCCACACCCCAGGGCCGCGCACGACCCGCCAGATCCGCAGGGCCCAGGCAGCGCGCGGGGGCGATGGCAAGCCGGATGTCGCAATCGCCGATGTTCACGTCGTGATAGCCGATGACATCGATCGGCGAGAGCATCAGGCCGTCGCGCGTCCTGCCGATCCGCGCCTGCTTGGTTGCGCCGCTTTCAAGCCGGATCTCGACCGGCCCGATCGGGGCATCGCAGTCTTTGGGCAGCAGGATCGGCCTGCCGATGTCGCCAGACACGAAGCTGGCGTTGCGACCTGTCTCGATGCATCTGTCGTAGCTGGAGGCAAGCGCGCTGTCGTCTTCGGCCGGGTAGCCCAAAGCGGTCAACACCGTGCGCAGCGCTTCATCGGCAACCCGCTGCGGCCGCTCGGCGGCGTCTTCCCAGTCGATCTGCAATCCGGCAGCGGTGGCGAGACGGTGCAGCGGGGTCATGCCAGCCCCGCCGCGAACGAGCCCGGCGCGCCTGCATTGCCCAGCGCAAACAACGGATCGTCGATTGCAGGGAATCTGACAATGCCATCGCCCAGATTGACCGCGATCGTCAGCGTCGTGCCGTCGCCCATCGCCCAGCGGGCGCACACCGCACCGTTGCCGAGCACCTCGGCGCTCCGTCCGCGTGCGTCGGCCAGACGCGGGACGATCAAACGGCGCCGGATGGCGAGCAGGTCGCGGTAGAACGCGCGCCAGATGACCGCATCGACACCGGGTTCAGGCGTCGAGGCCTGAAAGGTGTCGGGTGCATTCGGGTCGGGGATCGCCGCGCGCGCCTCGGGGTCGGCGAACGCGGTAAACGAGGCGAATTCGCGCCTGCGACCCTCGCGTACCGCCTCGGCGAGGTC
Source organism: Blastomonas sp. (assembly GCA_046291395.1). Lineage (GTDB taxonomy): Bacteria > Pseudomonadota > Alphaproteobacteria > Sphingomonadales > Sphingomonadaceae > Blastomonas. The sequence continues at coordinate 128,843 of JBKBTF010000002.1, read as the reverse complement.
ATCGGTGAAATCGGTGAAGAACAGGAAGGGCGAGGTGCTGCCATCCTCTTCACCCATGAAGATCAGTGGGATCTGTGGGCTGAGCAGCAACAATGCGGTTGCAGCGCGAAGTCGGTCATGATCGGCGAGCACGGTGAGCCGCTCGCCCATCGCCCGGTTGCCGATCTGGTCGTGGTTTTGAAGAAACGAGACGAAACGCGTCGTCGGCAGATGCGCGCTGGGCGTGCCGCGCGGGTGGGCGCTTTCGCCCGGCGGAGTTTCGCCCTGGTAAATGAACCCTTCGGACAGGCACCGCGCCAGCCGGGCGGTCGGGTCGGAAGCAAAGCCTGCGTAGTAAGCGTCGGTCTCGCCGGTCAGCAATACGTGCAACACATTATGGAAATCGTCGTTCCACTGCGCGTCATAAAGGCCCGGCGCCAATCGGTCGGCATCGTTGTTCTCGTTTTCGAGCACGAGATGGATGTGCCGCCCCGGCAGGGCTGCGCGGATTTCCCGCGCCATCTCGTCGAGAAATGCGTTGTCGGCGATAGCGTGTACCGCATCGAACCTCAGGCCATCGAAGCGATAGTCGCGCAACCACATCAGCGCGTTCTCGATGAAGAAGCGCCTGACCGCAGGTTTGGACACCGCCACCGCGCCACCCCAGGGCGTATCGGCGTGCTCGTCGAAAAACCCCTTGGCATAGGCGCCCAGATAGTTCCCGTCGGGTCCGAAATGGTTGTAGACGACGTCGAGCATCACCATCAGCCCGTGCGCATGCGCCTGATCGATCAGCGACCTGAGCGCATCCGGACTGCCATAGGCTTCGGTCACCGCAAACGGCAGCACGCCGTCATAGCCCCAGTTGCGTGTCCCGGCGAAGGCCGCGATCGGCATGAGCTGGATCGCGGTCACGCCGAGATCCGCCAGCGCCGCCAGACGTTTGGCGACGCCGTCAAAGCCCCCCAGAACGCCCGCGTGAACCTCCTGGATCACCGCTTCGTGCCATGGGCGGCCCGCCCAGTCGGCGCATGACCAGGCATAGCTGCCCGCATTCCCGAGCACGCTCCACCCATGGACGCCGCCATGCTGCAGCCGCGAGGCCGGATCGGCCACCGCGAGATTCTCCTCCAGCCTGAACCGATAACGGCAACCTGGGGCAGCTTTCGCGTCGACCGAGAACCAGCCTTCGGCATCGCTCTGCATCGCAATCCGCGAGCCATCGTCGATCTCGAGCGCAACCGCCTTGCGATCGGGCGCCCATAGCCGGAACCGGACAGTCTCGGGATCGATCCGCAGCGGCCCCCAGAGCGGTGTCATGGTTGCAACCCTGTCCCCACGATCAGCATCATTGCCCGGTCCTGCACCATGACGGTCTCGCCGATCTCGCGTTCCTCGGCCTCGGGCTCGGCGCTGTCGATCACCAGTCGCCGTGCCAGATCGGGCGGCGGCAGGCGGAACTCGAGCGGCACGTCGGCGGCATTCATCAGCATGGTGACGGCTTCGAGCTTGCCGTCCTCATCGATGCGGACCCGGCGCATCACCAGCGCCCGGCCTTCCGAGTTGTTCCAGTCGTCGTCGGTCAGGTGTTCGCCGCGCTCGTCGAACCAGTCGATATCGAGCAATCCGGGCGCCACCTCGACATCACCATGCAGAAAGCGCTGCGCGCGAAGTTGCGGGAAATCGCTGCGCGCCTTGTTCAGCCGCCGCACGAACTCGCTCAGGGCCCTGCCGCGCTGTGTCTCGAGCAGGGACCAATCGATCCAGCTCAGATCATTGTCCTGGCAATAGGCGTTGTTGTTGCCACGCTGGGTGCGACCGAACTCGTCGCCGCCCAGCAGCATCGGCGTGCCCAGCGAAAAGAACAGCGTGGTGAGCATCGAACGCGTGACCCGGTCGCGCACGTCGTTGACCGTGCCGTCGTCGGTCGGGCCCTCCGCGCCCCAGTTGCAGGCGTAGTTTTCCGAATGGCCATCCTGATTGTTCTCGCCATTGGCCTCGTTGTGCTTGTGCTCGTAGCTGACGACATCGGCGAGCGGCGAGCCATCGTGCGCGGTGACGAAGTTGACGCTCGCCCAGGGACGCCGGGCGCGACGGTCGAACAGATCGGCCGAACCCGCGATCCGGTTGGCGAACTCGGGGCGCATCCCTGCATCGCCGCGCCAGAAGCGCCGGGTGGCGTCGCGGAACTTGTCGTTCCATTCGGCAAAGCCCGGCGGATGATTGCCAAGCTGATAGCCACCCGGGCCGATATCCCACGGTTCGGAGATCAGCTTGAGCCGGCCCAGCACCGGATCCTGACGCAGCACATCGAAAAACCCGCTGCGCGGATCGAACCCGTTGTTGCCATCGCGCCCAAGCGTCACGCCCAGATCGAAGCGGAAGCCATCGACGCGATAGCTTTCGGCCCAGTAACGCAGCGAATCGGCGACCATCTGCAGCACGCGCGGGTGGCTGAGATCGAGCGTGTTGCCGGTACCGGTGTCGTTGACGCAATAGCGCGGATTATCCTCGACCAGCCGGTAATAGGTGGCATTGTCGAGACCGCGGAAGTTGAACGTCGGGCCAAGCTCGCTGCCCTCGGCGGTGTGGTTGTAGACGACATCGAGGATTACCTCGATCCCCGCTGCATGCAGCCTGCGGATCGCGATGCGCAGTTCGTCGCCATGCCCGTCGCCCGACATATAGCGGCGCTCGGGGGCGAAGAACGAAAGGGTGTTGTAGCCCCAATAGTTGGTCAGGCCGTTCTCCTGCAGCCGCCGGTCCTGCACGAAGGCGTGGATCGGAAGCAGCTCGAGCGTGGTCACGCCCATGCGCTGGAGATGCGCAATCACCGTGGGATGGCACAGCGCAGCATAGGAGCCGCGCTCCTGCGGCGGCACGTCCTCGAGCAGCTTGGTCAGCCCCTTGGCGTGCGCCTCGTAGATGACGGTATCCGACCACGGTATATGCGGCCGCTGATCGCCTGCCCAGTTGAAGCCGCTATGGCTGACGACACCCTTGGGCATCGCCGGGGCACTGTCGCGCCGGTCGAAGCTGAGGTCGGCACGCTTCGAGCGGACGCTGTAGGAATGCAACGCGTCGGTCCAGCGGACCTCGCCGGTCAGGCGGCGCGCATAGGGATCGAGCAGCAGCTTGTTGGGGTTGAAGCGGTGGCCGTTGTGTGGCTCGTACGGGCCATGCGCGCGGAAGCCATACACCAGCCCCGGTCGCGCCTCGGGCAGAAAGCCGTGCCAAACCTCGTCGGTGCATTGGGGCAATTCCAGCCGCGCCAGTTCCTTGCGTCCATGCGGATCGAACAGGCACAGTTCGATCTTGTCGGCGTTGGCCGAGAAAACCGCGAAGTTGACGCCTAGGCCGTTGAACGTGGCGCCCAGGGGATAAGCCGAACCATCATCGAGCCGGTCGGGGATCAACATTACGTGGAATGTCCTTCGTGTATCAGGATAATCGCGCCCAGCGGCGGCAGGTTGAGCTCCGCTGACCGGGGTTGGCGGTGCATAGACGGACCATCGGCATGGACCGTTCCACCGTTGCCAAAATTGCTTCCGCCATAGGTTGCAGCGTCCGAATTGAGCGCTTCGCGCCAGGCCCCGCCGGACGGGAGACCGATGCGGTAGCCGGTCAATGGCTCGGGCGTCAGGTTCAGCACGACAACCACCGGCGGACCGCTCCGGCCCCGACGCACGAAGGCGAAGACGCTGTTCTCGGCGTCTTCGCTGACCAGCCATTCAAAGCCCGCAGGATCGGTGTCGAGCGCGTGCAGCGCGTCCTGGCTGCGGTAGAGCCGGTTGAGATCGCGCAGCAGCATCTGGGTCGCGGCATGTTCGGGAAGGTCGAGCAAGTGCCAGGGCAGACCCTCGTCGTGGTTCCACTCCTTGTCCATGCCGAGCTCGCAGCCCATGAACAGCAGCTTCTTGCCCGGGTGGGTCCACATCAACGTGAAATAGGCGCGCAGATTGGCAAACTGCCGCCAGCGGTCGCCGGGCATCTTGCCGAGCAGGCTGCCCTTGCCGTGCACGACCTCGTCATGGCTGATCGGCAGCACGTATTTTTCCGAATAGGCATAGACCATCGGGAATGTGAGGTCGCCATGGTGCCAGCGGCGGTGGATGGGATCGCGCTCGATGTAATGCAGCGTGTCGTGCATCCAGCCCATGTTCCACTTGTAATCGAACCCCAGCCCGCCCGAGGACACCGGCGCGGACACGCCCGGCCAGGCGGTCGATTCCTCTGCGATCGTGATCGCGCCTGGGCAGCGTTCGGCGACCAGCGTGTTCATCCGCTTGAGAAACGCGACGCTTTCCAGGTTCTCGCGCCCACCATGGACATTGGGCACCCATTCGCCCGCGTTACGGCTGTAATCGCGGTAGAGCATCGAGGCGACCGCATCGACGCGCAGGCCATCGACATGGAAGGTCTCGAGCCACCAGATGGCAGACGCGATCAGATACCCTGACACCTCGTTGCGGCCGAGGTTGTAGATCAGCGTGTTCCAGTCCTGATGGAAGCCCTCGCGCGGATCGGAATGTTCGTAAAGATGCGTCCCATCAAACTGCGCCATGCCGTGCGCATCGGTGGGGAAATGCGCAGGTACCCAGTCGAGTATCACGCCGAGGCCTGCGCGGTGGCAGGCGTTGACGAAGCCGGCGAAATCCTCAGGTCCACCAAAGCGGGCGGACGGCGCGAACTGCGACAGCGGCTGGTAGCCCCACGAGCCGCCGAACGGATATTCCATGATCGGCAGCAGCTCGATATGGGTAAAGCCCATGTCGGCGGCATAGGGGATCAGCTTTTCGCTTAGCTCAGCCCAGTCAAGCGCATGATCTCCCTCGACATCGGGGCGCATCCACGATCCTGCATGGACCTCGTAGACACTGATCGGAGCATCGGGTGCATGCGCGCTCGCGCGCTCCTCCATCCAGCCATGATCGGTCCAGCGATAGTCGGGCGCGGCGGCGACCACCGATGCGGTCGCAGGCGGTTTTTCGGTCTGCCGCGCGAGCGGGTCAGCCTTCTGCACGATGGCGCCGTCGGCGCCTGCGATCTCGAACTTGTAGGTCGCACCCGGGGTCAGCCGGGGCACGAAGATCTCCCACATGCCCGAGGCATGCCGCAGCCGCATTGGATGCCGTCGGCCATCCCAGCCGTTGAATTCGCCGACCACCGACACGCGCCGGGCATTGGGCGCCCAGACAGAGAAGGCCACGCCCGAAACGCCTTCGAACTCGCGGGGCTGCGCGCCGAACACGCGGGCGAGTTCGAGATGCCGTCCTTCCGTGAAAAGGTGAAGATCGAAGTCTTCCAGCACCATGCCGAACGAATACGGGTCCTCTGTCTCCTGCACAGCACCGTCAGGCCAGCGGATGCGCAGCAGATAGGCGTCGTCGGAATGCCTCGATCCCTCAAACAGCCCGTCGCCGGTCTGCTCGAGTGTGCCGATGTCTTCGCCGGTCGAGCGCGAAACAAGCGTGACGGCTTGGGCTCCCGGCTGGAAGGTGCGCACGATCAGGCCTGTGTCGTCGCGATGCGGACCGAGCAGCGCAAAGGGATCGTCGAGCCGTCCTTCGAGCAGTGCAGCGGCGGCGGCGTGGAGATTGTTGGTCAAGGTCATGAGGTACTTTCGCCCAGAAGGTTGCGGGCTATCCGGATCAGCCCGGCGAGCGGGACGCCGAGCCAGTCGGGGCGGTTCGCTGCTTCGTAGCAGATTTCATAGGCTGCCTTTTCGACGAGGAAGACCGGCAGCAGCGGATCGGGCTCGGCCGAACTGTAATAGGCCTCGAGGAAAGCGGCCTCGGCGCAGTCGCGGAACAGCAGCGTTTGTTCGTCCGCATTTGCATCCCATGTATCCGGTACGGCGGGCCGGTTGCGCTCGGCGACCGCAGCGGCATAATCGAAGCTGCGCAGCAACCCGGCGACGTCGCGTACGGGAAGATCCTTGGCGCGGCGCTGCTCTAGCGGTCGCGCGGGCTCGCCCTCGAAGTCGATGATCATCACATCGGCCCCCGCCACCAAGATCTGGCCGAGATGCAGGTCGCCGTGGATACGGGTGCAGGGCTGGCCCTTGGCAGCGGCGGTGAGCGCTGAAACCCGTTCGGCAATCCCATCGCGGCGTTCAGCGAGCCAGACCGCATCGGCTGCATCGCCGTCGGGAAGATCATGCTCGGCAATATGCGCAAGCGCCTGATCGAGCTGGCGTACGACGCGTTCGCTCAGCGCCTTCGCGCTGTCCACGTCGAGACGCTCGGGGGCGAAGCTCGGGTTGTCGGTCGGGCGCGCAAGCACCTCGTGCATCTCGCGCACCCTGCGCCCCAGATTGGCGGCGAAGTTCTCGTAATTGGCAAAGCTCGGGTTGGCGTCGCTTGCCAGGCGGTCGAGCATGCCGAGCGTCCATTGCCAGCCATCGCCCTGATTGTAGACGAAGGCCTGCGCGAGCATGACCAGCGTCTCCTCGCCCTCGGCAACGCGCTTGACCGTGCCCAGGACAGGGGGGACGTTGGCGAAGCCGGCATCAGCGAGATAGCGCACTATCTCGGCATCGGGATGGATCCCCGGCGCGAGCTTGCGGAGCAGCTTGAGCACCACCTTGTCGCCAAGCACCAAAGTGCTGTTCGACTGTTCAGCCGCGATCCACTGCGGGTCGGCGTCGGTGGCGAGCGCCTGCGGGTCGATAGCCTCGAACACCAGCTCACCGTCGCCGCATTCGATGCGCGCGCTGTCGAGCATCGCACCAATGGTGGACTGCGCGAATTCCTTGAGCGCGAAGCCATCGGTGAGCAGCCCGACATAGCGTTCGCGGCGGACGCGCGCGATCGCGAGGTTTGTCGCGAACGGTCCGTTCTGCTGACCCTCCCAGGCGATCCCGAGCGGCAGGGTGTAAAGCGCCTCGCTGTTCGCCGAGCGAACCTTGACCTCGCCGAGCAGCAGATCGGTGGCGCCGGGCATCGCCGTCAAACGGACGAGCTCGACAGCCTCGATCGATTCGTCCTTGGCGCCGAACCAGCGGCGCTGGCGGATATAATCGGGCAGCAGGTCGCGCTCGAGCACATGGCGGTTGCCGCTGTGCGCGATGCTGGAAAGCTCGGGTCGAAGTACAAACGTGTGCCGTTCGACCTCGGCGCCCGGCGCGCCGGTCGACCATTCGGGGGCTTCGATATCGCCGCGAAGGTCGAACCACAGGAAGCCATAAGGCGGCAGCGTCAGCAGATAAGGCAGCTGGCCGATCCGCGGGAAGGGCGCTCCGCCCGACAGTTCGACCGGGGTACTGCCCTCGAAAGCGTGCAGGTCGAGCTCGACCGCCTGCGCGGTGCGGCTGAGATTGGCCACACACAGGATCGTCTCGCCGTCATGCTGGCGCAGATAGGCGAGGATGCGGCGGTTGGCAGGGCGCAGGAAAGTCTGCGTGCCACGTCCGAACGCGCGCCGCTCGCCACGCACCGCGAGCATGCGCTTGATCCAGTTGAGCAACGAATGCCGGTCGCGCTCCTGCGCCTCGACGTTGATCGCCTCGAAGCCGTAGAGCGGATCCTGGATCGGCGGCAGCGCCAGATAGGGCGGATCGGCGCGCGAAAATCCGCCGTTGCGATCGGGTGACCATTGCATCGGCGTGCGAACGCCGTCGCGGTCGCCCAAAAAGATGTTGTCGCCCATGCCGATCTCGTCACCGTAATACAGCACCGGGGTGCCGGGCATGGTGAGCAGCAGCGCGTTCATCAGCTCGATGCGGCGGCGGTCGCGCTCCATCAGCGGCGCAAGACGGCGGCGGATGCCCAGATTGATCCGCGCGCGCTGGTCTGCGGCATAGGTGTTCCACAGATAATCGCGCTCGATATCGGTCACCATCTCGAGCGTGAGCTCGTCATGGTTGCGCAGGAAGATCGCCCATTGCGCATCGGGGGGGATGTCGGGCGTCTGGCGCATGATGTCGGTGATCGGGAAGCGGTCTTCTTGCGCCACTGCCATGTACATCCGCGGCATCAGCGGGAAGTGGAACGCCATGTGGCATTCCTCGGTGCGGCTTTCATCGGCACCGAAATACTGCTGGGTATCCTCGGGCCACATATTGGCCTCGGCAAGCAGCATCTTGCCGGTGTAATGCTCATCCAGATTCTCGCGGATCTTCTTGAGGATGACGTGGGTTTCGGGAAGGTTCTCGTTCGAGGTGCCGTCGCGCTCGATCAGATAGGGGATGGCATCGAGACGCAGGCCATCGATCCCGGCATCGAGCCAGAAGTGCATCACCGAGAGCACCTCTTCGAGCACCTTGGGATTGTCGAAATTGAGGTCGGGCTGGTGCGAGTAGAAGCGGTGCCAGAAATAGGCGCCGGCTTCCTCGTCCCACGTCCAGTTCGACTTTTCGGTGTCGAGGAAGATGATCCGCGTGCCCGAGTACAGCTTGTCGTCCTCGGCCCAGACGTAGAAATCGCGCTCGGGACTTCCGGGAGGTGCACGCCGCGCGGCCTGGAACCACGGATGCTGGTCGCTGGTGTGGTTGATGATCAATTCGGTGATCACCCGCAGGCCCCGCTCGTGCGCTGCGTCGATGAACGCCCGGACGTCTTCCATCGAACCGTAATCTTCGCTGACGCCGCGATAGTCGGCGATGTCATAGCCGTCATCGCGGCGCGGCGAGGGGTAGAACGGCAGCAGCCAGATCGCGGTGACACCGAGATCAGCGATATAGTCGAGCTTGGCGATAAGCCCGGCAAAGTCGCCGATGCCGTCGTTGTTGGCGTCGAAGAACGACTTGATGTGGAGCTGATAGATGACCGCATCCTTGTACCACAAAGGGTCGTTCGGGGTCGTATCGGCTTCATCGGAAGACACAGGGTGGATTGCGTAATTCATGCATTCTCCTCCGGCAGCGACAGCCGCCAGATGCGATAGGGTTCCGATGGGGTGAGCTCGATGTGCTGGGTCTTGCCGTGCCAGTCAAAGCGGTGGCCTTCGACCAGATCCTCGACCGCGATGCTCGCGTGATCGGGAAGGCCGAATTCCCACAGCGGCACGTCGAAGGCACAGCCATGCGCATGGTGCGGGTCCATGTTGACCATCACCATGATCATCTCGCGGATCTTGCCATCCTTGTCGGATTCGCCGGTCGGCAAGGGTTTTCCGTACCAGATGATGTTGTCGTCGTGCGCCATGTAGAAACGTGTGTTGAGGTGCGTCTGCAGCGCGGGGTGCGTCCGCCGCAGCATGTTGAGCCGTGTCACGTCGGCGATGATATTGCCCGGTTCGTTCCAGTCGCGCACGCGGATCTGGTATTTTTCGGAATCGAGATACTCTTCCTTGCCAGGGCCCAATGGCGCGGCATCGCACAGTTCGAAGCCAGAATAGACGCCCCAGAGCCCCGAAAGCGTCGCTGCCAGCACCGCGCGGATGCGGTGTGCGGGCCGTCCGCCAGTCTGCAAGAAGTGCGGGTTGATGTCGGGGGTGTTGACGAAGAAGTGCGGGCGGTAGAAATCCTTGGGTGCCTCGGTGGTCAGCTCGGTGATGTATTCGGTGAGCTCGGCCTTGGAATCGCGCCAGGTGAAATAGGTATAGCTCTGGTTGAAGCCGACCTTGGCGAGCCGGTACATCATGTTCGGGCGAGTGAACGCCTCGGACAGGAACAGCACATCGGGATGCTGCGCGCGAACCTCGGCGATCATCCATTCCCAGAACGGCAGTGGCTTGGTGTGCGGGTTGTCGACGCGGAAGGTCTTCACGCCGTGCTGCGCCCACAGCAGGATGACATCGCGCAGCGCCTGCCAAAGCCCCGGTTGCGCGTCGGGGCCGTAGAAATCGAAGTTGACGATATCCTGGTATTTCTTCGGGGGGTTCTCGGCATACTTCATGCTGCCGTCGGGAAGCCAGGCGAACCAGCCGGGATGCTCCTTCAGCCAGGGATGGTCGGGCGAGGCCTGGATCGCGAAATCGAGCGCGATCTCCAGCCCATGCTGGGCGGCGGCGCGCACTAATCGATCGAAGTCTTCGAACGTGCCGAGTTCGGGGTGGATGGCATCGTGTCCCCCGTCGGCGCTGCCGATGGCATAGGGGCTTCCCGGGTCGCCTGGACCCGGGGTGAGGGTGTTGTTTGGCCCCTTGCGGTTGGCGGTACCGATCGGATGGATCGGTGGGAAATAGAGCGTGTCGAAGCCCATCGCGCGGATTCGCGGCAGATGGTCGATGACGTCTTCGAACGTTCCGTGACGCGTGGGATCATCGGTCATCGAGCGTGGGAAAATTTCATACCAGCTCGAAAACCGCGCCTCGATCCGCTCGGCGTCGACGATGACCGCCGGGCTGGCGGCGCGGTGCGGTCGGTCGTCGGCCTTGTCCATCAATACGCGCAGGTCTGCCGACAGCAACAGCACACCGGCGGCATCGGCGTCGGCCTCGGCATTGGCGATCATCCGCGCCACATCGGTCAGACCGCTGGCAAGCGCGCCCTGGCTGCGTTGCGCCGCCTCTTCGACCAGCGCCAGACCTTCGGCACGATCCACCGGCAACGCCACGCCTGCGGTCACCTTTTTGGCAAAGTCGCGCTGGAAACCGGCGAACCTGTCGAGCCATGCCTCGATCCGGTATTCGTAGCGGCCAAGACGCTCCAGATCGAACTGCGCCTGCCACAGGTCGTTTGCTTGCTGCAGCATCCGCACCGATCGCCAGTCGCCCTCGTCGGTTGCCCGCCAGAACAGTTCGGCGCTCAATTGCTCATGACCATCGGCGAAGATCGTTGCACTGACCTGGACGGTTTCGCCGACGGTCCGCTTGACCGCGTGCTTACCATGATCGACGCTGGGCTGAATGCCTTCGATGACCAGGCGATCGGGATGGCCGGGCGCAACCGGTCCTGCGGCGTCCGCAGTGGTGACGATGGCTGCCCTGCGCTCTGCGGGGACGAGCCGGACCTCATGAGGCGCGAGTGGCGCCAGATCTTCGGCTGTGCGGAACTGTCCCAGCCGATCGGAAAGCTGGCGACGATGCGGAACCGGCTGTTCGGTATCGGTCAGATTACGAAGGACAAGCAGGGCACGCTCGCTGGAGCGCAGGTCGCCGCCTTGGCCGCGCAGCATGACCTCCACGGGGGAACGACTGGTAGACAACGGGTGCCAGCATCCGGAATGTCCGCCGGACTGGCGCAACATTGCGATCGCGTCCTGCAGCGCATCGGCGCCATCCTGCCCGCCCAGCCAGTCGAGCGGCGCAATCACGCCTTGACCGAGCGCGGCGGCCCATCTCAGCTCCGCCAACGCCCCGGGCGTTCTGGGCGCTCCGGGCGGAGCGATGACAGCCAGCGAGGGCAAGGCGTGGGGAGCACCCACGCCGGTAAAGGCATGAGGCGATACCAGGTAGTTGATCCCCGCGTCGCCCAGCGCCAGGGCCGTCTCGCGGCCGTGATCGACGCGCGCCAGAAAGACGACCTTGGGGACGACGGCACGGACGGCCCCGACAATATGGCCAATCAGTTCGGGATGCATCCGGTCGGTGCCGACAATCTGCAGGGTGTTGATGCCAGCATCTTTCGCCAATGCGATCAGCGATTGGGCTACGTGGTGCCCGATGATCGGCGCCGCATCGACACTGCCGAGACGGGCAATTGCTTCGCCGGCCACGGGCTGCGGGTTGCGTGGATCGACGATGCCCGAAATGCTTTGGTCGCGGCGGAAGGAAAACAGCTCGGGATGTGCCGCGACGGCAGGGTGATCGAGCGGAAACCGCGCAATATCCACCTGGAGAACCGGGTCCAGCCCCGCCCCGGCGCAAAGGGCACAAAGCATGCCGATCGCATCAAGATCTATGTCGTGAACCGTAACGGTGTCGGAATAGATCAGACCGTCGAGCCCAAGTGCGGCAGCGTCCGCAGCCAGCGTTTCCAGTCGGGTTCGGTCGGCATCATCGGACAAATGCGGGCAGGCGAGCAGGCAGGGCGGCATGAGTGACAAGCGCTGGGATCCTCGGATTGGATTCTGGGGGACCGTGCCCCTCAGGTCAGGCGGCACGATCCGGATGGCGCCCGCGGGCGGCAGGCTTCACGAAACACGAACGCGGCATCGATCCGCACCGTTCCTCGTGAGTTCCGGTTTTTTCTCGGAAGCAACGGTCCGTGCACGGCAGGGCGCAAGATCAGGCACAGCGAGCGGGCCTAGTTCCTTGCCGCCCGTTTGGTCCCGCGTTTGGCTGCAGATTTGACCAGTGCATCAGCGCCTGACATGGCGTCAGACAGCTCCCCATCGAGCTGTGACCCAGTGCCGGTTTTTCGTGTCTTTGCGCGGCCGACCTTCTGCGGCTGCGAACCATTGGCTGCGGGCTTCTGGTCCACTGCCGAGCCGCTGCCACTGGCTTCCTTGGCCGCTTTCGCTCGGGATTGGGTCGCCGACGGTTTTGCATCGGCCTCGGTCTGCGGCTGCTCCGAGGCAGCCTCCGCTTCCGCTTCTGCTTCCTCGATTTCGGCGCTCGCCATTCTCCAGTGCTCTTCTGACCGGTTTTCGGGACGGCCTTCGCTTTCCCAAATGGCGTGCGCACGTTGACGGATCAATTCTTGCCTGCCCATGTCTTCTCCTTTGGATGCAGGTGGATGCAGGTCGCGACACTCGCGGGCCGCGTCGCTCAGTCACATTATCGCGGCGTCCTGCGAAAGGTTCCAAGCCTGCGGTCAATATGGCGGGCCTCGGTTGCACCCCTGCGCTGAGGGATTGGCCGAGGCCCTGTCCAGGGACATTCTGGCGATAAAACCGCGGGTCCATCCTAAACCTTGTTAGGCCCATGCACCTTTTTTGAACCGATTGCGTATGCCTCCCGGACCGCACCACAGCCGTGCTGTCGAATGGGAGGAATTGCATGGCTTCGATCGCGTGGACCGCGGCCAAGCTGACGCGTGTGCTGGAGAGCGACGACGTCATCTACCTTGCCGATGATGACCAGCAGGCGTAGGTCCCCCGCCCGAAGCCTTTGATGAGGCGCTGCCGCGCATTTCTCAGGGCGATACGCTGTCGATGGATGATCTGTCGGCTATGCTCGAGGACATCGGTTATGTAGCCGATGACCGAGTGGGCGAGCCGGGCGAAATGGCGGTGCGAGGCGATGTCGTCGACGTTTTTCCCGCCGATGCCGGCCTGCCGGACTTTGACAAGGATGCGGCACGCCATGGTCTGGAGGCAAGGAGCGACAGGCTTGCCCTGGCGGGGGCCACCGATATCGACGAGCGGATCGAGCGGGTTCAGACGTTGATGGAAGAACTTGCGGCTTGAGCAGCAACGCAATCATGCCGGTTGAACGTGAGGGCGGTTTTGAACCAATCCGCGATCGCTGCGTAGGCAGGGGCGTATTCTCCCCCCAGCCCAAGGAAACGGTTCATGCGCGCCAGCCTCATTGCTCTCACCCTTCTTGCCACCAGCGGCGTGGCGCTGGCGCAGACACAGGTGAAGCTTGGCGTTCCCGAACAGGACAAGCCCTATGCCACCCCTGCCGCGGTGAACCATCCGGTGGTGATCGGCTGGCCCGAAGGCAGGACGCCGCGCGCGCCGCGGGGCTGGGAAGTGGTGAAGTTCGCAGGCGGGCTCGAAAACCCGCGCCAGTTGCTCGAGTTGCCCAATGGCGACGTGATTGTCAGCGAGGCGCGCCAGAAGCCCAAGCTCGATGCCGACCCCGAGATGGCGCGGGGCTTTGCGCGGTCGAACGTCACCGGACTTTCCGCCGACAGGATCACGCTGCTGCGTGACACCGACGGCGACGGCAAGGCGGACCAGACGTTCGTGCTGCTTGAAAACCTCAACCAGCCGTTCGGCATGGCGCTGGCGGGCGAGCGGCTTTATGTCGCAAACACCGATGCGGTGGTCAGCTATCCTTTCAAGCCCGGCCAAACCCGGATCACCGCATCTCCGCGCAAGCTGATTGCGCTGCCGGCGGGGGGCTATAACAATCACTGGACCCGCAACCTGCAGCTCAGCCCGGATCAGCGAACCCTTTACGTCTCGGTCGGATCGGCGAGCAATATCGGTGAATACGGCATGGAGGAAGAGGAGCGCCGCGCGGCGATCCTCGCGGTCGATCTGGCGACCGGACGCGAGCGGGTCTACGCGTCGGGTCTGCGCAATCCGGTGGGTATGGCTATCGCCTCGGACGGCACGCTGTGGGCGGCGGTGAACGAGCGCGACGATTTCGGCGACAACATCTCGCCCGATTACGTCACCAGCGTTCGCGAGGGCGGCTTTTACGGATGGCCCTACAGCTATTGGGGCAAGCAGGACCCGCGCCACGCCAACACCAAGCGCGAGCTGCTGGCGACGACCATCCTGCCCGATATCGCCGTCGGCCCCCACGCTTCCGCGCTCGGGCTGACGCTGACACCTGCCGAAAACGGCCGCCAATATGGCTATATCGCCCGGCATGGATCGTGGAACCGGTCGGACATGGCGGGCTATGATGTGCTCGTCGTTCCGTTCGCCAACGGCAAGCCCACATCCGACCCGCAGCCCTTCCTCACCGGCTTCATCGCCGACCCGCGCGAGGGCACCGTCTATGGCCGCCCGGTGAGTGTGCGGGCGCGCGCCGACGGATCGCTGTTCGTGGTCGACGACAATGCCAACACCGTCTGGCTCGCCCGTCGCGGGCGCTGACCACTGATCGGCTAGCCGTCCGTCAGTTGCACCGGTTGAACCCGGGTCCACGCACAGCGCGGCCCGGGGTCGCGCCGGTGGGCTCGCCGTCACGCAGCGCGGCCACGCCGTTGACGAACACATCGCGCATGCCGACCGCATAGCGGTGCGGGTCCTCGAAGGTTGCGGAGTCGGCGATGGTCGCGGGATCGAACACCACGACATCGGCGAAATGGCCGGGCTTCAGCGCGCCGCGCTCCTGGATCGACAGGTTGCGCGCGGGCAGCCCGGAGAGGCGGTGCACAGCCTCGGCCAGCGAGATCAATTTCTCCTCGCGGACATAACGACCCAGCAGCCGTGCAAAATTGCCATAGGTGCGCGGATGCGCGCCTGACTTGAGGAATACGCCTTCGGCCGATTGCGATGCCGCGTCCGAACCGAAGCTCATATATGGCAGCTTGATCTGCTCGCGCACATTGTCCTCGGACATCAGGAAATACACCGTGCCAACGCGCGAGCCGTCCTCGATCACCAGATCCATTGCAGTATCTTCGGGCGAGCGGTTGCGCATCGCAGCGACCTCCGCCAGGGTCTTGCCGGTGAGCGGCTTGAGTGCGGGGTTCTTGAACCCGGTCAGGATCATCTTGTCCGCGCCGGCTCCGTGATACAGGTTTTCCCAGTCGCTGCCCGGAGCCTTCATCTCGGCGGCGACGCGGGCGCGGATCGCAGGATCTTTCAGCCGCTCGATCCAGGCCTCTACCCCGCCGGCCTGCACCCATGTCGGCATCGCCGCATCGAGCCCGGTCGCGCCTGCGGTATAGGTATACATGTCCGTGGTGATCCTGAGGCCCGCGGCGCGCGCCGCCTCGATCTGCCGAACCACTGCTTCGCGCTTGGCGTGATTGTCCTTGCCCGCCATCTTGAGGTGATAGATTTCCGCCGGGGCGCCCGAGCGACGCGAAATCTCGATCAGCTCGGCCACTGCCTGCTCGATCCTGTCGCCTTCCGAGCGCATGTGGCTGATGTACATGCCGCCGCAGCGCGCCGCCTCGCTGGTCAGCGCGACCAGTTCGTCGGTTTCGGCGTACGAGCCCGGCGCATAGATCAGCGAACTGCCAACCCCCATCGCGCCTTCGTTCATCGCCTCGCGCACCAGGTTGCGCATCCGCGCGAGCTGCTCGGGGTCCGGGTCGACATCGCCTTCGCCCAGCTCGTGCACCCGCACCGTCGCTGCGCCGACGAAGCTGGCGACGTTGGTGGCAACGCCGCGGGTCTCGAGATAGGTCAGATAATCGCCCAGGCTGGTCCATTCGATCGGGAATTTGAGGTCGCCCTGGCGTTCGGTCTCGTCCGCCTTCATCCTGGGGTTCATCGGCCCCATCGACCAGCCTTCGCCCATCACCTCGAGCGTGACACCCTGGCGGATGTCGCTCTGGCTGCGTGGATCGATGATCAGCGATTCGGTGGCCCAGCTCAGCATGTTGATAAAACCGGGCGCCACCGCCATGCCAAGCGCGGAGATTTCGGTGCGACCCGCGCCCTCGATCATGCCGACGGCGACGATCCGGTCGCCGCTGATCGCGACATCACCCCTCATCGGTGCAGCGCCGGTGCCATCATATACCGTGCCGCCGCGGATCACGACGTCATAGCGGGCGGGGGGCGTCTGAGTGCCGGCGCATCCGGCCAGCGCGAAGGGCAGGGTCGCGGCGAGGACATATCGCGTTATCAGCCGGCGCAGTCCCATATCATTATCTCCGCAATCCGCCGCGTAGTGCGGAGGGTCAGCCGTGCAGGCTCATCAATGAATCCATCAGGCCATCGTCTGCGCTCGAGCAAACGCCCAGCACCAGCGCCTCCTCGCAGCCTTCGGCGACGACATAGGCATGGCCCATCGACGAATCGAGATAGATGCCCTGGCCCGCGCTAAGCGCAACGGGGTCGTAGAACTCGGTGTGAATCTCGACCTCGCCCTCGATGACGTAGATGAACTCCTCGCCATGATGGCGAACCAGATCGCCGAACTCGCTGGCGCTGCGCGCGCGGATGCGGGTGATGATCGGGATCATCCGCTTTTGCCTGAGATCGGTGCACAGATAATGGTAGTCGTAATTGTCGGTGGTGACGCGCACCGCCTTGTCGATGGTGCCGATGCTGCGCCGACCGGTCACCCGGGGCGCGGGATCTTCCTGCGATTCGGCGAACAGATCGGACATGCGGATGTTGAGGCGCTGACTGAGCTGCTGCAGCTTGTCATAGCTCAACGTCAGCCGGTCGTGCTCCACCTTGGACAGGGTCGATACCGGGATGCCCGACTTGGCGCTCATCTGCTTGAGCGTCCAGCCGTGGCGCGCACGAATGTCGCGCATCACGGTCCCCAAAGTCGGCGGGGAAGAACGATCCGCCATCAAAAAATCCAATCCGTGTTTGACAATTTTCTAATCAGGATCATTATGTCCCTATCGGGCTAACATCTGTAGGCTATTGGTAAGCCGTCGCGTCGCAAGCTGCAAGCGGAGTCGCGCGGATCCAGGGACAAAAGGGGCGAGCAATGCGTTTCATCCGCAAGGCAATGATCGGGCTGGCGGCCCTGGCGGCGCTGCCGCTGGTCGCACAAGGGCCGGTGCCGCAGCCAAAAGCCGAAGAACCGGCGGTGGCCGCCATCGACGCAGGCGCCGGTTCTGCGTCCGCCAGTTCGCTGAACAAGGCCGATGTCGAGGCCTGGCTTGACGGTTTTCTCCCTTATGCGCTCGAAAAGGGGAAGATCCCGGGCGCGGTCGTGGTCGTGGTCAATGGCGATGGAGTGGTGCTGCAGAAGGGCTATGGCTATTCGGACGTTGCCAAGCGCACCCCGGTCTCGCCCGAAACGACGTTGTTCCGCCCCGGATCTGTCTCCAAGCTTTTCACCTGGACTGCGGTGATGCAGCAGGTCGAGGCCGGCAAGATTGATCTCGACAGGGACGTGAACGCCTATCTGGATTTCAAGATTCCGCTCTTTGAGGGCAAGCCGATCACGATGCGCCACATCATGACGCACACTGCAGGCTTCGAGGAATCGGTGCGCTATCTGATCAGCAGCAATCCCAAGGCGGCGATGGCGCTCAAGCAGCAGATGCCGCTGGCGCTGCCAAAGCGGGTTTTCGCGCCGGGGACCACGCCGGCCTATTCGAACTATGCCACCGCGCTTGCCGGCTACATCGTGGAGCGCGTTTCGGGCCAGACGTTCGATGACTATATCGACAAGAACATATTCGATCCGCTGGGGATGGTGCACTCGTCGTTCCGCCAGCCGCTTCCGCCCAGGCTGCAGCCGCTGATGTCGAAGGGCTATCCCGACGTCACGCAAAAGCCCGAGCCGTTCGAGATGGTCATTCCTGCTCCTGCCGGCAGCCTTTCGTCGAGCGGCGAGGACATGGGCAAGTTCATGATCGCGCATCTCAACGATGGCGGCGGGCTGCTCAAGCCCGAGACCGCACGGATGATGCATGATTTCCGCGCGCCCGGCATCACCAACCTCAACACCATGGCGCTGGGCTTTTACGAGCAATGGGTCAACGGCCAGCGCGCGATCGCGCATGGCGGCGATACCGTGTGGTTCCACAGCTATCTCTGGTTGTTCCCGCAAGCCGATATCGGCCTGTATATTTCGATGAACAGTGCAGGTGCCCAAGGTGCCGCCGGGGGCATCCGCAGCGCTCTGTTCCACAAGTTCGCCGATCGTTATCTGCCTGCCGACGAGCCGGTGGGCCAGGTCGATGCCAAGACCGCGCGCGAGCATGCCGCGCTGGTCGCGGGCACCTATGTCTCCAGCCGCGGGTCGTTCACAAACTTTCTCAGCCTGCTGGGGCTGCTCGGCCCGACGAGCATCGTGCCCACCGAGGACGGATCAATCAGCCTGCCCGGGCTCGACGGCCTCAGCGCCGCCGCGCGTGACTGGGTCGAGGTCGAGCCCTTTGTCTGGCGCGACCGCAACACCGGCGAGCGGCTGGTTGCCGAAGTCAAGGACGGCAAGGTCGTCCGGGTCAGCATGGACGCGATTTCGCCGTTCATGATGCTGACCCCGGTGCCGGCAGCCGTGAACACCGACTGGATCAACCTGGCGATGATCTTCGCGCTCGTCATCGTCGTGCTGACCGCACTGGCCTGGCCGGTTCGGGCGCTGGTCCGGCGCAACTTCGCCGCCGCCATGCCGTTCGAAGGCAGGGCGCGGACCGCGTATCGGCTGTCGCGCGTGTTCGCCTGGCTGGTGATCGCGGCGGTTGCCGGATGGATCGGGCTGATCGTCACCTTCTCGGGCGATATCGGCGCGATCGGCGGTCCGCTCGATTGGCTGATCCATCTGCTGCGCATCCTCACGCCGCTGGCAAGTTTCGGCCTGCTGCTGACCGCAGGCTGGTATGGCTGGCTGGTATGGACCGGCAAGCGGCGCTGGACGACCAAGCTGGGTGCAGTGCTCCTGGTGCTCGCGGCGCTGCCGCTGGTCTGGGTGACCGTGGTGTTCAACCTCTATGGCTTCAACATGGTGTATTGATGACACTGCGAACAAAGACGGCACTGGCGCTCGACCTTCGGGTCGAGCGCTTCGCCTACCACCAGCCCTTTCGCATATCGGGGCATGTCTTCACCGAGACCGCTCTGCTGGTGGCCATCCTGTCCGATGGCGAGCATGTCGGGCGCGGCGAGGGGGCGGGGGTCTATTATCTGGGCGACGATATCGACCATATGCTGGCTGAGGCCGAAAATGTGCGCACTGCGGTCGAGCGCGGTGCCAGCCGCGTGGACCTGCAGGGTCTGCTGCCGCCGGGCGGCGCGCGCAACGCACTCGATTGCGCCTATTGGGAGCTCGAGGCGAAGCAGGCCGGGCGACCGGTGTGGGAACTGGCGGGGGTCGAGTCTCCCAGGCCGTTGCTCTCGACGCTGACGCTGGGCGCCGACACGCCCGCGGCGATGGCGGCGGCTGCAAAGGCGCTCGATCCGCTGGCGCCGGTCAAGGTCAAGCTCACCGGCGATCTGGACGACGATATCGCGAGGCTCGAGGCGATCCGAGAGGCGCGGCCCGAGGCGTGGATCGGTGTCGATGCCAACCAGGGTTATGATCTCGTCACACTGCCCAAATTGATGCCGGTGCTGTTCGACCTGAAGATTGCCCAGCTCGAACAGCCGCTCAAGCGTGGGCACGAGAGCGATCTCGATGGCTTCAAGCGATCGATCCCGTTCGTTGCCGACGAAAGCGCGGTCACGCTCGCCGACACTGCAAAGCTCGTCGGCAGGTTCGATATCGTCAACATCAAGCTCGACAAATGCGGCGGGCTAACCGAGGGACTGGCCATCGCGCGCGAGGCGCGGCTGTTGGGGCTGGGCGTGATGGTCGGCAACATGATGGGTTCCAGCCTGTCGATGGCGCCGTCGTTCGTGCTCGGCCAATTGTGCGACATCGTCGACCTCGACGGCCCGACCTTCCTCGCCCAGGACCGCGTGCCGGGGGTGAGCTATCGCGAGGGCCGCGTGCATTGTCCGGCGGAAGTCTGGGGTAGCTGAGCAGATGTCCTATTTGGGTTGACATTTCTCCGATTAGGACATTATATTTCCCTACAGCAAACAACTGCCGTTTCTGCACGGTAATAACCGGCAAAACAAAGCCTGCGATACGCGCAGGACGGCGACAAGGCGTGCCGACACCAACCGGCGCACTATCAACCAAGGGGGATATGATCATGCGAGTTCAGCGGAAAACGAAACTGGTCCTGGCGCTGTTCATGGCGGCATCGCCTGCAGCGCTGCAGGCGCAAACGGCCCCGCGCGATTCGAGCGAGGACATCGTCGTCACCGCGCAGAAGCGCGAAGAACGGCTGATCGATGTTCCCCAGTCTGTCAGCGTCGTCTCAGGCGACACCCTGGAGACCATCCAGGCGACCAACATCCAGGATTATCTCAAGCTCGTTCCCGGCCTGCAGCTCAACCAGTCGCAGGCGGGCTTCGGCCGTCTGGTGATGCGCGGCGTCAACACCGGCGGCGTTGCCGCCACGGTCGCGGTCTATCAAGATGAAACCACTTTCGGGTCGAGCAGCGGCCTTGCCAACGGCGCCATCCTCGCCGGCGACTTCGATACCTTCGATATTGCGCGGATCGAAGTGCTGCGCGGACCGCAGGGCACGATCTATGGTGCAAGCTCGATGGGCGGTGTGCTCAAATATGTCACCCGCGATCCCGAGTTCGGCGCGCTCAAAGTGCGTGCGCGCGGCAATGTTGAACTGACTCGCGGCGGCGATGAATCCTATCTTGGGAGCGCGGTGATCAACGTCCCGTTGGGCGATACGCTCGCCTTCCGAGCATCGGGCTTTTACCGCGACTTCGGTGGGTTCATCGACTCGATCGGAACCGCGGGTTCCGACGTCGAGCGCAATATCAACGATTCCAAAAGCTATGGCGGCCGGGCGGCGCTGCTGTTCAAGCCCAGCGATACCTTCTCGATCAAGCTGGGTAGCTATATCCAGAACATCAAGAACAATGCGACCAACGAGGTCGAAAGCGATGCCGTGACAGGTCGCGTGCTCTATGGCGGCCTCACTCAGTCCCAATTCATCCCGGAAACCAGCGAGATCCGCTACCGGCTCTATAGCGGCGTGATCGACCTGGATCTCGGCTTTGCCAATCTGGTGTCCGCGACCAGTTACAGCACGCTCGCCCAGGACTTCATTGCCGATCTGACCCCGCAATTCGGCGGGCTCATCGGCGCTATCTTCGGTGTGCCCAACGATTTCGGGCAGCAACAGCTCACCAACGTCAAGCGGTTCACGCAGGAACTGCGACTGCAGTCGGCGCCCAGCGACAGGTTCGAATGGCTGGTCGGCGCGTATTACACGCGCGAAAAGGGCATCATCGACCAGGATTTCAATGCCTTCACGCCGGGCACCCTGACGCCGATCACGGGCCTGCCGCTGCTGGGAACGGCGACGATCAATTCGCGCTATCGCGAGATTGCCGGTTTTGCCAACGCCACCATTCACTTCGGCGAGCGCTTCGATTTGACGTTCGGCGGCCGCTACAGCGAGAACAAGCAGCGTGCCAACCAGATATCCGATGGCGTCCTGGCCGGTGGTCCGACGGTGTTGCCCGATACGCCATCTTCGGAAGACGTGTTCACATTCTCGGTCGCGCCGCAGTTCAAGGTCAGCGAGAACGCCTCGATCTACGGTCGCGTCGCCAAGGGTTTCCGCCCCGGCGGTCCCAATGTGCTGACACCGGGAGCTCCGGCCAACCTGCGCTCCTATTCCTCGGA
The DNA here is from genome assembly GCA_046291395.1 of Blastomonas sp. GTDB lineage: Bacteria > Pseudomonadota > Alphaproteobacteria > Sphingomonadales > Sphingomonadaceae > Blastomonas. Next base: position 107,003 of record JBKBTF010000002.1, on the reverse strand, counting down.
CTCGCTGATCAGCTATGAAATCGGGGTCAAGGCGGAGACTGCCGACCGCAGCTTTGCGATCGATGCGGCGGTGTTCTACATCGACTGGAAGGACATCCAGGTTTTCGGCCAGATCGCCAATTTCGGCCTCAATTTCAACGGCGGTCGCGCCGAGAGCAAGGGCTTTGAGTTCACCGCGACGGTTCGCCCGATCAACGGCCTGAACATCTCGTTCAACGGTGCCTATACCGATGCCACGCTCAAGGATGACACCCCGGCGCAGGTCGGCGGCTTGAGCGGCGATCGGCTGCCGTTCACGCCCAAATACAGCCTGGGCGCCAATGCCGATTATCGCTGGGCGCTTTCGGACAGCACCAATGCGTATCTCGGCGCGTCGCTGCGCAGCCTTTCCGACCAGCCCGCCGCGTTCGATTTCGCGTTTCGCAGCGCCAACGGTCGTCAGCGTTATCTTGACGCCTATGAGGTGCTCGATATGCAGGCCGGCGTGGAATTCGGACGCTACCGGATCGAGATATATGGCAAGAATCTGACCGACAGCCGGGGTCAGACCGCGTTCGACGAACCGGGTAACGTCCCGCTGGGCCAGGGTGCTGCAGCCATCATCCGGCCGCGCACCTTCGGCATCAGCCTCACCGCAGGCTATTGACAGTCAAAAGGACCGTAACCGACATGGCCACCGTGCTTCAACGGGCAGCGAGCCCGGCAGAGACAGGCGCACCTGCCCTGCCACAGCCCTATCTGCTCTTCCTGGGCGACACCACCGAACGCGGCTATGCCAAGACCGCGTTCGGGCTGGCCGACTGGGCGTCGGACCGCTGTGTCGGCGAATATTCGGTCGCCGGTTGCACCGTCACCACCGGCCTTGCGCAGCTTACCCCTGGTGAGGCCAGTGCCGCCGGTGCCAAGGCGTTGGTCATCGGAGTCGCCAACCAGGGCGGGCTGATCGGCGCGAGCTGGATTGCGGCTCTGGTAGAGGCGATGGAGGCGGGGCTGGATATCGTCAGCGGGTTGCACGTCCGGCTGGCGAGTGTCCCGGCCCTCGCCGAAGCGGCACGCCGCACCGGCCAGCGGCTGATCGATGTGCGCACGCCGCCTGCCAACATCCCGATCGGCAACGGACGCAAGCGCAGCGGCAAGAGGCTGCTGACCGTGGGAACCGATTGCGCGCTGGGCAAGAAATACACCGCGCTGGCGCTGCACCGTGCGTTCGTGGCGCGCGGGATCGACGCCGATTTCCGTGCGACCGGCCAGACCGGGATCATGATTGCAGGCGGCGGCGTGCCGATGGATGCGGTGGTCTCCGATTTCGAGGCGGGCGCTGCCGAGATGCTCAGCCCCGATGCCGCGCCCGACCACTGGGACCTGATCGAGGGCCAGGGTTCGATCTTCAACCCCGCTTATGCCGCAGTCTCGCTCGGCCTGCTCCACGGCAGCCAGCCTGACGCGTTCGTGGTCTGCCACGACCCATCGCGCAAGGTGATCCTGGGGATGGAAAGCTTTGCCCTGCCGACGATCGAGGAGGTCATCGATCTTACCATCCGGCTGGGCAGCCGCACCAATCCCGCGATCCGCTGCACGGGCGTGAGCCTCAACACCTCGAGCATGAGCGCGGAAGAAGCCGATGCCTATATGGCCGCCGAAGCCGACCGCTTGGGGCTTCCGGTGGCCGACCCGATCCGCGGCGGCGCGAGCTTTGATGCGCTCGTGGACAGTTGCCTGGCATGACAAACGCGGCCCCGGTCAGCAGGTCCAGCTGGTTCCAGCGCTTCCTGCTGCCCGGCTTCGCGCTCAAGGCGGTGATCATCGGCGGGGGCTATGCCACGGGACGCGAGCTCGCCGAATATTTCGTGCCCGCAGGCCCCTGGGGCGGGCTGGCGGCGATGCTGCTGGCGACACTGATCTGCACGACGGTCGCGGTGATCACCTTCATGCTCGCACGCGCGTTGCACGCCTATGATTACCGCAGCTTCTTCCAGCATCTGCTGGGGCGCGGATGGATCGCGTTCGAGATTTCCTATCTGATCTTCGTGGTCCTCATCCTTGCGGTGTTCGGCGCGGCTGCGGGCGCGATCGGTGCTGCGACCTTTGGCTGGCCTGAACTGCCGGGATCGGTGGTGCTCGCGGTGGCGATCGTCGCCACCACATCATTGGGTGGGGGCGCGGTCGAGCAGCTTTTCAAATACGCCTCGATGCTGATCTATGCGGTCTACGCGCTGTTCATCGTCTTTGCGCTATCGAGTTTCGGCGACCGCATCGGCGTGTCGTTCGCGGCGGCGCCTGCGCCTTCGGGCGACTGGATGGCGGGCGGGATCACCTATGCCAGCTACAACATCGTCGGCGCGGTGATCATCCTGCCGGTGCTGCGCCACCTCACCAGCCAGCGCGATGCGCTGGTCGCCGGGCTGATCGCCGGGCCACTGACCATGCTGCCTGCGATCCTGTTCTTCGTCGCGATGATGGCTTTCTATCCGGCGATCGGCGCTGAGACGCTGCCGTCCGATTTCCTGCTGCGCGAGATGGCGGTGCCGGGCTTCCAGATGGTGTTCCAGTTGATGATCTTCGTGGCGCTGCTCGAAAGCGGCGTCGGCGCGATCCATGCGATCAACGAGCGGATCGCGGGCGCGCTCAAGGCCCGCTCGCGTGCCGAGCCAAGCGCTTTGGCCCGCGCCGCGATCGGGTCCGTGATCCTCGCAGGCTGCATGTTCGTCGCCGCGCGCATCGGCCTGGTCGATCTCATCGCCAGCGGATACCGCTTCCTCGCCTGGCTGTTCCTTGCGGTCTATGTCGTCCCGCTGCTGACCCTCGGGGTCTACCGCCTCATCCGCACGCCCCGCCCTTCGCTATCGGAGTTGCCCTCATGAAACCCTTTCCCCTGCTCGCCGGCGCGCTGCTCGCCGCTGTCGCCACCCCCGTCTGGGCCGAGCCGCCCGCCGATATCGACCAGAGCGTCGAGGCGCTGCGCCAGAAGGTCGGCGCGCCAGGCGTGTCGATCGCGATCGTCGAGGGCGGCAACACCACGCTGTCGCGCGGTTGGGGCGTGCGCAAGCTGGGCGAGAAGGCCCCCGTCGATGCCGCGACGCTGTTTCAGACCGGATCGACCGGAAAGGCGCTCACCGCCGCAGCGCTCGCGATCCTGGTCGATGAAGGCAAGATCGCCTGGGACGATCCGGTGATCAAGCACATGCCGTGGTTCCGCATGTATGACGCCTGGGTGACTCGCGAGATCACCATCCGCGATCTGCTGGTCCACCGCAGCGGGCTCGGGCTGGGGCAGGGCGATCTGATGTTCGTGCCGCGCACCAATCTGACCCGGCGGCAGACCGTCGAGCGCGTCGCCTTTCTCAAGCCCAAGACCAGCTTTCGCTATGCATACGCCTATGACAACATCCTCTATGCGGTGGCAGGACAGCTGATCGAGGAGGTCACCGGCCAGACCTGGGAAGTGTTCATGCGCGACCGCGTGCTCAAGGCCGGCGGCATGAAGCATGCGACCAGCGACAGCAACGACCGTTTCCGCATTGCCAACCGGTCCTGGCCGCACGCGCGGCTTTCGGGCCCGCTGCGCGGGCTTGGCGACCAGCAGGTGCTCGACGAGCGCGACGAGCTTGGCCGCAATGGCGCGCCTGCTGGCGGGCTCGCGATGAGTGCCGACGATATGGCGGCGTGGCTCAAGATTCAGCTCGCGCAGGGCAAGATGCCCAATGGCAAGTCGCTGTACAGTGCGCAGCAGGCGCGGGAGATGTGGAAGCCGGTGACGCCGATGGAGGTCACCCAGCTGCCGTCCGAATTGAAGCCCGCGCAGCCCACTAATCAGGCCTATGCGCTGGGTTGGCAGGTGCAGGATTATCGCGGCCACCAGATCATCAGCCACGGCGGCGGGGTGTTCGGATCGATCACCCGCGTGGTGATGATCCCGGAGCTGGACGTCGGCTTTGCGATCATGCTGAACAGCGAGGAGAGCGGCATGCTGCTTGGGCTCAGTTATAAACTGATCGATCATTATCTGGACGAGCCCGACTTCGACTGGACCACCAAATGGCAGGACTGGTATCTCGCGCGGCTCGAGGACGGCAGGCAGTATCTCGAGCAGACCAAGGCCGCCACCGCCTCTGCAGCGAAAGTCGGTCCCTCGCTCGATGTTGCGCGCTATGCCGGGCGCTATCGCGACCCGTGGTATGGCGATATCGTCATCGCTTCGACGCCTGGCGGGCTGACGATCGATTTCACCTCGACCCCGCGGATGATCGGGCGGCTCAAGCACTGGCAGTATGACAGCTTCGTCACCGAATTCGACGACAAGGCGATCGAGCCGGCCTATGTCACCTTCGCGCTCGACGCCGACGGCAAGGTGACCGGCGTGACGATGAAGACGGTCAGCAAGATCGCCGATTTCAGCTGGGATTATCGCGATCTCGATCTCAAGCCCGTGGAGACCTCGAAGTGAACCGCCTTGCCCTCCTTGCCGCTGCAACCGCACTCGGCACGCTTACCGGCTGCGCCACCACCGTCCCTGTCGGCAACGATGCCGCTGCCTTGCACAGCCGCATCCTGACGCTCGACACCCATCTCGATACGCCGCTGCATTTCGCGCGCGAAGGCTGGAGCTTTGGAGACCGGCATGACCTGGCGACCGATCTGGCGCAGCTCGATATCCCGCGGATGGATGATGGTGCATTGGATGGCGGGTTCTTCGTCACCTATACCGAGCAGGGTCCTCTTACCGCCCAAGGCTATGCCGCCGCGCTGGCGCATGCGCGCGCGCGCTCCGACCTGATCGATCGTACGATGGTCAAGCATGCCGACCGCATCGGCCCCGCGCTCACCGCTGCCGATGCGCGCCGCCTCAACCGCGATGGGAAACTGATCGCGTTCAAGGCGATCGAAAACAGCTATCCGCTGGGAGAGGACATCGCGCTGCTCGCCGAGTTTCACGCCAAGGGCGTGCGGATGGCAGGGCCCGTGCACTCGAAGAACAACCAGTTTGCCGACAGCGCCACCGATACGCCGCGCTGGAACGGGCTGAGCCCGCTCGGACGCAAGTGGGTTGCCGAAATGAACCGGCTGGGGATGGTGATCGACGCCAGCCATTCATCCGACGCCGCGTTCGACCAGCTGCTCGCGCTTTCGAAATATCCGATCATCCTGTCGCATTCGAGCCTGCGTTCGGCCAACGACCACCCACGCAATCTTGACGAGGGCCGACTTCGCGCGCTCGCTGCGAAGAACGGCGCGATGTGCGTCTCGACGATCTTCCTGTCCGAAATGAACCTCTCGCCCAAACGCGCCGAACTGTTCGGCATGTATGAGCAGATTGGCACGATGACCCCGGCCGAGCAGGCCGATCTCACCCGCCGCTGGCGCGAGCTCGATAAGACCGAGCAGATGTGGGATGCCGATTTCGAGAAGTTCATGGCCATGGTGCTGCGCGCGATCGAAGTCGCGGGACCTGACCATATCTGCTTCGGCGCCGATTGGGATGGCGGCGGCGGGCTGGTCGGGATCGAGGATATCTCGGCACAGCCCAAGATCACCGCGCGGCTCGAGGCGGCGGGCTATTCGGACGCGGAAATCGAGAAAATGTGGAGCGGCAATGTGCTGCGCATCCTCGAGGCACAGGGCAGGGGAGCGGTCCGTTAGGCCGCTGCCTGCTGCCTTTCGGTTACCTGCAACTGGTCGAGCCTGACGGAGCAGACCAGCACGATCTGCTCGAGCTTGGCCGCCACGATATGCGCCTGGGCTCCGGGCAGGTCGTTCACGATCAGGCGGATCGTCATCCGGCCATCCCCGACGCGCATCTCGAGCGCATCGGGGACCACGCTGCGCTGGGCGAAATAGCCCAACACCCGCACCCGCGAATGGGGATCGACCATCGCTTCGATCTCGAACCGCCAGTTATCGTGGCTCATGCCGGCTGCAGCACGCGGGCGTTGGCGATCACCTGCTCGGCCATCGCATCGGCGACCTCGGCAGGCGAGCGGTTTTCGGCCGCCGCCCGCTCGATCAGCGCGGCAACGCGCGGCGCGATGGCGGCCACCCGCTGGCCGACATGGCCCGCATCCTCGCCCAGATATTCTGCCGACACGCTGATGATCCCGCCTGCGTTGACGACATAATCGGGCAGGTAGACGATACCGCGATCGAGCAGCAGCGCAGCGACGTCAGGCGTGGCGAGCTGGTTGTTGGCCGCGCCGCACACCAGCTTCGCGGTGAGCTTTGCCGCGACATCGCGGGTCAGCGCGCCGCCCAGCGCGCACGGGGCGAACACATCGGCCTCGACCGAGGCGATCTGGCCGACCCCGACGACGCTCGCGCCGACCGCCTTGGCGAGCGCGAAGCACCGCGCCGCATCGGTGTCGGCGATCACCAGCCGAGCGCCCGCTGCTTGCAGGCGGCGGCACAGGTCCGCGCCGACATTGCCGACTCCCTGGACGGCAACCGTCAGCCCTTCGAGACTCCGGCCCAACACAGCGGCGACGCCGACCTGCATCGATTCGAACACGCCCTGCGCGGTCCAGGGCGAGGGGTCCCCGCCTGCGCAGCCCGCTTCGGGCGGCAGCCCCGCGACGTGGCGCGACATCGAGGCGACCACCTGCATGTCGGCGACCGAGGTGCCGACATCTTCTGCGGTGACATAGCGGCCATCGAGCTGCGCAACCGCGCGGCCGAACGCCTGGAACAGCGCGGTGCGGTCGAAGTCCCTCTCGGGCCGCCGCAGCACCGCCTTGCCGCCCGAAAACGGAAGGCCAGCCAGCGCGTTCTTGTAGGTCATTCCGCGCGCCAGCCGTACCGCGTCGGCTTTTGCGTCGTCGCCATCGGCATAGCTCCACAAGCGGCAGCCGCCCGCCGCCGGCCCCAGGTCGGTCTCGTGCAGCGCGATATAGCCGTCCAGTCCGCTGGCGGGGTCGTGCAGGCGAACGCATTCGACGGATGGGGTTTGCAGGTCAAATTGATCGGACATGGTGCGCTCCTGAAAATGGTGCACCGCTTATGGCAGCGTGCGCGCGGGCAATCTCGGTCTGCTTTTGATGGATTTGCGCTATTCGCAGGATGGTATGTTCTTCAGAGTCAGTTTATGCGGAATACATGACCCCACTTGACCGATTCGAGGTAAAGATCCTCCGCGAGATGCAGCGCGATGCGACGCAGACCACCGCGCAGATCGCCGAGCGCGTCGGGCTGTCGGTGTCGCCGTGCTGGCGGCGGATAGACCGGCTGCAGCGCGAGGGTTTCATCCGCAAGCAGGTCGCGATCCTCGACCGGCGCAAGGTCGGGCTCAACGCGCATGTCTTTGCGCAGGTCAAGCTCAACGCGCATGGCCGCGCCAATCTCGACGAGTTCAGCGCGGCGATCCAGGGTTTTCCCGAAGTGATGGACGCCTATGTGCTGATGGGGACGACCGATTTCATGCTGCGCATCGTCACCGCCGATATCGATGCTTATGAGCGGTTCTTCTTCGATCAGCTCAGCAAGCTGCCCGGGGTGCAGGAAATCAATTCGACCGTGGCCTTGTCCGAGATCAAGTCTACCACCGAATTGCCGCTGACTTTGCCGGGGTGACCCGATAGGCTGCAACGTGGTCGCCGGGGTCCGGCGTCGCCCAAGGCCAAGGGACAAGCAGCATGCATCCAGACCGTGATCCCGTGGCGTCCGGTCAGCGCAGCGTCTGGGATTTTCCCCGCCCAGCGATTGCCGAGCCGTGCGATGCGCATATCAGGATCGAGCATGCAGGCGTGGTCATCGCCGAGACGCGCTCCAGCGTCCGCACGCTCGAGACCAGCCATCCCCCCAGCTATTATCTTCCGCCCGAGTGCATCGCACCGGGAGTGCTGCGGCGCGCGGCAGGCAGTTCGTCCTGCGAATGGAAGGGCGCTGCGACCTATTGGGACGTGGTGATCGGCGACATCGTGCTGCCCCGCGTTGGCTGGAGCTATGCCAGCCCGACCGCCGGCTTCGTCAGCCTGCGCGATCACATTGCGTTCTACGCAGCCCCCTTCGACCGCTGCACGGTCAACGGCGAGATCGTGATCCCGCAAGCTGGCGGCTTTTACGGCGGCTGGATCACCTCGGGCTTTGCCGGGCCGTTCAAGGGCGGCCCGGGCAGCATCGGCTGGTAGGCAGCCCCCGCTGCGGGAAGTCAGACCCTTCAGCCCGAGTTGCGCAGCGCAGTCGCGATCGCGTTGATCGAAAGCTGGATGCCCTCGGGGATACGCTCGTCATCCTCGCCTGCTCGGTGGCGCTTGATCAGTTCGATCTGCAGCAGGTTGAGCGGCTCGATATAGGGCAGCCGCAGCCGGATCGACGCATCGAGCGCGGGATTGTCGGCGAGCAGCCGCGATTGTCCGGTGATGCTCAGCAGATTGTCGTGCGCCGCCGCCCAGCCCGACCGGATCTGGCCGAACACCTGTTCGCGCAGTGCCTCGTCGGGCACCAGCCCTGCATAATGGCGTGCGATCCCCATGTCGGACTTGGCGAGCACCATCTCCATGTTGCCGAGCAGCGCCTGGAAGAACGGCCAGCCCTTCGCCATTGCGGTCAGCAGCCCCTTGTCGGCAAAGCCCTCGAGCGCCTGGCCGACGCCGTACCAGCCGGGCAGCATGATCCGCGCCTGCGCCCAGGAAAACACCCAGGGAATCGCGCGCAGATCCTCGATTCTTTCGCTCTTGGAACGGCTGGCGGGGCGCGAGCCGATCTTGAGCCCGGCGATTTCGGTGATCGGGGTGGCAGCGCGGAAGAATTCGTTGAATCCCTCGGTGCCATAGACCAGATCGCGATAGCTGCGGAACGCGTCGCGCGAGATCATGTCCATTGCCGCAGCAAAGCGCGCCTCGTCGGCCTCGCTCAAGTCATCATGGTCGAGCGTTGCGATCAATGCGGCCGAGGTGATCGCCTCGAGATTGAGCTCGGCACTTTCGACCGTGCCGTATTTGGCGGCGATGACCTCGCCCTGTTCGGTGATGCGGATGCGGCCCTGCACGGTGCCCTTGGGCTGCGCGCGGATCGCGGCAAAGCTCGATCCGCCACCGCGCCCGACCGCGCCGCCGCGCCCGTGGAACAGCTGCATCGCGATGCCGGTATCGGCGAACACCTTGGCCAGCGCGCGGCTGGCATGGTTGAGGCTCCAGGTCGAGGTGAGGTAGCCGCCGTCCTTGTTGCTGTCCGAATAGCCGACCATCACCTCCTGATAGCCGCGCGCCTTCACCAAGGCTGCGATCTCGGGCAGCGCGAAATAGGCGCGCATGATCTGCGGTGCGGCTTCCAGATCGCCGATCGTCTCGAACAACGGCACGGCCATGATCGTGGCGTGCGGCGTCGGGCCGGGGCGGTAGAGTCCGGCCTCCTTGAGCAGCAGATTGACTTCCAGCATGTCGGACACGCTTTCGGCCTTGGAGATGTTGTAGGCGGTGATTGCCTGGGCCCCGTAAGCCTCGTGCGCCTGCGCTGCGGCCTCGACGATCGCAAGCTCCTTGGCGGTCTCCTCGCTGTAGGCGTGCCAGCGGTTGACCAGCAGGCGGCCATGGCCGAGTTCGGCGCGCAACAGGGCGACGCGCGCCGCTTCGTCCAGCGCGGTATAATCGGGGCATGCGCCTGCGACGGCCAGCAGTTCCGCCACTACGCGTTCGTGCACATCGCTGTTCTGCCTGAGGTCGAGCGTGGCGAGATGGAAGCCGAAGATCTCGACCGCGCGGATCAGCCGCCCGAGCGCGCCGCCGCTGGCGAGCAGACCCGATCCGTCCTGCGCCAGCCCGTTGGCGAGCACTGCCAGATCGCGGCGCAGATCGCCGGGGCTGGCATACGCCTCGCCCGCAAGCGCCGACGGCCGCGGGGGCTGCTTGCCGGTCAGGCGGACGTGGGTGGCGCATAATCGCGCATAGATTCCAGCGAGCGCGCGGCGATACGGTTCGTCGGCGCGGCTGGGCGAGGTGTCACCGCTGCGCTCTGCCAGTTCCAGCACCGCCCCGGGCGTGCCCGAAAGCCCGGTGGCGATGGAGAGGTCCTGGCCCAGCGCGTGGACGCCGTCGAGATAATACACCAACGCGGTTTCGCTCTGCCGCCCCAGCGCATGGCGCAATGCATCGGCAGTGACGAAGGGGTTGCCGTCGCGATCGCCGCCGATCCAGCTTCCCAGCCGCAGGAACGCGGGCGGGCGGTGGCCCAGCACACGCTCCCAGCGGGCATAGAGCATCGGCAAGGCAGGCAGGAACACATCCTGCATATAGGCACGCGCGTTCTCGACCTCGTCGGCGACGAACAGTCGCTCGCGGCGCAGGGGGCGGGTCTGCCACAGCAGGGCGATCTGGCGGTGCAGCGCCTCGTCGATCCGGTCGCCGCTGGGGGTCTCCTCAAGCCCCGCATCCTTCATCTTCATCAGATCGGCAACGCGGTTCTTGTGGTCGATCATCGACTTGCGGCGCACCTCGGTGGGGTGAGCGGTGAGCACCGGCACGATCAGGCTGCGTGCCAGAAGGTCGGAAATCGCCTCATCGGTGACGCCATGCTCGCGCAGCCGCTCGACCGCTTCGGCGACGGTTGCGCCGTTTTCCTGCGCCACGCCCTGCCGATCCTCGGCCAGGTTGGCGAGCATCGAAAAGTGCATGAAACCGCGCACGAAGGCAAGCGTATCGTCGAGGCTCAGCGCCTCGAGCCCGGTGTCGATCGCATCGGCTCCGGCTATGCCGCGATGGCGGTCGACGCTGGCCGAACGGATATATTCGGTCTGGCGGAACAGCTTCTCGCCGCCATAGGCGCGGATGACATCACCAAGGATCCGGCCAAGATAGCGGATGTCGGGGTTCTGGCTGATGGGGGCGGGGGGCGTATTATCGTTTTCAAGCATAGGCGCCCATGCTGCGCTGCAAAAATCGCGCGGTCAAGGTGTGGATAAAAGTCTTGCAATCGATTGCAGGCATCCGGGCCCGAAAAGTCTCGAAATTGTCACGCCTTCATGAAAGAGAGACGGAGCTTTCAAGGAGACCGTCACGTGACCCGTACCCTCGCCCTGCTCCTGTGTCTGTCCGCTGGCATCTCCGCGCCCGCCATGGCCCAGCACAATGCGCCGAAAGAGGCTGCTCCCGACAAGGAGCCGCAGGAGCAGTCCGCCGCCGATTATGCCGCGCAGGGCCGCGCCCAGCTCGAGGCGCGGCTGGCGATGCCGGTCAATCAGGGCAAGGCCAGGAACCTCATCATCTTCATCGGCGATGGCATGGGGGTCAGCACGCTGACTGCCGCGCGAATCTGGCAGGGGCAGAGGGCGCAAGCCGACGGCGAATCGACCGAGACCGCGATCGACGCGATGCCGCATGCAGCGATGGTGAAGACCTACAGCCACGACTTCCAGGTGTCCGATTCCGCCGCCACTGCGACCGCCCTGGTGACCGGGATCAAGACTCGCTCGGGCATGCTCTCGGTCGCGCCGGGCGCCCAGCGCGGCCAGTGCGACACCGCAAGGGGGCAGGACGTGCCGACCCTGTTCGAACAGGCCGAAGGCGCGGGCAAGGTGCTGGGGCTGATTTCGACCGCGCGGATCACCCACGCCACGCCCGCATCGGCCTATGCGCACAGCGTCGACCGCAACTGGGAGGGCAACAGCGAACTGCCCGAAGGCGCGACCTGCCGCGATATCGCGCGGCAACTGGTCGAATGGCCGCACGCCAAGGGGCTCAAGCTCGTCCTCGGCGGGGGCCGGTCGGTATTCATGCCGCGCGAACAGGCCGACCCCGAATATGCCGACAAACTGGGTGGCCGCACCGATGGGCGCGATCTGATCGGCGAATGGCAGGCGAAGCATCCGCAAGGCCTGTATATCTGGAATGCCGGCCAGTTCGCCTCGCTCGATGCCGCCAGCGACGCGCCGGTGCTCGGGCTGTTCGAGCCCAGCCATATGCAGTTCGAGTCCGACCGCGAAAAGGACAAGGCGGGCGAGCCCTCGCTTGCCGAGATGACCGCGCTGGCGATCACCAAGCTGGGCAAGTCCGGCACCGGCTATGTGCTGATGGTCGAGGGTGGACGCATCGATCATGCGCATCACGGCGGCAATGCCCAACGCGCGCTCGATGATACGATCGCGTTCGAGGTGGCTGTCGCCAAGGCGCTCGAGCTGGTCGATCTGAACGACACACTGGTGCTTGTTACTGCCGATCACAGCCATGTCTTCACCATCGCGGGCTATCCGCCGCGTGGCACCTCGATCTTCGGTCTCGCCAGCGTCACCGAGGACGGCGAACCGCTCAACGCCAAGGACGGCAAGCCCTATACGACATTGGGCTATGCCAACGGTCCCGGCGCCAAGGTGAACGAGGCTCGCGCCGATCCGTCGCAGGAGGACACCACCGCGCTGAACTATCAGCAGCAGGCCACCGTGCCGACGTCGGGCGAGACGCACGGCGGCGAGGATGTCGTGGTCAAGGCCGCCGGCCCCAGCGCACACCTGTTCAGCGGCACGCTCGAGCAGCACAGCATCTATCACATTGCGAAGTACATATTGGGGATGTGAAGACATTATCCCCTCCCGCTTGCGGGAGGGGCAGGTTCAGCTTGCTGAACCGGGGTGGGTCTGAGATTGGCATCTGGTCAGGCCCACCCCGGCCTTCGGCCACCCCTCCCGCAAGCGGGAGGGGAGAAGGTCAGCGCCCTAAAGGCTCGGCCACCGCGTCGGCGGTCGGCGCATAGCCTGGCGCAACTCGGGCCTGGCTCGCCTGTTCGAAAGCGTACCCGGCCTTGATCACCTCATGGTCCCGCCACTGGCCGCCGATGATCGACAGGCCCAGCGGCAACCCCGCAACATAGCCCATCGGCACGGTGATGTGCGGATAGCCGGCGACCGCGGGCAGCTGGCTCTGGCTGGGGCCGCTGCTGTGATCGCCGTTGACCAGATCGCTGACCCAGGCCGGCGCGTTGCTGGGGCCGACGAGAAAGCGCACATCGTTGGCTTTCATAAGCCGGTCGATGCCTTCCGCTCCCGCGAGCCGTTTCGCCTTGGCCAGCGCTTCCGTGTATTCGGGGTCGTCGAGCCCCTTCTGGCTTTCGGCGAGGTCGAACAATCCCTGGTCGAACCAGGCGAGTTCGATCGGGGCATTGGCGGCGTTGAACGCGATGATGTCCTTGAGCGTGCGCGCCTTCACCGTGGCGGGGGTGCTCGCCAGATAGGCGTTGAGATCGGCCTTGAACTCGGCCATCAGCACCTTGAACTCGGCCCCGCCCAGTCCCTCGAGCCCGGTGCGGCTCTCCTCGATCTCGATCAGCTCGGCTCCGGCGGCGGCAAGCTGGTCGAGCGCGCCCGCGAACACCGCCTGCACCCGCGCATTGCTGCCGGTGCGATCCTTGAGCACCCCTATGCGAACGCCCTGCAGATAGCCGGGCGACAGGCCTGCGGCATAATCGGTCTTGCGCGTGTCGGCCTCTGCGGTGGCCGCGTCCGCCGGATCGCTCCCCGCCAGCGCGGTCAGCACCAAAGCCGCATCGGTCACGCTGCGCGCCATTGGGCCTGCGGTATCCTGGCTGTGGCTGATCGGGATGACGTGGGTGCGTGAGACGAGGCCCAATGTGGGCTTGAAGCCGACCAGCCCGTTGATCGACGCGGGGCAGATGATCGAACCGTCGGTCTCGGTGCCGATCGTCGCTGCCGCAAGGCTAGCCGCCGCCGCCGCACCGCTGCCCGAGGACGAGCCACAGCTGTTGCGGTCGAGCGCATAGGGGTTCTTCACCAGCCCGCCGACGCTCGACCAGCCGCTCACCGAATCGTTCGAGCGGATGTTGGCCCATTGCGACAGGTTGGTCTTGCCCAGGATGATCGCACCCGCCGCGCGCAGCCTTGCCACCAAAGGCGCGTCGCGGTCGGTAACGTTGGCGAGCAACGCAGTCGATCCGGCGGTGGTGGGGACGGGGCCCTTCGCCTCGATATTGTCCTTGATCAGGATCGGGATGCCGTGAAGGGGGCCACGAACATCGCCCCTTTTGCGGTCCGCATCGCGCGCCCGCGCTTCCTCGATCGCGCCGGGCATCACTGCGATGACGCTGTTGAGCTTGGGCCCGTTGCGGTCGAGCGCCTCGATCCGGTCGATATAGGCGCGGGTCAGTTCCTCGCTGCTCATCGTTCCCGCCGCCAGCATTGCCGCCAGCTCGGGGATCGATTTTTCCTCCACCTGCACCGCCATGCGGGCGATGCGCGGGGGTGCCTCCTGCGCGAGGGCGGCCAGGGGGGCGGCGATGGGGGCGAGGGCGGCCAGCGCCAGGGCAAGGGTTCGCATGGAACCCACGATAGCGCGGCGTTTGCGCCCGGCAAGATGGCGCAGGCGAATTGTTCTTCCGTGCTCTGGCCAAGCCTTACCGCCACGTCCATATCTCGGCCATGCCCGAGAAACGCTACACCAAGTCTACCCTGCCGGAGAAGATCTGCGCTGCATGCGGCAGGCCCTTTGCGTGGCGCAAGAAATGGGAGCGTGACTGGGACAATGTGAAGACCTGTTCGGAACGCTGCAAGGGCGACCTGCGCGCCAGAAACCGCTCCGCCTGAAGGCTTAGCCCTGCGCGGCGATCAGTTCGGAAATCGCCACCTGCTGCCGTGCCTGCTCCAGATGCAGCAGCTCGACCATCCTGCCGTCGACCCGGATAGCGCCCTTGCCGGCATTTTCGGGCAAGGCGAATGCCGCGATGACTGCTTCGGCGTGCGCAAGCTCCGCCGCGCTCGGCGAGAATACCGCGTTGCACGGAGCGATCTGGTCGGGATGGATCAGCGTCTTGCCGTCGAAGCCGAACAGCAGGCCCTGCTCGGCCTCGGCCTCGAACACCTCGAGATCGCGGAACTCGTTGCACACCCCGTCGAGGATCGCGACATTGTGTGCCCGCGCCGCCGCCACCGCCAGCGTCAGGATCGGCAGGAACGGCGTGCGCGCGGGCGTCAGCCTCGCGCGCATTTCCTTGGCGAGATCGTTCACCCCCATCACGAACAGCGACAGCCGCGTCCCCGCCGACAGCGCCGCCAGCGCATCGAGATGCGGCACCACCGCGCAGGTCTCGATCATCGCCCACAGCTGCACCCGCGACGGCGCATCGGCGAGCGCGGCGTTGCACGCGGTGATGTCGGTCGGGCGGTAGACCTTGGGCACCAGCACCGCGTCGATCTGGGCGTGGGCCACCGCGGCAAGATCGTCCTTGCCCCAGGGCGTATCGAGCGCGTTGATGCGGATGACGAGCTCGCGGGGACCGAAGCCGCCTTCTGCGGCCGCGGCGATGGCGGCATCACGTGCGCTTTCCTTGGCCTCGGGCGCGACCGCGTCTTCGAGATCGAGGATGATGACATCGGCAGGCAGGCTTCGCGCCTTGGCGATCGCGCGCGGGTTGGATGCGGGCATGTATAGCGCGCTGCGCCGCGGGCGGACGGTGTCGGTCATGGGCGATCCTCCTGGCTGGACGTCAGGCCCGATTAGCACCCAGATAGCGGAAGGCAACCACGGTCAGGTCATCGCTGGGGTCGGTGCCGGCCTCGAACGCGCGCACCGCGTCGCATAGCGTCGTGACCATCGCAGCCGCGCTCGACTGGTCGGCGATCAGCGCCTCGCGGGTGCGTTGGGTGCCGAACAGCTGCTCTTGCGCGTTCTGCGCCTCGGTCACGCCATCGGTGATCAGCACCAGCGCTTCGCCCGGCAAAAGGGTGAGGTGCTCGGCGGGCCAGGGATAGTCCATGATGCAGAACGGGGGGCCACCCTCGAGCGGTTCGTCAACCACGGCGCCCTCGTTGGTGATGCGCAGCGGATTGTCGTGCCCGGCATTGACCATCTCGACCCGCCCTGTCGACAGATCGATCAGGCACAAGAGCATGGTCAGCCCCAGCGCATCGCCGCTGTCGCGCATCAACTCGGTGTTGAGCATCGCGGCGGTATCGGCAAGGCCGCCTGCGCTGCGCAGCATCACGCTACGCGAGAGCGCCTTGGACAAGGCCATGAACAAGGCTGCAGGCACGCCTTTGCCGGTGACATCGGCGATCAGGATGACAACCCGGTCGGCGTCCAGTGGCACGATGTCGTAGAAATCGCCGCCCACCGATTTGGCGGCTTCGAGCTGCGCGGCGATGTCGATGCGCGGGTCGAGCTGTGCCAGCGCCGCGCGATCAGGCAGCATGCCAAGCTGGATCGCGCGTGCCGCGCCCAGTTCGCCTTCGCTGCGGTTCTGCGCATCGCGCAGCACCGCGCGTTCGCGCCGCGCCTCGCTGAACAACGCGCCGAACACCGCAAGCGCCGCGCCGCTGCCGAGCAGCAGCGGGCGAATCGGATCGAACAATGTGTCGGCGAAGCGGAACGCCATCCAGCTCGCCAGCGGCAGGATCACCACCGCCGCGGTAAGCACGCCCCAGGTCATCCGCCCGCGCGTCTGGCGTGCAGCGAGCAGCAGCAGGATAACCGCGAGCGCCGCGCCTGCAATCCATTCCGCAAGCCTGCTCCACAGCGGGCGGATCAGCCAGCCGCCGCGCTGGATCGCGTCCGCCGCCTGCGCCTGCACCAGCACGCCGAACATCTCCGAGCCCAGAGGCGTCGCCACGATGTCGGGCGATCCCTCGGCGGTAAGCGAGACGATGACGGTTTTCCCGCGCAATTGGGTCAGATCGAAGTCCTCGGACAGGATTTCGATCGCGGAATAAATGTGGCTCTGCGGGATTTCGGCGAAGTGCAGCCGCATCCGCCCCGCATCATCCACCGGGATCTCGCGGTCGCCTATCTGCAGCGCCCCGGGAGTGAGCGTGATCTCGGCATTCGCGCCGGTCTGTTGCTCGATCGCCACCCGCGCCAGTTCCAGCGCCAGCCCCGGCACCAAAGCCTCGCCGGTCTGCAGCACCAGCGGCACGCCGCGCACCCTCCCGTCGCCGTCGGGCTTGCCGTTGAGCAGCCCGAAGCCCGGTGCGCGCTGCTCGAGGGTTTCAAGGTTGCGCTGGACCAGCGGGAAGCGCGGCAAGGCGCCAGGCGGGGTGCCGGTGATCGTCGCCCATTGGGTGAGGTCCGCAGGATCGGCGCCGCCCAAAGACACGCCCGCGCGGCCCAGCACCACCGGCGCGGTGCTGATCGCATCGGCAAATTCGTCGTCCATGCTGCCAAGCTGGCCCAGCCACGCCTCGATCGCCGGGCTGTCGGGCGGGTAGAGCCTCGAAAAGCGCGACGGGCTCACCGCGTCGGGCTCGGCAAAGATGATATCGAAACCGATCGCGCTCGCGCCGCCTTCGGCCAATCTCTTGGTCAGTGTCGCGAACACCCGGCGCGGCCAGGGCCAGCTGCCGATGACATCGAGGCTCTCGTCGCCGATTGCGACCACGCGGACATTGCTCGCCGAAAGGTCGCGCGGGGCGAGCCATTGCCAGCCATCGAAGACGGTGTTCTGCGCGCGAGGGCTTAGCGCGATGCTGAGCAGCGCGGCTGCGGCAAAGCCTGCCAGCGCCGCCAGCCACAGGGTGCGCGAGGGAAGCGCGGTCGCGCTAGAGGACGACTTCAAGGCCGTCATAGGCGCACAGCACCTCCAGCGGAGCGTGCTCGCGGGTCAGTTCCTCGTAGCGGATGCTTTCGGCGTGCATCCGCGCGATGTCGGCGTCCGAATAGACCGGCTCGTGGTGGAACAGCGCCAGCCTCTTGGCGCGTGCGCCGTGGCACAGGTCAATCGCGACGATGTTGCTCGAATGACCCCAGTCCTCTTTCATCGAGACGCTGTCGGCGAGCGAATACATGGTGTCGCAGATGACGAGGTCGGCGTTGCCGAAGAACTGCTCGACATCCGCCTCGCCATGCATCTTCTCCATCTTGTGCTCGCTGTCGGTGCTGAACACCGCGACCTTGCCGTCCGCGTCGGTGAAGCGATAGCCGAAGCTGCTGTGCGAATGGTGCTGCTCCATCACCTCCACCTGTACCGCGCCGATCTGATAGGCCTCGCCTACGCTCAACGTACGGAATTCGATCTTGGCGCGCAGCCAGTCGAATGCGACCGGGAACGAGATTTCCTCCTGCTGGCGACGCAGCGCGGTCTTGGCATCGTCATGGCCCGAATGGATGATGATGTGCGCATTGGGATCGAACGCGGGCACGAAGAACGGGAAACCCATGATATGGTCCCAGTGCAAATGCGACATGAAGAAGTGATAGACCCTGGCATGGCCCCCGGCGCAGCGGCGCATCGCATCGAGCCCGAAACCGCGCAGCCCGCTGCCCATGTCGCAGATGATGAACGGATCGCCCGCAGCGGAATCGCCCGCCTCGATCTCGACGCAGGTCGTCGCCCCGCCGAAGGTGCCGCCGGTGGCAAAGTCCAGCTCGTTGCGGGTGAAGGCGCGTGCCTCGTCCAGATCGGCGAAATGGCGTCCCGCGGCGGCGAGCAGGGCGGCGGCGATCTTGTCCTGCACAATCGACGCGGTAGCCGCGACGGGCAAGGACCCGCGTGTTCCCCAGAACCGGACCAGCATTGGCACCCCCCTGTCTGTTCGAGACCCCCGCTAAAGCGCGTCCTCGATCGTTTCGCTCACCACGAACAATTTGTCATAGCGGCTGATAGCCAGAATTTCGCGCATCACCGCGTTGGGCCGCGCCAGCGCCATGGTGACGCCTGACGTATCGGCTTCGCGCTTGGCCAGGGTCAGCGCGCGCAGGCCGCGCGATGACATATAATCGAGCCCGGCAAAATCGATGACAAGCTTGCGGCTTGCCGATTCGGCGGCGAGGGCTACGCTGCTGGAGAGATGATCGGCAAATGCCTGTGCGGTTGCTTCGTCAACCCTGCCATCGGGGCTCGCGACAACGCATCCCTGCCGCTCGGTGCTGGACCATTGCATGTCTTCTGCCTTTCGCATGTCCGGCAAAGCCTAGCGCCAAATTAACATCGTGGGAAGTTGCCGCGAACGTGCAGCGCGGCTCGGGGTCAACCCACCGTTTGCGGATTGATCCTGGACGGTCT
Organism: Blastomonas sp.; assembly: GCA_046291395.1. Lineage (GTDB taxonomy): Bacteria > Pseudomonadota > Alphaproteobacteria > Sphingomonadales > Sphingomonadaceae > Blastomonas. Next base: position 88,085 of record JBKBTF010000002.1, on the reverse strand, counting down.
AGTGTCAACCTTGATGGACACTTCACCCGCGCCCAATCCGCATATCCTGACGGTGGATTTCGCCCCTGCGGTACCGCGTACCTTGTGCACCGATTGCGGCATTTCGCGCACCAGCGATCCCAAGGCGTGCGGGCGTGCCTGCCAGTTCATCCAGCCCGATTATCCCAAGCTTGAGCGCGAAGTGCATGGCCGCGCGCGCGACGCAGCCAAGGGCGACGAGCTGTTCTTCGGGCCGTACCGCAGCATGGTGACCGCAGAGCTGGTTCCGCCATCGCCGGGCGCACAATGGACCGGGATCACCACCCGGATCGGCGCGCGATTGTTGGAAACCGGCGCGGTCGATGCCGTGCTGGCGATCGGGCCGCATCCCGATGACCGTTGGCGGCCGCTGCCGATGCTGATCACGCGGGCACAGGACATGGCGGCGGTGCGCGGCATGCGGATGGGCTACGCGCCGCTGCTGGCGCTGCTCGAACCCGCGCGCGCGGCAGGGCACCGGCGGATCGCGGTGATCGGCATCCCGTGCCAGATCCATGCCCTGCGCGCGCTCGAGGCGGAGCTGGGTTTCGAGCGAATTTACGTCATCGGCACGCCGTGTTCGGACAACACCACCACCGAGAACTTCCACCGTTTTCTGGCGCTGCTCTCAGACCAGCCCGAGGCGATCAGCTATCTGGAGTTTCGCGCCGACTATCATGTCGAACTGCGATTCGATGACGGGGCAACCCGCGAAATCCCGTTCCTGCAATTGCCGATCTCGGACCTGCCGGGCGATTTCTTCCCGCTCACCTGCCGCACCTGTGTCGATTACACCAATGTGCTCGCCGACATCACGGTGGGCTATATGGCGGGCAGGGGCAAGCAGTGGCTGCTGGTGCGCAACGAGCGGGGCGAGGAACTGGTGAGCTTGCTCGGCGACGAACTGCGCACCACCGAGGTGACCAGCGCGGGCAAAAGGGCAGGGCCGGTCAAGGGGTTCATGACCAACACCGAGCTGGCCGCAGGCGGTCTGCCGCTGCGGCGGATGCCGAAAATTCTGCGCAAGGTCTTCGGCTGGCTGATGCCGCGCATCGGTCCGCGCGGCGCCGAATTCGCGCGCGCGCGGCTGGAGATGAAGGCGGTCGAGACCGTGCTGCACCTGCGCCGCGCTGCGCCTGCCAAGATGAAGACGATGATCCCCGATCACGTCTGGGCGCTGGTGAAGCCTTACGGGATCCAACCCAGGCCGGGCGAGCGGCGGGATCCGTGATCAGCCGCGCCGCACCGCAACCCAGATGGTGTGGCGTGCGCCGCGGCCCGATGCGTTGGCACGCACGGTTTGCTCTGTCACATCGAAGCCAGATTTGCGCAACCTGGCGCTAAAGCGCGGATCGGGGCCGCTAGACCACACGGCCAGCACCCCGCCGGGGCGCAGCGCCGCGCGCGCCTCGGATAGTCCCGCCAGCGTGTAAAGCGCGTCGTTGCCTTCGCGCGACAGGCCATCGGGGCCGTTGTCGACATCGAGAAGGATCGCATCGTACTGCCCGCGCCCGGCGCGGATCAGCCTTCCGACATCCTCGACGCAAATCCGGACCTGCGCGCTGTCCAGCGTACCATCGTGCAGGTGTGCCATCGGGCCGCGCGCCCAGTCAACGATCTCGGGCACCAGTTCGGCCACGATGACCTGCGCCTGCGGCCCGAAAGCGGTGAGCGCAGCGCGCAGGGTGAAGCCCATGCCCAGTCCGCCGATCAGCACAGCGGGCTGTGCAACATCGGCGAGTCTTGCGCGAGCCAGCGTCGCCAGCGCTTCTTCCGAACCGCTCAGCCGGCTGTTCATCAGCTCGTTGGCGCCGAGCATGATCGAAAATTCCGCGCCGCGGCGGATCAGCCGCAGGGGATCGCCGCCGCCGGGCACGGAAGCGGTGGCGAGGAGTTCGCGCGGGATCATGCTCGCGAAGGGTTGAAGTTACCGGCGCTTCTTGCGCGCGGCATAACGGGCGTCGCGCTTGAGCTTCTTTTCCGCTTCGGTCTCGACTTCCTGCAGCGCAGCGTTCTCCGCTTCGGCTTCGGCTTCGGCAACCTTGGCAGCGGCATCCAGCTTGGCCTGCTCGCGCTCGGCGATCTTCTCGGCGCGCTTGGCGGCCTGGGCCTCTTCCTTGGCGGCCTGGGCGGCCAGTCGCTGGGCGACCACTTCGGGGTCGGGTGCAGGCTTGGCTTTCAGCTTGTCGAGCGCTGCCTGACGCGCTTTTTGCGCCAGTGCCTGACGTTCCTGAAAGCCCGGATCCTTGTAGCCTGCCATGATATCTCAATTCTTCATTCTGTTCCGGGAAGGTGCCGCGCACGAACAACCCGATATGCCGCGCAGACCATCTGCACGGATCGCTGAAGCCGCAGCCTTAGTCGAGCAGGCTGCAGAACGCAAAGAATGAAGCGCAATCAATGGCAACTGCTGCTCCTGCGCTGCGCGCCCGGCCCGGATTCAGAGCATGCCCGTCGCAGCTTGGAACCACTTCACCGCTCCGCCGTAACCTCGTTCAAGATGTCCGCTGATCGGCATCGGGCTAACAAGGGAGATTACGATGGGTTTGATTCTGGCGCTGATCATGGGCGGCATCATGGGCTGGTTGGCCAGCAAGGTCATGAACCGCGATGCCCAGATGGGCATATTCTGGAACGTCGTCGTTGGATGCATCGGTTCGGTTCTCGGTCATTTCCTGCTCGGCGGTCTGCTTGGCGGCCAGGGCCTGCGCGGCGACGCGTTTGATCCGATGACGCTGCTGACCGCGTTCATTGGCGCAGTCGTTCTGCTGGCGATTGTGAACCTGGTTCAGCGCGGACGCGCCCGTTAATTGTTGACGGCATGGTTTTTACTTTCGTCCTAGTGAATTGATGGGGAGCAGAAGGCAGCATCGCCTTCTGCTCCCCGGTTTGTTGTATCCATCCCGTTTCAACAATTGCCATGGCCGCTGTCACGTCATAAGGACCATCCGCCGCGAACCGCATTATGGGTTGCGCGCGGTGACTTAATTGGATAACACAGTGCCATCAAATCCGGGTGTCGCGATGCGGTGATCCGGGGGAAAGCTTCCGGCTACCGTCAGGTCCGGCCTCCATCATATGGGGGCAGGACGTCTGCACACGGGACGGCGGCGTGGTTTGGACGGATCGTGCGATGAATTACGAAAGCAGCTTTGGCGGGGATACGATTACCGCGCGCAGCGAGGACCTTTACGGGTCCGAAGTGGATGTGGATGCCAAAAGAAAGCGGCGCAACATCATCATCGCCGCGGTCATCGCGATCGCGTTGCTGATTGCGGCTGGCGCCTATTTCTTCGGCGGCGACGCCGAAACGGCTGCTGGCGAAGGCGCCCAGGCGGGCGCAGGCGGCACCGATTCGCAGGCCCCCGCGGTCACCGTCATCGTTCCGGGATCCGGTTCGGTCGAGCGTGTGATAAACGCCACCGGCACGCTGGCGGCGCGGCGCGAAATGCCGGTCGGCATCGCCGGTGAAGGCGGCCAGGTGATCCGCGTGCTCGTGCAGCCTGGCGACTGGGTAAAGACCGGACAGGTGCTGGCGATCATCGATCAGGACGTCCAGACCCAGCAGGCTCGCTCGCTCGCCGCGCAGATCCAGGTCAGCCAGGCAGATGCCGTGCTGGCCCAGAACGAGCTTGATCGTGCGCTGCAGCTTGTTGATCGGGGGTTCATTTCCAAGGCTGATGTCGATCGTCGCCGCGCCACACGCGATGCCGCAGAGGCGCGGGTCGAGATTGCACGGGCGCAGCTGCGCGAAGCACAGGCGCGCAACGGCCGCCTCAACATTCGCGCGCCCGAAGGCGGACTGGTGCTCGAGCGCAATGTCGAGCCCGGCCAGGTCGTCGGTGCCGGCACCGGCGTGCTGTTCCGCCTGGCAGCGGGCGGCGAGATGGAATTGCGTGCGCAGATGGGTGAGGCAGATCTGGCCAACCTTTCGGTTGGCGTGCGCGCCGAAGTTCAGCCAGTCGGCGCAGGCCGCACCTTCAATGGCCAGGTCTGGCAGCTGCTTCCGGTGATCAACGAAACTTCGCGCCAGGGCATCGCACGGATCGCGCTGCCCTATGACAAGGCATTGCGTCCCGGCGGGTTCGCCAGCGCAGCTGTGATCAGCGGTTCGTCGCAATCGCCGGTACTGCCCGAATCGGCGGTGCTTAGCGACGACAAGGGCAGCTATGTCTATGTCGTAGGCAAGGACAACAAGGTCGAGCGGCGCGATGTCACCACGGGAACCGTCACCCCTCGCGGCATTGCGATCGCCAGCGGCATCACCGGCAAGGAGCGCGTCGTGCTGTATGCAGGCGGGTTCCTCAACCCGGGCGAGACCGTGCGTCCGCAGATGCAGGGCGCCAAGGCCGGTTGATCTGGCGGTGCGACGTGGCGCCGGTGCAAGGGCGTGCGGGTTGTCGAACAGGGGCATGCGTTGGTCGAGCCAGGGCCTTGGATGCGCTGGTTTTTCGGTCGCATTGCTTGCATGGCCGATGCATCTGGCCGTATTGACGCGGCGTAACTGATAACATGCCGGACACCCGGCGGGTTGAGGATTGAGCGATGAACTTCCGGAACATGTCGGCCTGGTCGATCCGCAACCCGATCATCCCGCTCGTCTTCTTCACCGGTCTGCTGTTCGCGGGCATCCTCAGCTTCATGCGGATGGACGTGGTGAACAACCCGGACATCGATTTTCCTGCCGCGCAGATTACCATCACGCAGCCGGGCGCTGCACCGACCGAGATCGAGAACCAGATCACGCAGCGGATCGAGGCGGCCGTCCGCTCGATCAATGGCGTCAAGAACATCAGCTCGACCGCCAGCGAGGGCAGTTCAAACACCTTTGTCGAATTCGAGATCGGTACCGACACCATCGAGGCGGTGAACGAGGTCAAGAACGCGGTCGACCAGATCCGCGGCAGCCTGCCCGAGGGCATTCTGGAACCATCGGTGCGCAAGGTGGATGCCACTGGCGAGCCGATCGCCTATTTTGCGGTCGAAGCCGACGACATGACCATCGAGCAATTGAGCTGGTTCGTCGATGACACCGTGACCAAGCGTCTGCTGTCGATCGACGGCATGGCCGAGGTCGACCGCTTTGGCGGGGTCGACCGCGAAATCCGCGTGATCCTCGATCCTGCACGGATGCAGGCCCTCGGCGTCACCGCGAGCGTGGTCAATAACGCGCTGCGCCAGATCAACGTCGATGCCGCCGGTGGCCGCGCCGATGTTGGCGGAACGCGCCAGTCACTGCGCGTGCTGGGCAATGTCGATACCGCATTCGAACTGTCGCAGATGCAGATTTCGCTGGGCGGCGGGCGCACGATCAAGCTGACCGATGTTGCAACCGTGACCGACGGATTTGGCGAGCCGACCTCGATCAGCAAGGTGCGCAACAAGGAGGTCGTCAACTTCGCGATGACCCGCTCCAAGGGCGCATCCGATGTCACCGTCTTTGACGACGCGGTCAAGGCGATGAACGAGCTCAAGGAGCAAAATCCCGGGGTGAGGTTCATCCAGCTCGGCTCCAGCGTCGAATATACCAAAGGCCAGTATGAAAGCTCGATCGCATCGATGATCGAGGGCGCGGTTCTGGCCGTGGTCGTGGTGTTCTTCTTCCTGCGCGACTGGCGCGCCACGATCATCTCGGCGATCGCGATTCCCTTGTCGGCGATCCCGACCTTCTGGTTCATGGATCTGCTGGGTTTCAACCTCAACTTCCTGTCGCTGCTCGCTTTGGGTCTGGTGGCCGGCGTGCTGGTAGATGACGCGATCGTGGAGATCGAGAATATCGTCCGACACATGCGCATGGGCAAATCCGCCTATCAGGCCTCGATCGATGCGGCTGATGAAATCGGTCTGGCGGTGGTTGCGACCTCGTTCTGCATCGTTGCGGTTTTCCTGCCCGTGGGCCTGATGCCCGGCATTTCGGGCCAGTTCTTCAAGAACTTCGGCATCACCGTCGTCGTCTCGGTGCTGATGAGCCTGGCCGTCGCGCGCATGATCACGCCCATGGTCGCAGCCTATTTCCTCGAGGCCAAGGGCCATGCCGCGCATGGCGAGGGCAAGTTGATGGACCGCTATATGCGGATGCTGAACTGGTCGCTCGATAAGGGTCGTGCGCAGGCCTATCGCGGCCAAAATGCAGGCTTCGGCCGCAAATTCGTCTCGATGTTCCTTGATCACCGCATGTGGATGATGGGGGTCGGCCTGTTGGCGTTCCTCGTCACCATTGTCCTGTTCGCGAGCACGCCTGCACAGTTCCAGCCGACGATCAACGAGGACAACAGCCGCATCCAGATCGAGATGGTGCCCGGCACCACGCTCGAGCAGACCGAGGTGGTCGCCGACAAGGTTGCTGCGATCATGTATCAGCAGCCCGAAGTCGAGCGCGCGCTGATCCGCATCCGCGAAGGCAATGGCACGATCTTCGTCACGCTCAAGAAGGATCGCAAGAAGAAGTCCTTCGACTTCGAGCGCGACCTCGCGCCCACGTTGCAAAGCATTCCCGATGCGCGTGTGACCTTTGCCTCGCAATCGGGCGGCGGCGGCACCAACCGCGATATCTCGATCATGCTGACCGGTTCTGACCCCGACAAATTGTACCAGACCGCCGGCATATTGGTCGAGCAGATGAAGGGCCTCAAGCAGGTCACCGGACCGCGCGTCAACGCCGACATGCGCCGCCCCGAAATCATCATCAAGCCACGCGCCGATCTGGCTGCCCAGTTGGGCATCACGACGGCAGCGCTCAGCCAGGCGATCCGCATCGCGACTCTGGGCGAGATCGAACAGAACGCGGCGAAGTTCTCACTGTCCGACCGCCAGATCCAGATCCGCGTCGTGCTGCCCAAGGAATCGCGCCGCGACTTCGAGACGATCCAGAACCTGCCGGTGCAGACAGCAGCGGGCGGATCGGTCCCGCTCAGCCGGGTGGCGGATATCTCGTTCGGCTCGGGGCCGACCACCATCCAGCGCTACAACCAGGAACGCCGCGTGTTTGTCGGTGCCGATCGGGCACCCGGTGTCGTGACCGGCGAAGCGATGACCGCGATCAACAACCTGCCGATCATGAAGAACCTGCCGACGGGCGTGGGCAACAAGCCGTTTGGCGAACAGGAATGGCAGGCCGAACTGGCGGTGAACTTCGTCATCGCCCTGGTCTCGGGCGTGTTGCTGGTATTCGCCGTGCTGGTGCTGCTCTACAAGCGGCTGATGTCGCCGCTGGTCAACATGGGCTCGCTGGCGTTGGCCCCGCTGGGCGGCATCTTCCTGATCTGGGTGCTGGGCCAGCCGCTGTCGATGCCGGTGCTGATCGGAGTGCTGATGCTGCTCGGCATCGTGTCGAAGAATTCGATCCTGCTGATCGATTTCGCCATCGAGGAAATGCAGCGCGGCGTGCCCAAGCTCGAAGCGATCCTGGAGGCCGGGCACAAGCGCGCGCAGCCGATCGTGATGACCACGGTCGCCATGACTGCGGGCATGGTGCCCACCGCCCTTTCGCTCTCGGGAGATGGCGCATGGCGCGCGCCGATGGGCATCGTGGTGATCGGCGGGCTGATCGTCTCGACGTTGTTGACGCTGGTGATCGTGCCTGCCGGCTTCAGCCTTGCCGATGGGGTGGAAAAGCGTGTCGGGCCATGGCTGCGCAACAAGCTCCTCACGTACAAGCCAGGCGACAATGCCGATGACGAAGCGATGATGGCCGGGAACAGGCCGCAAGGGATCCAGCCTGCCGAGTGAGTGTCAGGCTTATGTCATGACCGCCAGGGCCCTGCCAAGAAGCGCTGATCCAGCGTGGCGCATCCGGGCCATCGCCACCGGCATGCTGGTGGTGATGGCGGGGATATTCATCGCGACCCATTGGGCCGAAGACAATGTCGATGCGCGCTGGGGATATGTCCGTGCCTTTGCCGAAGCCGCGATGGTCGGCGGGCTGGCGGACTGGTTCGCGGTGACCGCCTTGTTCCGCCATCCTCTGGGCCTGCCGATCCCGCACACCGCGATCATCCCGCGCAACAAGGACCGCATCGGCGACACGATGGCGCAGTTCCTGCGCAGCAATTTCCTGACGCCTCTGGTAGTGGCGCGGCGGATGCGGCACATGAATGTGGCAGGCGCTGCGGGCCGTTTCCTGGTCCAGCCGACGGGCGGGGAAGGGCGGCTGCGGATGGGCGCTTCGAACATGATCGCCGATGTCCTCGAATCGCTCGATCAGGATCGGCTCGGCGGCAATGCCAAGGAAGCGTTGCGGCTGCAGCTCGAGAAGCTCGATGTCGCGCCCTTGCTCGGCCAGATCCTGACCGCCGCGATCGCCGACAATCGCCATCTGCCGTTGATGGACGGCATCATCAAATGGACCCAGCGCACCTTGTTCGCCAATGAGGAGCTGCTGCGCGAGATGGTGCGCAACCGTGCCAACACCATCATGCGCTGGACCGGGCTAGACGAACGGCTCGCCACCGGGATCGTCGATGGCCTGCACAACCTGCTGTTCGACATGGCCGAAGACACTAGCCACCCGTTGCGCGGCAAGGTGGAGGAGGGGCTTGAGACAATGGCCTATCGGCTGCTCCACGATCCCGAGATGCAGGGCAAGGTCGCCGACATCAAGGCCGAGATGCTCGCCAATCCGGCGATGGCGCGCTGGCTCGAAGGCCTGTGGGAACGCAGCCGCACCGCGCTGATCCGCGCCGCGCGCGACCCCGATCACGCGCTGTCGGGCCAGTTCGGCGACGGCCTGCGCCAGATCGGCGAGGCACTGCAGACCGATGTGCGCATGCAGACCCAGATCAACCGCTTTTCGCGCCGGACCCTGGTCGGCATCGCCAACCGCTATGGCGACCAGATCGTCCGGCTGGTCTCGGAAACCGTGCACCGCTGGGACGCCCAGACGATCACCGACCGGGTCGAGAGCGCGGTCGGCAAGGACCTCCAGTTCATCCGCATCAACGGCACCTTGGTCGGTGGGCTGGTCGGGCTGACGATCCACACCGTGGTGGTGTGGCTGTAACTCCTTATAATCCTCCCTGGAACGGGATAGGATTTCAGAAGGGCAGGGGGTGGGTCGTCTGCGCCGAGGGGCGATCTGGACGCCTACCCACCCCCAACCCCTCCCTCAGAGGGAGGGGAGCAGGTTCGGTTGATTATCCACGCAAAGCATCCCCCATCGACCGCACCGCCTCGACCTTGGCTCTGAGCGGCGCCCAGTCGTCGCGTTCGGCGATCGCGGCCCAGATCGCTTCCACCTCGTCGATCAGCATCGATTGCGGGCTGGCGCCCTGCCAATAGGGGTGGGTGCGATCCCGCGACGCTGCATAGGCGGCCTTGACCGCGCCGAACGCCGCCCACAGCGCCTCGGCCTCGGTGCCGGCCAACTCCGCAGGGCAATCGGGCGCCGCATCGCCCATCCAGGCGAAGAAGAATGCGTCGATGCCGACACCGCCCTGCATCATCAGCGCCTCGGCGGCGGCGACCAGGTTGCGGTCGGTGTCCAGCCCCTGTGGCTCGACCCCCAGCCGCCAGCAGAAGCGCCGGGCCAGAGCCTGCTGATACAGCGGTCCGAAGCGTTCGAGCGCGGCGATCAGCGGCGGCGCATCGCTGATCAGCCGCAGCGCCACTGCGAGCTGGCCCAGGTTCCAGTGAATCGCCTCGGGCTGGCGGGCGAAGGCATAGAGTCCCGAATGGTCGAAATACGCCGCAGTGAACCCCGGCTCCCAGGTCGGCGCGAACCGCCACGGGCCGTAATCGAAGCTCTCGCCGGTAATGTTCATGT
>JBKBTF010000002.1:0-78297 GCA_046291395.1 Blastomonas sp. | reverse complement strand
CCGTGGACGAAGCCTGCGACCATGTAGCTCGCCGCCAGATCGGCCATCCGCTCGACCGCCAGATCGAGCAGCAGCGCCGCGTCGTTCTCGCCCGAACGGCCGTCATACAGCGTATCGAGCGCATAGCGCACCACGCGGCGCATCTTCTCGGCATCGTCCTCGTACGCGATCCGCTGGAAGGTGCCGAAGCGGATATGGCTGTGGCTGAGGCGCACCAGCACCGCCGAGCGGGTAGGGGAGGGCTCGTCGCCGCGCCACAATTCCTCGCCGGTCTCGATCACCGAAAACGTCTTGCTGGTGTTGACGCCCAGCGCCTCGAGCATCTCTGTCGCCAGGATCTCGCGCACAGCGCCTTTGAGCGTCAGCCGCCCGTCGCCATCGCGGCTGAACGGGGTCTGGCCCGATCCCTTGGTGCCCAGGTCGAGCAGCCGCCCGGCATCGTCCCGCAACTGTGCGAACAGGAACCCGCGTCCGTCTCCGATCTGCGGATTGTAGCTGCGGAACTGGTGGCCGTGATAGGCGAGCGCCAGCGGCTGGGGCAGGTTGCCAGGTAGCGGCTCGAACCGTCCAAAATGGCGCGCCCAGGCCGCGTCGTCGAGCCCGTCCAGCCCCACGGTGGCGGCGTGCCGGTCGTTGCGGAAGCGCAGCACGGTTTGCGGGAAATCTGCCGCCTGGACCGGGTGAGCGATGGCATCGGCGATCGCGAGGATCGCAGGGTCGGGGCGGGGCGATGTGGCTTGCGGTTCTGATGTCATCCAGCGATAGTGGGGTTCAAACGGAGCCCGCGCAACCATGTCCAAGTCCGATCTGCCCTATAGCGATGGTTTCTGGTGGTCGAACGACGGACTGCGCCTGCATTTCCGCGATTACCCTGCGCGCCCTGAAAACGCGCACCGCCCACCGGTGATCTGCATCCCCGGGCTCACCCGCAACGCGCGCGATTTCGAGCAGGTGGCAAGCCGCCTTGCGGGCGACTGGCGGGTGATCTGCGTGGACTTACGCGGGCGCGGGGACAGCGCCTATGCCAAGGACGCGATGAGCTATGTCCCGCTGACCTACGTGCAGGATATGGAGGCGCTGCTGCGCGAGCAGGCGATCGAGCGGTTCGTGTCGATCGGCACCTCACTGGGCGGATTGATCACGATGCTGCTCGCTTCGACCCGGCCCGGCCGCGTGGTCGGCGCCTTGCTCAACGATGTCGGCCCGCAGATCGAGGCGGCCGGGCTGGCGCGGATCCGCGATTATGTCGGCCAGGGCCGCTCCTTCCCCACCTGGATGCACGCCGCCTGGGCGCTGGCCGAGGTGCAGCGCCCGGTGTTCCCCGAATACGCGATCAGCGACTGGCTCGACCTTGCCAAGAAGACGATGAAGGTCGGCGCAGGCGGGCGCATCGTCTATGATTACGACATGCGGATCGCCGAACCCTTTGCCGTGCCCGGCGGCGAGGCAGGGGTCGATCTGTGGCCGTCGCTCGCCGCGCTGGCACCGGTGCCGGTGCTGATCGTGCGCGGTGCGCTGTCCGATCTGTTCAGCGTGGCAACCGCGCAGCGGATGCTGGAGATGCTCCCGCAGGGCCGGTTGCTCACCGTTGCGGGCAAGGGCCACGCCCCTTCGCTCGAGGAACCCGAGGTCGCCGCGGCAATCCTCGAACTGCTCGCCCGCGTCGACGCCGCCGCGCTTGCGACCACGGCCTGAGCGGTTATAGCCCCGCTTTGATGAAACAGCCGACCAAGCCGCCCAGGAGTGCGCTTAACCCCGCCCGCATCCTGCACCTGCACAGCACGTTCGATCTGGGCGGCAAGGAGGCGCGCGCGGTGCGGCTGATGAACCATTTCGGACCGGCGGCGCACCACACCATCCTCACCGCGGTGCCCGATGCGCTGGGTGCGCGCGGTGCGATCGCGCCCGGCATCCGCGCCGATTTCCCGACCGATGCGCCTTCGCTCGCGGGCAAGCCCAGCATTGCGCGCTACCGGGTGTTCGTGGAGTATTTCAAGCAATTCGACCTGATCTGCAGCTATAATTGGGGCGCGATGGATGGCGTGATGGCGCGCACGCTGTTTGCCGGGCAGACCAGGCTGCCGCCGGTGGTGCATCACGAGGACGGGTTCAACGAGGACGAGGCGGTGCGCCTCAAGCGCAAGCGCAACTGGTTCCGCATGGTCGCGCTGGCGCGCACCGAGGCGTTGGTGGTGCCGTCCTACACGCTGGAGCGGATCGCGCTCAACGTATGGAAGCAGCCCGACAGCCGGGTGCGGCGCATCCCCAACGGTATCGATATTGCCGCTTATGCCAAGCGTCCGCAGCGCGGCGCGATGTCTGGCCTGCAGCGCCGCGATGGCGAGATCGTCATCGGCACGCTCGCCGGATTGCGCGCGGTCAAGAACCTGCCGCGGCTGGTGCGCGCGGTCGCCGCGCTCGATCTGCCGGTGCGGCTGGTGATCGTCGGTGAGGGGCCCGAGCGCGCGGCGATCGAGGCCGAAGCCGCGCGCGTCGGCCTGACCGACCGGCTGCTGATGCCGGGCTTCCTCAAGTCACCGGCGCGCTTTGTCGGGCTGTTCGATATCTTTGCGCTTTCGTCGGACAGCGAGCAGCAGCCGATCTCGGTGATCGAGGCGATGGCAGCGGGACTGCCGGTGGCCGCGCCGATGGTGGGCGACATCGCGCATATGGTCGCTCCCGACAACGCCGTGCTGCTGGGCGAGCCGGGCAGCGAGGCGGGGCTGATCGACTGCCTCAAGCGCCTCGCCGCCGACCCGGCCCTCCGCGCGTCATTGGGCGCTGCCAACCGCGCGAAGGCCAAGGAAGAGTTTGACGAACGCCGGATGCTCGACCGCTATGCCGCGCTTTACGGCCGCGCGATGGGCCGCCCCGAATTCGGGCGTTAGGCGCGCAGCCCCCCGCTCAGCCCGAGCCGCAGCCCCGCGCTCCCACTTCCACTCATCCGCTCGGCCTGAGCCTGTCGAAGGGCCCGCGCAAAGGTCGGGCCAAAACAAAAACGCCGGACAGTCTGCCCGGCGCTCTATTGTCGATGTGATCCGCGGTGGTTCAGCAGCAGCCCATGCCGCAACAGGCCCCCAGCGCGCAGCACCCTGCCGCGATCATCTGCGTGACCGGTCCCGGCGCTGCGGCAAACGCCGCGGTGGACGATGCCGCAAAGCCGATCGCAGCTATCTTCATAAGCTTGAGCATCTGTCGTTTCCTCGCAAGAAGTCAGGCGCCCAACATGCCCTTGTCGGCCAATCAGGGTCAAGCCCGAATATCGGGTCCGTCGCTTCGCAGTTGTGGCCACGGGTCACCTTTTTGCATCTGCTTCATTTTGGTAAAGCCAATCATCAGAAAATGGTTGACCGAATTCGGCATTTCCGGTTTGGCAAACTCTGCGCGAACTCATCAGGAGAGCTCAGAATGAAGATCACAGCCGCGAAGGTCATCGTGACCTGCCCGGGTCGCAATTTCGTGACATTGAAACTCGTCACGGATCAGGGTGTGTACGGTATCGGTGATGCAACGCTCAACGGGCGCGAGAAATCGGTGGTCTCGTACCTCGAGGACCATGTCGTGCCCTGCCTGATCGGAATGGACCCGCGGCGGATCGAGGACATCTGGCAGTATCTCTATCGCGGCGCATACTGGCGGCGCGGTCCGGTAACGATGCGCGCGATAGCCGCAGTCGATATGGCGCTGTGGGATATCAAGGCCAAGATGGCCAATATGCCGCTATACCAGTTGCTTGGAGGACGCAGCCGTGATGGGGTGATGGTCTATGGCCACGCCAATGGCAGCGACATTGCCGCAACCGTCGATGCGGTCGGTCACTATATCGACATGGGCTACAAGGCCATTCGCGCACAGACCGGGGTTCCTGGCGTCAAGGATGCCTATGGCGTAGGACGCGGCAAATTGTATTACGAGCCGGCCGATGCCGCACTGCCCTCGGTGACCGGCTGGGACACCCGCAAGGCGCTGAACTATGTGCCCAAGCTGTTCGAAAAATTGCGCGAAACTTATGGCTTCGACCACCATCTGCTCCACGATGGCCACCACCGTTATACCCCGATGGAAGCTGCGCAACTGGGCAAGGCGCTCGAGCCGTACTCGCTGTTCTGGCTGGAAGACTGCACGCCGGCTGAAAACCAGGAAGCCTTCAAGCTGGTACGGCAGCACACCACGACGCCGCTTGCGGTAGGTGAGATCTTCAACACCATCTGGGACGCCAAGGACCTGATCCAGAACCAGCTGATCGACTATATCCGCTGCACGATCGTCGGCGCTGGCGGGATCACGCATATGCGCCGGATCGCCGATTTCGCCGCGCTCTACCAGATCCGTACCGGAAGCCACGGCGCGACCGATCTGTCGCCGGTCACCATGGGCTGCGCGCTGCATTTCGATACCTGGGTCCCCAATTTCGGCATCCAGGAATATATGCGCCATACCGAGGAAACGGACGCGGTATTCCCGCACGATTATCGCTTCGATGCAGGCGAATTGTTTTGCGGCGAGACGCCGGGCCATGGTGTCGATGTCGACGAGACGCTGGCGGCGAAATATCCCTACAAGCCCGCCTATCTGCCGGTCGCGCGGCTTGAAGACGGGACGATGTGGAACTGGTGACGGGCCTGACAGCCCGTCCGATGGCAGGCACCGACGCTCAGGGCGTTGGTGTCCGTTGCGGCGCGGGAGGCCTGAGCAGGCTCCACAGCACGACAGCAGCGAGAAGATCGAGCGCGGCCAGCGCCACGAACAGCGGGTTGTAGCCGAATGTATCCGCGCTCTGGCCGATCAGCAGCGTGAACAGCATGCCACCGATCCAGGCCGATGTTCCCGCCATGCCGCTGGCGGTGCCGGCGGTCCGCTGGTCGAACACGTCCGAGCACAGGGTGATCAGCGCGCCATTGAGCATCTGATGCGCAAAGCCGCCGACGCAGAACAAGGCAATCGCCATCGCCGGCGACGTGGCCAGGCCGATGCAGGCAGGGCCGACCATGCACAACGCGCCGATCGTCATCGTAATCTTGCGCGAGGCGAGCAGCGATGCACCACGCTTCATCAGCCAGGTCGGCAGCAGGCCAGCAGCCAGACTGCCGAAATCGGCCGCGAGGAACGGCATCCATGCCCATAATGCAATCGACTTGAGATCGAGATCCCATACCGCCACCAGATACAGCGGGATGAAGAAATTGAAGGTCTGCCAGGCCGGCTCGGACAGGAAGCGCGGCGTCGCGATCGCCCAGAAGGACCGGCTTTTGAGCACGTCCTTCTTGGTCGCGGGCTTATGCGCGACATCGTCCTTGCGCCCGTTGGCAATCAGATCCGCCTCTTGCCTGGTCAGGCGTGGATGATCCTCAGGGTCGCGATAGCCGACCCACCACATGCCCGCCCACACCACGCTCAGCGCGCCGGTGACGATAAACGCGGCCTGCCAGTTCCATGCAAGGATGCAGAACGCGACCAGCGGCGGCGCGATCATGTTACCGACGCTGGTGCCCATCTGGAACAGGCTGGTGGCAAGCGAACGTTCGCGCGGTGGAAACCAGGTGGCGACGGTCTTGACCCCGGCGGGGATCGCCGCTGCCTCGGTCGCGCCGAGCAATGTGCGGAAGAACGCAAGGCTTTGCCAACCGGTAGCAAACGCATGCGCCATATTGGCGAATGCCCAGCCGAGCGCGAACAGGAAGAAACCCAGCCGCGTGCCCAACGTATCGAGCACTGATCCTGCGACCGTCTGCATGACGGTGTAGCTCGCCTGAAACGCGAGCACGACCCAGCTGTACTGCTCGGTCGTCATCGAAAATTCGGTCTTGAGCGTGGGCGCGGCCACCGACAGCGTCGAGCGCGCCAGGTAATTGAGGATCGTCCCCAGCGTCACCAGTCCGATGATCCACCAGCGCAGCTTTGGTCCGGAGAGCTTCATGGAATGCGTGGGCCTGCCAGAGAGTGGACGATGGGCATTGCAGCCTCCGGTTGACGCCGCTGGCGAGCGGATGGACCGCTCTCAGGTGAGCTTGCGCGGGGTTGAGCGAAACAGGCCATCGACTTGCCGGGTCGATGGCCTGTTCCTGATGCTCGAAGGTTAGAACTGATAGCCAACCCGCAGCCCGACATAACGCCGGGAATCGCGGGTGAGGTTCTGGGTCAGCAGACCGGCATTGCCGCCAGAGGCGATGCTGATGTTCGAGGCAAAGTTCTTGTCGAACAGGTTGTTGACGAACAATGCCACGCGCAGGCCGCCCCGATCGTTCTGATCGATACCGATGCTGCCGTTGAACACGCCATAAGCGGGCTGGACCGTCAGCGGGTTCTGCAACAGGTCGAAGTTGACGCGGCTCTGATAGGCGAAATCCGCCTGGACGAACGCATCGAAGGGCATCGAAGGCAACAGGACATCGTATGTTGCGCCGACGTTGAACTTCACCTTGGGCGCATTACCCAGCCGCTTGCCGGCCAGATCCTGCCCGCGAACGGTCGAAGGACCGGCTCCATCCAGATCGAAGCAGCCGTCCACCTGCCCGGTATAGCATTGTGCACCCGGGAAGCGGATGACCTTGGCATCGGTATAGCTGAAGGCGCCATCGATCGTCAGTTCGGGGATCGGCCGTGCGCTCAGCTCGACTTCAAAGCCCTTGGTGCGGACCTTGCCGACATTGTTGAGCGTCAGCTGGATGGTGTTGTCGGGCAGAAGGAGTCCCGACTGCGCCTGGAAGTCGGAGAAGTTGCTGAGGAACGCAGCAATGTTCAGCTGCACCTTGTTGTCGAAGAACCGCGACTTGAGCCCGAGCTCATAAGCGTCGGACGTTTCAGGCCGGACGATGTTGGTGATACGCGCAGGGGTGAAGCCGGTGCTGATGTCAAAGCCCTGACCCTTGTAGCCGCGCGCAAACGAGGCATAGGCCATGATGGCATCGGACAGATCCTGACGCAACGAGACCTTGCCGGTCACCACGCTGTCGGTTTCCGAACCCACACACTGGACCAGGCAGGTGGCATTGTTGGCAGGCGGCGTTGCCGGACGCACGTTGTTGAGAAACTCGACCGAGACCTTCTCATGGTTCCAGCGCAAACCGACGTCCAGATGCGTGGTGTCCGCCAGGTCATAAGTGAACTGGCCGAAGGCGGCATAGCTTTCGGTACCGCTCTGCGAGGCCCAGTTGGCCACGACCGGCCCCGAGGGACCGCGCGCGAAGGTTCGATCGGTGGTGCCGTCCTGATAGAAGCCCCCGAGGACATAAGTGAAGTCGCCGGTGGAAGGCGACACGAGGCGAATCTCCTGCGCGAACTGCTTGGCGCGGAAGGTGCTCTCGGCAACGATGCCCGTGGACAGCCCGAGCACCGGGCCGGTAAGCAGGTCGAAATCTTCCAAGAAGCGGAAGCGCCAATCCTGGTAGCTGGTCACGGAGATCAGATCTGCAAAGCCCAGGTCCACTGTAACGCGGCCGGCAAAGGTGTTCTGCTGGCTCTTGTTGAACAGGGGCTGGTCGATCCGGAGTGCATAGTTATCAGGGCCTGGCTGAATACCGACGAGGCTGGCACCGAGGGGCGAACCAAACACGGCGGCGCCTGCCGGGACCGCGCGGAATGTCCTGGCTGCACCGTTCGATTCCGATACCGAGCGGCTGGCGGTCAGGTCGATCTTGATCGCATCTGAAGGCTGCAATTCCAGCCGGCCGCGCATGCCGTAGCTCTCATCGTTGTTGAGGCGGCGTCCGCTGTTGAGTTCGCGGATGTGGCCCTTGCGGTCGCCATAAAAGCCGTTGAGGCGGAAGCCGACGCCTTCGCCAAGCGGACCGGCGATCGAGGCATCGATGCGATATTCGTCGTCCGACGTGATCCGCCCCAGGACCGATCCGGTCAGGGTGTCGGTTGCGCCCTTGCTGACGATGTTGATCGCGCCGGCCGATGCGTTCTTGCCGAACAGGGTGCCCTGCGGTCCACGCAGGACCTCAATGCGGGCGATATCGCTGAGGCCGGAAAACGCCTGCGCCTGTTGCAGCAGCGCGACGTCATCGACAATCACCGCGACCGATGGCTCGATGCCGGTGCTGAATGCCGTGGTGCCGATCCCGCGCAGGTTGATCGAGTTGTTGGTAGGGACGTTGCCCTGTGTCACGGTAAGGCTGGGAGCCAGCCGCGGCAGATCGGAAACAGTGCTCACATTCCGGTTGATCAGCGTTTCTTCGCTGATCGCGGTGACCGCTACGGGAACATCCTGAAGATTCTGCTCGCGCTTCTGCGCGGTGACGACGATTTCTGCCAGCCCGCCATCGGCGTCATTGGGTACATCCTGTGCTTGCGCGGCATAAGGCACAATGATCGCTGCGGTGGCCGACATCAAATAAAATGGAAACTTCATGGTCCCCTCCCTGCATGTTTTTTGGTGATTCGTTGTGGTCATGCCGAATCTTGCCAATCGCCCTAAATGTCAATCCAATTTGATGCAAGTGGCCAGTCCTATTTTTGTCAGGCATTGCCGAAATGTCCCTGATGGGCCGAGAAACGCAACCGATTTCGAGGTCAAGGCATTGGCGAGCCGCTGTGGCCAATTGCGCACAGGCTTGCCAAGTCAGGACGATTGTGCAAACAGGCCTTACCAATATAACCGATGGCTGGACAGACCGGCAATAAGGTTTCGCAAGGAGGATGAGGATGAGGGTATCTGGCGGGTCAACGCTGATCGGCTTCGCAGCGGTTTGCATCGCGAGCACCCCCCTTGCGGCAGCGCCTACGCGCGATGCCCAGGTCTTGGAGCAGGGCTGGGTTTTCCTGCAAGCCGATATTACCGACGGTCAGGCAGAGGATGCCGATGTCTCCGACTGGCAATCCGTCACCATCCCGCACAGCTGGAACCGCGTTGGCTATTACCTGACTGGAAAAGGTGGGACGCACACTGCCGAGACAGTCGACAAATACATGGGCAAGGGCTGGTATCGCACCGGTTTTTCAGCGCCCGCAGTCATGAAGGGCAAGCGGCTCTGGCTCGAGTTCGACGCCGCCAGCCGCAACGCCGAAATCTGGGTCAACGGCGTCAAGGTCGGGGACCATCAGGGCGGATTTTCGCGCTTTCGCGTCGATGTTACATCGGCGATCCGTCCCGGCGCGCAGAACCTGCTCGCGGTCCGGGTGGATAACACCAAGCCTGTCGCGGGCAGCACGACCGCCGATATCCTGCCGCTGACCGGCGACTTTTTCGTGCATGGCGGGCTGTATCGTCCGGTCAGACTGATCACCACAAGCGATCTGCATATCGACATGATGGACCATGGCGGTCCCGGCATCCGCACGCATACCGCCCAGATCACCGGCGATCGCGCCGATGTCGCCGCAGACATTCGCGTCACCAACAGCGGCGCTGTGGCCCGCAAGGCCCATGTCATCGCAAAGCTGCTCGATGCGACCGGAGCCGAGGTTGGCCGATCGCAGACGCGCCTCGATGTCGCCAAGGGGGGCACCCAATCGGCCAACGTCACGATCCCCGTCGCGCGGCCCAGGCTGTGGAACGGCACGATCGATCCCTATCTCTACCGCCTCGTGGTCGAGGTGCAGGATCAGCGCGGCCAGACCACCGACCAGATCGAACAGGCCATCGGCATCCGGCAGATGGCGTTCGATCCTGACCGCGGGTTCCTGCTCAACGGCAAGCCCTACAAGCTGCGCGGCGTCGGCTATCACCAGGATCGCGACGGCAAGGGCTGGGCGATCAGCCCGGCGGACACCGAGGCCGATGTCGCCCTGCTGCGCGAAATGGGTGCAAATTCGATCCGCCTCACCCATTACCAGCATGGCAAGCCGATCCATGACATCGCCGATCGCGTCGGCATGATCTTGTGGGATGAAATACCGCTGGTTTCGGCCTGGACCGTGGGTGAGTCGCTCGAAGCCAGCCAAGGATTGCGCGCCAATGCGCGGCAGCAGTTGCTCGAGATGATCCGGCAGAATCAGAACCATCCTTCGGTGGCGATCTGGGGAATCGCCAACGAGGTCGATTTCGGCAACTCGCTGCCCGGCTTCATCACCGGTCGCAAGGACGGCACCTATGCCGATCCGCTTCCGTTGCTCGAGGAACTCAACGCACTGGCAAAGGCCACCGACACGTCCCGGCCCACGGCGCTGGCGACTTGCTGCGAAGGTCGGTTGTTTGCTGCCGATGTTTCGGTGCCCGAAGTCTCGCAGGTCGCCGATCTGGGCGGCGCCAACCGCTATTTCGGCTGGTATTTCGGCGCCGCCCACGACCTTGGCCCGCATCTCGACAGCCTGCATGCCAAGCGTCCCGAGCAGCCACTGAGCGTCACCGAATATGGCGCGGGAGCTGCGGTGTCGATGCACACCGACAATGTGCTGGGCGGCCCGATCGATTCGCGCGGACGCCCCCAGCCCGAGGAATACGCCAACTACATCCACGAAACGGCGTTGGCTCAGATCGACAGCCGGCCGTATCTGTATGCCTCGTGGCTGTGGAACTCGTTCGACTTCGCCACGACGATCCGCGCCGAAGGCGATGCGCAGGACATCAACACCAAGGGTCTGGTCACCTATGACAGGTCGATCAAGAAGGACGCCTTCTATCTGTACAAGGCCAACTGGTCGCAGCAGCCGACGGTGCATATCGTCGGGCGCCGCCATGGGCTGCGCGCCTATCCCACCACCGACATCAAGGTCTACAGCAACGCTGCATCGACCGAGCTGCTGCTGAACGGCGCATCGCTGGGTGCGATGACCGACTGTCCGCAAAACACCTGTGTGTGGAAGAACGTGCAACTCGCCGGCGGGCGCAACGAGGTCAGTGCGCAAGGCTCGTTCGATGGCAAGCCGGTGATGGACACCATCGCCTGGCAGCTGCCTGAAGAAGCCTTGCAGCGGCTGGCCATCGATACCGGCACGATCCTCGCGGCGCCGGGGCATTGGTCTCCCACCGGATCGGACCATTATTTCGAGGGCGGCACCTCTCGCACGATCGACAAGCCTGCCGATTATGGCAAGCCGGCCCAGCCGACACCGATAGCCGGCTCGCCCGCGCGCGATGCGCTGGCCACGTTTCGGGAAGGCGATTTTTCCTATCGCATCCCGATGCCTGCTGGCCGTTACAAGGTGCGGCTGTGGTTCACCCTGCCCGCCGGGGTGAGCGAAAGGCAGTTCGACGTTCTGGCCGCTGGCAAGCCGGTGCTCCGCAAGATCACGCGCGGCACGGCAGGCGAAGGCGCGGTTGCGGTGAGCCATGACACCACGTTGCGGTCGAACGGCACGATCGAGCTGCAATTCCAGTCGAAGCAGGACAAGGCCATGGTCTCGCTGATCGAGATCAGCAAGGCGCCCTGAGCCTTTGTCACCGCATTATCCTGATGAATCGAGGACCAGAATGAAGTTCGTCACCCTGTCTGCAACATTGACCGCCCTGTTGTGTTCGGCATCGCCGGTTCTGGCGCAAGCGTCACGCGACGATGGGTCTGCGCAGGCTCGCGCCCGCGAGACGGTCGCTGCGATGCGGCCGGAAGAAAAGACGGTGCTGACGCACGGTATCATAGCGCTGCCGCTTGGTCCCAATCCTCCGCCGATGCCGCCAGATGCGGTGCCCGGGGCAGGCTATATTCCGGGCATCCCCCGGCTCGGCATCGCGCCGCTCAAGGAAACCGATGCCAGCCTTGGCGTTTCCTATGCCGCTGGGCTTCGCAAGGACAATTCCACTGCGCTGCCCTCAGGCCTGGCGATGGCATCGAGCTGGAACCCGCAGTTGATCGAGCAAGGTGGCCGGATGATCGGCGCCGAGGCGCGCGCCAAGGGCTTTAACGTGATGCTGGCAGGCGGCGTCAACCTGATGCGCGACCCGCGCAACGGGCGCAATTTCGAATATCTGGGCGAAGACCCGCTGCTCGCCGGAACGTTGGTGGGCCATGCCATTCGCGGCGTCCAGTCGAACAACATCATCTCGACGATCAAGCATATCGCGCTCAACGGCCAGGAAACCGGCCGCCATTTCGTCGATGTCCAGATCAGCGAAGCCAATGCGCGCGAGAGCGACCTGCTCGCCTTTCAGATCGGCATCGAGATCGGCCAGCCCGGATCGGTGATGTGCGCCTATAACAAGGTGCTCGGCGAGCAGGCCTGCGCCAGCGACTGGCTGCTCAACAAGGTGCTCAAGCAGGACTGGGGCTTTGAAGGCTTCGTGATGTCCGACTGGGGCGCGGTTCCCAATCTGGATGCGGCGATGAAGGGGCTCGACCAGCAGTCGGGTGAGCAGCTCGATACCGAAGTGTTCTTCGGCGACAAGCTCGCGGCTGCGGCTGCCAAAGATCCTGCCTGGGCCAAGCGGCTCGACGACATGAACACCCGCATCCTGACCGCTTATTATGCCGCCGGACTCGACAAGCATCCGGTCGCGCCGGGCGGGGCGATCAATTTCGACGCGCATGCAGATATCGCCGAGGAGGTCGCGGCGCAGGGTATCGTTCTGCTGCGCAACGAACGCGGCGCGCTGCCGCTTGCCAGGACGGCAAAGAACATTCTGGTGGTCGGCGGGCTTGCCACCAACGGGGTGATGTCAGGCGCCGGTTCCAGCCAGGTGATCGGTGAAGGCGGCCCCGCCGCGACGATCCCACTGGGCGGAACCGGACCGTTCGCTGGCTTTTCCAACATCGTCTATCACCGCTCATCGCCGTTCGCCGCGATGGCCAAGATGGCGCCTGAAGTAACATTGCGGTTCCGCACCGGCCGCTCGGTATCCGAAGCGGCTGCGGCTGCAAAGACTGCAGACGTGGTGATCGTCTTTGCCAACCAGTGGTCGGGTGAAGGCTTCGATCATGCCGATCTGGCGTTGCCCGAAGGTCAGGATGCGCTGATCGCGGCGGTGGCAGCGGCCAACCCCAACACCATCGTCGTGCTGCAGACCGGCGGCCCGGTGCTGATGCCATGGCTCGACAGCACGGCAGCGGTCGTCCAGGCTTGGTATCCCGGAATTCGCGGGGGCGAGGCAATCGCCTCGGTTCTGTTCGGCGACACCAACCCGTCGGGGCGTCTGCCAATCACCTTCCCTGCCAGCCTATCGCAGTTGCCGCGTCCGGTGCTCGACGGCTTCGATCGTCTGGAGCCCGATTTCATCGGCCGCCAGCCCGCCGGATCAGCGCCGCTGACCACCGATTACGATATCGAGGGCTCGGACCTTGGCTATCGGTGGAACGCCAGACAGGGCCACAAGGCGTTGTTTCCCTTCGGCTTCGGGCTGAGCTATTCGCGCTTCGAGACCTCGAAGCTGGCGATGAAGGGGCTGACGGCCAGCTTCACCGTGACCAACGCCGGAAAGACCAAAGGCGCGACCGTCGCCCAGCTTTACATGACCGCAAACCCGATGGGGCCGCAGCAACGCCTCGCCGGATTCAAGCGGGTCGAACTCGAACCTGGCGCCAGCCAGACGATTACCTTCGCCATCGATCCCAGGATCGTGGCGGAATATGGCGACAATGGCTGGGACATCGCGCCCGGATCGTACAGCTTCGCGCTGGGCGACAATGCCGAGCAGCTGGGTGCGCCGGTCAAGGCCATGCTGGCCGCCGGCAAGATCAAGCCTTGATCGCAGGGAAGGCGGAGATCAACGTGGCAGCAGGACCCATCCCCGTAGCGCGCGGCACCACCGGCAGAAGTCCCGATGCGCCGCGCGCGTTGGTGCTGGCGGTGGTAGCGCTGTTCTTTATCTGGGGCGGCCTGACGTCGCTCAACGATGTGCTGATCCCCAAGCTCAAGGGGCTGTTTTCGCTGTCCTATACCGAAGCGATGCTGACCCAGTTCGCGTTTTTCATGGCGTATTTTCTGGTGTCGCTTCCGGCCGGTAACCTCATTGCACGGGTCGGCTATCTCAGCGGCATCGTCATCGGGCTGGGCACGATGGCGGTGGGGTGCCTGATGTTCATCCCGGCAGCATCGTCGGGCATCTACGCGACATTCCTGGTTGCGCTGTTCGTGCTCGCGGCGGGGATCACCATCCTGCAGGTCGCCGCCAATCCGCTGATCGCCAATATGGGCAGCAGCGCGACCGCGTCCAGCCGCCTGACGCTGGCGCAGGCGTTCAATTCGCTGGGCACCACCATCTTTCCGCCGATCGGAGGGGCCATCATTCTGGGATCGATGGCGGCGGTCGATCCGGCCAGCCTGCCGCAATTGGAACGACAGGCATTCCTGGCCCGCGAAGGCGCGGTGATCGGCAACGCCTATCTTGTCATTGCCGCAATCCTGGTCGCGGCTGCGCTGTTCTTCTGGATGCGGCGCGCGCAGTTGCCTGCCAGCCGCGAGCAGGCCATCAGCCTTTCGGGATCCCTGGGCTTGCTGCGGCAGCCGCGCCTGCGCGGCGGCGTGATCGCGCTGTTTCTTTACGTCGGCGCCGAAGTTGCCATTGGATCGATGTTGATCAACTATCTGTCGCAGGCCAGCATTCTTGGGGTCTCAGAGCACGGCGCTGCCGGTCTGATCGCGTTGTATTGGGGGGGCGCGATGGTCGGCCGGTTTATCGGTGCGGTCGTGCTGCGGCTGGCATCGCCGGGACTGGTGCTGGCGGGAGTGGGAGTAGGGGCAGCGCTGCTGGCGTCTGTGTCCGGCCTGACCAGCGGACCGCTGGCAGGCTATGCTCTGCTCGCCGTCGGGCTGATGAACTCGATCATGTTCCCCACGATCTTTTCATTGGGCACGCAAGGGCTGGGTGGACGCACGCCGCAGGGCTCTGGCCTGTTGTGCATGGGAATCGTCGGCGGCGCGATCATCCCGATGCTGTGCGGTGTCATCGCGGATGCAAGCACGCTGTCAGCCGCGCTGGCAATCCCCATTGCGTGCTACATCGCGGTTGCCGGCTATGGCTGGCAATGCAACGCACAACGCGCGTAAGCCACTGTCGGGGGCAGAACAGTCAGATCCGGTGGTGCAGGCTGGCAACGGGTGGCGGCCGGCCATCAATGACTTGTCGAACCCGCCACGATTGGTAAGACCTATCGAAGAAGGAGTTTGTGATGGCACGACCCAAAAAGGAAGCGAGCCTTCAACTGGCCGAAGGGCCTGAGCGGCTCTATCAGAAACTGGCGCGGCAGCTTTTCTCGGAACTCGCAGCCGGGCGATATGCCGTGGGCGACCGTCTGCCTGCCGAGCGCGAGCTTTCCATCCAGTACAATGTCAGCCGCCCCGCAGTTCGCGAGGCAATGATCGCGCTTGAAGTCCAGGGGATGATCGAGGTCCGCATCGGATCGGGCGCCTATGTCCGCGCCTTGCCGTCGGAGGCGGACTCACCGGGATTTACCGTAACCGCGTTCGAACTGATGGAAGCGCGGCTGCTGATCGAGGGCGAGGCTGCAGCGCTGGCGGCGGTTCACATTCATGATGACGAACTGGCCGAACTTGAGCGGCTGGTGGCAGAAATCGACAGCGAAAACCAGCTGCCCGGGGTCAGCACAAAGGCCGATCACGCTTTCCACATGGTCATCGCAACCGCCACCCGCAACACGGTAGTCCGCGCCCAGGTTGAGGAAATGTGGCGGCTGAGGTCGGCCTCACCCAACTGCGCGCTGCTGCTGGAAAAGGCTCGCACTGCCAACATCCAGCCGGTGGTCGAGGAGCACCGCGCGGTGCTGAACGCGCTGCGCGCGCGGGACCCTGCTGCGGCGCGTGCCGCGATGCGCGGACACATGGCATCGGTGATCGACCATCTGCTGTTCGCGACCGAGGAGGAGGCCGTCGAGGCCGCCCGCCGCAATGTCGCCACCACCCGCGCGCGCTATGCCCGCGCCGTAAAGCTCTAGGATCCCCATGCGCCCCCTCAACCTGCACCCCGACCGCCTGTTCCCGACCGATGCCGAGGTTCGCGCCATCACCCGGCGGCTTTACGATCATGTCGCGTCGCTGCCGATCATCAGCCCGCACGGTCATACCGATCCGCAATGGTTCGCGCTGGACGCGCCTTTTGCCAATGCCAGCGAACTGTTGCTGCAGCCCGACCATTATGTCTTCCGGATGCTCTACAGCCAGGGCGTGCCGCTCGAAGCTCTTGGGCTGACACCGGTGTCCGGCGCCGGCGGCCCTTCGGTCGATCCGCGAGAGGCGTGGCGCATCCTGGCGGCAAATTACCACCTGTTCCGCGGGACGCCCTCGCGGATGTGGCTCGACTGGGTGTTTGCCGAAGGTTTCGGCATCGACGTGCAACTCACGGCAGAGACGTCGGACCTTTATTACGACCGCATCACCGATGCACTGGCGACGCCCGCATTCCGCCCGCGCGCGCTGTTCGACCGGTTCAATATCGAGGTGCTGACCACCACCGAATCGCCGCTCGATACGCTCCAACATCACCGCACGATCCAGTCGAGCGGCTGGTCGGGCCGGGTGCTCACCGCCTACCGTCCCGATCCGGTGATCGACCCCGAATATGAAGGCTTCCGCAATAATCTGGCGCGCTTTGCCGAGCTGACCGGCGAGGACACGCTGAGCTGGCCGGGCTATCTCGCTGCGCACCGCAAGCGCCGGGCGTTTTTCGCTGATCACGGTGCGACCTCGACCGATCACGGCCACCCCAGCGCGCTGACCGCCGATCTGCCGCCGCAGGAAGCCGAAGCGCTGTTTGCGCGCGTCCTGCGCCCTGATGTCTCGCCGCAGGATGCCGAGCGGTTCCGCGCGCAGATGCTCACCGAGATGGCGGGAATGAGCGTCGATGACGGGCTGGTGATGCAGATCCATCCTGGCGCGCTGCGCAATCACAACCCGCACCTCTTCGCCCGGTTCGGCCGCGACAAGGGAGCCGACATGCCGACCCGCACCGATTATGTCCACGCGCTGCGCCCGCTGCTCGCGAGGTACGGCAACAATCGAGACCTCACGATCATTCTCTTCACGCTCGACGAGACGGTGTATGCGCGCGAACTGGCGCCGCTGGCCGGGCATTATCCCGCGCTCAAGCTTGGCCCGGCATGGTGGTTCCACGACAGCCCCGAAGGCATGCGCCGCTTCCGCCTGTCGACCACCGAGACGGCGGGCTTCTACAACACCGTCGGGTTCAACGACGACACCCGCGCCTTCCTGTCGATCCCGGCGCGGCACGATGTCGCGCGGCGGATCGATTGCGGTTTTCTGGCGACATTGGTGGCCGAGCATCGGATGGAAGAATGGGAGGCGGCAGAGCTGGCGCACGATCTGTCCTACGCGCTGGCGAAAAAGGCGTACCGGCTGTGAGGCTGTCGCTCGAAACGCTGGATTCGCTCGGGCTGGACGTCGCCCGCCCGGGCTATGACTTTGCAAGCCAGCGCGCGGGCATCGTGCATTTCGGCATCGGCGCCTTCCACCGCGCGCATCAGGCGGTCTACACCGACGATGCGATGGCGGCAGGCGATGCCAACTGGCGGATCATCGGCGTCTCGCTGCGCTCGGCCGATGTTGCCGAGCAACTCAATCCGCAGGATGGGTTGTACACGCTCGCCCAGCGCTCGACCGATCAGGTGGCTGCAAGGTTGATCGGCAGCGTCGCCAAGGTGATCGTCGCTCCGCAAGACCCGGACGCGGTGATCGATGCGCTGGCGTCCGCCGATACGCATATCGTCAGCTTCACTGTTACCGAAAAGGGCTATGTCCGCCGCCCGGATGGATCGCTGGATTGGGACAACGCCGATGTCGTTTCCGACCGCGCCGGGTCTGCCCCGCCACGCACGATCTATGGCTTCGTCGCGGCAGGGCTCGCACGCCGCAAGTCGGCCGGGCTGCCCGGCCTCACCCTGCTCAGCTGCGACAATCTCGCGGACAACGGCGCGCGGTTGCGCGAGCTGATGAGCGAATATCTGACCGCCACCGACCCGGCGCTGGCCGAATGGTTCGCGCGGCATTGCCGCTGCCCCGGCACGATGATCGACCGGATCGTGCCTGCGACGACCGATGCAGATCGCCGCTGGATCGCCTCGCTGACCGGCCTGGCGGACGAAGGCGCGGTGATCACCGAACCGTTCTGCCAATGGGTGATCGAGGATGACTTTGCTGGGCTGCGTCCGCGCTGGGAAGCCGTCGGCGCGCAGATCGTCAGCGACGTCGGCGCATACGAGGCCGCCAAGCTGCGGATGCTCAACGGCGCGCATTCGGCGTTGGCGTATCTCGGGCTCGATCGCGGCCATGAGTTCGTCCATCAGGCGATCGGCGATCCGACCTTGCGCCGCATCATCGAGACGCTGATGCGACAGGAGGCGGCACCCACATTATCTGCCGATGCGGGGATCGATCTGCCCGCCTATGCCGACGCACTGATCGCGCGCTTCGCCAACGCCGCGCTGCTGCACCGTCTGGTCCAGATCGCGATGGATGGCTCGCAGAAAATCCCGCAACGCTGGCTCGAGCCGCTGGCGATCAACCAGGCGGCAGGGCGCATGGCCCCCGCGACGCTGCTGGCGCTGGCCGCGTGGATCGGGCACGTGCAGGGGACCAAACGTCCGGTCGATGATCCCATGGCCGCGCAGCTTGCCGCGCTGTGGGCAAAGCATGGCGCCGACGGCATCGTCGATGCGCTGTTCGGCAGGGGGGGCTTGCTGCAGTCAATGTGGCAGCCTTCGGCCGAAGAAACTAAGCTTTTGCAGAGGCAAATCGTGAACGGAAAGCCGCGCGGCACGATTGATTTTCACGCGTCCTGAGCTTGGATCGAACAGCTCCATGTATCGAGCCTTGGAACATTGCCAAAAACAGCCCCTCCGTCGCGCGTCGTTACCGCCACGCACAATCCGACCTGGTGCAGCCCTCTTGGGACGAGGAACGCCCGGTCGACTTTGAATGTCCATACGTGGTAGGTTGGGCGACGTTATGCTGCAGTCTATCCGCTCGAGGTAAGCAAGGGCTATCGACCCTTGACTCCTCATCAAGATTGGATAATTATGCGCATAATTAAAAACGGTTCGAAACAGCCGTAGGGAGAGATGTGATTTGGTCTATGCAACCGCGCATACCATTCCTGATGCCTTCAAGGATGAGATTCGTAAGGCTGCTACGCAATTGCGGGAGTTCGCCGCGCAAAACGCTAATTTGCGAGTATCTCTTTGCGACAATCTCGCCTCGGATCGTTTCGTGCATGACGAGCACGGATTGATGCTCAACGAGGTCTTTTTTGGCTGGGGGGCCGAAGCAAAGCGTTGGTGGGAAACGAAGGGCGTCACTTATTTTTCGCCTGTAACCATCGGGACCCGCTATGAATGTGAGCCATTCTGGTTCAATCGCCACGGCTTTTATACGCGCACGCCAAACCCCGCGCTCGCCTCGTTAGACCTTTCCAAGATCGAACATTTTACCGGTCGAAAGTCTGCACTTGTAGTCCCGGTGCACCTTCCCTTTGGCCGAATTGCCGCTGTCACATTTCACCCCGAAGATAACAAGTGCGAGGATCTTTCTACAGAGTATGAGGATTATTCGGACGAGCTGGAACGGTTGTCGCGCGTTCTGGTCATAAAATATGTCAAGGCGATCGACGCCATCCCGAAAACCGCCGCTTATTCGCTGCTGTACCCACGAGAAGTGGAGTGTCTGCAGTGGGCTGCTGTTGGCAAGACGGATAGCGAGATTGCCCAGATCATCGGGCGCAGTCATGCGACGATCAGATTTCACATGCGTAGTGCCATGGAAAAACTGGATTCTGTCAATAGAAGCCAGGCCATCTACAAGGCAGCCCAGCTGGGCTATCTGGCGAAGGTCCATTAGGCCTGCAGCGTTCCTTGCGAGGACTGCCCGTGTTTGGACCGGGTCGTTTGCAGAACGTTTTTCTCAGGGAAGAAAATGACGCAGTCAGTAATTGTCACCGGCGGCTTTGGTGTCCTTGGTCGAGCCGTCGCTCAGGCGTTTCTCGCCAAGGATTGTGCTGTCGCCTGTCTAGACTTTGTGCCGCAGGCCAAGGAGCAGTTGCCTGGAGTTCTTGATATTGGTGGGGTGGACCTGACCGACAGTGCTGCGACCCAGCGTGCCTTGAACCAGGTGACAGATCAGCACGGCGGCGTCGATGTTCTTGTCAATGTGGCCGGCGGTTTTGTCTGGGAGACACTTGCTGATGGCAGCCTTGCAAGTTGGTCGCGGATGCAGGCCATGAACCTGACGACCACAGCCACGATAACGCAACTGGCCCTGCCTGAATTGCAGAAGTCGGCGCATGGGCGGATTATTAATATCGGTGCAGGGGCTGCGATCAAGGCTGGAATGGGCATGGGGGCCTATGCGGCGTCGAAGTCGGGCGTACACCGCCTGACCGAAGCCCTGGCTGAAGAATTGCAGGGCACGGCCGTGACAGTGAACGCGGTTCTGCCCAGTATCATAGATACGCCGACGAACCGCGCCGACATGCCGGACACCGATGTCTCACAATGGGTGCAGCCTGCGGCAATCGCGGATGTCATCGTGTTTCTGGCATCGCCCGCTGCCAGGGCAGTTACAGGCGCCTTGATCCCGGTCGCCCGGAACGGATGATCATCCAAACGTCGGCGGGCGCTTCTCGATAAACGCTGCCACCGCTTCGGTATGTTCGGCGGTGGTGTGGGCCAGGGCCTGCATGGCCGCCGACAGTTCGAGCAGTGCCGACATAGACAGGGCCCGGCCTTCTTTCAGCAGCCGCTTGGTCATCCGCACCGCTTGGGGCGGGTTGCAGGCGATCCGCTGAGCCATCGCGCGCGCGGCATCCTGCAGGTCCGCGTCGTGCACAATCTTCGAGATGAGCCCGCACGCCAGTGCCTCGTTCGCGTCGATCCGGTCCCCGGTGAGCGCCATCTCAAAGGCCTTGGATTGGCCAACGATCCTGGGCAGCAACCATGCACCGCCATCACCCGGAACGATGCCCAGCTTGACAAAGCTCTCGGCGAAAATGGCGCTTTCTGCCGCGATCCTGATATCGCACATCATGGCAAGATCGCAGCCCGCGCCTATGGCCGGGCCGTTGACTGCCGCAATCACCGGCACTTCCAGGGCTTCGAAGGCCAAGGGAATACGTTGTATGCCGTGGCGGTAGTTTCCCCGTGTGCGGACCGGCTCGGCATCGGCGAGGCCAGCGCCCGCCTGCATTTTCTTGACGTTGCCGCCCGAGGAGAAGACCGGCCCAGACGCGGTCAAAATGACAACCCGGGTCGCCGCGTCTGCGTCTGCCTCGACCAGCGCGCTGATAAGCGCCTCGATCATGGGCAGTTCGGAGATCGCGTTCCGGGTTTCCGGATGGTTGAGCGTCAGGGTGACAATGCCATCCTCTCGCGAGTACAAGACCAGATCATCCATTTTGATACTCCCCGGTTTGCCCCCGGATGATGTCGATGCTGGTCCCCTCGTTTGGCACACGCCAGGGCGCGGCGACCATTTGGCTCCAGTAACCTTCCGAACCGAAACTCATCTGCCAGCGTTTGACGCGTCGGGTGAACAGCTGGAGCTTGTGCTCCTGGCTGATCCCGATCGCGCCATGTGCCGCGTGGGCCAGCGTACAGGTACGTCCGGCTGATTCATTGATGTGGCATTTGGCGACGGCAACACGCCACGGGTTGATCGCCAGAGTGGCTGCGGACAGCCCGAAATGCGCGGCGATATTGGCCGATGCGACCAGTTCGGCCATGATCGCGAGATTGTGCTGGATCACCTGGAATTTCGCAAGCGGTCGGCCGAACTGCGCTCTGCTGTTCACATGCTCGATCGACATAGCGAGAATGCCGTTCATTGCGCCCGCCATATAGGCTGCGTGGATGGCACCAGCCCAGGCCATGAGGTCGATATCGTCGGCCTCGAACGTGGCCAGCGCCTGCTGATCAGGGTCGACGCGCGCAGGCAGCAGATTGAACCCGTCGCGCTCCCCGGCGCACACCCTGACCAGAGCAAGCCGGCTTCCCGTCTGGGTCAGGGCCATTGCGTCCCGGCAGTAGACCGGGTTGACCTGCGACCGCAGCTCGCCCGAGCCGGTTTGCGGCCACAGTATGATCGGGCTGCGGAAATCGCCTTCCACGTCGAATTGGGCCAGGACAGCCCGCGCCACCATCGTTTCTGCGACGGGCGCCGGTACCAGATGTTCCCCACATTTGATCGCCAGGGGCGCGACGATTGCAGGTGCGAGCCCTACGCCGCCTTTGTTTTCGCAAACCAGTGCGTCAAGAAAGCCCGACTCCTCAAGGGCGCTCCACAGCAAGGACGCATCGCCCGCGATCTCGGCGTTTCTGATGACGGGCTCAGATGAAAGATCGGCCAGCAGATTGCCGAAGGGATCCAGAATGGCATCGTCCATGGTCACTACCTTAATCCCAGTCCGCGCGCGATCATGCTGCGCAGTATTTCGCGCGTGCCGCCGCGAAGCGAGAACGTCGAATTGATTTGCAAGAGATAGGCCAGCGTTCGCATCAGTTCAGGATCGACCGGGAGGGGATCGGTGGCGAGTGCATCAGCGATCTCGGCAGGGATGGCCTGCTCAAGTTCCGTACCCAAGTCTTTGAGAAGCGCCGCCTCCACAACCGGGCTTTCATTGCAAGCGAGCTTTGCCGTCAGCGCGATTGACATTTCGCGCAGGATGGCGAGGCGGGCAATCAGCTTGCCCAGCCGTTGTTCATGCAGCGCCCCGGTGTGCGTCGTGCGCAGATGCGCGGCCCACAGATCAAGCAGCACAAGGCTGGAATAGATGCGTTCGGGTCCGCTGCGTTCGAACGCCAGTTCGGCATTGACCTGATGCCATCCCTGTCCTTCGCTGCCCACCAGCGCGTCAGCAGGAAGCCGGACATCGTCGAAGAAGATCTCGCTGAAATGGGCGTCGCCGCACATGTCGACGATGGGCTTCACCGATATGCCGGGTGACGTCATATCGATGATGAACTGCGATAGGCCCGCCTGCCGGTCCTCCGAAGTGCCAGAGGTGCGGACGAGTGCGATCATGTAGTCGGACCTGTGTCCGAAGGTCGTCCAGATCTTCGATCCACTCAAGCGCCAGCCATCGCCGTCCGCAACCGCGCGGGTGCGGATGCTGGCGAGATCGGATCCCGAATTGGGTTCACTCATGCCGATGCAGAACACGGTCTTGCCGGCGCATATCCCGGGCAAATAGAAACGTCGCTGCTCTTCGGTGCCGAACTGCATCAGCAGCGGGCCGCTCTGGCGATCTCCGATCCAGTGGGCGGCCACGGGCGCGCCCGCCGCCAGCAGTTCTTCGACGAGCACAAAGCGCGAGAACGCATCTGCGCCACCGCCGCCATATTCCTTGGGCAGGGTCAGCCCGATCCAGCCGCGCGATGCGAGGTCACGCGAGAAATCAGGATCGAACCCGGACCAGGTCTTCGCCCGTTGATGCGCCGGATATTCGCGCAGGCGGTCCTTCAGGAAGGCTTTGACGTCCTCCCGCAGGGCTTCAGCAGATTCTGGCAATCGGGTGGGGGCAAATGCATTTATCAGGGGCAAGTCAGGCATCGCGTTTATCGGCCCTGCCAGACTGGCTCGCGCTTTTCGGCAAAGGCGGCAGCGCCTTCGCGCGCATCCTGTGACGTGAACACCCGTCCGGTGAGTTCATACTGACGCTCGAACATGTCGTCCCCCCAAAGCGGGCTTTCCCGCAAGACCTGTTTGCTCACCGCCATGGCGAGCGGGCCGTTGCGCACGAGCTTGCCTGCAAGCTCGAGAGCCGCGGACAGTGTCTCACCCTCCGGAACGAGGCGGTTGATCAGACCATAAGGAAACAGTGTTGCCGCGTCGTACATATCGCCGGTGAGCACCAGCTCTGCCGCGATCCGCTGCGGGATCTGGCGAGGCAACCGCAACAGTCCGCCCGCATTGGCAACCAGGCCCCGCTTGACTTCGGGAAGCCCGAATTTTGCGGTCTGCGCGGCGACGATGAAGTCGCAGGCAAGCGCCAGTTCAAACCCACCCGCGAGCGCATAGCCCTCGACTGCTGCAATGAACGGTTTGCTGAGCTTCACCCCCGTCAAGCCTGCAAACCCGGTTTCGGGAAAGCGCATTATCTCGCCTGCAAGAAAGGCCTTCAGGTCCATTCCCGCACAAAAGGTACCGCCTTCGCCGGTCAGAACGCCGACCTTGATATCGGGTCTTCTCTCGATTTCCGCCACTGCAGCAGCGATGCCTTGCGCGACCTCCGCATTTACGCTGTTGCGCGCTTCCACGCGGTTGATCGCAATGACTGCAATTGCATTCTCAAAGCTTACCTTGACGCCCATTCAACCCGTCCTTCGGTGCGATGCTCAAAGCTCAATCGGGGCGGCGCCTTCATGCCCCGCCGCGGCCATGTTCCAAAGATCCTGCCGCCGCAAGCGAGGAGAGGAGAGCGCCCCGGCGGCAGGAACTCATTGCTAGCGCAGCAGCGTGTCGCGATTCTACGGACGGACTTGATAGGTTACAACCCCAGGCTTCGGTCTTAAGAACTGGCCCCGGTAGCTATCAGTGTTCACGCCGCTGCCGGCGATCTGTCGATGTTGCGCGGCGTAAAAAAGAATGAGCTTTCATCGTGGCAACAGTGTTCGACGTGATCGATATGCACCAGCATCTGGAATGCGGGCCAGGCTTAAAGGGCTTGCTCGATCTGGGTGGTGACCAAGAGCCGGGGGATGATGTCGAATTTCGGCACCGGGCATCGATGATGGCCGCGCACAATATGAGCTCGGCCGTGCTGATGCCGGGTAACATGTATCTGCGACCGAACGGCTTGGTGGATACCGCACGCGTCAATGATCAGATTGGTGCCTATCGAGACCGGTCTCCTGGCAAGTTCCACGGCGTGGGCATCGTCGAGCCGACTTATGGGCCGGCGGGCTATGCCGAAGTAAAACGCTGCAAGCATGAGCTGGGCTTTGTCGGGATTGGCTTTCATAACAAGATGCAGGGCGTGCCCATCGACAGCCCTCTCATGTTCAAGCTCATCGAAATAATCGGCGAAGCGGGGATGGTCCCGTTCATTCATGCGCTTGGCAACGACCTGGAATCGATCTGGCAGGTGGATCTGCTGGCAAAGGCCTTTCCCGATTTGCCGATGGTCATTCTGGATGTCTTTCATGACCACAACCAGGTCAAATCCTTGCCCGACATCGCGACGCGTCGCCCCAATCTCTATTTCGACCTGTCGTTGTCGATCAGCTTCGAATTCATGGGCAAGCCGCAGGTTCAGGCGGTCGGAGCGGATCGCTTCGTGTTCGGGACCAATTTCTATTCCTTGCCGACGATGGCCAAGCCGCTCGGTCGCCCGCTCGAGCAGATCCTTGAATCGGATCTGCCCGACAGTGACAAGGCAGCAATTCTGGGCGGAAATGCCAGGAGAATCCTGGGGTTGAGCTGAGGCTTTCCCGTCGATGGGACAGGAATCGATCCCGGGACGGCAACAGTTCAGGTGATGGGTTTGGATTGATCCGCTCGGCTTGCTGGAACGCAGAGCGAGCGGGTGGTGATGCAAGAGCGAAAGGCCGGAAATGATACTTGATTCCACTTCATCCGCTGTCGTTACCGGCGGTGCTTCGGGACTTGGCGAAGCTGTCGTACGGCGGTTGGCTTCCCACGGAGTTCGCGTGGCGATTTTCGATATGGACGGAGAGCGCGGCCCGGCTCTGGCTTCCGAACTCGGCGCTATTTTCTGCAAGGTGGACGTGACCTCGCAGGACGGCGTGACCGAG
The DNA here is from genome assembly GCA_046291395.1 of Blastomonas sp. Taxonomy (GTDB): domain Bacteria; phylum Pseudomonadota; class Alphaproteobacteria; order Sphingomonadales; family Sphingomonadaceae; genus Blastomonas. The sequence continues at coordinate 52,711 of JBKBTF010000002.1, read as the reverse complement.
GCCTTTGCCAAGGCCCGGGCCGCCAATGGCCAGGAACGCATTCTGGTGAATTGCGCCGGCATCGGCGGCGGCATGAAAACCGTGTCGCGCGACCGGGAAACAGGTGCGGCCGTGGAATATGACATGGAGAAGTTCGAGCGCATTGTTCAGGTCAATCTGATTGGTGCGTTCCGCTGCATTACCAAGAGTGCCGCAGGCATGCTCTCGCTCCCTGCACAGGACGATGGCGATCGCGGAGTGATCATCAACACGGCATCGGTTGCCGCCAAGGAAGGGCAGGTTGGCCAGGTCGCCTATGCGGCGTCAAAGGCGGGGATCGTCGGGCTGACGCTGCCGGTTGCGCGCGATCTTTCGTCAGAGGGTATCCGGGTGAACACGATCCTGCCCGGCCTGTTCAATACGCCGATGCTGGCACGGCTCAGCGAACCTGTTCGGGCTTCGCTTGCTGCGCAGGTGCCGCACCCCAAACGCCTCGGTCTTCCTGACGAATTCGCGCGGCTGGCCGAAGCGATGATGACCTGCGCCTATATGAACGGTGAGCATGTACGTCTGGATGGCGCCATCCGCATGGGGCCTCGATAGCGCGGACCGTCGCCCTTCCGGCCAGCCCGCAATGCCATGAAAAGAGAAGCAAGATGAGTGAAGCCTGGATTATTGACGCATGCCGCACGCCACGTGGTGCCGGGAAGCCGGGGAAGGGGGCCCTGGCGGACATTCATCCGCAACAGCTGGGCGCCACCGTCCTCAAGGCGTTGGCGGCGCGCAACGACCTGATCACGGCGGATGTCGGCGACGTTATCTGGGGGACCAGCGCACAGGTTGCGGCCCAAGGCGGCGACATCGGGCGGATGTCGGCTCTCGATGCGGGCTATGACGTCCGCAGCAGCGGGATTACGGTCGACCGCTTCTGCGGTGCAGGCCTGTCCGCCGTGGCCCTCGGATCTGCTTCGGTGATGAGCGGGATGGAGGACCTCGTCGTAGCAGGCGGAACCGAAATGATGTCGATGCCAGGGCGACGAGGCGACGGCCCGATGCTGATGGATCAGGGCAATCTGCGCCTGCGCGCGAGCCATCCTCAGTCCAATCAGGGCGTATGTGCCGATGCCATCGCGACACTTGAAGGCATTTCACGGCAGGATGTCGACAACTTCGCACTCGAAAGCCAGCGGCGCGCCGCGCACGCCATAGACCACGGCTATTTCGAAAGGAGCCTCGTCCCGGTCCATCATGAAAATGGCGAACTGGCACTGGCGCGTGATGAAATGCCGCGCCCATCCACAACTGCCGAAACGCTGGCAGGATTGAAGCCGTCTTTCGCCCAGCTGGCGGAGCTTGCGTTGAACGACGAGGGGCTGACATACGGTGCCTTGATCCGGCGGGCCTATCCCGACCTTGAAATCAACTTCGTGCACCATGCAGGCAATTCATCGGGTGTCGCCGATGGTTCGGCGGCGGTTTTGCTGGCGTCGCCCGACTATGCGAAACGCCACGGGCTCAAGCCAAGGGCGCGTATCGTGGCTTATGCCAACATGGGCGACAATCCGACCCTGATGCTCAATGCGCCGGTGCCCGCAGCGCGCAAGGTGCTGCACAAGGCGGGGCTGGATGTCGATGACATTGATCTGTTCGAGATCAACGAAGCCTTTGCCGTTGTGGCGGAAAGATTCATCCGCGAACTCAGGCTCGACCGCGAGAAGGTGAACGTCAATGGCGGGGCCATCGCCATGGGCCATCCCATTGGCGCGACCGGAGCGATGCTGATAGGCACAGTGCTGGATGAACTCGAACGCCGTGATCTGCGCCGTGGACTGGTGACCATGTGCACCGGTGGCGGCATGGCACCTGCCTTGATCATTGAAAGGCTTTAGCGTGCTTGCCGCCATTGCCTTATGCCCGTCAGGCGTCCTGGGTAGTTGATGACCGTCATTACCAACCTCGCCGAGCTTGACCTGGCCCGTTTTCTTCGGCGTGGTGACCATATTGTCATGGGGCAGGCCTGCGGCGAACCCACGACGCTGATCGAAGCACTGATCGCACAGGGCAGCCACATCCGTGACCTGCACGCCTTTGTCGCCACCAGTTTTTCGGGAATTTTTACCCCGGAGGACGCGGGCAGTTTTTCCCTGGCCAGCATGGGCGCGATCGGCGCGCTGCGCTCGATGGCGAAGGCGGGCAAGCTGTCGATCATCCCTTGTCATTTCGGACAGATCGGCCCGCTGATCGAGTCGGGAATCATCGGCTGCGACGTGGCGTTCCTGCAGGTCAGCCCTGCGGACGACGAGGGCAACCATAGTTTTGGACTGGTCAGCGATCATGTGCTGGCCATGGTGGCCAAAGCGCGCGTGGTGGTCGCAGAGATCAACGATCAGGTTCCCTATACCTATGGCGATGCAGTGCTGCCCGCGTCGAAGATCGATATCGCTGTCCATGTCTCCCGCCCGCCGGTGCAGGTGATGCCCGTTGCGGCGAGCAAGACTCAGCAAGCCATCGCGGAGGGCATTTCTCACTATATCGAGGATGGCTCTGTGTTGCAGGTGGGCGTCGGCGCGATCCCCGATACGGTGATGCGGCTTTCCCGTGATCGCAAGGACCTGGGCGTCCATTCGGGAATGCTCGGCGATGGTTATGTCGATCTGGTTGAGGCAGGCGTTATGACCAACGCCCGCAAACCCATCGATTCCGGCGTGGGCGTTACCTGCTCGCTGATCGGGTCACAACGGCTTTTCGACCATGCGCATCGCAACAAAGCGATCCGCATGTGCAGCGCTGACATATCGCATGGGGAACCGGTGCTGGTCCGCATTCCCAAGCTGGTCACGATCAATTCTGCCGTCGAGGTGGATCTGACGGGGCAGGTCAATGCCGAAGCTTCGGGTTGCGATTATTTTGGCGGCACGGGCGGGCAGGTGGACTTTGTGCGCGCCGGATCGCGTTCGCCTGGCGGTCATGCCATCATCGCGCTGGCGTCCACCGCAAAGGGCGGTGCGCTGAGCAAGATCGTGCCCGCTCTGAATGGTCCGGTGACCACCGCGCGGGTCGATGTGGATATCATCGTGACCGAATTTGGAGCAGCGGAGCTGAAGGGGCAGCCGCTGGCCGAAAGAGCCAGGCGGCTCGTCGCGATCGCGCATCCAGATTTTCGGGAAGAACTCGACAGGTCGGCCTTTGAGATCTGTCGACGCGGTTTCTAAGCGGCAGGGAATATGATCGCAGCAAAATAACAAACGGGGAGGCTTGGATGGCGGGCGAGGCACAATCGGCACGCGGTGAATGGCGGCGGCACTGGCCGCTGGTGATCGCCAGTATGTTCGGCATGTCGGTATATACGGTGGTCAGCTATTCGCTGGGGACGTTCATCGAGCCGCTCGAAACCGAATTCGGCTGGAGCCGCGCCCAGATTTCCAGCGGACTGACGATCTTCACGCTGACGGCGGTTATCGGTGCCCCGCTAATGGGAGCTGCGATCGACCGCTTTGGCACACGCCGTATCGCGGTCGGGGGGCTTTTCCTGTATGCCTTGGCGCTGTCTTCGTTCAGCCTCGCCAACGGCTCCTACGCGCAGTGGCTGCTGCTGTGGACCATCTTCGCGTTGCTCGCTCTCTCGATCAAGTCGGTGGTGTGGAGTGCAGCGGTATCCAGCGTGTTCGTCAACGGCCGCGGCATGGCGATTGCGGTCGTATTGTCCGGCACCGCCATCAGCCAGACGCTGGCCCCCTATTCGGCCGCCGTGTTGATCGATAATTTTGGCTGGCGGATGGCCTATGTGCTCATCGGGCTGGGCTGGGGCGGCTTCACGCTTGGGCTGGTGCTGGCCTTCTTCTTTGATGCACGCGAGCTTGGCAAGGCCGCTGCATCCGCAGGGCCCAAGGCGCCCGCCGCGGCGCGACCGGGCGGCCTGACCCTGCGTGAAGCCCTGCATGACCAGCGCATATTGCGGATCGCTGCGGCCGAGGTGTTTTTCTCTGCCATCGCATCGGGTGTGATGATCCATATGGTCCCGATCCTGTCGGACGCCGGGGTCGATCGCTCGAGGGCGGTCGAAATCGCCGCGCTCGCCGGTATCGCGGGGATCACGGGAAAGCTGCTCGCGGGGTGGCTGCTCGACAAGGTGCAGGGCAGTGTCGTGCCTTTCACGAGCTTTGCGGTGCAGGCGCTGGGCTATTTCCTGTTGCTCAACCTCTTCGGGTCATTGCCGTTGCTGATGCTGGGCGTTGGGGTGGTCGGCTTCACGGTCGGCGCATCGTTGCAAGTGACGACTTACCTGATTTCGCGCTACGCCGGGCTCAGAAACTTCGGAAAGATCTTCGGCGGGATCACCAGCATGATGATGGTCGGTGCGTCGATCGGGCCGCTGCTGGCGGGGTATATTTTCGATACGCAGGGCAGCTACACACCGCTCCTGACCGGAGCAATCCCGGTTGCGCTGGCCTGTTCCATGCTGTTTTTGTGGTTGGGACCCTATCCCGATTATGCCAACGAGTCCTGATGGCCTCCGAATTTTGCCGGGCGCTTTTCGCGAAAGGCCTGCATCCCTTCCTGGCCGTCGGCGCTGCGCATTGCATCGCCCTGCGCATAGGCTTCGGCCTCGATCTGGGCATGCCATTCTGCGTCCAGCGCCTGCCAGACCAACTGGCGGGTGACGCCCAGCGAGCCTGGTCCGCTGGCGATGGCCCGGGCAATATCCATTGAGGCTTCCATCAGGCCATCGGCCGGAACGCAACGGTTGATCAGCCCCCATTCCAGCGCGGTTGGTGCGGGCAGTTTCTCGCCCAGCAACAAGAGCTCCATCGTCCGCGATTTCCCGATCAGGCGCGGAAGCAACCAGCTCGCCCCGCCGTCAGGAACCATGCCGATACGGCGAAAGGCCAGCAGGAAATAGGCCGTGTCTGCGGCCAATATGATGTCGCAGGCCAGGGCCAGCGACACGCCGAAGCCCGCGGCGACCCCGTTGACGGCGGCGATCATCGGCTTGGGCGACTTGCGCAGGGCACTCAGCAACGGGTTGCAGTGCTGGATGAGGCCCGGGAGCGGCCCCTTGAAGGTCCCGCGCGCCCTGGCGGCTTCGGGGCTCATGCTGGCCCCCGAGCAGAATCCCTTGCCCTGGGCGGTGATCATGATCGACCGGACACTGTCATCTTCCACCAGCGCAGCGAAGCCGCGCCGCAGGTCGGTCAGCATGTCGATGCTGGCGGCGTTGAGCGTGGCGGGGTCGCACAAAGTGAGGATGCCCACACCATGCTGGATCTCGCACCTCAACCTTGGGGAATCCGTGATTGCCGTCATGGAATCGTGTCCTGCGCTGGTTTCAGATCGCCCGTGCGATCAGCTCTTTCATGATCTCGGAGGTGCCGCCGTATATGCGCTGTGCGCGGGCATCGCGCCACAAACGGGCAATGACATATTCGTTCATATAGCCGGCGCCGCCATGCAACTGCAGGGAAACGTCGCATGCTTCGCCCAGCAGTTCGGTATGGAAGAGCTTGGCGATCGATGCTTCCGCGCTGGTCAGCGCCCCGCGTACGTGCCGCTCGAGGCACCAGTCGAGATGGGCCCAGCCCGGCTGCAGTTTCGCCTGCAGCGCGGCGAGCGTGAAGCGGGTGTTCTGAAAATCGAAAACCCTGCGGCCGAATGCCTGGCGCTCGCGGGTGAAGTTCACGGCCTCGTCAAAGGCGCGTTGCGCGCTCGCTTGAGCGAAAATGGCGATCGTAAGCCGCTCCTGGGGCAGGTTGTTCATCAGATAGCCAAAGCCTTTGCCTTCATCACCCAGAAGGTTGGTTTGCGGGACCCTGCAATCGTCAAAGAACAGCTCCGACGTGTCGGCAGGGTTCTGCCCAATCTTGTCCAGCTTGCGGCCCCGTTCAAACCCCGGGGTTCCGGCTTCGACGAGGATCAGCGACAGGCCCTTGGCGCCGGCATCGGGGTCGGTCTTGACGATCAGGACGACGAAATCGGCTGTCTGCCCGTTGGAGATATAGGTTTTCGAACCATTGATGACATAATCGTCGCCCGACCTCGTCGCCGATGTCCGCACGGCCTGGAGATCAGAGCCGGTTCCAGGCTCCGTCATGGCGATGGCCGCTATGGCCTCGCCGCTGATCATCTTCGGCAACCAGTGGCGCTTTTGCTCCTCCGTCCCGAGCTGCTCGATATAGTCGGCGATGACGTCCGATTGCAGCGTGATTCCGGTATGGGCGTTGTGATAACCGAGTTCCTCACAGACGACCCCATTGTAACGGAAATCGAGCCCCAGTCCGCCATATTCGGGCGAGATAGTGGGGCAAAGCAGACCCGCTCGCCCGCACTCCAGCCAGAAATCCCGGTCGACCGCCTTGTCCCTCTCCCATCGGTCCAGATTCGGAACCAGCGATCTGTCGAAGAACTTGCGGACCTGATCGCGGAACATCTGGAGGTCGTCGTCGAAAATCGGACGTCCTTTGGTTGATATCATTCTGATAATCCAGACTCTTGAAGGCCAAACTGCACAAGCGATGCAAGCTTGCCAGAGGGCAGGGCGTCAGGTGCGCTCGTAAAGCGTCACGACGATGGCGCCGCCCAGACCCAGGTTGTGCTGGAGAGCGTGCTGCAGGTTTTCGACCTGCCGCTCACCGGCCCTGCCGCGCAATTGCTGCGTGAGTTCGAAACACTGGGCCAGACCGGTGGCACCCAACGGATGCCCTTTGGACAAAAGGCCGCCCGACGGGTTGGTCACCACCCTGCCACCGAAGGTGTTGTCACCATCGGCGATGAACTTCTGGGCTCCGCCCTCCTCGCAAAGTCCAAGCGCCTCGTACGTCAGCACCTCGTTCTGAACGAAGCAGTCGTGTAGTTCGACGACCTTTAGATCCTTCGGATCGACGCCCGACTGTTCGTAGACATTGTCGGCGGCCCGCTTGGAAAGTTCATAGCCGACCAGATGGATCATGTCCCGGGATTCGAAGGTTGCCGGCGTGTCGGTCGTCATCGACTGCCCGGCGATGCGGACGGAAGTATCGAGATTGTGCCGCTTGGCAAATTCCGCCGAAACCAGGATGGCAGCTGCCGCCCCGCAGGTGGGGGGGCATGCCATGGGCTTGGTCATGACGCCCGGCCACAGCATCGGTGCGTTCAGCACATCCTCCTCGGTCATGATATTCCGGAAAACCGAGAGCGGATTTTTCGCGGCGTGGCGGCTGGCCTTGGCCCTGACTTTGGCAAAGTCGGAAAATGTCGTGCCGTAACGCTGCATATGCTCGAGCCCGGCAGCGCCGAAATAACGCACTGCCGGCGGCAGGTCGATCTGGATCAGATCGTCCGCGACAGCATCGAAATTGTCGAACGGATTGGCGCGGTCCGTATAACCCTCAGCCAGCGGCCCGGGGTTCATCTGCTCGAACCCCACCGCCAGGGCGCAGTCCAGCGCGCCGCTCTCGATGGCCTGTCGTGCCAGAAAAAGCGCACTCGATCCGCTTGAGCAATTGCTGTTGACGTTGAAGATCGGAATGCCTGTCAGCCCTGCGCCATAGACAACCCGCTGCCCCGAACAGCTGTTGCCGTAGACGTAGCTCGCATAGGCCTGTTCGACGCTTTCAAAGCCGATCCCGGCATCAGCCAGCGCCAGTCTGATCGCTTCGGGTCCCATGACCTCATAGAAGCCGCCGCCGGGCTTGGTGAAGGGAACCATCCCGACACCTGCCACAAACACATCCCGTCCTCTTGATTTCGTGGTCATCACAATTCCAATGCTGGTCCGGTCCAATTGCGGTCCGGGCAGCGGATGGCTGCCCCGACCTTTCCGATCTGGCTCAGAGACCGCCCCATGTCTTCATGACATCGGCCGCGGTCACCGGTTTGCTCATGTCGCCCTGAACGCGGGCATCATTGCCACCATAGGACTTGATCGACACGTCGACATCCTTGCCCAGTTCGCGCAAAGCCGCGACCGTGCAGTTTTCCTTGCCCAGCTTCTCGCACGGGTTGATCCCGTAGAAGCGGAAGACGTTCTCATGCGAAATCTTGTTGATCACGCGATCCGGCAGGTTCTTGACGTTCTCCCAGAGCATTTCCGGGATATGCGGCCAATCGGAGTCCGAATGCGGATAATCGCATTCATAGGCGATGATGTCTTCGCCAACCTTCTCGTAGTTTTCGCAGCCGAACTTGTCCGTGATGAAGCAGGTCAGGAAATGCTCGCGGAACACGTCGGACGGCAGTCTGCCTTCCCATTCGCCGCGTACCCACGGACCATGGTGGATGCGGACGTGATCGGTGCGCTCCAGGAGATAGGGAACCCAGCCAATACCGCCCTCAGCAAGCGAGAACCTGAGATTGGGATAGCGCAGCAGCGCTCTCAGGTGCAGAAGTTCCGCTGCGTCGGTGGCAATCGCCATCGGGAAGGAGGAGAGCCAGGACGAAATCGGCGATTCGTCTGAGCAGAAATCCGCTGGCTGACCCGTGCCGATATGGCAATTCAGAACGACATGTTCCTCGTTGCACAGCTTCCAGAGCGGCTCCCAATATTCATTGTGAACCGAAGGCAGACCCGTAACGGTACTCCCGGTCGTCGCAGGGTTCGACGGGAAGAACGCCGAACGGCACCCCTTCTTGACGACGCGCTTCACTTCCTGGACGGTCGCATCGATATCCCAAAGCGGCAGGATCGCGGTCGCGATGAACCGGCCAGGGTGAGGCCCGGCCCACTCATCGATATGGAAGTCATTATAGGCCTGCACGACGCGAAGCGCGTTCACCTTGTCCTTGGCATCCCACAGCCAGGCGCCTGCAAAGCCCACAAATGTCGGGAAGTTCAAGCCGCACAATACGCCTGCGGCATTCATGTCGTCGACACGCGCCTTGGGATCCCAGGTGCCGCGGCGCATTTCGGTAATGTTGGTCGGCTCGAAGCCGTATTCTTCCTTGGGACGACCCGCAACCGCGTTGACCCCCAGGTTGAACGTCTTTTTCTGTTCCGGCTCCCACCACCAAAAGGACTTGCCCGTGTCATCAGTGACATATTGCGGAGCAAGCTTGCGATGCTCGGCGCTCAGATGATTGTCGAAAATCGTCGGTGGTTCGATGAGATGATCATCGACGCTCGCGATAATAAGGTCGTTCATTTCCATATCACTATCCTCTCAAATGCAGCTCTTACGGTCTTGTCGTGCCGCTTTGTTCTTGAACCGTCAGTTCACGGTCATGCACACGCAGCTTTGTTCCGCAGGATCTTGCCAGGCATCGCACCTGTCTGTTCATTGTCACGCAGCACTTCGACACCCGCGACGATCACCGAATGGATGCCGTTGGCGCGCGCCCTGATCTGGCCGCCGCCATCGGGCAGGCAGTTGTCGACAAACGGCGTTCCCGGACCCACTTTGGCTGGATCGAACACGACGATGTCGGCGATCGCGCCTTCACGCAGCAACCCGCGATCGGGGATGTTCCAGACCGATGCCGGTTCGAACGTCAGCATCCGCACTGCTTCTTCCCAGGTGAACGCCTCACGCTGACGCACCCACCTGCCCAGCAGGGTGGTCGGGAAATCCGCGTCGAGGCACTGGGTGGTGTGCGCGCCGACATCCGAGCCCGCCATGACCGTGTTGGGATGCCGCAGCATCGCCAGCAGGGCCTCATCGCTCAGCTCGGTGAGGTCGTCGTCGGGTTGCGAATAAAGCTGCTGGAAATCGGTTTCGAGCGCCAGATCCACCATCGCATCGACAGGCGAGATACCGCGTTGCCTGGCAATGTCGGCCACCGTCACCTTTTCACCGAGAAGATCGGTCATCAGATACATGCGCTCGTAGATCGGCGGACGCGCCTCAGCGCCCGTCAACGATCCCGATGGCAGGGTCAGCGCGTCGTGCACCAGCTGGGCGCGACGCTCCGGATCGCGGAAGATTTCCTGCTGTTCGGCAATCGGCAACGCGCGAACCGGTTTCCAGCTTTCGAGCGTGTCAAAGGGCAGCTTCACCCGGAAACCGATGACCAGTTCGAACCGCTTCGGGCGGACAAAACCCATCATCCGTGCGCCCATTTCGGTCGATTCAGCCCAATAGGGGAGCCGGTCCACGTCGCTGTTGCGAATGCCGCTTTCCAGAAGCAGGCAGCCGCTTTCCAGTGCCAGCTTGCGCAGGTTGGCGCGCTCGATGCGTTCATCGTCTTGCGGCTTGCTGCCGCCAAGCCCCTGAATGACGCCCCCACCGGCATCGCCCACGGTCCGGCCCAGGGCATACAGCTCTTCCCAGTTCGCCTGTCGGGATGCGATGGGGCGATCATCCGATGTCAGATGCGCAGTGCGCCGTGAGCTTGAAAATCCGAACGCTCCAGCCTCGATGGCATCCTTCATTTCCGCACACATCGCCGTCAGGTCGTCGGCAGTCGCCTCTTCCTCAAAGGCACGCTCGCCCATCACATAGGTCCGCAGTGCGCTGTGTCCGACCAGAGGCGCCAGATTGATACCCAGCGGACGCTTGTCGAGCGCATCCATATATTGGCTGAAGGTCTCCCACTGCCATTTGACGCCGGCCTGCAGGGCGGTGCGGGGCACATCTTCCGACCGCTCGAGGCTTCGGAACACGAGATCCTTGTCCTCCTCTTTGCACGGGGCGATGCTGAAGCTGCAGTTGCCCATGACGGCGGTGGTTACGCCGTGCCACGGATCTGAACCCGCCATGGAATCCCACCACGCCTGGGCATCGAGATGGGTGTGGCCGTCCACGAAGCCGGGCGTGACGAACCGGCCTTCGGCGTCAATTTCGGTTGCAGCGCTTTCCCTGATCTTGCCGATCTTGGCGATTTTCCCATTCACAACGCCAATATCTGCGCGAAAGCGGGGCATGCCGGAACCATCAATGACGGTACCGTTTTTGATGATGACATCGTAGCTCAAAACACTCTCCTAAGCACAAGGCTTGATCAGGACGGATTATTTCAGATTGAAGACCTTGGCGGCATTGTCCTGCAGCAGCTTCACGATAAGCTGCTCATCCATGTCTTCGGGAAGATTGGCGATCAGAGTATCGCGCGGCCCTTCGACATACGGATAATTGTCGCCGGGGGTCAGGCTGGTCATATGCGGATAGTCGGATTCGAACATGAGATTGTCCGGGAACTTCTCGGCATAATATGCGACATCGGTTTCGAACCAGAAGGTTCCGTAAATCTGGCGACGGAAATAGTCCGAAGGCAACATCATGTCGGGATATTCGCGGTAGAGGTTCATGTTGAGGAACTGCCAGTCGAGCGCATCGACCAGGAACGGCAGCCAGCCCACTCCGCTTTCCACGGTGACAAAGCGCAACTTGGGGTAGTCGTGGCACATCCGGCCCATGATCAGTTCAGACACGCAATCGATATTGCTGCAGAAGAACATGGCGGCCCAGCCGGCCTGATCGAGCGTGGTCATCGCCCGGACCTTCTCGAGATCTGGCCCCTCGTTGTTGAAGCCGATATGGAAATTGACCGCCAGGTCCATTTCCTGGGCCAGATTGAGCAATGGAGCCCAATGCTTGTCGCGCATTCTGGGTAGGCCGATCTTTTCGAACTCAGATCCGAAATTGACGGACTTGGCGCCTGCGTCATAGCAGCGCTTGAGCTCTGCGATGGACGCATCGATATCCCAGAACGGCAGATTGGCGGTGGAAATCAGGCGGTCCGGCGCAACAGAACAGAAATCCGCCTGAAACTCATTGTAGGCGCGGACGCAATCGATCGACCATTCCAGTTCGCCTTCCATCATCGCCATCGGGAAAAACGCCACGAGGTTGGGGAAGAGTATCTGCGAATAAATGCCGTTCCGGTCCATCCAGTTCAACCTGGCATGGGGGTCTTTTCCGCCCATGACATCTTCAGGGGCGATGTCGGTCAAGCCAAACCCCTTGGGGCCGGGCTTGCCGTTCATATACCAGCGCTCCTGGCCGGTGCTGGGATCGACCGCCATGTGCGGGATCAGGTCTCCCCACTTTTTAGGCATGCGCGATGTCCAAAGATCCGCCGGTTCGGTGATGTGGGTATCGACATCATGAATCTTGAGGCGTGATACGATCTCGGCGATGCGTTTGCCGCCTTTCTTGGGGCTTGCTGCAAACTTTTCGAATTTCATTGTGGTTTCCTCTAGCGCCGAAATAGAATTGGCTGGTTCGTTCAATCGCGACGCGGTTGAATTGGTAACCCGTCCTTAAGTCCCTCTCATGTTGAGGTTTGGGGACGCGGCCATCAACTCTCAGATTCGGTAGAAAGCGGCTTCACGGCATTCGCTATCGGGCAATCAGAAAATGATTCCGGCAATCTTGAGGTCGATGATCTCTTCTTCGCTCATGCCCAGCTCGGTGAGGATCGCATCATTGTCCGCGCCGAATTCCGGTGCGGGACGCGCTGGCAGCGCTTCCTGGTCGAACTGGATGGGGACGCTGACCATGGTCAGCGTTCTGCCGTCGTTGTATTTGACATCCTGCACGTAATTGTTCGCCAGCACCTGCACATCCTGGTGCAGCTCGCGCGCCTTCTGGACCGCGTCCCACTGGCCGTCCTGTGTTGCCAGCATCTCGCGCCATTCGGTCAGCGGCCGCGCCGCAAAAATCTCCTCGATACAGGCAATGCAATCCGCAAGGTTGGCCTGTCGCAGCGCGTCGGTGGAGAACCGTGGATCATCGATCAGGTCCGGTCGCCCCACCGCCCGGCAAAAGCCAGGCCAGTAACGCTGCCCCTGCAGCATCGACAGGGTAACAAAGCGGCCATCTGAAGTGCGGTAGGAATTGACCAGCGGATTGGGCATCATCGAACGCTCGGACTTCGGCATTTCATCGACGTCAGCAAGTTTTGCCCCGACAATGCCAGGCTGCATCGTCCACATGCCCCAGTTGAGCAACGAGGTATCCACCACCGATGCCTTTCCGGTCATCAGCCGTTTGGCGATCGCGGCCGCGATGCCCCCGGCAAGGATTGCGCCGGCCGCCGTGTCTCCGAACGCGGGGCCCGGCATCGACGCCGGATATTCTGCGTCTGCAGCCGACATGGCCGACGCGATCCCCGATCGCCCCCAATAGGAGATCAGGTCAAAGCCGCCCTTTTCGGCCTCCGGGCCCTTTGTTCCTGTTCCCGTGCCCATCGCGTAAATAAGGTGTGGGTGGCGTGCCTGGATGGATTCGACATCGATCTTCATCTTGCGGCGCGCTTCGGGCAGAAGGCTCGTCAGGAACACGTCCGCCGAAGCCAGCAAGCGATGCAGGACGTCCAGTGCACCATCGAGCTTCAGGTCGATCGACATTCCGCGTTTGCCGCGATTGAAGATCTCCCATGTGTAGCAGAATCCGTATTCATCAGGCGCAACACCGCCAATACTCAACCCGCGCATCGGGTCGCCACTCGACGACTCAATCTTTATGACTTCGGCGCCCATGTCCGAAAGGATAGCGCCGGCTGATGGTACAAATCCCCACATCGAAACTTCGATGACTCGAATTCCTTCAAGTGGCCTGTCCAATGTCTACTCTCCATCACGCCAAAAACATGAGGAATGTTCATCGGCCTTCAGAAGGGGTGTGCAAACTGTCAACTCCGGTAGGTGCCCTGCAACACGCGTTGCTCCTAGACCTTAGCCACGCTGCATGAGTCATCGGCATGAACGTTTTCTGTTGGCTGACGTCATGCGCAGTTGAAAAAAATGGCTGATGGGCTGGCGAGCGATGTCTCGCGCTGCATCGAGCCGAACACGGCTTTGGGGGATGGAATATGAAACTTTGGCTTGCGTTGCCTGCTCTTCCGCCGGGGCAGGAACTGCGCGACTATGTTGTCGCAGCGCAGCAAGCCGGTGCGGCAGGCGTCACTGTTTCTGAGCATCTCATCGTTCCTGCAACGGTTGGCAAGTATCCGTATTCGGGGGAGCAGGCGCAGATCCCGCTGGGGACCCAGTTCCCGGATCTGATTGCCCTGATTGCTGACCTGGCGGCACGCTCTGGATCGATCCGGTTCATGACCAACATGCTGATTGCACCGCTGCTTCATCCTCTTATCCTGGCACGCCAAGTCGCGACATTGGCCGCGTTGACCGATGGTCGCGTCGATCTGGGCATAGGCGCAGGCTGGATGCGCGAAGAGTTCGACGCGGTCGGCGTTCCATTTGAGGAGCGCGGTGCGAGGATGAACGAGATTATCGCCCTTCTGCCGCAACTGTGGTCGGGTGAGGTGGTCGAGCACGAGGGAAAATGCTTCCAGTTCGACAAGGTGCAAACGCCGACCCCGCCCTGTTCGGTGCCGATCTATGTTGGCGGCAACAGCGAATTTGCTCTGCGCCGTGCGGCAAAGTTTGCGGACGGCTGGTCTGGCGTGGGGCTTTTCGAGTTTCAGCTGGAAGAGGTTCTGGCGCAGATCGCGGACGCGGCCAGCAAGCACCGCGATCCGGCACGCAAGCCCCTGGAGATCAGGACGCTGCTCAAGGGGCGGGTCGATCCTGCCCGATTGGCGGCGCACGCCAGGCTGGGTGTCGACGCACTGGTGCTGCAAAACTGGCAGGTGACCGGCGAGAAGCCCTTCGCCAAGCAATCGGCGGCGCAGGTCGGTGAAAAGCTCGCCGAACTCACCGCCATCTGTGCGCAACTCGGCGGTGGCAACTAGTGCGGTCTTCGCTGCCCGGCCATGCCGGCAAGGCATCCGGCAGAGGCGTCAAAGCCTTTGGTACCCCGGCATCAATGCCGCGAATGGAGCGCAGGCCCGAAATGAGGAATTGGCACTGATGACGGATGTTGTCGCAACGGCTGAACAGCTGGGCACGCCACACCTCCGGCTGGAACGCAGGCGGCATGTGGCATGGTGCATCATCGATCGTCCCGAAAGGCGCAATGCGCTGAGCATCGCCATGTATCGCGGCATCGGGCGCGCGATCACGCTGGCGGAGCGCGATCCGGAGATACGCGCGATGGTGCTCACAGGGAGCGGCGATGTCTTCATTCCCGGCGGAGAGATGACATCGGATGACGAAATCGTCGTGCCCAGCGAATTTCTGCCGTTCCGCCAGATGCGCAACACCAATCTTCCGCTGGTCACCGCCGTAAACGGCTTGTGCTTTGCGTCGGGCCTGCTGTTCACGATGCTGGCCGATGTGTCGATTGCCAGCGAGACAGCGGTGTTCAAAGCGCCTGAGCTGCTTCGCGGCTTTCCCGATACCTGGCTTTCGTCGGTGCTGCCCGCGCATGTGGGCGTGGGACGCGCGCGCGACCTGGCCTTTACCGCGCGGAAATTCGATGCCGCCGAAGCGCATATGATGGGTCTGGTAACGCGGCGCGTTCCGCGCGACCAGCTTGAGGATGCCGCGAGCCAGGCGGTGGGAGAAATCCTGTCCACGGCCCCCCACGCCAGAGGCTATTGGAAGCGCGAACTGAGCGCCAGATACGGCCCCGTAGATGAGGCCACGCTCGATGCGGCGCTTGGGAGCGCCGAGGTTGTCGAGGGATTCAGGTCCTTTCTGGACAAGCGCCCGCCCGCCTGGGTGCCGGGCGAATGAGGGCCCGGTTTTCCCGCAACAGCTTCTGAGGATGGAAGACAATGACTGTGAACTATGACGATCTGGCACCCGAAATCCTCGTCGAATGCGATGGAAACCTGCGCATCGTGACGCTGAACCGTCCTGAACACATGAATTCGGTCAGCGGCCGGATGCACGATAGCCTGTGCGGAATGTGGGAACGGCTTGATGACGACGACGAGGCGAGGGCGGTGGTCATTACCGGAGCAGGACGCGCATTCAGCGCCGGCGGCGACATGGAGTTGCTTCTTGCAAGCCACAACGACCGAAAGCTGTCGCGCAGGAACTGTCGCGAGGCGGAGCGGCTGCAACGCGCCGTTCTGAACTGCGAATTGCCGATCGTGGCGGCGGTCAACGGCCCGGCCGTCGGTCTGGGTTGCTCGCTGGCGGCGATGTCCGACATGGTCGTCATAAATGAAGATACGTTCATGGCCGATCCGCACGTTAACGTGGGTGTGGTTGCCGGTGACGGCGGCGCGCTGATGTGGCCGTTCCTGATGAGCATGCTTCAGGCGAAGGAATATCTGTTGCTTGGCGATCGCATCCCGGCGGCCGAGTGTCTCCGCCTGGGACTGGCGAACCGCGTGGTTCCCGCCGACCAGGTCCTGCCGACCGCACTTGCGCTGGCAAAGCGCCTTGCAGCCAAGCCCGCGCAAGCCCTGCGCGACACCAAGCGCGCGCTGAACATCCATATCCAGATGGCAGCAGATGCCGTGCTCCCCTTTGCGATGGCGGCAGAAGAGATGACTTTCGCGCTGGATGACGTCCGCGATGTCGCGCTCGCCTTCATCGCCAAGGAAAAGGGCTCCACTTCGTCGTGACCCGGATGCGACCAGTTTTCAGCCAGGCCCTTCTGTAAGGATGGCTGCGCCGTCGAACGCACGGATCGGGGACGTTCAAGCACGAGGGGTGGCGCGCGGGCCAGGGAAGAGGGAAAGACAATGGACAACGTCGTGACGGCTGATGTGATTGCATTCAGGGATGAAGTGCGCGGCTGGATTGCAGACAACTTCCCAGCCTCGTTGAAGAACATGGCAAATCCGATGTCGCGGGAGGCGATGGCCTTTCCGACCGAAGATCAGCAGGCATGGCGCGTGGCGATGGGCTCCAAGGGGTGGGGAACGCCCACCTGGCCTGCCGAATACGGCGCGGCAGGATTGTCGCATGCGCATGCGCTTGTGATCCGTGAGGAACTTCTGCGCGCCGGGGCCTACAACCCGATTGGCGGCATGGGGGTCATGATGTTCGGCCCGACCCTGCTCGAATATGGAACACCTGCGCAAAAGGCGCAGCATCTGCCGCCGATCGTGCGCGGCGACTTCCAATGGTGCCAGGGATTTTCCGAGCCGGGAGCGGGGTCCGATCTGGTGTCGCTGCAAACCCGCGCAGACGACAGGGGAGATCATTTCCTTGTAAACGGCCAGAAAATTTGGACGAGCGGTGCCCAATGGGCCAAGTGGTGCTTCTGCCTTGTCCGCACCAATCCCCACGACAAGTATAACGGCATTTCGCTGGTGCTCTTCCCGATGTCGACTCCCGGCGTGGAAGCCCGACCGATCAAGTTGATCAATGGAAATTCCTCGTTCTGCGAATTGTTTCTGAACGATGTCAAAGTCCCGAAGGACCAGCTCGTTGGTCCGCTGAACGGGGGGTGGACCGTTGCCAAGCGGCTGTTGCAGCACGAGCGTTCGGCGCTTGCCGGCTCTTCGACGACTGCCGTCCAGGCTTATTGCCTGCTCGACCTCGCGCGCCAATACGTCGGGGTCGATGCACAGGGCAGGATTGCCAATCCGGATCTGCGGGCGCGGATCGTTGCCAATGACATGGAAGGGCGCATTTTCAAGCAGACCGCGACGCGCGCTACGGCCGAGGCCAAGAGTGGCTCGGACGTTTCCG
This sequence comes from Blastomonas sp., assembly GCA_046291395.1. Lineage (GTDB taxonomy): Bacteria > Pseudomonadota > Alphaproteobacteria > Sphingomonadales > Sphingomonadaceae > Blastomonas. Next base: position 35,325 of record JBKBTF010000002.1, on the reverse strand, counting down.
CTCTCAGTTCCATGTTGAAAAATGCCAATACGAGACAAACACAGCAGCGCGCAGATTTGACGATCGAAATACTCGGCCACCAGGGGTTGGGCTGGGAAGGCCCAGAGTATACCGACAACGAACTGACCATCGTTAGCGACTTCCTATACGGCAAAGCTACGTCGATTTATGGCGGCTCGCAGGAAGTTCAGTACAATATCATTTCGAAGCGCATATTGGGTTTACCTTCCTAGATACATACTGCTTGACAGCACTAGTTACTTTTTTTGATTTCCGAAGGGCATCGTTTATGGCCATTCTTTCTGAAGAGCAGACCATGCTGCGTGATTCGGCGCGCAGTTGGGTTGCTGTGCGCAGTCCGCTCACCGCCTTTCGCAAGGTCCGCAACTCCGGAGTGGAACAGCGCTTTGATCCGGACGCCTGGCGCGAACAGGCTGCACTGGGCTGGGCCGGAGTACTCGTGCCCGAGCAATATGGTGGCTCGGATTTCGGTTTTGTCGCGATGGGCCTTATTCTGGAGGAGCTTGGACGCTCGCTGGGTGCATCACCGCTGCTGGCATCAGCCCTGGTTGCAGCCAGCGCCATTGTTCTTGGAGGAGACGAAGCGCAGAAGCAGGAATGGCTGCCCGCGATTGCCGAAGGGAGCACGATCGCGACGCTGGCCTATGACGAGCGTGCGGTTCACGCACCCGAGACGATCACGACCAGAGCGACGGCGTCGCGATCCGGCTTTAAACTGTCCGGCAGAAAACGGTTCGTCGTCGAGGGCTTTGCTGCGGATCTCTTCATCGTTTCGGCGCGCATATCCGATCATCCGGATGTGAAACAGTCCGTTGAGCTGTTCCTGGTCCGGGGCGATGCGCCGGGGCTTGTCCGGCATGACCTGCACACCATGGATAGCCGGGGCTATGCCAATCTGGAGTTTCGCGAGGTCGAGGGGCAGCGTCTGGGTCCAGGGGGCAGTGGCTGGGCCGTTCTTGAAGCGACGCTGGATCGGGCGCGGGCAGGGATAGCCGCTGAAATGCTCGGCAGCGCCAACCAGGCGTTTGCCATCACGCTGGAGTATCTCAAGACCCGCGTCCAGTTCGACCGGGTGATCGGCTCCTTCCAGGCGTTGCAGCATCGTGCAGCTCGCATGTTCATGGAACTGGAGCTGGCCCGGTCATCGGTTGAAGCGGCGCTCGGCTCCATCGAGAGTGGTGCATCCGACGTACCCGAACTGGTCAGCCTCGCTAAGGCAAAAATGGGCAAAACGCTCCAGCTCGTGACCAATGAAATGATCCAGATGCACGGCGGGATCGGACTGACCGACGAGCATGACGCCGGCCTGTTCCTGAAACGCGCCCGCGTCTGCGACGCCCTGTTCGGCAATCAGGCTTATCATCGCAACAGATACGCCGAAATGCTCGGTTATTAGGAGGGCGCGCAATCATGACCCCGGCCAATTCCACGGACATTCTGAGCTCCGGACCCAAATCCAGACCGAACTGGGCACTGGCGCTGCTGTTTCTGACCATTGCCATCAATATTCTTGACCGGCAGATCGTGAACATTCTGGCGCAGGACATCAAGACCGAGCTGGATATCTCCGACGGTCAGCTTGGGCTGCTGACCGGAACGGCCTTTGGCATTTTCTACGCGATTCTGGGGGTGCCGCTCGGACGGCTTGCGGACCGGATGGATCGTGTCCGCCTGATCGGTATCTGCCTTGTTGTCTGGAGCGTGTTTACGGCAGCGGCAAGCCTTGCGCGCAATTTCACGGAACTGGCTCTGGCACGCATCGGCGTTGGCGCAGGCGAAGCCGGCTGCGTGCCCGCCAGCGTTGCGCTGGTAAGCGACATTTTTCCGGTGGAACGCCGCACATCGGCCATCTCTTTGATGATGTTTGGAATGCCGGTTGGCACCTTTGCCGGCTTGCTGTTTGGCGGCATGATGGGTGAAAGCTTCGGTTGGCGCACAGCACTTCTGGTCGCGGGTATCCCCGGGCTGTTGCTGGCTGTGATCTTTGTCGCAACCGTATCCGATCCGCGCTCAAGTCGCCTTGCAGCATCGGCTGCACCGATGGCCGCCGCCACGCCGATTGCCGGTGCCGCACGCACTTTGTCGCAGCGGCCGGGATATTCCTGGCTGGTGCTGGGCATGACCGCCAGCATGTTGATCGGCGCGGTAACCGCGGCCTGGCTGCCGGCCTTCTTCATCCGCGTGCATGATTTCAGTGTGGGCGAAATGGGTGGATATGCGGCGATATCGATTGGTGTCGGCGGAGGGATAGGAACGCTGTGCGCCGGGATCATCTGCGATGTATTGCGGCCGCGTGTCCGCGATGTCGAAGCGAAAGTGGTGATGACCAGCCTGCTGATCTGTATCCCGGCGTTGCTGCTGACCATCTTCAGCCCCGAGCCGTTCGTCGCCCTGGCCGCCATGTTCGTGCTGAATGTTGCGGCGTTCAGCTATCTGGCACCCACGGCCGCCTTGATCCAGAAGGCGGCGACAGAAGATACCCGCTCGCTGGCTTTGGCGCTTGGCATCTCGTTTGGAAACATCATCAGCCTGGGTCTTGCCATTCCTTTGGTTGGTGTCCTGAGCGATCTGCTTGCCCCGCAATTGGGTAACAGTTCGATCGGCTATGCTTTGCTGATGGCCACTTTGGTGGCCTTGGTGGGCGCTTTCGCCCATTGGCGGGCGCTACAGGCCCTGCGGACTGCCGATCCGGTACTGATGTGATGCGCCGGACATTTTCCTGGAGGCTTGAAAGCAGCATCTCATGTTGAACCATTTGATCTCGACGGATCTCCAGGCGCATTATGGGCAACACTGCCTGGACACGCTGATGGCCGAGGCTACGGCGGTGCGGCAAGCACGGTTTGGCACAATCCAGACCTATTCGCCCAAGGTCTTCATCCCGCTGACCAAGCTGTGCCGCGACCTTTGCCATTATTGCACCTTTTCCCGGCCGCGTCCCGGTTCTGCGGCGTTTATGACGCCTGAAGAGGTGCTGGCCTCAGCGCGGGCCGGCGCGGCGGCGGGCTGCACCGAGGCATTGTTCACCCTGGGCGACAAGCCCGAGCTGCGCTTTGGCCAGGCGCGCTATGAACTCGACCGTCTGGGCTATGCCACGACGGTAGATTATCTTGAAGCGATGTGTCGTCTGGTGTTGACCGAGACCGGCATCGTTCCACACATCAATGCCGGTATTCTGACGCGCGACGAGATGGCGCGTCTCAAGACGGTGTCGGGTTCGCAGGGTCTGATGCTGGAGACGACAGCGGATCGGCTGGGCGACAAAGGCGGTCCGCATTACCGCTCGCCCGACAAGGTGCCGGCGGTGCGGCTTGAGGCTATGCGGCTGGCGGGCGAACTTAAGATTCCGTTCACCACCGGCATCCTCATCGGGATCGGGGAAACGCGCGCGGAACGCATCGATGCGCTGCTCGCGATCCGTGCCCTGCATCTTCAGTTCGGGCATATCCAGGAAGTGATCGTCCAGAATTTCCGCGCGAACCCGCTTACGCCGATGGCAGGAGCCGCGGAGCCTTCGCTGGAGGAGCTGCTGTGGAGCATTGCCGTGGCCCGGTTGATCCTGCCTCCCGACGTTTCGCTGCAGGCACCACCGAACCTGTCGGATGCATCCTTCCCACGCCTGCTGGATGCGGGAATAAACGATTGGGGCGGCGTCTCGCCGGTCACCCCTGATCATGTCAATCCGTCCCACCCCTGGCCCGCAGTCGACAGGCTGCGCGCGGCGACGGAAGCCAGCGGGCGGCGGCTGGTGGCGCGCTTGCCAGCCTATCCCGCGTTTCTCGATCGCCCCTGGCAGGACGATGCATCGCGGCGCGCCTTGCTGGCGCAATCGGACTCGCACGGTCTGGCGCGGATGGATTCATGGTCGCCCGGCCAGCCGCTGCCAGAGCGGACCGGCAGCAGCGCTGTCGCAGGGGAACCATCGCGTGCTATCGCCGATATCGTCGAACGGGCCCAGGCGGGCGCCGGTATCGGCCAGGCGGAGATCGAAGCGCTTTTTGCCGCGCGTGGACCCGATGTCGAATACATCTGCACTGCCGCCGATGCCCTGCGCCGCGCGGTCAACGGGGACGACGTGACCTTTGTCGTCAATCGCAACGTCAACTACACCAACATCTGCACCCACAAATGCAGCTTCTGCGCGTTTTCCAAGGGCAAGACCTCCGACAGCCTGCGCGGCCTGCCCTATGATCTTGATCTGGCCGAGGTTGCGCGCAGGGCGGATGAGGCCGTTGCCCGCGGCGGCACCGAAGTGTGCATGCAGGGCGGCATCCACCCCGCCTATACGGGCGACACCTATCTTGGCCTGCTGCGCGCAGTGAGAGCGGCGCAGCCCGATCTTCACATCCACGCCTTCTCGCCGCTCGAGGTGCGCCACGGGGCGCGGACTCTGGGTCTGGGGCTGGAAGACTATCTGACCCGCCTCAAGGACGCGGGGCTTGGCTCGCTGCCGGGGACTGCCGCAGAAATCCTCGACGACGAGGTGCGCGAAGTGATCTGCCCTGACAAGCTCAACACGGCACAATGGCTGGAGACGATCGAGGCCGCGCACCGCGTCGGTCTGCGCACGACGGCGACGATCATGTTCGGGCATGTCGATCATCCCCGTCACTGGGCCCGGCACCTCATCGCCATCCGTGATCTGCAGGCACGTACTGGCGGGTTCACCGAGTTCGTGCCGTTGCCATTCGTGCCGATGGAAGCCCCGATGGGGCTGAAGGGACAATGCCGGCGCGGCCCGACCTTTCGCGAGGTACGCCTGATGCATGCCGTGGCGCGGCTGGCGTTGCACCCGCACCTGACCTCGATCCAGGTGAGCTGGACCAAGCTCGGCGCGCAAGGTGCGCGGGCTTGTCTGGAGGGCGGAGCGAATGATCTGGGTGGGACCTTGATGGATGAAAGCATCAGCCGGGCAGCAGGCGCTGCGCACGGCCAGGAAATGCCGCCACAGGAGATGGAGGCGCTGATCGTGGCGATGGGCCGCAGCCCGCGCCAGCGAACAACACTGTATGGCGCTGTCCCCCCCGCACTTCAGGCAACGGCGCGCAATGCCGCTCCGCTGACGCCGATCATACTGACACCGCCCAGGAAATATGGACAAAAGGAAATGATCAATGTCTGACGTCAAGAAAACCATCGCCGTTCTTGGCGGCACCGGCAAGGAGGGGGGCGGGCTTGCCTTGCGATGGGCGCATCGCGGCCATCCGGTGATCATCGGCAGCCGCACCGAGGAACGCGCTGAACAAGCGGCGGCGGACATGCGCGCGACGCTGGGCGGCGGCGCCAATGTGCGCGGACTTGCCAATCCCGATGCAGCGGCCGCCGCGCAGATCGTCGTCCTTTCAGTACCTTTCGCAGCGCAGCAGTCGACAGTGGCGGATGTGGCGAGCCAACTGGACGGGAAGATCCTGATCGACGTGACCGTCCCCCTCGTGCCGCCCAAGGTGAGCCGCGTCCAATTGCCCGAAGGCGGCAGTGCGGTGGAAGCGGTGCAGAAGATTCTCGGCGATGGTGTGCGGGTGGTCTCGGCTTTCCAGAACATCTCTGCGCACCATCTCACCAGGCTCGACGAGGACGTGGAATGCGATGTTCTGGTGTGCGCCGATGATGCCGAAGCGGCCGAGGAGGTCGTTACACTGGCTGAGGACATCGGACTGACCGCGTGGAACGCCGGGCCATTGTGCAATTCGGTCGTGGCAGAGGCCCTGACCAGCGTGCTGATCGCGCTCAACCGTCGCTACAAGGTGCCGGGATCGGGTATCCGTCTCACCGGGCTGCCAACGCGCAAATGAAGGCACGTAGCGTCTCGATAACGGCGCTGCCGGGCGTACCCATGGTGCGTGCCGGCGATGACCTGTGCCGACTGATTATCGATGCGCTCACCGCGGCGGCGATGCCGCTGGAGGATGGGGATGTCGTTGTCCTCGCCCAGAAGATCGTGTCCAAGGCAGAGGGGCGTCAGGTCGCGCTCGCCGATGTCACGCCATCGGCCGCCGCGCTCGACCTGGCCGGAAAGACAGGCAAGGATCCGCGGCTGATTGAACTGATCCTGTCCGAGGCGGACGAGGTCATGCGGGTCCGGCCCGATCTCATCATCGTTCGGCACAGGCTGGGAGTGGTGCTGGCCAATGCCGGGATCGACCAGTCGAATGTCGGCGCGGGGGAGGGGCTGCAGGCGCTGCTGCTCCCCATTGATCCCGATGCAAGCGCGGCGAAGCTGCATGCTGCGCTGTCCGAAGCAACCGGGCGGACGGTGGGGGTTCTCGTCATCGACAGCCTCGGCCGCGCCTGGCGCGTGGGAACCACCGGTACAGCGATCGGCGTGGCCGGGCTTCCCGCTTTGCTCAACCTGCGCGGCGAGCCTGACCTGACCGGTCGCAGGCTGGAAACGAGCGAGCTTGGCCTTGCCGATGAGATCGCTGCTGCGGCCTCTCTGGTTATGGGGCAGGCTGCGGAAGGCACGCCCATAGTGGTGGTGCGCGGACTGGATTATTCTGCTGACGGCAGCACGGCGCGCACGTTGCTGCGTCCTCGGGAAAAGGATCTGTTCCCATGATCGTTGCGCTGGCAGGCGGTGTTGGCGGGGCGCGGCTCGCCAATGGACTGGCGGCGATCCTCCGCCCGGAGCAGCTGCTGATCGCCGTCAACACCGGCGACGATTTCGAACATATGGGCCTGACCATTTGTCCCGACATCGACACCGTGACCTACACGCTGGCCGGGCTTAACGACCGGGAACGTGGCTGGGGCATCAGGGACGAAACCTGGTCCTTCATGGACAGCGTCAAGACGCTGGGCGGCCCCCACTGGTTTGCGCTGGGCGACCGCGACCTTGCCAAGCACGTCCTGCGGACGGACCGTCTGCGGCAGGGGGAGAGCTTGAGCACGGTGACCCGGGACATTGCGCAAGCGTGCGGGATTGCCCAATGCATCGTGCCGATGAGCGATGATCCGGTACGCTCGATCATCATCACCGACGAGGGCGAAATGCCGTTTCAGGACTATTTCGTCCGTCGCCGCTGTGAGCCGGTGTATCGCGGGATACGCTTTGAAGGCGCAGCCGAGGCGCGCGCCTCCGCCGCGCTGATCGCCGCGCTGTCCAACCCGCAGCTGGAGTCAGTGATCATCTGTCCCTCCAACCCGCTGCTGAGCATCGGCCCGATGCTGGCGATTCCTGAAATCGCCAAAGCGCTGCGCGACTGCTCTGCACCATGTGTGGCGGTTTCGCCCTTCATCGCGGGAGAGGCAGTCAAGGGGCCGGCGGCGAAGATCATGCGCGAACTGGGCATGGTGCCCGGCGCGGCGGCATTGGTTCCATCCTATTCCGGTGTAGTCGACGGCATATTGTGCGATATCGACGACCCCAGCGCCGGAAAGGCGCTGGACGGGATCAGCATCGTTGCATGCGACACCCTGATGCGGGACGATGCAGGTCAGCAGAGGCTGGCGCGCGAATCCCTCGCGTTCGCTACAGCGCTGAAGAATATGGTATGAGCATCAACATCATCATCCCGGTCCGCTCGCCTGCAGAGGGCAAGTCCCGGCTGGCGGGCGTGCTGGATGCCGGTGGTCGCGCAGCGATCGTGGAACAGATGTTTCTGCACGTGCTGGAGGCCGCGCTTGGTCTTGGCGATGCTGCCCATTGCCATGTCGTCAGCAGCAGTTCCCTGTTGCTCGAGCGCGCGCGTCAAAGGGGCGCCAACGGCATCCATGAAACGGTCAGCGGCCTCAATCCGGCGCTAACCGAAGCGGCATCCCGCCTGGAACCCGATCGACCGGTGATGGCCCTGCATGCCGATCTGCCGTTGCTGGAGGCGGACGACCTTGCCTGCATGATCGAGGCGCTGAGCCGGGCCGACGTCGTCACGGCGAGCGACCATGCCGGACTGGGGACCAACGCACTGTTGCTGCGCCGCCCGAACATCATCCCGTTCGCGTTCGGGGTCGGCAGCCTGGCGCGGCATCAGGCTCTGGCCGGGAGTGCCGGGCTGCGGTGCGTTCAGGTGAGCCGCCGCGGCCTTTCCACCGACATCGACGAGCCTGCCGATCTTGCCCGGTTCCAGCGCCTGCAGGCCGCAGCCTGACGGCGTGACGGTCAGTCGATCTGGCGTACCAGTTCGGGAACATCGGCCAAAGCGCGAAGCATGTCATTGAGGTGGGTGCAGCCCAGCGTCGATGGCAGGGTATCGATGACGCTTTCCCGAAATGTGGACACGTCCTGGCCCAGCATACGCGTCGCCTTCGCCACCGCCCCCGGGCATTCCTGAAACGGCAGGATATGCGCCACCGGCTGCAGCGCGACAAGGCGATGCGAGGCTGCGTCGATATCTGCAAACAGACGGTATTCATGCACCGCCCGGCGACCGCCTTCGGGGACGGGCCCGCTGTCCTGGAACGCCGCATCCACCTTGATGCAATCCCCTTCCCGCCAGACGTCGAGCCGCCTGCTGCGCCGGGTCTGCGGCCCGTGCTGCGACGGCATCGCGTGCCATCCAGCCAGATCGTCGGGATGGGTGAGCGGACCGACCTGCGCACTGGACTGATCGTGCAAATTTGGCGTGCCATCGGGATTCAACGCGCTCGATCCTTGCGCAAAACCCGTGCAGATATTCATCATGCCGCTCGGCCTGCCTCCGGTCGGGCGGATCGCGGCGTTGCTCGATTTCGATATCCAGTCGTCGGACCAGTGCGACCAGATCCATTCTGCGACAAGACTTGCACCGGCATAATCATCGAGGATCTGGAACAACGGGCTACCGCGCAACGCACCGAGCCTGTCGTTCAGCAGCGCGCGGCTTGCGCCACCGGCGCGCACGCCGACCATGTCTCCCATCAGGGGATGCGCTGGTGTTGCTTCGATCTTGAGGATCTGACGCTTCGGCGAGACCAGAATGCGATACTCGGCGCTGGCCAGCACGGTCGCGTCAAGGCTATCCGCGCAGGTCAGCAGATCACGCGCCTGGCCGGTCATACGCCAGGGCTGGCCGAAACCATCGGGCCATTCGCTGTCGATGGAGGTCGTGCGCCGAACGGATCGGGGACGCCGCCGCGGGGAAGGGCCGGCGCTCTGCCGTGCAAACGGAAACCGGGGCGGCCGGGAAGGCGGGGATGTGGCGTCGGTCACGATCCGTGTCCCTGCTGGCTTGTTCCGCCGATGAACGTCATCCGGACCCTGCCGGCGTCGAGATCGGCCAGCACGTCGGCCATGTCGCCTTCGCACAGGATGAGGTCCGCGGGTGCCGGTAGTGCGATGGGACCGGTGCAATACAGCTTCAGCGCCGCCAAAGCGGAAATGCGCTCCGAGCCGCTGAGCCGTCGGCCCGTCTTTGTCATCCGGTCGCGCGCACTGCGCATTCCGAGCCAGGGGTCGACCGAGGCGTAAGGGGCATCGGATCCCGCCTGCATCGGCACGCCAGCCGCCAGCAGAGATCCGATGCGATAAAGGTCCGACACATCGTCGAATTCCTGCGCATAGCGATCCCCCCGGTCATGCAGAAAGCCGGGGTTGGTCACGACCGCAAGACCAAGATCGGCAATGATCGGGATGAGGGCTGCCGGAATGATGCCGCCATGTTCCACGCGATCGCCGGTCCGAGCCCCGCCGGATTCCTCCAGCGCAGCAAGATAGAGCATCAATTCGCCATCGGTCACACAGTGCGCCGCGACATTGCGACCCGCCGCGCGGCCCGCAGCAATCCTCGCAGCAAGGACCTCTGGCGATGGCGGGTCACGCTCGTCGATCAGCAGCTTGAGCGGGCCAAGCGCATAGCCGTCACCTGCGGTGAGCGCTTCACACCCCATCAGCGTCAGCCGCTGCGGCATCGATCCGGAAAGGGTTGCAGCCTCGTCGGGCCCGTTGGCCGCGCCCGCATCGGTCAGCGCGGTCAGGCCCAAAGTCGACAGATGCTGCCCCAGCGCAGCCAGATCAAGCGCCAGCCGCGGGATGTTCCGCCCCAGCCAGCGATCCTCGCGCCAGAAGCGCCCTGTCGGCGCCCCGCCGTCATCCCGCTCCGCGCCCAGCGGCAGGTCATGGTCGTCGAGCAGCGCAAGGGCAGCCGAGTTGAGCACCCACAAGGCACCGGTGCGATCCTGCACCCGCAACGGACGATCTGCCAGCCAGCGATCAAGCATGGCCGCATCGGGAATCCCTGCTGCGCGCTCGTCATAACCGATGGCTCTGACGAAAGGCTCTGGCGCCCGTGCCAGCCGATGGGCGATGTCGCCCGGAGCCAGCACGCCTGCCAGGTCAACCGACTGCCGCCGCGCTGCAAGCGCGAGAATGTGAAGGTGGTGATCGTGCAGGCCGGGAAGCAGGGTGCCGCCGCGACCGTCGATGTCCTCACCGCCACGCGGCAACCTTTGACCCATCGCGACAATCTGTCCATTCGCGAGCGCGACATCGGTCGGTTCCTGACCCCATGGACTGACATTTCGCAGGACCAGCATCATGATGACGCCGCATAGGCGGCTGCAACCTGCGCCATCGCCATATCGATCAGGCCGGTTGCGCCTGCCAAAACCGCCAGCGCCGCCTCCAGTCCTGTCAGCGGATCGGCAAGCGCGTCGCCAAAAAAGCGGGGTTGGCCATTGTGCCAGCGGGTCAGCCCTCCTGCCGCCGCGCAGTCATCGCCGAAACCAACCCTGTCACGGCTCCAGCCATGGGCCGTAATCGCGACCCATATCTTGCTGCGAAGCGATTCACGCTCAAGCCCGATACGCCGGAGCGCGCCTGCGCGGGCGCTCGTGATCAGAATATCGGCCTGATCCACCGCCCGCAACAACGCGGCCTTGCCCGCATCGGTGCGCAAATCGAGCGCGAGCAGGGATTTGCCCTTGTTGATCTTCCGGTCGAGCAAGGGGGACGACCGCGGCGTCGGGTCGGGGCGGCCAATGCTCTCGATCCGCGTCACCTCGGCTCCCGCGCGCGCCAGCAGCCCGGCGCACAGCGGCCCTGCCCAGAGCGCAGAGAGATCCAGGACCCGGCAAGAGATTTTACGGGCGATCGGCCGGCTGTGAAGCGCCAGCGGCTCCGCCTCGCCAATGCGGGCAGCAGGAACCTGCAATTCGGTCAGCTGTTGCAGCAATTCGTGGCACGTCCGGGCTGCGGCCATGTCTTGCAGCACTTGCCAAACCGGGAGACATGATTCCCCGGCGAGCGCCAGGATCAGCGCACGATCGTCCTCGCGCGCGAGGTTGACCGCAATCCAGTCGTCTTGCGTCTGCAGCATCCGGCAATGGCGGTTGGCCGAGACAAGCCCCGGCACTGCCAGCCCGCCCGGGGCGTCACGCGCAAGCAGCCATTGCGGATCAAGTCCCAGCACAGAGGCACGCTCTTTGAGCAGCGTCATCATGGCTCGACCCGATGAAACAGGCCCCAATCGAGCGCCTGGCTGGCACCGACGCGGAAGCCGCCAAGCGCGAGCCAGAACAATCGGTGCCTGCCGATCGCGCGGGTAAGGGTAACCGTGCCGCCTGCGCCGGGGATCAGGCCCATGCCCAACTCGGGAAGCTGGATGATCGTATCGGGTGCGGCGATCCGGTGCGCTGCGGCAGCCGGTACCTCGATCCCCGATCCGATACAGGCCCCGTGCAGCCGGGCTTCGGCACGGTCACCCAGCCTGTGGAGCAGCATTGCCGACGAACGCAGCACGCGAACGACATGCGCCTGGGCCATATCAGGGGCCGAGCCGAATTCGGGCAGATGCCCACCGGTCGAAAAGCATTTGCCCTCTCCGCGCAGCACCAGCCGAGGCCGGGAGGGATCATCGACGACGGCGGACAGGCCGTGGAACAGCGCATCGCGCATGGTCGCGGTCATCGCATTGTGGTTGCCGGGTGACGCCAGAACCAGCGTGACATCGTCATCCGCCCGCTCGTAGCGGACAGGTTCGGGCACCGTCGGGATGTTCAGACCGGCCTTCGCTGTAGCGCGCCAGCGTCTGAATTCCGCACTGCCGAGCAGCGTGGAATAAGCCAGGGATTCGAGCTCCAGCGTAGCTTCAAAGGACAACTTCTCGCCCAACCGCAGCAGCCGCGCCAGCACCGCTGCTGCAACAGGGGCAGCCGCAGCATTGGTCGCTGCGCTGTGCAGCTGCGCTTCCAGACGACCCGGCGCCACGCTGACCCACGGTTTGGGGGCAGCGCTGCGGGTGGTGACCAGTGCCGCAAAGGCTTGCGCATCCACATCGGGCAGCGCGCCAGCGCGGTCGACCAGGATCGTGGCATCGAACACCGCGTCATTTCCGCCCGAATTCGGGTCGTCGGTAAACCTTACCGGACAGCCAACTAGGGGCCCCAATACGTCGAAACCGTTGTTCAAAGTTGTGCTGTCAACCCCGCCGCTTCGATACCAGCGATCGCGCAATGCTCGTCATTGTCCGATGTGTCGCCGGTCACCCCCACTGCGCCCAATGGGAATCCGTCTTCATCGACGATCACCAGCCCGCCTGCTGCCGGAACAATGCCAGCCGGAGAGATCGGGCCAAGCGATGCAAAAAAGGAGGGCCGCTCGGCGGCCATGTCGCCGATTTTCCGACTGGACATGCCAAGCGCCAGCGCACCTGCCGCTTTGCCAATGGCAATCTGGGCGCGCATGAGCGAGGCACAGTCTTCGCGCTCAAACGCGACAAGGTGCCCGCCGGGATCGAGCACCGCGACGCTGAGCGGTTTCAGCCCTAGCGCACCGCCTCTGGAGAGCGCGGTATCGATGATTGTTTTTGCCTGAGCCTGGTTAATTCTGTGCATGGATACTCCAATCTTAGTCAACGAGCATCTTCTTCACTTCGCGTCGCAGAAGCTTTCCCATTTCGTTGTAAGGAAGGTCTGGCACGAAGGTGATTTTATCGGGGACCCGCGACGACCGTAACCTTGCCCGGATGAGATCTTTCAGTTCCTGGTGGCCGGGCTGCTCTGTCGCAATGTGAACGACCACGGCAATGCCGATAGCTTCGCCCCATTCGTCAGACGGAATGGCACATGCGCAGGCATCGGCTACGGAAGGATGAGTCAGAAGAACATCCTCAATCTCACCAGGCGAGATATTCTCGCCACCACGGACGATGACATCGTCGGCGCGGCCCGACAGGTAGAGATAGCCTTGATCGTCCATGTAGCCCGCGTCGCGGGTAGGAAACCACCCTCCCTCGATCAGTGCACTCTTTTCCCGGTACTCCCCCGATACCTGCTCGCCCCGAACATAGATCTCGCCCGCCGCATTCGGCGGCAAGACCTGTCCGTTTTCGTCGCGGATCTCGATCTCCACCGACGGGAGCGGCTTGCCCAGGGAACCGAGGCGCGCCTGTACCTTCGGATCGTCCGACAGCAAGGCTGCACGATGGTCTTCGGGTGTCAGCAGCGCGATGGTCGAGCTGGTTTCGGTCAGGCCATAAGCATTGGTGAAATTGACGTCGGGGAACAACTGCAACGCCGGTCGGATCACGTCGATGGGCATTTTGCCGCCGCCATAGGCAATCGCGCGCAGGCTCGATACATCCACCACCCTGCCGGGTTTGCCCGATTTCAATGTATCGATGATGCGGGCGAGCATCGTTGGCACGACGAAGGCGTTGGTGACCTTCTCGTTCGCGACCAGCGCCAGCCAGTCCGCGGGCGAGAAGTTGGGCAGCATGACAATGCGCCGACCAGCGTAGATCGAGCTCATGAGCGCCGAGATCCCCGCGATATGGTATGGCGGGACTACAACCAGCGATGCTTCATCCTCTGCAGCCGAAGCGAATTCGACCGAGTTGAGGATATAGCCAAGCAGGTTCGAATGGCGCAGGAGTGCCGCCTTTGGCGCTGCTGTGGTGCCACTTGTGAACAACTGGACGGCGATATCATTGGCCGGATCATCATCGGTCGGTGCATCACCACTGGCGAGTTGCTGGGCTTCGGCTACGAACCTGTCGCGGCTGTAGGTTACATGGCCTTGCGCACCTGCGATCCGCGCCACCCGGGCTTCGTCCCCGATAACCAAGGCAGGCGCGATGCGCTGCAATAAGGCGCACAGTTCGGCGTCGGCAAGCCGGTAGTTTAGCGGACAATAAGGTACGCCAGCCATGGCCGCACCAAACAGGGCGATGACTGCGGCCTCGCTCGATTCATCAAGCAAGGACACATACCGGGCTCCGCTTTGCCGGATCAAGGTGCCGGCGCCCCGGGCGCACTCTAGCAGTTCGGCATAGGTCCAGCGCCGTTCGTCACGCACCAGCGCGATGCGATGCGGGTGGACCTCAGCGGCCATTTCGAGAAGAAGTGGTATTTTCATCGAGCCGGCACCGCGCTCAATCCGACGCGGGGAGGGGCTTGGCATCCTTCATCGAAAGCGCCTCTCCGTCGAGGGCAAGCGAACCCTTTCCGGCTTTTACGCACAGCAATTCGCATGTGCCCGCAGCGTCGATATAGCGCTTTCCCATCTGCGTGCCATGGGCGTGCGCGGTGTCCAGATCGCCGGCAGCGGCAGGACGGGTCTCTGCCATCGGCGCGCCTCCGCATTCAACGGCCTCGGCATCGCACCGGATGACAATGACCTCGGTGTCACAAACCGCACTTTTAAGTCGAACTCCGGCTTTCATCGTGGCTATCTCCTTGGCGGCATTCAACTGCCGGGCATTCTTGTTGCAGGCGAACGGGCAGCGCGATGCGAGACAAAATGTTGGGCCGTTCCGCCCGCGTTTCGCCGGATAAGAAAGGAGATATCGCAAGCATAAGGGTACTGTCCTGATGCTTGAAATATCAATCTAACGGTTCTTGCGAACAAACCGCGCTTCCAGTTGTTGTTCTGGATAGGATATTGCCGAACCCTTCGCTCCTGCCAGAATTGACAGAAAGCAGCGTTGGCAAAGTCGTAGCCGACCGGCCGTTGTGCGCTCCGCGCCAGAAGGTTCAGCAATGGGCCGCGCTTGAAAGTGCCTGCCTGATATGCCAACTAGCAGCAGTTGCGCAGTGCTCGCGCCTCACATTCCTCCCTGAACACGTGCTCAGAATAAAGGCTTAGGACCTTTGAACTCCTCATCGTTGAAAACTGCAGAAGTTGTGGCGCGCACAATTCTTGATGAAATCTGCGACCAGAGCCTTGTGGCGGGAGATCGCCTGATGCTCGAGACAGCGATGAGAAACGAATACAGTGCTGGCCGGGCATCGGTACGCGAGGGATTGAGACTCCTCGAGGCGCAAGGTCTGGTGACGCTCAAGACTGGCCGCCAGGGCGGAGCATTCGTCGGCAATACCAGCCCCGATCATGTCGGTCGGATGCTGACCTTGTTCTTGCAGATGCTGGGAGCGACCTATGATGACGTTGCCACCTGTCAACAAATACTGGGGCCCAAGGCTGCAGAACTGGCAGCTTGTAATCCCGACCGCGAACTCGTTGCAAAAAGTCTGGCTCTTGCAGCCGAGTCCGACGGGTGCAAGTTCGTCCTTTCAGAGAAAGTCGATCAGGAAAATCTGATGAACTTCCACCGCACGGTGAGCAGCTTGTGCGGCAACCCGGTTTTGGCTTTGCTGATTGATACGGTCGAATCGATCATCGTCAATCATATCATCCACTGTATCCCGCCTGAGGACCGGATGACTTGGGTTCATTCGGATCATGTAGACATTGCAGATGCGATCCTCGCCGGGAACGGTCGCCTGGCGCGCTTGCTGCACGGCCGCCATCTGCAGAATGTCATGGATCACTATCGCGCGCAGAATTCCCATCAGTTCTCGGCAAGGGTACAGTGGCGATAGCTGCAGCCTCCACCGCATGCCCGTTTTCCTAACCAATCTGGCTGTGGAAACCGGGCCGGCCTTTCTCTAATCCATCTGTTCCAAGGTGTGCGCTATTGGCAGGGGTCGATAGCCGCGCTCAAGGGGCAGGGAGGATTAGCATGATCGAATGTGGCATCATCACGACGATCGCGAGCACGCAAAGGGCCGTTGTCTATGCCGAGGCGGCCGAGCAGATGGGTTTTTCCCGCGTCGGTATGGCGGATACCGCGCCCAAGCTGTTTCATGCCACCTATCCGGCCGTCACTGCAGCTCTCATGCGGACCAACAGGATATCCATAGGTCCCTATGTGACCAATCCGGTCACGCGGCACTGGTCTGTGCACGCCGCCACTGCCCGAGCCTTGCAGGAGCTGGCACCGGGTCGGTTTTATGTCGGCATGGCAACGGGCGACGGTGCGGTCAATTCGGTAGGGCTGAAGCCATCGAAGCTTGAATATTTCGAGAATTATATTCACGAGATGCGGACAATCTGGCCGGAACAGTCGAAAATTCACCTGGCATTCTCCGGGCCAAAAGGAATGGAGCTCGCAGGCCGGGTTGCCGACGAGCTGACGGTCGCCGTCGGCCTTGATATCGAGACAATCCAGAAGATGGTCGGTCTGGCCAAGGCCGCGCGACAGTCCGCAGGGATAGAAGCACCGCTGCGAATCTGGATCAATCCGCTCACCTATGTCGTGCCGACCGAGTCCGAGGTGGAACCGATGCGCAAGGCTTTGCGCAACATCGCATTCTCAAGCGCACGCTTTTCTTTCGACGCCTCGATGGAGGACAAGAACGTTCCGGACCATATGAAGCCGATCCTGAAGGAGCGGCTGGCCCTGTACGATTTTGCCTATAAGGGTCAGGTCGGCGACAATCCGAACGCGCGCCTGTTTGAAGATCATCCCGAGGTGGAAAACTACCTGATCGACCGCGCGGTCCTGACGGGGACCGCACAGCAATGCGTGACGCGGCTGGAGCAGTTGATGGACAAGGTCGAGTTGAGCGGGGTCTGGTTCCCGACCATTCCCCGTACGCCCCATTTCAGTGACCATGTTTCCGATCTTGCGGCGCTGGAAAAGGCCTTCCGGCCGATCATGGGCAACTGATGTGGGAAAACGCGTCATGACCGGACGTGGGCACAAGGATGTGTTTGCCGAGGACATCGTCTGGACCGGAGTGGGGGAGGGCGTCTGCTACGCGCAGTTTCTGCTAGATGAAGGCGAGGCGTCGTCCCCGTCGGTGGTTCTCGCCAGGTTCGTCGCGGCAGAGCGGATCGATCCGCACACCCATGGCTGCAACTATCTTGAATATATTGTCGAGGGTTCGCAACGCGTGGGGAAGGTCAACTTCAAGGCCGGTGATGTGCGCATGGTGGCTGCGGGAACCGGATACGGTCCCATCGAGATCGGGGCCGAGGGGTGTACGGTCCTGATTGTCTTTCAGGATGCGGAAAAATCACCTCCGGTCCTGCTTGGCCGGGGGCGGGGGCCAGCTGCATAGAAATTCCGGAGGAGTGAACTGATGCCGATTTACCGAAACGAAGACGGCAATGTTCTGGAGGCCATCACGACGTCAGGCTTCGAGTTTGCGCGCACGATCGCGCAGGAGCAGGGCTTTGATCTGGGCGCCGTATTGCTCGGCGACAAGGCGACGAACCCGCCATCGGTGATGATCCTCGATCTTCCGGCCGGTCATGTGCTCGAGCCGCACTCCCACAACACCCATCGGATGGAAATCGTCCTGAAAGGCTCGATGCTGACGGGAGACGGACAGGAACTGCGCGTCGGCGACGTGTCGCTGTCTGCTCCCGGAGAGATATATGGCCCGCTGACCGCCGGCAGCGCGGGCTGCATGACGGTGGAGGTGTTCGCCGATATGGGGGGACTGGTGCCGCAAAGGGCAGACGACACGAGCGCCGAGGGCGCTGCGCTGATGGCCTCGATAAAAGAGCGCGCCGACAAAACCCTGTTGTCCTGATAACAGGAATGGTCACGCGCGGCGCTCGCGATCGGTCCGACGGCTAACATCTACCGGACTTGACAGTTTCTACGGCGGCAGAACCGCATTATCGCTGTATCATCGCAGGAATTAAAAACCCGGCGCCGCTCGTCATTTGATGGAGAGCGGCGACAGTCGCATCAAGACGAGGAGAGTTTGAATGGGCGCGGATCAGGCGACAGCGATGGCGACACGACCCGAGCACCACCAGGTCGTCGATCGGCTGACAAAGCGGTTTGACCATCAGGACCCGCAGTTGAGTCCTGACGTCTTGAATGACGTCTATCGCGGATTGCTGGATGGGCCTGCCATTCACCAGAGCGACGTGCATGGCGGCGTCGCTTATCTGACACGCTATGATGACGTTGTCGCGGTGGAGAAAAACACTCAGGTGTTCTCGTCCGCGCAAGGCGTGCGCTGCCCCCGTCAGGCCAATCAGCCGCTGTCCATTCCGGCGGAAACCGACAAGCCGATGCATACCGAATATCGCCGGCTGTTTCTGAATGTGCTGAGCCCGCCCCAGGTCCGCAAGGCAGAGCCGTTCTTGCGTGAACTGACCGAAGCTCTGGTGCGGGACTATGTTGCCGGGCCGCAGGACGATTTCTGTCAGAATGTCGCGACGCAGCTACCCATCCGCGCCGTGGGTGAGTTGATCGGCCTCGATCTGCATTCCAGTGGCGAAATGCAGAAGCATGTCGAAGCGCTGCTCCTGCACTATGGCAAGCCCGAGGCGCTGCAGGCCTTGAATGGACTCACGCAAATCGCGCAGGTCGAAATCGACGCCCGCAGGGCCAATCCGCGCGACGATTATCTGACCGCGCTGACGACCGCAAAGGTCGATGGACGCTTGCTGACCGACGAAGAGCTTCAGAACATGATGCGGACCTTCATGTTTGCCGGGTTCGAGACGACCGCGCACATGATCGGCAGCATGATGCTCTATCTGGCGGAGCATCCCGATGTGCAAAAGCGCGTCCGTGAGGATGATCAGGCTCTGATCAACTGTGTCGAGGAATGTCTGCGCTTTCTGCCACCGGTGCAAACCATGTTCCGCACCGTGACGACATCCACCTGCCTGCGCGACGTCGAGCTGGCGCAGGGGGACACGGTGGGCCTGCTTTATGCCGCAGCCAATCGAGACGCGGCGAAGTTCGAAAACCCCGATGCGTTCGACATCGATCGCTCCAATGCGCGTCTGCATCTCTCGTTCGGGTTCGGCCAGCATCTGTGCGCCGGATCGCATCTTGCCCGCCGCGAGATGCACATTCTGCTCGAGGTGTTGCGCGACTATCCGCCCTTCACGCTTGGCGGTCCCGTGACGATGCTGCCCCACCTTATGGGCGGCCAGATGATGGGGCCCGAGCATCTGCCCATCTCATTCAAGACCACAGAGGAGCGTGCCTGAAATGCGAGCAGCAGTATTCGTCAAGGACGCCGAACCTCTTTCGATCGAGAATGTCACACCGGCAGAGCCCGGCCCGCGCGATGTTGTGGTGGAACTGGGCGCGAGCGGTATCTGTCACACCGATCTGACGGTACAGTCCGGACGGATGTCGAAGATGCTCGCTGGCCCCAGCATCCTGGGACACGAAGGCGCCGGCACCGTCATAGAGGTCGGCAAGGAGGTGAGCTACGTCAAGGTTGGCGACAGGGTCATTTCTGCCGTCCGCCCAGCTTGCGGACGCTGCGACAATTGCTTGAGGGGCAAGACGCATCTGTGCACCGCGCTTTGGGCAATGCTGAAGAAGCGGCGCGGCGTGCGGCCTGACGGCGGCGATTATTTCGCGATGAGCGGTCTTGGTACGTTCAGCCAGGTGATGACAGTCGACGAGGCGTCTGTTGTGCCGGTGCGCTCCGACCTGCCGTTCGAACAGCTTGCCCTTATTGGCTGCGGCCTGACCACCGGCGCGGGCTCGGTGCTGTTTACGGCAGATGTAGAGGCGGGCTCCGCCGTGGTCATCGTGGGTTGTGGCGGTGTCGGGCAGGCGGCCATTCAGGCGGCGGTGGTGGCAGGCGCCACGCCGATCATCGCCATCGATCCAATGCCCACCAAACGCGAGACGGCTTTGAAGCTCGGCGCAACGCATGTCATCGATCCGGGGGCGGGCGATATTGGTGAGCAGGTCCGCGAAATCACAGGCGGGCGCGGTGCCGACTATGCGTTCGACGTGGTGGGCGGCCCCAATGTCGTGGCGCAAACCTACAAGACCATCGGTGCCGGGGGCATGCTGGTGCTTGTTGGCTATGGCGCCATGGATGACGAGCTCAGGTTCCCGGCCTTTGATCTTCAATCCCAGGAAAAGTGCGTCAAGGGATGCGTGGCCGGTTCGGCACAGATCCGCCGGGATTTCCAGCGGTTCGTTGACCTCATCGAATCCGGCCGGATTGACACGGCCTCCATGGTCTCCCACACGATTTCACTCGATCAGGTCAATCAGGCCTTGGAAGATCTGCACACAGGCGACGCTATCCGGTCCGTCATCACCAGTTTCTAGTTTCGAGTGTGCGTCAGCGGAAAAGCATAGGGGAAGTTATGTCGAGTGTCGAAAGTCGGCCGCAAGGGAACCGCAAGCTTTATATCGGTGGCCAATGGATTGATTCCTTTTCGACGGGTGAAATTCCCATGGTCAATCCGGCAACGGACGAGGTCTTCGCCTACGCCCCCGACACGACCATCCAGGATGCCGACCGCGCCATCGCCGCGGCGCGACAGGCCTTTGACGAAGGTCCCTGGCCGCGCATGGCGCCGACCGAACGCCTCGCCTGCCTGCAGCGCCTCTCCGATCTCTATTCGGACAAATACGAGGATATCGCGCAACTGATCACCGCCGAAATCGGCAGCCCGATCATGTTCTCGCGTCACGCGCATGTGCCCATCGCCAAGATGATGCTCGATTATTATGTCGGTCTGGCCAAGGATTATCCCTTTGAGGAAACCCGCGAGGGCCGCAGCCTGGCAGCCCGCGTGATCAAGGAGCCGGTGGGTGTCTGCGTCGCCATTGCGCCATGGAACTTCCCGCAGGCAGCGATGATGCTCAAACTGGCTCCCGCGCTGATTGCGGGTTGCACTGTGGTGGCCAAGCCCGGTTCGGAAACGGCGCAGGATGCACTCGCCATGGCAGAGCTGTTCGATGCCGCTGGATTCCCGCCGGGGGTGGTGAGCATCTTGCCAGCCGGGCGTGAGGTCGGCGAATATCTCGTCAGCCACCGCGATGTCGATCATGTCTCGTTCACCGGATCGACCGCATCCGGACGGAGGGTCGCCGAGATCTGCGGACGCGACTTGCGCCGCTGCAATCTTGAGCTTGGCGGCAAGTCGGCGCTGATCATGCTGGATGATGCCGATCTTAAAAAGGCGGTCAAAGGCGTCTGGGATCAGGGGATGCGCAACAGCGGCCAGGCCTGCACCAACCAGACCCGCATTCTGGTTCCGCGCGCGCTTTATGGCGATGTTCTGGCGGCTATTACCGAGATGATCGGCAAGATCGTCGTCGGTGATCCGCTGGATCCGGCCACCCAGGTCGGGCCGGTGGCGTCCCAGGCCCAATATGACAGGGTGATGAACTATATCCGCATTGGCAAGGAAGAGGGCGCCAGGGTCACGGTCGGCGGTGGACGTCCGCAGGGCATGGCCGTTGGCCGTTTCATCGAGCCGACGGTGTTCGGCGACGTCAACAATTCCATGCGGATCGCGCGCGAAGAGATTTTTGGCCCGGTGCTGGCGGTGATTCCGTTCGATGACGACGCCGATGCCGTTCGCATCGCCAATGACTCCGAATACGGGCTGGCCGGTGGCGTGTGGAGCAAGGATCTTGCCCGTGCCGATTCCGTCGTCCGCCGGATCCGCAGCGGCATGCTGCACATCAACGGCGTTGGCGGCAGCTTCGACGCGCCCTTTGGCGGATTCAAGGCCAGCGGTCTGGGTCGGGAGTCCGGGCGCGAAGGGCTGGAAACCTATTTCGAATACAAATCCCTGCCGCTGCTGGGCTGAAGGCTCCCTTGCGTCCGTTATTGCGGCCCGTTGTCGAAAGGCCATGATGCTGTATCCACGCGATCCTGTCCCACCCTTCCAGGCACAGATGCTGGAAGGCGGCACTTGGAAACTCTCCGAGCAGCGGCCGGAGAATTTCGTCATGATCGTCGTCTATCGCGGTTATCAGTGCCCGTTGTGCAAGCTGCATCTGACGAGCCTGAACGACCACATTGATACACTGGAGCGTCTGGGGATCGAAGCTTTCGTCGTGTCGGCCGAGCGCAGGGAACAGGTGGAAAGGGCCCGGCACGACTGGGGCCTGACGAAACTCTCGATGGGCTATGGCCTGGACCCCGTGATGGGTCATCAATGGGGATTGTATGTTTCCCAGCGCGTGGCAGAGGGCGGGACGGAAGCCGAATTGTTCTTCGAACCCGGGCTGTTCCTGATCCGCGGTGACGACCAGACGCTGTATTACACCTCGATCCAGAACATGCCTTTTGGCCGCCCCGACTGGACCGAGTTCACAAGGCTCATGGGGCATATTGCCGGAACCGACCATCTCGCGCGGGGGAACGTCAAGCTCGCCTGATAGGGCCAGTGCACCCGCGTGCGCGCTGGATGCGCCGAGCCAGTTCTAATACCCCATCAGGCTCAGCACTTCCTTGCGGCTTGAATCATCGTTGAGGAACACACCCATCATCCGGCTGGTCGTCATGGCGACGCCGGTTGTGCGGACACCGCGCCCTGTCATGCATCCATGCTGCGCTTCGATGATGACGGCAACACCCTCTGGCTTGAGGCGATCCCAGATACATTGGGCGACTTCTGCGGTCAGGCGTTCCTGGACCTGCAGGCGGCGGGCAAAGCCATTGAGCACGCGCGCGAGCTTGGAAATCCCGACGACGTGGTTGCGCGGCAGGTAGGCAATCGAGGCTTTGCCAATGATCGGCGCCATATGATGCTCGCAATGAGACTGGAACGGGATGTCCTTGAGCAGGACGATTTCGTTATAACCCCCCACCTCGTGAAACACCCGGTCGAGGTGGGTTCCCGGATCGTCGTTATAGCCCTGGCAATATTCTTTCCACGCGCGCGCAACCCGCGATGGGGTGTCGAGCAGTCCCTCCCGCGACGGATCGTCGCCTGTCCAACGAATTAGTGTTCTGACGGCCTCCTGCACGTCTTCGGGAACCGGTAATTTGCTCATTAGGTCTGGTTCCCAGTAAACTCGCGCTCGGCCTGGTCCAGAATATCGTAATCCGCTTCCATTTTATCCACCGCGCGCGCGGCCAGGTAATAGTGCCAAACCGCCCCGAATTTGATGAACGTCATCGTGATCAAGGCCCAGCGAAGCGAGTCATCTGCGGCGTAGGTTCTGAAAAAGTCGCTCAGCAAGCCCACGACGAAAGCACCAGATGCGATACCAATGCCATTTACTGCGAACAGCGTTACTGCAGCGGCAAAGCTCCGCCCACTTGGATCTGAAAGCGACTGGACAGCAGCATAGGTCGGAGCGAAATAAAATGCGACGAACAGAATCGAAGCGGCAGTCAATCCAAGGAAAAGCGGATAGTTTTCCGTTACCATCAAAGAAGCAAACTGAATCAGTGTTGCCACGAAAAACACGATTGCCAGCATCCGGAACGTGTTGCTGAAACGCCGTTTCGCCAGCCAGCCTCCGACAAACCCCCCGAGCAGCAGGCCGCTGATTCCCGTCAGTCCGGCCACGCCACCAAAGGATGCGCCCGTCACCGTCGCCGACAGATCGAAGGTCCGCATGATATAAGCGGGTGCCCAACGATCAAACGCCCCCGCACTCAGTCCCATCAGCATACCGCCGATAATGATGTTGCGGATGGGGGCACTTCCCAAAATGCTCTTCAAATCTCCCTTGGGCAGCCCGGCCCGCGCGCCCACGTCGCCTTTCCGTCCCGGATCTCTGATCGTGGTCGCGATGATGATCGACACAAGGACGCCGCCAACTGCCGCGATTTGTAGAGATGCTCGCCACCCATAAGTATCTGCGATGTAACCACCGACCATGAGAGCGGCGATAGAACCAAAGGCGGTGCCGAGCGAATAGATTGCCATAGCCTTCGGGCGCGTCACCGGAGTTGTGTACCCAGCAATGAGGGAATGGGTCGCCGGGGAGAGCCCGGCATCGCCAATCGCTCCGCCGATACGGCTTAATCCGAACGTTGCTATTCCCTGAGCCATGCTGCCGAGCGCCATGAAAGCGGCCCAGACAAGAATGGAAATCGAAATGACACGCGTGCGAAGATATTTGTCTGCAATCTTGGCGAGCGGTAAAGCTGCGATTGCGAATGTCAGTGAGTAGGCAGGTCCGGTAATAAACCCGATTTGAGTGTCAGTGAACTGCAGATCCGCCTTGAGCGATTCGACGAGGATAAATGGTAGTTTGGCACCCAACGCCGACACTGCCTCACAAAGCATGAGCGCAACGACCACATACCAGCCGTATAAACCTACCTTGTCGGGCTTGGTGGCAACGTCCGGCGAAACCTGATCGCTAGCGTTCATTGCATTTTCCACTGCTGATGTTCCTTCTCAAGGGCGACGTGCCGGGCGGGAAGCTAATGATTGGTGATATGTCGCCGCATTCGGCATACCTTGGTGGCAATTCACCGGCCTCCCCCTGACCCTGTGAATTCCTCGGTTGGGCCTAACGATCATCAGCCCTGCATGTAGAGAAGCAATCGGAGGCTGTTACCTATCAAATCCGGCGGTCAGGGCAAATTACGCACGTGCGGTTGTATCTGGCAGGCATCCCACGATCAGGTTCAACCGCTCTGGACTGACCGCGCCCCTAGGTCCCATCACGCTTTCATTGCAGTTGCACATCACGATCTTGAGGACGGCAAGTGCGGCGAGGTGGATGACCTTGAACACTTTGCTACGTTCTGGTGCCAACACCGGCAAACCCATATTTTATCCGGCCGGCAAGACCAGCCTGCAATCACTTGAGCGTTGGCATGAGGAAGTCGGCACCTGCGCGAATGCCTTGCGGCCAGCGCAGCGTGGCTGTTTTCAGCCGGGTGTAGAACCGGACCCCTTCCGGGCCGTGCATATGGTGATCGCCGAACAGCGAGCGCTTCCAGCCGCCAAAGGAATGGAAGGCCATCGGCACGGGGATCGGCACGTTGATGCCGACCATGCCAGCCTGCACCTGGCTCAAGAACGACTGCGCGGTATCGCCATCACGGGTGAAAAGGGCAGTGCCGTTGCCAAATTCATGGGTGTTGATCAGCTCCAGCGCTTCGTCGAAGCTCTCGGTGCGGACAACGCACAGGACGGGGCCAAAGATCTCCTCGCGATAGATGCGCATGCCGGGCGTCACCTTGTCGAACAGGGTTCCGCCTACGAAAAAGCCGCTTTCATACCCCTGGATGTTGAGGTTGCGACCGTCGACCACCAGCTCGGCACCCTCGGCCAGGCCTGCATCGACATAACCCAGGACCTTGTCGGCGTGCTCGCGGGTCACGAGGGGGCCCATTTCCGCTTCGGGGTCGGTGCCAGGGCCGATCTTGAGTGTGCGAACCCTGGGAGCAAGCCGCTCGATCAGAGCGTCCGCCGTCGCCTGTCCCACGGGGACGGCTACCGAAATTGCCATGCAGCGTTCGCCGGCTGAACCGTAGGCAGCCCCGATCAGCGCATCGACCGCCTTGTCCAGATCCGCATCGGGCATCACGATCATGTGGTTCTT
Organism: Blastomonas sp.; assembly: GCA_046291395.1. Lineage (GTDB taxonomy): Bacteria > Pseudomonadota > Alphaproteobacteria > Sphingomonadales > Sphingomonadaceae > Blastomonas. The sequence continues at coordinate 9,853 of JBKBTF010000002.1, read as the reverse complement.
GGCGCCGCCGAGTGCCTGCACACGCTTTCCAGCCGCCGTGCCGCGTTGATGGACGTACTCGGCAATCGGCGTTGATCCCACGAAGGAAATGGCCTGAACGACAGGATGGTCGAGAAGCGCATCGACCACGGGTTTGCCGCCATGCACGATCTGGAACACGCCGTCTGGCAGGCCCGCCGTGGCCAGCAGTGCTGCGATCTCGTTTGCCAGGCTGGGGTCGCGTTCCGATGGCTTCAAGATGAAGGTGTTGCCACAGGCGAGCGCAACCGGAAACATCCACATCGGCACCATTGCGGGAAAATTGAACGGGGTTATTCCGGCCACCACGCCCAGCGGTTGCCGAAACGACACCGCATCAATGCCATTTCCCACCTGCTCGGAGAATTCGCCCTTGAGCAACTGCGGAATGCCGCAGGCGAATTCGACCACCTCAAGCCCGCGGATCAGTTCGCCCTTGGCATCGGAGTGGACCTTGCCATGTTCCGCCGTGATGATCGATGCCAGCCGGTCGATGTCGCGCTCGACCAGATCGCGGAACCGAAACAGGACGCGTGCCCGCACATGGGGCGGGGTTGCGGCCCAGGCGGGAAATGCCTCCTGCGCGGCCGCGACTGCCATGGCAACTTCTGCCTCTCCGCCCAGCGCCAGTCGGCCACTGACGTCACCGGTAGCGGGGTTGAAGATGTCGGCCATGTCCACCGGCGAAGCAGAGGTCCGGCCGTGAATGATATGGTCGACAAACATGGGTTGTGACATGAACGCTCCTGTCAGAAATGCGGGGTGAATCCTTGGGGTCAGGCCCAGGCTTCGCAGTAGAGTCGCTGAATCGTTTCGGCATCGGGAACCCGGGGGTTGTTGCCGGGAGAGCCTGAAGCCAGCGCCTGCTGTGCCATCAGCGGAAGCAGCTCGGTCCATCTCGCTTCGTCAATGCCATAGCTTTTGGGCGTTGGGACGGAGAGGTCGTCGTTCACTTCGCGCAACGCATCGACCAGCCGTGCGACAGCGGTCTCATCGTTCTCCCGCACGTCGCTCAATCCCATCGCCCGGGCGCATTCGGCATAGCGGTCGAGCGCAGCAGGGGCGGACCATGCGGTGACCACCGGGAGCAGCATGGCATTCGACAGGCCATGGGCGACATGGAAGTGCGCGCCGATCGGGCGGCTCATGCCATGCACCAGCGCGACGGATGCGTTCGAGAAGGCGATGCCGGCCTGCAGCGATCCCACCATCAAGCCTTCACGCGCCAATCTGTCGCCCGGATGTTCGCAGGCCCGGCGCAAGTTGGGCCAAATGGCGCGCATCGCCGCAATTGCCATCCCGTCCGAAAAGGGATTGGCGAGTTTGGAGACGTAAGCCTCCATCGCGTGCGTGAGAGCATCGATACCGGTATCGGCGGTCAAGCGTGCCGGTTTGGTGAGGGTAAGTTCATAATCGACGATGGCGAGAACGGGGAGGTACGCCAGCCCGGCGCACAGCATCTTCTCGTCATTGGCCTCGTCGGTGATGATCGTGAATCGTGTCGCTTCCGATCCCGTACCGGCGGTGGTCGGGATGGCGATGATCGGCAGGCCCGGGTCGTTTTCCTGGTGTGGCGACTTGCGCTCTCGCATCGTTCCGCCCTTGGCTGCCAAAACCGCAACGGCTTTGGCTGTGTCGATCGGGCTGCCGCCGCCAAAGCCGACAATGCAATCGTGCTCGGCCTCTGCCACAAAGGTGACGGCGGCATCGACCGAACGGACAGTTGGGTCAGGGATGACCTCGCAATAGGCCCGTGCTACGATTCCGGCATCGGCCAGGATTCCAAGCAGACGATCAAGCGCACCGGAGCCGGCCATGAAAGCATCTGTCAGGACAGCAGGTGTTTTCAGGCCCAGTTGACCCAGAGCGGCGGGCAATTCCCGTATCGCCCCGGCACCAACCCGCATCGCGCGTGGAAGGAAAATAGGAGCCATCGAACATACCCTTCATCTCGGTCGAGATTTGCAGTGGAAACATTGGTCATGAACAGACTGGTGACGCATCAAGCGCGGCTGCGTGAATGCGTCTTCACGAAACCCAAGAGATCTGGCGGGGTATGAGAAAGCGGCGATCCCCCGGCCATGACCGGCCGGGAAGATCGCCGCTTTCAGTCTGGTTCAGTAATTGAACGCGAGGCTGACACCCAAGATGCGGGGTTCGGCAAACTGCTTGGCTGTGACGCCCAGGCTGTTGTTCAACGCCGATGACGTCGTCGCATAGATCTTGTCGAGGAAATTGCGCGCAAACAGGCTTGCGGTTACGCCCTCCACACCCATCGGGTCACGCCAATCAATGCGCGCATTGGCAATCCCGAACCCCTTCTGGGATATGTCGTCTCTCGTCGTTCCCGGAAACAGTTCGAGATAACGGTCTGCGGCCGAGAGATAGAATGCCCGCGATTGATAGGTGTACTGACCCGTAAACGAAACCGTGCCACTGTCTCCTTCGAGCGGGACTTCATAGGTCGCCGTCAGGTTCAGCTTATGCTTGGGCGCGTTCTGAAAAGGGTTGCCGGACAGATCGATATTGTTGGTCGTGCCACCATAAGGGTCGGCGCCTACCCAGTCTGTATATTTGGCATCGTTGAGCGAGTAGTTGAAGCCAAGTGTCAGGTTGTCGGTCGGCAAGATCGTGAGCTCGGCCTCCAGACCCCGCAGTTTCGCTTCGGCAACGTTGGCAATGAACGAGACAGCGGCCCCGGTGGCAGAAAGGGTGCTGATCGGCCTCTGAATACCGGAATACCATGCCTGATAGGCAGCCATGTTCAGGCGTCCGCGGGTGCCGCCAAGGGTGAAGTCCCATTTGAAGCCGGCCTCGACATCCTCGAGTGTCTCAGAGTCGAATTGCGGCCTGAATAGGGGAGAACCCGCTGCATTCAGATTGTTCAGACCTCCAGGGGCATAGCCCTTGCGATGGGCCACATAGACCAGCAGTTCAGGAGTGGCCTTGTAATCGATCGAGAAGTTGTAGGTTGTACCGCTGGATTGCGAAGGCTGGGTAACAATCGTCGCCGAGGGGGTCATCAGGCCGGTAACCGGATTGGTGACCGCTGCCGCGGTCCGCAACAGGAAATCGTCCTTGGTGTGGCGGATGCCGCCCGTCAGTTTGACGCCGTCGATCAACCCGTCGAGGCTGAGCGTGGCCTGTCCATAGAAAGCATCCTGATTGGCTCGCCCACCTACGGTGAATGGATTGGTGGCGCTAAAGCCCAGGTTGACGGTGGTAACGCCCCCGAAAGCCTTCTGGATGCTGCCCAGATTGGTCAGGTCCGGTCGGCTCGGTGCGTGCTGATAGTAATACCCTAAAACAAAGTTCAGCCGATCGCCGTAAAGCGTTCCGGAGATCTGGGTCTCGTTGGAATAGAATTTGTTGCCTTTGCCTAGCGACAGGACGGGTTGGGTGCCGCGTTGGTTCAAGGCCGCTCCAGCGCCTGTTCCCACATAAAGAATGATAAGATCGTCAGGAATGCCAGCGATGTTGACGCCGGTCAGGCCCTTGGTGATCTGATAGCCGAAGATGTTCTTGACCTGCAGTTCAAGGGGGCCAAGCGCGGGAAGCGTCAGTTCCGTCCTGTTGATCACCGTCTCGTGCTCATGCCGATCGATGAAATTGGTCGAGTTTCCGGCGTTGACGCGCCGCAGCTGGTTGCCGCCCGCGTCTGTTCGTGCGGTTTCCGCTACCAGATTGTTCCGGATCGACGTCAGGATGTTCAGGCGCTGCTGGATGCAGGTGGCAGCGTTGGGAGACAGGCCCGAAGCAACCGCGGCGTTGCAGGCCGCGCCGAATACGGCGGGGCCTGCCGCAGGAGTGAGGTTGAACAGCCTGTTGCCCGGGTTGAACGCCACAGGCACATAGGCAGCGGATGTCTGATCGGCATGGAAGCGGTTATAGATGGTGGTGTTCTTGAACCAGCTGGCGGGTTCGAACAGCACGCTCACGCGCTGCGAGTCATTGTTCAGGCCGTCAAGCCGCTCGCCTGTGCCGATGACCCTGGTGTACCCGGTCCGATGGTTGTAGTTGCCGGCCAGCCGGATCGCCAGGACATCCTTGATGATGGGGAAGCTGACCGCAAGCGTGCCCTGCAGATACCCGCGGTTGCCAAAGGCAAGGCTTCCGGTTGCTTCAACATTCTTCAGGTTGGGCGCGGCAGGCGTGACAAGCACGGCGCCAGCCAGCGATGTACGACCGAACAGAGTGCCCTGAGGGCCCTTGAGAACCTGCACAGATTGCAGGTCGTAGAGTGACGTACCCGCGCTGGTATCAACGCCGATGTTGTTGGTCGGGGTGGGAACTTCGGAAAAATAGGTGCCGACCGACGGTGTGCCGGTGCTGGTGCCCGAAAGCCCGCGAATAGCGTAGGTGCCACCGGTGTGACCAAAGCGGCCTGCAACGCTCAATGAGGGGATTTTCTGTTGAAGGTCATTCTGATCGTTCACAAGTTGCGACTTCAACTCGTCTTGCGTCAGGACACTCACTGCCAGTGGCACGTCTTGCAAATTTTCATCGCGTCGACGGGCGGTAACGACAATTTCGCTCAAAGCATTGGGTGTAGAAGCCTGCTCAGCATTTTCGCCTTGAGCAAATGCTATAGATGGAACCATAGCAAGTGTAAGAGCCGAGGCAGTCGAAAATAAAAGGTTATTGCGATTTACACGAGATTTCACGTTGAATCCCCCCAATGTTATTATTGACAAATTTCTAACAGCAATATGAATCGAATAAGCGTTACGCGCAAATTTTCCCTGAGTTATTGTTCTTAAATAATACTATCGATCATCCGCTTCCGAAATCGAGGTTTTTTGCCCCCATATCGGAGTGGGAATGCTTCGGTACTTGCCTGAATTCGCCATATCTCCGTTGCCTTTGTAAACGGCGCAAAACACCGGCAATTCCAGGTGTAACTATTAGGTGTCATGTTGTGGCCTGAGGTCTGTGATCGTCTACTATCAAATCTGGCTGAAATTTGAGTGGCGGTTATCCGGTGTCCTCCGCTGGTGGGCTGGACAGGCTCTGATTGCCCGGCTTCTACACGGCTGCAATGCGATCTTTCTTGTCGCTGGCCGGTCCGGTCGGTTGTCAAAGCGAAATCGAAAAGGGGCCGAGATGTTTTGCAAGGCCGGATGATTTCGCCATTCTCGGACCGTGAGGACGGGGTGGCCGTCGGCTGCCTGTTTTCGTTTCATGACCCCGCCCTCCAAAGGAGCTGGAGATCAAAGGGTCGACACGTGCCCTCCGTCACGCCAACGCAAAAATGGGTATTATGCACCCTATTGCATATATCAATGCATCTTATTAAGCGAGTCAAAACCCGATGGCCATCAGTCTGAAAGAGCGCGATGAAATTCATTTCCGAAGACCAGTCCGCTGCTCTGATCGACCATGATCTGGCTTATATTTCGGCGCGGGAGGCCATGGTCGCGGCTGCCCGTCCGGATGCTTCGATCTTCCCCGCCGTGATTGCGCATGTCTCGGAGTCCGGAGAGCGCTTTTCTGTCAAATCGGGCGCTTCGCCGGAGGTGGTCGGGCTGAAGGTCGGCTCGTTCTGGCCAGGCAATGATCGGTTTGGGATGCCCCGCCACAGCTCGTCGATCCTGCTGATCGATCGACGCACTGGTCGAATCGAATGGGTCATCGAAGCTAGTGAAGTAAATGCCTATCGCACCGCTGCGGTGGATGCGGTGGCGGTTGACGCGTTGGCGCGCACGAACGCCACCACATTGGTCGTTTTTGGCGCCGGTCATCAGGCGAAGTATGAATGTCTCGCCATTTCGCGTGTCCGGGCGATCGACACGGTTCTTGTCGTCGCCCGCGACGGCAACAGGGCGGCGGCGCTCGTCGAAGAACTTCTGGCCGTCGGTCTGTCGGCGAGTGTGTCCGAAGCGCGTGGGGCGCTGGAGCGCGCCGACATCGTCGTGACGGCGACGTCGTCGCGGGCGCCATTGTTCGAAGCTGACTGGATCCGGCCGGGGACGCATCTCTCGGCGATGGGCGCGGATGCAAAGGGCAAGCAGGAATTGCCGCCGGAGCTGTTCGGGCGGGCTGGTCTGTTCTGTGACCTTCCCCCCCAATCGGCCGTGATGGGGGAATTCCAGCATTTTCGCGGCGGTGCGTCGGGCCTGACGGCAATCGGTCGTGTCTTGACCAACGAGACTGCGGGGCGCGTGTCCGATGATCAGATCACTGTGTTCGACAGCTCTGGAATCGCGCTCCAGGATCTGTTTGTCGCCCGGCACCTCGTCGCCGCGTACGAACAGGCATCGTTGCAGGCGGGATGCTGAGCATGGGTGATTATGCCATTTCAGCCGACGACGTTCGCAGCGCAGCTGACCAAATTCGAGGATGGGCGGTTCGCACGCCGTTACTCGAGTTCGCATCGCTCAACGAACGCGTGGGATGCCGCGTGCTGGTCAAGTTCGAAGGCGCGCAGCATACCGGCTCGTTCAAGTTTCGTGGTGCCTTCAATCGACTGTCCCGGATCGCCGCTGATACCAGATCGGCGGGTGTAGTCGCTTGGTCATCGGGCAACCACGCCCAGGGCGTTGCGGCAGCGGCGCGAATTCTGGGTATGCCAGCGACCATCGTGATGCCGGCCGATGCGCCAGCCATCAAGCTTGCCAACACTCGCGCACTTGGAGCAGAAATCGTCACATACAACCGCGCGACCCAGTCGCGCGAAGAGATCGCAACCGCTTTGGCGACCGAGCGTGGTGCGGTATTGGTGCCGTCTTACGACGATCCTTTCGTGATAGCGGGGCAGGGAACGATCGGCCTCGAAATTCTTGAACAGGCACATGATCTTGGCGTGACGCTTGGCCGGGTGCTGGTCTGCTGCGGTGGCGGAGGGCTTGTTGCCGGGACGGCCACCGCGATCAAGAATCAGGCACCCGACACAGCGATCTTTAGCGTCGAGCCCGCAGGGTTCGATGATACAGCGCGCTCGCTGACCGGAGAGCGTCATTTTGTGGATGCGTCGGCAAAATCCATCTGTGATGCACTGCTTGCGCCAACACCGGGCACTCTGACGCTTCCGATCAATCAGGCCCTGCTTTCCGGCGGCCTCGTGGTGAGCGACGAACAGGTTAGATCGGCAATGCGATTTGTGTTCGAGCATATGAAGCTGGTGACCGAGCCAGGAGGCGCCGTCGCGCTGGCCGCGGCACTGGAAGGCCTTGCCCCGCCGGCAGACGGCGCCATGGCAGTGGTGATCTCTGGAGCCAACGTCGATCCGGAACTGTTCGCGAGCATCCTGCTCAGCCCGCAGGGCGACGCGCAGTGATTCATACCGCCCCGGGTTCACCGGAATAAAGCATGCTTGCCTCGATCAGGCACTCGCCGAAGGAGTGGATTGCTGTCGTACTAGGCGGTCGCGTCGCCCGAACAAAGCCGATCTCGCGAAACATCGGTTCCCCGGGCAAAGCGATGACGTGCACTTCGGCTGGAAGCGGCAGCAGGCTGGACGACAGCGGTGCAATCGCCACGCCCATTCCGGAGCGGACCATGGCGATCATGGCCGACAGATCGTCCACTTCAATTGCATCGTTCACCGACAGCGGTAGCGCCTTGAGGTAGCGATCCACCTGTCGCCCGCCGAACGAGCTGCGGTCATAGCGAAGCAGCGGCATCGTTTGCAGCAGCTCCTGCCAGGAGGCTTTCCTGTGGGCGAACGGAACAAGCAGACTGTAGGGCTCGCGACACAGCGGCTGCCAGGCGAACTCGCCTGACAGGCCGAAGGGTGGCTGGATGATGATTGCGACGTCGAGCTCACCGGCATCGACCTGATCGAGAAGGTGGAGCGAAACCCCCGGCACAATGTGCACGCGCACGTTTTCAAACCGTCCGCGAAACAGGCGCAGTGCCTGGGTGACGATGGTGGGCTGGGTCGATGCGATCGATCCGATTTTGAGAGGGGGGGCCGGTTCGTGCTTGGCCGGATCCGAAAGTGCGTCGACCGCATCTAGAATGGGTTTGGCAAGGTCCACCGTCCTTGCGCCAGCGGGATTGAGCGTTGCGGACCGGCCTGTTCGATCGAACAGCGAAAACCCAAGCTGGTCCTCGAGTCTTTTCATCTGACCGCTCACTGCGGCCTGGGTCAGGCCGACCCTGTTGCCAGTTTCGGTGAATGTGCCCCATCGCGCGATGGCAACGAGCGTCCTGAGTTCGGCCAGCATATCTTATCTATAGCCAAAAATTATCGTCAGAATCAATATGGATTGTTTTTCATAACAATTATTGATCCCTAAAAGAGCGGTTCAACAGGAGTTCTGCCCATGACCGATTCCCCCGCTTTGCACCCTTTTCATCTCGCCATTCCCGTCGACGACATTGCCGAGGCGCGGGCATTCTATGGAGAGTTGTTCGGCTGCAGCGAAGGCCGGAGCTCCGATAAGTGGATCGATTTTGACTTCTTTGGGCATCAGTTGGTCACGCACCTCGCACCGGGTCTGGCTGGAAACACCAAGAGCAACGATGTCGACGGACACGCCGTACCGACACCGCATTTCGGAGTGGTGCTGCCAATCGACGCCTGGCAAATTCTTGCAGATCGGCTGACTGCGGCTAGCACCGACTTCATCATCGAACCCTATATCCGGTTCAAGGGCGAACCCGGAGAGCAGGCGACCATGTTCTTCAAGGACCCCAGCGGCAACGCGCTGGAAATGAAAGCCTTTGCCGACATTGGCCAGCTGTTCGCCACATGACCGCGCAGCCGCGTCGTTACAATGTGGCGATCGCAGGATATGGCGGTGTCGGGAAAGCCGTCGCCGAGATGCTGCTGGAGCGGCGCGAGCGCTATCGGGCGATATACAATGCCGATATCCGGTTGATCGCGGTCTGTGGGTCCAAGGCCGGTCTGCAGAGTCTGGATGGGCTGGAGCCGGCAGCGCTGGTCGGCACGCCGTTGGCGGCTGGCCTCACCGGCGAGGCGTTCCTGCGCGCCTCACCGATCGACATCCTGGTCGAGGCAGGGCCTACCGATTTCCGCACCGGGGGGCCGGGGCTGGCCTATATCCGTGACGCACTGTCGCAGCGACGGCATGTCATTGCCATTTCCAAAGGGGCGCTGGTGGTTGCCGGAGCCGAACTGCGGGAGCTGGCTGGCGGTGCCGGGGTGCATCTCAAGGTCAGTGGCGCAACTGCGGCGGCTCTGCCGACCCTCGACCTGCTGACTTTCAACCTGCTCGGCAGCGAGGTTGTGCAAATCGAGGGAATCCTCAATGGGACAAGCAACTATCTGCTCACCGAAATGGTGGATCATGATGTCTCATTCGAGGATGCGCTATCTCGGGCCCGCCAGGCGGGGATCGCCGAATCCGATCCGAGTTTCGATGTCGAAGGCTGGGATACTGCCTGCAAGCTCCTGATTATCGCCAATTTTGGTCTTGGTGCAAATCTTGCGCTTGCCGAGTTGACTGTCTGCGGCATTAATGGCGTCACCCGGGATCAACTGGCTGAGTGGCGCAAAGTCGGCAAGGTGCCCAGGCTGATCGGGTATCTTGGCCGATCGGGCCCCAGGTGGACAGGAGGAGTTGAACTGCGGGCCTTGTCCGCCGACGACCCGCTTTCGCTTGTCCGCGGCAAAAACAAGGCGATCCGCATTCTTACCCGGGAAATGGGCGAAATCCTTGCCGCGGGTGGGGCTTCGGATACCAGGGCAACGGCTGGGGCGGCGCTCAAGGATCTGGAGCACATCCTGGCGGGCACGCTCCATCTGTAAGTTGGACACCTCGAAAAACTCTGGCGTTTGATGCACAGATTTGATTCACTTGGCCTACGATGCGGCGGAGGCAGTGATGACAGGGCAGCCTGGTTTCTTCGATCTTTCAGACAGGTACGA
>JBKBTF010000103.1:0-5579 GCA_046291395.1 Blastomonas sp. | reverse complement strand
TGATGTTCGTGATCGACGCCAACAAGGAAGATCTCGCCATCAAGGAAGCCAATGTTCTTGGCATCCCGGTGATCGCGATCCTCGATTCGAACGTCGATCCTCAGGGCATCGCCTTCCCCGTTCCCGCCAATGACGATGCCGCACGCGCCGTGCGCCTGTATTGCGATGCGATCGCCGCTGCTGCCACCAAGGGCCGCACCGGTGCCGTCGTCGAATCGGGCCAGGACGTCGGCGCGATGGCCGAACCCCCGGCAGAAGCCGCGCTTGAAGAAGCGCCGGCCGAGCCTGAAGTTTCGGCTGCCGAATTCACCGGCGGTGAATCGGCTCCGGAAGCGACCCCGGAAGAAACCGGCGACGCGGCTCCTGCTGCCTGATCGGACTGGTCGGGTTAGCGCCCGGCCAGCCGCTTCGCAAAACTGACACATGCAGGGGCTACGGGCCGGGCAATGGCCCGCACCTGTGGCCCCTGCAACCACATCCCAATACAAGGAACGTGAACATGGCTGTTATCACCGCTGCTAATGTCAAGGAACTGCGTGAGCGCACCGGCGCCGGCATGATGGACGCCAAGAAGGCGCTGACCGAAGCCGATGGCGACATCGAAGCCGCAGTCGACGCACTGCGCGCCAAGGGCCTCGCCACCGCGCAGAAGAAGTCGAGCCGCACCGCCGCCGAAGGTCTCGTCGGCATCCAGGTCGAGGGCCTCAAGGGCGTGGCCGTCGAAGTGAACAGCGAAACTGATTTCGTCGCCAAGAACGAACAGTTCCAGGATTTCGTCCGCAAGGTGACCTCGGTCGCCATGACCACCGGTGACGATGTCGAAGCGCTCAAGGCCGCTCCCTATCCCGATGGCGAAACCGTCGGCGAAAAGCTCACCAACTCGATCGCCACCATTGGTGAAAACCAGTCGATCCGTCGCATCAAGACCGTCTCGGTCAGCGAAGGCGCGGTTGTTTCCTACATGCACAACGCGGTCGCGCCCAATCTCGGCAAGATCGGCGTGCTGGTCGCGCTCGAGGGCGACGTCTCGGCTGACGTCCTGGAGCCTTTGGGCAAGCAGATCGGCATGCACATTGCCGCTGCCTTCCCGCTGGCGCTCAACGCTGATGGTCTGGATGCAGACATGATCGCACGCGAACGCAAGATCGCAGAGGAAAAGGCAGCCGAAAGCGGCAAGCCCGCCGACGTGCAGGCCAAGATGGTCGATGGTGCGATCGCCAAGTTCGCCAAGGAAAACGCGCTGCTCAGCCAGCTGTTCGTGATCGACAACAAGACCCCGATCGCCGACGTGGTGGCCAAGGCCGCCAAGGACGCCGGTGGCAAGATCACCCTCAAGGACTATGTCCGCTTCCAGCTCGGCGAAGGCATCGAGAAGGAAGAAACCGACTTTGCTGCAGAAGTCGCGGCGGCGGCTGGTCTCTAAAAGACCTGCCTGCCATCGGCATTGAAACGGCGGGCAGCCTGGCGCTGTCCGCCGTTCGTGCATGAAATCGACGCCTGTCACCGACTGCCCCCAAAGCTGCTTGGCAGCCGCGCATGCACTGACTATGGTGCGCGCCACGCGCCAGCCTATGCGCCCGATTAGCCTTCATCACCGGAAAAACCATGAACCTCGCCTCCTATCGCCGCATCCTCTTGAAGCTGTCGGGGGAAGCCTTGATGGGCGATGGCCAGTACGGCATCGACCCGGCCACGGTCACCCGCATGGCCGCCGAGGTGAAGGCCGCGAAAGAAACCGGGCTTGAAATCTGCCTGGTGATCGGCGGCGGCAACATCTTCCGCGGCATGGCGGGCGCCGCCCAGGGCATGGACCGGGCGCAGGCCGATTATATGGGCATGCTGGCGACGGTCATGAACGCGCTGGCGATGCAGAGCGCGCTCGAGCAGCTCGGCGTCCCCACCCGCGTGCAATCGGCAATCGAGATGGACAAGGTGTGCGAGCCTGTCATTCGCCGCCGCGCCCAGCGACATCTGGAAAAGGGCCGTGTCGTGATCTTCGCTGCGGGCGTCGGCGCCCCGTATTTCACCACCGATTCCGGCGCGGCGCTGCGCGCTGCCGAAATGAAGTGCGACGCGTTGCTCAAGGGCACCAGCGTCGATGGCGTGTACAACGCGGATCCCAAGCTGGACCCGAACGCTGTGCGTTATGATACATTGACTTATGACCGGGTGTTGCAAGACAATCTGAAGGTCATGGACGCCAGCGCCGTGGCCTTGTGCCGCGACAACTCCATCCCCATCGTCGTATTCTCGATCCGCGAACAGGGCAACCTTGCCCGGGTTCTCAGCGGTCAGGGCACGGCAACCACCGTACATCAGAAGGACTGAACCTGTGGCACAGTTTGACAAGAAAGACCTTGAGCGCCGGATGAACGGCGCGGTTGAATCGCTCAAGGGCGATCTGTCCGGCCTGCGCACCGGCCGCGCCAACGTGGCGTTGCTCGATCCGGTGACGGTCGAGGTGTATGGATCGCAGATGCCGCTGACCCAGATCGCCACCGTCTCGGCGCCAGAGCCGCGGATGCTTTCGGTGCAGGTCTGGGACAAGTCGAATGTCGGCCCTGCCGACAAGGCGATCCGCTCGGCAGGCCTCGGCCTCAACCCGATCATGGACGGCACGACGCTGCGCCTGCCGATCCCCGATCTGACCGAGGAACGCCGCAAGGAACTCGCCAAGCTGGCAGGGCAATATGCCGAGAAGGCGCGCATCGCGATCCGCAACGTGCGCCGCGACGGCATGGATTCGCTCAAGACAGACGAGAAGAAAGGCGTGATCAGCGAGGACGAGCGCAAGCGCCTCGAGACCGAGGTGCAGAAGCTGACCGATGACATCATCGCCCAGGCCGATGCCGCCGCCACGCAGAAGGAAAAGGAAATCCTGGGTCAGTGATCTTCCGCTCCGGCCCCAAACACTCTAAGGCTGTTCAGGCCAAGGCCGTGGAGGAGGCCGCGCCCCATGTGCATGCAGGGGTCGCGCCGGGCCATGGCGTTCGCCATGCCGCGATCATCATGGATGGCAACGGCCGTTGGGCCGTCAAGCGTGGCGTGCCCCGCTTTGTCGGCCATAAACAGGGCGTGGAAGCGGTCCGCACCACGGTGCGCGCCGCGCGCGACATGGGGCTGGAAGCGCTGACGTTATATGCCTTCTCATCCGAAAACTGGAAGCGGCCGGAAGACGAGGTCGCCGATCTGATGGGGCTGCTGCGCCATTTCATACGCTCGGATGTCGAGGAATTCATCGCCCACGACGTGCGGCTGAAGATCATTGGCAATTACCGGGTACTGGCGCCCGATCTGGTCGAGATGATCGACGACGTCGCCCGGCGGACCGCGCACAATACCGGCACAACGCTGGCGATCGCGCTGAATTATGGCGCGCAGGATGAATTGGCGCGCGCGATGCAGGTATTGGCGCGCGCAGTGGCCAACGGAACGATCGATTCCGATTCGATCACGCCTGCGCATATCGACGCTGCTCTCGACACCTCCGACCTGCCCCCGCTCGACCTTCTGATCCGCACCTCGGGCGAACAGCGGCTGAGCAACTTCCTGCTGTGGCAGGCGGCCTATGCCGAACTGTATTTCACCGACATTCTCTGGCCCGATTTCGACGGCGCGGCGCTCAAGGCGGCTCTGGACGCCTTTGCCGCACGCGAAAGGCGTTTTGGTGGCCGCTGAACCGGGCCGTCGCACGCTGTTCGGCAACGATCTTGCGGTTCGCACCGGATCGGGCATCGTTCTGGTTGTGATCGCGGGCGTCGCGCTTTGGCTGGGCGGCATCGCGTTCTGGCTGCTGCTGATGGCGGGCGCGCTGACCATGCAGCACGAATGGGCGGGTCTGGTGGGACGGCTGGAGCGCAGGCAACTGGCGATGCTGGCGCTGATGGCGCCGCTCTCGATGCTCTCGCCTTTCGCCGATGGCCCGGGCTTCCTGTCGCTGGGATTCATCCTGGGCGGGGCGTTTTTCATCGCTACCATCGATCGCAGCTTCAGGCTCGCCTGGGGCGTGCTCTATTGCGCTCTGCCGGTGATGGCCCTGTTGTATCTGCGCCAGCAGGACAACGGCTTGCTGCTCGCCTTCTGGACGATGGCGACCGTATGGGCGACCGATATCGGCGCCTATTTCGCCGGGCGCGGCATCGGTGGCCCCAAGATCGCGCCGTCGATCAGCCCGAGCAAGACCTGGGCGGGGCTCGCCGGCGGCATGGTGGCCGCATTGGTGTTCGCGATGGTGCTGCGCGCGCAGTTCAACCTGCCCTATATCCTCGTTCTCGCCAGCGCGCCGCTGGCCGCGGTCGCGCAGATGGGGGATTTCCTCGAAAGCTGGATGAAGCGGCAGGCCGGGGTCAAGGACTCGGGCGCGCTGATCCCCGGCCATGGCGGTATTCTCGACCGGGTCGACGGGCTGGTGCCGGTTGCGCCGGCTGTTGCACTGCTGGTTGCAGGCAATGCATTTTGGGCGCTAGGATAGTCAGCCTTATGACGCGCCCTGACATGCTCTCTTCCGGCCGGACTGTGCCGCCCCCACTTGCGCCCCTGCGCAGCATCAGCATCTTCGGTGCGACCGGATCGGTCGGCACCTCCACGCTCGATCTCGTCCGGCTCAATCCCGCGGCCTATCGCGTCGTCGCGCTCACCGCCCACAGCGACGCGGCAGGTCTGGCCAGACTCGCGCGCGAATTTTCCGCCGAGGTTGCCGTCATCGGCGAAAGCGCACAGCATGATGCGCTGGCCGATGCGCTGGAAGGCTGCAACACACAGGCCTGGTCGGGCGCGCAAGCACTGCTCGATGCGGCCGATCTGGACGCGGACTGGACGATGGCCGCCATCGTCGGCTGTGCCGGCCTTGCCCCCATCATGCGCAGCCTGTTGCGTGGACGCAGCGTGGCGCTGGCCAACAAGGAGGCCCTCGTCTCCGCCGGCGCGCTGATGATCGAGGCCGCGCGCGCCAGCGGCGCGACATTGCTGCCGGTCGATTCGGAACACAACGCGATCTTCCAGTGCCTTGCGGGCGGCGATATCGACGAGGTCGAGACCATCACGCTGACCGCCAGCGGCGGCCCGTTCCGCACCTGGACCAGCGAGCAGATGCGCATGGCAAGGCCCGATCAGGCAGTGGCACATCCCAACTGGTCGATGGGCGCGAAGATCTCGGTCGACAGCGCGACGATGTTCAACAAGGGGCTCGAGCTGATCGAGGCGCACCATCTGTTCCCGGTCGGGCTCGATGCGATCCGCATTCTGGTGCACCCGCAATCGGTGATCCATTCGATGGTCGAGTATCGCGACCGCTCGACACTGGCGCAACTGGGTTCGCCCGACATGAAGATCCCGATCGCCAGCACACTCGCCTGGCCGCAGCGCATCGCCACCCAATGCGCGCCGCTCGACCTTGCGACCATCGGTCAGCTTACATTCGAGCCGCTGGACGATGCGCGCTTCCCAGGCCCCGGCATCTGCCGGGCAGCGATTGCTGCGGGCGGCGGCGCGCCTGCGATCCTCAATGCCGCCAACGAAATCGCGGTCGCCGCGTTTCTCGACAATCGCATCGGATTCCTCGATATCGCCGCAATTGTATC
>JBKBTF010000102.1:0-5601 GCA_046291395.1 Blastomonas sp. | reverse complement strand
CCGCGCTTCAATATCTGCCCCGCGCCCTTGACCTTGAGGTCCTTGATCAGCGTCACCTGGTCGCCATCGGCAAGCAGGGTGCCTGCCGAATCGCGCACTTCGACCGTGTCGTCCTCGGATGGCGCGACGGTCAGGTCACCGGGGGCGACCCACTCGCCGGTCGCCTCGTCATAGACATAGTCGTCGCTGTCGCCGCTGTGCATCGATCAGCTCAGCTCTTGAGCGTGACGATGGACAGGCCGCCGGGCTTGGTCGATGGGTTCGATGCGTTCTGCGGCTTGGGCTTTTCGGCCTTGGGCTTGCGGGTCTCGCGATTGGTCTTCTTCTGGCCTTTTGCCATGGTCTGTTCCTTGTCCAGGCGCAGCGCCCGGATGCGCGCTATAGCGCTAATCGCCGTGCAAAGCGCGACAATTCGCGAGGATCGCATAGGCCTGGTTTGCCAGAGCGTTATGGCAGTGAAGGCATCGCGCAGCGCAGTTTTCAGAGATTTTCTGTGATGTCCGCTGTTGGGGGAATTTCAGACAGCGCGAATGGCGACAATTGGGTTGGAAGCTGCCCCACCCGTCATCGTCACCCCGGACTTGATCCGGGGCCCAGAGCGATCAAGTGCGCCGCCTGGAATTAAAACCCTGGGTCCCGGGTCAAGCCCGGGATGACGCAAAAAGCGGGCTGCCCGCCAAGGGGTCTGCAAAACAGTACCGGCTTCGGCAGAATCGATCCGATAGCCGCCTGACCGAAATTCGAGACTTACCGATGCATCGAGAGCGACCGTTTGTGGGTGGTTAGCTGCCGCTTGCGAGTATACGCCTTCCTTCGCTCAACGCATCTTCGATAGACCCGAAGACACCAGAACGGGGTTGCGCCCAAATCTGCCAAAATGGTTCCCAGCGCGCATTGCAGGGGAACGATACGTATTCTGGTTTCCACTCGTCCCCAGCTTCATAGCTACGAACGCGCTCCTCGACGATCATGTAGCGAAAATCTGCTCGATCGTAGATAGCCAATCGAAGTTTCGCGTCGGCGGAGAGTAACTCGCAGAGTCGATACCGAGGTTCCATAGCTGTTAGATATCAGCGAAAAGCTATGGCAGCTATGGGGTCGGTAAAGGAATTACCGCTTTTGCCCGTAAACACGCCATAGCTACCATCTGCTATGCTCGTCAGATGGCCCATTCTGCCAAGTTACGATAGAGTGATCGAATAGCGTCGAAAGCCGCGAGTGGGCTTCACCTACCAACCCCACGGCGCAGGCGGCGGGGTGACGGGCTGGGTGAGGTCGAACTCGACGCGGAAGTTGCGGGCATTGGGTCCGTCGGGGCGGCGCAGGGCATAGGCGTAGGTGCGTGCGTCGATGTCGACGATCCAGCTGTTGGTCACCGATGCGCCCAGACCCTGCGCGCGGAAAATCGCGATGCTTTCGGCATCGACCGGGAACGTCTGCTCGTTGGCGGTGCCGGGGGTGGCGGTGTCGCCGCCATATTGGGTGACCTTGTCGATGCTGCCGTCCTCGTGGCGGTGATCGTGCTTGAGGCGGAGGCCCCCCTTGTTTCCAGCGCCGGTGCGGGTGATGATCCAGGTGCGTGAGCGGTTCCAGCCGCCGCCACCGGTGCCGACGTGGAAGGGGATTTCCATCCGGTCGGCGCTGCAGGAGCGGAAATGGACGATCATCGGCTTGCCCGCCAGATCGGCATCGGCGGCGTCGTTGCTCACCAGTCGCCCGGGATAGGCCTTGCCGCAATGCTGCGAAAGGTTGGCCATGAAGGCGGTTTGCGGGTCATCGGCGGGCGCGGTAGTGGTGGTGCAGCCGGCGAGCGCGAGCAGCAGCGGGATAAGGGCGAGCGGGGTGTTCAAGCGGGTCATCATGCCACGCTGGCGTATTGCGGCGGTGTTGTCGAGCCGAAGCGCCACCTCGCCGCTCTCCCTGACCTCCCCGGTCCCCTGACCTTGCTGTTCCCCTGCGAAGGCAGGGGCCCATCATCGGACGGTCCCTTTGCCAAACAACCGGTGCATCGAACGCACTTGCAGGAGATGGGCCCCTGCCTTCGCAGGGGACCGGGCTTTTATATCTGGGGATCGATGATCTCGGCGGCCTTCACCACCTTCACCCGCTTCTTGCGCGCCGGCGCGGGCTTGTTGGCGCGGTGCTTGAGCGCGGCCTTGGGCGTCGGCGCATCCGGCCCATCGGGCTTGGGCTTGAACCGGCACAGATCGGCGACCGGGCAGCGCCAGCATTCGGGCTTGCGCGCCTTGCAGACATAGCGGCCGTGCAGGATCAGCCAGTGGTGGCCGTGGACGCGGAACGGCCCGGGTGTGCCCTTGTCGAGCGCGCGTTCGACATCGAGCACCGTGCGTCCCGGCGCCAGCCCGGTGCGGTTGCCGACGCGGAAGATGTGCGTATCGACCGCAAAGGTCTCCGCGCCGAACGCGGCGTTGAGCACGACATTGGCGGTCTTGCGCCCCACGCCGGGCAAGGCGGTGAGCGCGTCGCGGTCATTGGGCACCTCGCCTTCGTGCCGGGCGATCAGCGCTTCGGACAGTGCGATCACGTTCTTGGCCTTGGCGTTGAACAGACCGATGGTCTTGATGTGCGCCTTGAGCCCATCCTCGCCGAGCTCCACCATCTGCGCGGGCGTCTTGACCAGCTCGAACAGCGCGCGCGTCGCCTTGTTGACCCCGACATCGGTCGCCTGCGCCGAGAGCACCACCGCGACCAGCAGCTGGAAATGGTTGCCATATTCAAGCTCGGTCACCGGCGCGGGGTTGGCCTCGGCGAGGCGGCGGTAGAATTCGAAGACGTCGGCCCTGTTCATGCCGCGCCTTGTGCCAGAGCCGCATCCACCGCCGCAAGCGCGTGCAGCGTGGTGGTGTCGAACAGCGGCACCGGGCTGTCCTCCTGCCCGACCAGCAGCATGATTTCGGTGCACCCCAGAATGATCGCCGGCGCGCCCTGATCGGCCAGCCGCTGCATGATCGCCCGATAGAGCGCGCGCGACGGCTCGGTGACCACGCCGCGCACCAATTCGTCATAGATGATGCGGTGGACGTCGCTGCGATCTTTGCTGTCCGGCGTGATCACCTCGAGGCCGAATTCGCGCTGCAGCCGGTCGCGCAGGAAAGGCTGCTCCATGGTGAAGGCGGTGCCGAGCAGGCCCACCCTGGTCAGGCGCTGCGCCGCGATCGCCCGGCCGACCGGATCGGCGATGTGCAGCAGCGGAATGGAAATCGCGGCCTGCACCGCATCGGCCATCAGATGCATCGTGTTGGTGCAGATCACCAGCAGCTCGGCGCCCCCGCGTTCGGCCTGCAGCGCAGCGTCGATCATCCTTGCTGTCAGCGTGTCCCAATCACCCGCGTGCTGCAGCGCTTCGATCGCGGCAAAATCGACCGAGACCATCACGCTGGGCGCGCTATGGCTTCCGCCCAGGCGGCGGCGCGCCTCTTCGTTGATCAGGCGGTAATAATGGGCAGAGCTTTCCCAGCTCATCCCGCCCAGCAGGCCGATGGTGCGCATCACGGGTTGGCGGCGGGCGCGGGGGTCTCGGTCGGAGGATGCGTCGCCTTCCATTCCATCGCGCGGGCCACGCGGCGTTCGACCGAGGGGTGCGAGTAGAACAGAGCCTCCTGCACCGGGTGCGGGCGCGGATAGCGGTACTCGGCCGTCTTGACGAGCGCGCCTGCCAGCGCATCGGGCAAGTTGACCATCTGCAGCGAATAGGCATCCGCCTCGCTCTCGCTGATCCGGGTCAGCGTGTTGGCCACCGGCACCGCGAACACGCCGAGGAACGACAGCACGAACAGGAACACCGGCAGCCCGCGCGGATCGCCGATCTCGGTCGCTTTGCTGCCGAAGACCTGCGCAAACCGCGCAAACAGCCGGTCGGCGAGGAAGAAGAAGACCATCGCCCGCACGCTCAGCACCAGCACCGAGCGCCAGACATGGCCCAGCACATAATGGCCGATTTCATGGCCCGTCACCGCGCGCACCTCGTCCAATGAGGCCTGCTTGAGCGCGACATCCGAGATCGCGATCCGCGCGGCGCTGCCGACGCCGGAGACATTGGCGGTGAAGTTGTTCGACTGGCGCGAGCCATCGTAGATGAAGATGCGGTCTTCGGGGATGTCGACCTGGTTCGCCATCTCCAGCACCGCATCGCGCACGGGGCCTGCCGGTATCGGCTGATAATCGTTGAACAAGGGCTCGATCAGCGTCGGCGAGAGCAGCAGCACCGCCGACAAAACGGCAGCGGAGAACCCGCCCGACCACAGCCACCAGCGTTTGCCGGTCTTGCGGATCAGCGCGTAGATGCCGAGGAAGAACAGCCCGCCGCCGATAACGCTGATCGCAATGCCGATGGCATCCTGCATCAAAAAGTCGCCCAGCGGCTGCTGGGTGCGGTCATACAGCCGCTCGTGCCCCCATTCCTCCCAGATGCTCCAGGGCAGGGTGATGATCGCCGAAACGATGAAAAGTCCCGCAGCGGTGGCAAAGGTGCGCAGCGCCCAGCCGCGTTTGTCGAGCGCGGCCCATATGCGGTCGGTGACCCCCAGCCGGACGATGATGAAGGTGGCCACTGCCGACACCAGCAGCCCCCACAGGATCATCCAGTGGCCGTCCATGGTATAGGCAGCGGACTTGGCGAGCGCATCGGCGCCCAATCCGTCGATATAGGCTCTTGTCGCTGCTTCCGGATTGAATGCCATGTCGCGCCCCGCTGTATTGTGTATATAATACAGACTTAGTCGGGAGCCGCCGGGCCGTCAAGCCAGCCCCAGCACCTGCGGCATGGTATAACGCCCGGCGGGCCTGTCGTGCAGCCACAGGCAGGCCTTCACCGCCCCGCGCGCGAATACCATCCGGTTTTCGGCGCGGTGGGTGAGCTCGATCCGCTCGTCGTCGCTGGCCAGGAACACGGTGTGGTCGCCCGACACCGATCCGCCGCGCAAGCTTGCAAAGCCGATCGCGCCGCGCGCACGTGCGCCGGTCAGCCCGTCGCGGCCGCGCTCGCTGCCCTGCGCCAGATCGATGCCGCGCCCCTTGGCGGCTGCCTCGCCCAGCAGCAGGGCGGTGCCCGAGGGGGCATCGACCTTGTGGCGGTGGTGCATCTCGGCGATCTCGATGTCCCAGTCCTCGCCCAGCCGGGTCGCTGCCTCGTGCACCAGATGCGCGAGCAGGGTGACGCCGAGCGAGGTGTTGCCGGTCTGCAGCACCGCGATCTGGTCGGCGGCGGTGTCGATCAGCCAGTGGTGGCGCTCCTCAAGACCCGTGGTGCCGATGACGATGGGGATGTTGGCGGCGACTGCGGCGTCGAGATTGGCTTCCAGCCCGGCAGGCGAGGAGAAATCGACCAATATGTCGCTTTGTGCCGCCAGCCCGCGCGGATCGCCGCCCTTGTCGATCCCGCCTGAAACGCTCGCGCCTGCATCCGCGATCGCTGTCGCCAGCGCCTGTCCCATGCGCCCTGCATTGCCGATAATTCCGATCCGCGTCATCGCTGTCTGCCCTTGCCCTGGCTTGTATCTGCGCAAGCCAATGCCTTAATGCATGGGCTATGGCAAAGATTCCCAGCATCGTCATCCTCACCGGCGCCGGCGTGAGCGCCGA
>JBKBTF010000036.1:4087-35921 GCA_046291395.1 Blastomonas sp. | reverse complement strand
TGCCGCACGCAACACCGCGCTTTTCAGCCCGGCGAACGAGAAATGCGGCTCGGCGCTGCCCAGCAAGGGCCTCGGCAGCGGCACGGCCTTGGCGTTGCCGGTTTTCGCCAGTGCCTCGACCTTCGGTCCGCCGGGAAAGCCCAGCCCCAGAATCTTGGCGGTCTTGTCGAACGCCTCGCCCGCAGCATCGTCGATCGTCGTCGCCAGCCGGCGATATTGGCCCACGCCATCGACCCGCAGGATCTGGCAGTGCCCGCCCGAGACCAGGAGCAACAGATACGGGAACTCGAGCGATGCATCGGCCAGCCTGGGCGAGAGCGCATGGCCTTCGAGATGGTTGACCGCGATCAGCGGCTTGCCCGCCGCCATCGCCAGCGCCTTGGCGGTGACCAGCCCGACCATCACCCCGCCGATCAGCCCAGGGCCTGCGGTCGCGGCGACGGCATCGACATCGTCCAGCGTCATTCCGGCGTCCTTGAGCGCGGCTGCGATCAGCGGGGTGAGCACCTGGACGTGCGCGCGCGCCGCGATTTCGGGAACGACACCGCCATAAGGGCGGTGCGCGTCTTCCTGCCCGGCCAGCCGGTGCGCCAGGATGCTGCGATCCGATCCGATCAGTGCGGCCGCGCTTTCATCGCAGCTTGATTCGATGCCGAGGATGATTGCCATGGGGCTTTCCCTTATCGCTATTGGCCGCTAGCACAAGGTGCATGGGAGAGACATTGCACCCCGGCGACCGCGCCGACCTGCCCGAAGGCATCGCTGAAATCCTCGCCGACCGGCCGATCCGGCTGGGCACCCGCGCATCGCCGCTGGCGATGGCACAGGCGCACATGACCGCCGCCGCGCTGCGCGCGCGCTGGGGTTTGAGCGAAGAGCAGGTCGAGCTTTCGCCCGTGGTTGCCAGCGGCGACAGGATCACCGACCGCCCGCTCGCCGATGTCGGCGGCAAGGCGCTGTGGACGCGCGAGCTCGACTGGTCGCTGGGTGGCGGCACGATCGATCTGTCGGTGCATTCGATGAAGGATGTCGAGACGATCCGGCCCGAAGCGTTCGTGCTCGCCGCGATGCTGCCGCGCGCCGATGTGCGCGATGTGCTGCTGGGAGCAGCCAGCATCGCTGCGCTGCCGCACGGCGCGCGCTTCGGCACCAGCTCGCCGCGCCGCGCCGCGCAGATCCGGTCGATCCGCCCCGATATCGTGCCGGTTCTGTTTCGCGGCAATGTCGCCACGCGCATCGGCAAGTTGAAGAGCGGCGAGGCGGACGCGACTTTGCTCGCTGCCGCCGGGCTCGACCGGCTGGGCGAGACGCTGCCGGGCATCGCATCGGTGCGGCTGGAGAGCGACACCTGGCTGCCTGCGCCCTCGCAGGGTGCGGTGGGCGTCGAGGTGCGCAGGGACGATGCGCCGATGCGCGCGCTGATCGGCGGGATCGACGATGCGCCGACATCGGCCTGCGTGATGGCCGAACGCGCGCTGCTCGCGGCGCTGGGCGGCGATTGCCATTCGGCGATCGCGGCGCTGGCGCGGATCTCGGGCACCACGATCCATCTGCGTGCGATGCTCTATTCGGAGGACGGCGCGCAGCACGTGGCGGGCGAGATCAGCTTTGCCGCGAGCGATCCCGGCGCGCCCGCGCGGCTTGCCGCAGATCTGCTTGCCAGAGCGCCCGAAACGATTACGCGGCTGTTCAGGGCGGGCTGATGACGTTGCCGAGGATCATCGTGCTGCGTCCCCAGCCGGGCGCAACCGCGACCGCGCAAGCCTTGCGCGCCGCCGGGCACGATCCCCTCGTCACGCCGCTGTTCGTCATCGAGCAGGTCGCCTGGACCGCCGCCGATCCGATGGCCTATGACGCCTTGCTGGTGGGCAGCGCCAATGTGTTCCGCCATGGCGGTCCGGCGCTGGCGGACCTCAAGGACATTCCGGTCTATGCCGTCGGCGGCAAGACCGCGCGGATGGCCATCGATCTGGGTTTCCGTGTACGCGGCCAGGGACAGGGCGGTCTGGCGGCCATGCTGCCGATGTTGGTCGATGACGGGCATCTGCACATCCTGCGGCTGGCGGGCGAGGATCATGTCGATCTGCCCCAAACCCGCCTCGCGATCGATACGCGCATCGTCTACCGATCGCGCGCGCTGCCGATGCCCGATGCCTTGCGCGATGCGCTGGACGGGCCATCGGTGGTGCTGCTGCATTCGGCGCGCGCGGCAGCGCATTTTGCCGCCCTGGTCGACGAGGCCGGGCTGGATCGCAGCCACATCAGCCTCGCCCTGTTCGCGCCTGCGCTCATCGATGCTGCGGGCGAGGGCTGGGCTGCGGTGCGGGTGGCTGCCTTTGCCGACGACCGGGCATTGCTGGACGTGGCGGGCGCGCTGTGCCAGCATGGCCAGCGCAATCACCAACCGGAGACATGATGAACCCCGAGACCTCCCGCCCGGGCCAATCCTCGTCAGGGGCCAGCGGCCGCGCGCTGCTGATGCTGCTGGCGCTCGCCTTTGTCGGTGGCGCGATCCTGTCGGGCTGGCTGATCACCCGCTCGGGCTGGTTCGGCGACGCGCCGCCGGCGCCCGCGCAGACCGCGCTCGACAGCAACGCGATTCCGGCCGATCCGGCCGACCCCGCAACCAGCGGTCCGCCGACGATGGCGCCCGGCGGCATGCTGGGCCCGGCTCCGTCGCGCGCGCTCGACGTTCGCGTGGCAGAGCTTGAGAACCGGCTGTCACTGATCAACGTGCAGGCGCAGGAGGCATCGGGCAATGCCGGTCGCGCCGAAGGCCTGCTGATCGCGTTCGCCGCGCGCCGCGCACTCGATCGCGCATCGGCGCTGGGGTATCTCGAAGGGCAGCTGCAGCTCCGTTTCGGTGCGGCGCAGCCCAACGCCGTCGCCACCATCGTGCGCGCCGCGCGCAATCCCGTCACGATGGATCAGTTGCGCACCCAGCTCGAGGAGATCGGTCCCTCGATCGTCTCGGGCCGCGCCGAGGACGAAGGCTTCTGGGATGCGCTGCGGCGCGAGGCCAGCGAGCTGCTGGTGGTCGAGCAGCAAGGCAGCGTATCGCAGACCCCCTCGCAGCGGCTGCAGCGCGCCAAGCGCTATCTGGAGGCCGGACGGGTCGAGGCGGCCCTGGCCGAGATCGAGCGGCTGCCGGGTCGCAACAAGGCCGCCGACTGGCTGGCCAAGGCGCGGGTCTATGCCGAGGCGCGCCGTGCGCTCGACATCATCGAAAGCGCCGCGATATTGGAGCCGCGGGGCTTGCGCGATGCTACCGGCCAGCCGATCGAGCAGCCATCGCCGCTCGCACCCAAACCCCCTGCGAATTAGATCGTGACCGCCACTGCGATGCCCGTGGCCGTGGTGCTGGCGGGTGGCCGGTCGCGCCGGATGCTGGGCTCCGACAAGGCGCTCGCGCTGATCGCTGGCGAAAGGATGATCGACCGGGTGCTGCGTCGGCTTGTCCCACAGGCAGGCGAGGTGCTGCTGTCCGCGCCGCATGATTATTCCACCGGCTGCACCGCGATTCCCGATCTTGCCGATGGTCCCTCCGGGCCGGTGGGCGCGATCCGGGCGGTGGCCCAGGCGCTGGCGGCGCGCGGGATCGATGGCTTCGTGACGGTGCCGGTCGATGCGCCGTTCGTCCCGCGCGATCTTGTTGCCCGTCTGGCCGCATCAGGACCGGTGGCGATGGCGCGCACCCAGGACGCATGGCAGCCCGCCTTCGCCCTGTGGCACGCGCCTGCGGTGCTGGGCGCGCTGCCGCCTGCGCGGTGCGGCGAGAATTGGTCGCTGCGCGGCCTGGGCGACGAGCTCGGCGCGGTCGGTGTCGACTTTTCCGACACCCGGGCGCTGACGAACGTCAACACCCCGGAGGAGCTCGAACTCGCGCGGCAGATCGCCGCGCGGGATGCGGAACCGGGAGAGCGCGGATGACCGCCGGGCAAAACGCCTTGGCGCATCGGGCGGGACACGATATTCAGCAACGCGAAAGCCTGATCCTGCAAGACGCGGCGCTTTGCTGCGGCGTGGCTCAACACGGCGTGGCGGGGATGAGCGTGGCGGGGATGACAGGGGCCGATTGCACATGGCGGTGAAAAACAAGGGTGGCAGGGCCAAGCCCGCAAGCGGCCCGCGCCTGTGGTTCTGGCGGATCGTCAAGATCGGATCGGCAGCAGCGGTGATCGGACTGATCGGACTGGTCGTCGCGGTGATGACCGTGATGGGCTCGCTGCCCAGCTTCCAGGACATGAAATCCTCGCCCAACGGCCAGATGATCCTGGTCAAGGCCGCCGATGGCACCGAGATCATGCAGCTTGGTCCCAGTTTCGGCGAATGGCTGGATATCGACGAGATCCCGCGGGTGATGAAGGATGCGATGATTTCGGTCGAGGACCGGCGCTTTGCCTATCATCCCGGCGTCGACCCGATCGGCATCGGCCGCGCGATCTACAATTCGGTCGCCGGCGGCGGCCGCGTGCGCGCGACATCCACCATCACCCAGCAGCTCGCGCGCAACGTCTTCCTCAGCAACAGCCGTTCCTACACCCGCAAGATCCGCGAGGGCGTGCTGGCGCTGGCGCTCGAGCGCAAGTTCAGCAAGGACCAGATTCTCGAGCTGTACCTCAACAAGGTCTATTTCGGCGGCGGTGCCTATGGCGTCGATTCGGCCGCGCGCAAGTTCTTCAACCATGACGGCACCGATCTGTCGCTGGCCGAGGCCGCGATCATCGCCGGGCTGGTGAAGGCACCCTCACGCTATTCGCCCACCGCCGATGCCGAGGCAGCTCTGGGCCGCGCGGGCGTCGTGCTGGCAGTGATGCAGGACGTCGGCACGATCACCCCCGCCCAGGCCGCAGGCGCCGACCTTCAGGCGGTCGAGTTCGCCGCCGAGAAGGGCCAGAATTCGGTGCGCTATTTCACCGACTGGGCACTGCCGCAGCTTGATACGCTGATCGACGACAATGGCGAGCCGATCGTGGTGTGGACCACGCTGGACCTCGGCATGCAGCGCGCGGGGACAGCAGCGATCCAGGCCAACGTACCCGGCGGCGCGCAAGGCGCGCTGGTGGCGCTGGACCGCGACGGTGCGGTGCGCGCGATGGTCGGCGGCACTGATTACGTCACCTCGAACTATAACCGTGCGACCAGCGCGCTGCGCCAGCCCGGATCGGCATGGAAGCTGTTCGTCTATCTCGCCGCGCTTGAATCGGGCTACACGCCCGAGGACATCGTCACCGATGCGCCGATCACCATCGGCGGCTGGTCGCCGCGCAACAGCGGCGGCAGTTATGCCGGCGACATCACCCTGCGCACCGCCTTTGCCTATTCCAAGAACACCGTCGCCGCGCGGATCGGCGATGATGTCGGTACCAGCACCATCGCCAGCATGGCGCGCCGCTTCGGCATCACCACGCCGATCACGACGTTGCCCTCGATGGTGCTGGGATCGTCCGAGGTGCGCGTGATCGACATGGTGCGCGCCTTTGCCGGAGTAAGCTCGGGCGGGGTTGCGATTGCGCCTTATGGCATCACCAAGGTGACGACCAGCGACGGCGAGGTGCTGTACAGCCATGAGGCGGACATGAGCCAGGTGCTCGTGCCGCCCTATGTCACCGCCGGGATGACCGACCTGCTGCAGACCGCAGTCAATGTCGGCACCGGCCGCGCCGCGCAGATCGGCAGGCCGGTGGCGGGCAAGACCGGCACCACCAACAGCAACAAGGACGGCTGGTTCCTGGGCTTTTCCAGCGGCATCACCACCGGCGTGTGGATGGGCCGCGATGATGCGCGTCCGGTCGGCGGGCTGCAGGGCGGCACCGCGCCTGCACGCGCCTTTGCGCAGTTCATGAAGGTCGCGGTCGCCAAGCGCAAGGTCGAACCGTTCGACACCGAACTCAAGCTGCCCGAATGGCAACTGGAACCCGATGACGAGGCCTATTTCGGCTCGCCCGACGACGTGATCTTCATCGACGAGAACGGCAACCCGATCGAGCCGGGCCGCAGCCCGGAAGTGCCCGACCCGTTCGCCCCGCCGCCGCTGCAGCAGCCTGAACGGCTCGACGACAATTTCATCGACCGTGCGCTGGGTCGCGATCAGCCCCCCGCGCGCCCGCAGACCCGCCAGGCCGAACCCCGCCCGCCAGTGCGCAGGCCGCCGCTGAACCCGCAGGAACAGCGCGTCGCGCCGATCCTGCGGGATGACGAAGGGCAATAGGGTCCAGGGCTGCGTCAGGGCGCGCGGTTAAATGCGCGAGGGGATGAAATTCGCGGCGATTGACCGCGAGCCGGCCTTTGCCAGGCAACTGATCACGGCCAGGCTCCCGTCACGGCGATAAAAGATTTCGCACGTGCCTTTCGCTGCAACGGAGCGGCCGTTGCGGAGGGTGATCTGCGACACGGTCATCTTATTGCCGGGCATATCCCCTGCGAACCGCGCCATCGCCCCCCAGCTTCGCCGGGTGAAAGCGAGCGTGGTGATCGTCTCGCTTCGGTCGATCTTTACCGTGTCGCACAGGATCAATGTCGTTTCGTTGCGATACTGCGCCACTGGCTCCGGATATTGGCAGCGACCGTCGATCACGGTTTTCGGCTCCTGCTCGGCGCAAAGTGGCGCTGCGACGACGAGCGCCATCACCGCCATGGTTTGCCTTGCCGTGCGCAATGATCGGATCCGTGCCACGCACTGATCCTAAATCAGCGCGGGCGTTGGCTCAATGTCCGAAATGAGATCGCCCCACTTCGACCTCCCGTCGCCCAGACGCAATCCGGCCCGGAAGTTCGCACTTCCGGGCCGGATCGTTTGTCTGTGGCAGGGAGCGTAAGAAGCTTAGTGCTTCACGCCCGCCCATACGTTGCGATAGGCCATATAGCCCAGCCCCGTCGCGATGATCAGGAAGATCAGCACGGCCCAGCCGGTCTGGTGGCGCTTTTCGAGTGTCGGCTCTGCGGTCCACACCAGGAACGCCGCCACATCCTTGGCCATCTGAGCCTGGGTCGCTTCGGTACCGTCCGAATAGGTGACGATGCCGTCACTGGCCAGCGGGGGCGCCATGGCGATGTTCAGGTTGGCGAAGTACGGGTTATAATACAGGCCCGGGCCGGGCATGGAATCGGGGAAGCGCTGGGCGAGCTCCGCCGGCGGTTCCTGATAGCCGGTGAGCAGCGAGTAGATATACTCCGCTCCGCCGTGACGCGCCTTGGTGATCAGCGAAAGATCGGGCGGCAGGGCGTTGTTGTTGGCAGCGCGCGCTGCGGTCTCGTTGGCATGCGGCGAGGGCAGCATGTCGGCGGGCAGCGAAGCGCGTGTTGCAGCTTCACCGGTAGCCGGATCGATCGACGGGGTCTGGATGGGCCAGTTCGCGGCGATCGCCTTGACCTCGTCCTCGGTATAGCCAAGCTCGCCCAGATTGCGGAAGGCGACCAGCCGCATCGAGTGGCAGGCCGCGCACACTTCCTTGTAGACCTGGAAGCCGCGCTGCAGCTGCTGGCGGTCGAACTTGCCCATCGGGCCATCGCTGGCCAGCGACAGGTCCTTGGGGTGTTTGTGGAAGGCGTACTCGGCGGTCTCCTGCGGCGGCTCGCTGACATAGGCGACTGCGCCTACACCGAACGAGACGATCAGCCAGCCGGCGAAGAACAGCCCCACCAAAAATGCACCAATGCGAATCATGTCGAATGACTTTCTTTCTTTGACGAGGCTTATTCAGCAGGCTGCAGGAGAGGATCGCCCTTGGCGCCGGAGTCCTTGTGCAGGACCGCTTCGGTGATCGAAAACGGCAGGGGCTTGGGCTTTTCGATCTTCGAGATGATCGGCAGGATGATCAGGAAGTGGGCGAAATAGTAAGCCGAAGCCAGCTGGCTCATCATCACGAACGGCTCTTCAGCCGGCGCACCGCCCAGATAGCCGAGCAGCAGCACGTCCAGCACCAAGATCACGAAGAAGATCTTGAACAGCGGACGATAGTTGCCCGAACGCACCGGCGAACGGTCCAGCCAGGGCAGGAAGAACAGCAGCAGGATCGAAGCGAACATCGCCAGCACGCCCAGCAGCTTGGCAGGCACGAAGAAGAAGTCGAAGGTGAAGGCGCGCAGGATCGCGTAGAACGGCCAGAAATACCATTCCGGAACGATGTGCGCGGGCGTCGAGAGCGGGTTGGCGGGGATGTAGTTGTCCGCATGGCCCAGATAGTTGGGCGCGAAGAACAGCACCGCGCAGAACAGGATCAGGAACACGCCGAGGCCGAAGCCGTCCTTGGCGGTGTAATAGGGGTGGAACGGCACGGTGTCCGATTCGGTCTTCACTTCCACCCCGGTGGGGTTGGAAGAGCCCGGAATGTGCAGCGCCCAGATGTGCAGGATAACGACCCCGGCAATCACGAACGGCAGCAGATAGTGCAGCGAGAAGAAGCGGTTGAGCGCGGCGTTGTCCGGCGCAAAGCCGCCCAGCAGCCAGGTCTGGATCGGCTCGCCGACCAGCGGAATGGCGCCGAAAAGGCCGGTAATCACCTTGGCACCCCAGAAGCTCATCTGGCCCCAGGGAAGCACATAGCCCATGAACGCGGTCGCCATCATCAGCAGGAAGATCACCAGGCCGAGCAGCCAGATCATTTCGCGCGGCGCCTTGTACGAGCTGAAATACAGCCCGCGGAAGATGTGGATGTACACGACAATGAAGAAGAAGCTGGCGCCGTTGGCGTGCGCGTAGCGCAGCATCCAGCCCCAGTTGACATTGCGCATGATGTGTTCGGTGGAATCAAAGGCGACCAATGCGTTGGGCGCATAGTGCATCGCCATGATGATGCCGGTCACGATCTGCATGACCAGGGCGACCCCCGCGAGCACGCCGAAGTTCCAGAAATAGTTCAGGTTGCGCGGAACCGGATAGCCCGCGCCGATGGCGCCATAGACCAGCCGCGGCAGCGGCAGGCGCTGATCCAGCCATTTGGTCAGATCGGTCTTCGGTTCGTAATGCTTGGCCCAGGAAAAGCTCATATCTTATGCTCCTCAACCGATCTTGATGACTGTGTCAGACAGGAACGAAAACTCGGGGACCAACAGGTTGGTTGGTGCCGGGCCCTTGCGGATGCGTCCTGCGGTATCGTAATGCGATCCATGGCAAGGGCAGAAATAGCCGCCGAACTCACCCTTCACTTCGCCCTGCGCCGCGCCCAGCGGCACGCAACCCAGATGGGTGCACACGCCCAAAGTGACCAGCCAGTTGGTCTTGCCGTCGACGGTGCGGTCGGCAAGTGTCTGCGGGTCACGCAGCGCATCGACCGAAACCTTCTCGGCGTCGGTGATTTCCGCCGGCGTCAGGTTGCGGATGAACACCGGCTGCTTGCGCCACACGGTCTTGATCGTCTGCCCCGGCGCGATCGCCGACACATCGACCTCGGTCGAGGCCTGCGCCAGAACGTCCTTGCTCGGCGCCATCTGCGTGATCAGCGGGATAAGGACGGTGGCTGCGCCAACCCCTGCAAAGCTGACTGCTGCGATATTGATGAAGTCGCGGCGGCGAACCCCGTCGGACTCGACGGCTGCGCTGCCGTCTGGATTCATCGTGACTTGTTCTGCCATGTCGCTAACCTGACCCTCAAGCTATTGAAAAAAGTTGATTAATTTCCGATGCTGGAAGCGGCATGGCACGGCTTTGCCCCTGGCCCGTCCGCATGATTGCGGGCCTGATAGACGCAAAACCGTCATTTTGCCAACAACGAAATTGGCGCGCCGCAGCATAGTTTTTCTGAACGCTGGCTGATGCGGTGGGCAAATTTGCTCTGTCGGTCGATCGCCCGCGTGACTTGGCCGCGCGGGTTGCTAAAGCAGCGCGATGCGCATCGCCCTTTTCCAACCCGACATTGCCGGAAATGTCGGTGCTATCCTGCGGCTTGGCGCCTGCATGGCGGTTCCGGTCGAGATCATCGAACCGTGCGGTTTCGTGTTCGACGACAAGAGGCTGAGGCGCGCGGCGATGGATTATGGTCCGCTCGCCGAAATGCGCCGCCATGCCGACTGGGAGGCGTTCCAGGCGTTCCGCAAGGGTCTGGGCGCGCGGCTGGTGCTGATGAGCGCGCATGCGCCCGCGAGCATCTATCGCACCGAGTTTCGCGATGACGACATCCTGCTGATGGGGTCCGAAGGCGCTGGCGTTCCGGCGCATGTGCGCGATGCCTGCGAACTGGCCACCACCATTCCGATGGCGCCCGGCCTGCGCTCGCTCAACATATCGGTCGCAACCGGGATTGCGCTGGGCGAGGCGCTGCGGCAGACACGGCATCTGGGCGAGGCATGAATGCACGTCGCAGGACAGGGGAGCGCGATGACCGATTGGACCGAACAAAGACTGGCAGCGCGAGGATGGTTTGAAAGCCTGCGCGATGCGATCTGTACCGAATTCACCGCGATCGAGCGCGAAGCGGGAAGCGACGCGCAATTCGATTATGCCGCCTGGGACCGGACCGAAGCCGATGGTTCGCATGGCGGCGGCGGGGTGCGCGGTCTGATCAAGGGCAAGGTGTTCGAAAAGGCGGGAGTCAACGTCTCGACCGTCGAAGGCCGGTTCAGCGAGGAGTTCGCCAAGTCGATCAACGGCGCCGGCGAGGACCCGCGCTTCTTTGCAACCGGAATCAGCCTGGTCGCGCATATGTCCAATCCGCATGTGCCCGCGGTGCATATGAACACCCGTTTCCTTGTGACCACCAAGGCATGGTTCGGCGGTGGAGCCGATCTCAACCCGCCGCTGCCTTACGAGCAAGATACGGACGATTTTCACAGCCGGATGCAGGCGGCGTGCGATGCGCACGATCCGGCCTATCATGCCAAGTTCAAGGCTTGGGCCGACGACTATTTCTATATCCCCCATCGCGGCGTGCACCGCGGCGTTGGCGGCATCTTCTACGATCATCTTGAATGCACCGACCAGGCGTCGTTCGATGCCAACTTCGCCTTCACCCAGGATGTCGGCCGCGCGTTCCTGGATATCTTCCCCGCTCTGGTCCGGCGGCGGATGGAACAGGAATTCACCCCGGCCGAAAAGCACCAGCAGCTGGTGTGGCGTGGCCGCTATGCCGAGTTCAACCTGATTCACGATCGCGGCACGCTGTTCGGGCTCAAGACCGGGGGCAACATCGATGCGATCCTGATGAGCCTGCCGCCCGAAGCGGTCTGGGAGTAAGCGCGATGACGGTGGAACGGCTCGATCACGTCAACATCATCACCGACGATCTGGCCGGGACCGCGCATTTCTATGCCGAATTGCTCGACCTCGAGATCCGCGATGCCCCGCCGCCGCTGACGCCGGAAACCGCGCAATGGGCCTATGACAAGGGCGGCCAGGCGGTGGTGCACATCAACAGCGTGGATTGCCCGCGCACCTTCCCGCGCGACGTGGCGCCGGGGCCTACGGGATCGATCCACCACATCGCCTTTCGCTGCCAGGGGTTTGCCCGGATGGAAGAGCGGCTGAAGGCGCGCGGTGCGGAGTATTCGATCAACGCGGTGACCGCGATCGGCCTCCAGCAGATATTCACGCTCGATCCCAATGGCGTGCTGCTCGAGCTCAATTTCTTCGCAGGGTAGCGACCCCGGAGACGATGCCATGACTGCATATTCGCTTGCCGCTCGTCCGGTCCATCTCGGCCTTGGGGCGAAAGCCGTCGTTCAGCCCGAGATGACCGGTGCGATGGCGTGGTACGCCGATTACGAGCAGCGCGCCGCCGCCGATGGCATCGAGGGGCGGCTGGTCACCCAGTTCACTTTCGATGAACCCTGGACGATGTGGGAGATGCACCCGGCGGGTGACGAGATGGTACTGTGCATCGCAGGGCGCATCACGCTGCATCAGGAGCAGGCGGATGGCACGGTGACGGTGCTGGAGCTTGGCCCCGGCGACTATGCGATCAACCCGCCCGGCGTCTGGCACACCGCGGATGTCGATGGCACCGCGACGGTGCTGTTCATCACTGCGGGGGTGGGGACCGAGCACAGGGCGCGGTGAGCATGACCTGTTCGTCGTTTATCCGTCATCCTGAACTTGTTTCAGGACCCATCGTGCCGAATGGACCGAAGCTGCGTGGGGAGAAATGGGCCCTGAAACAAGTTCATGGTGACGAGAAGAAAATCGCGGCGCTCTTGCGCATTCCGCCCCCCCATTGACAGCCGCCCGGCTTGCCGCCAATCCGACCGGCCATGGCCAGCTTATCCGCCTCTCATTCTGACGCCCGTTTCGGGCTGGACCGGCGGGTGACCTTGCTCGGGCCGCTGCCGCTCGATTGCGGCGCGGCGCTGGCGCCTGTCGAGATCGCTTACGAGACCTATGGCAGCCTGAACCCCGACAAGAGCAACGCGGTGCTGATCTGCCATGCGCTGACCGGTGATCAGTATGTCGCCTCCACCCACCCGATCACCGGCAAACCCGGCTGGTGGACGCGGCTGGTTGGGCCAGGCAAGCCGGTCGATCCCACGCGCGACTTCATCATCTGCGCCAATGTCATCGGATCGTGCATGGGCTCATCCGGCCCGGCGACGGTCAATCCGGCGACTGGCGCGCCATGGGGCATGGATTTCCCGGTGCTGTCGATCGCCGACATGGTGCGCGCGCAGGCGCTGCTGCTCGACCATCTGGGTATCGAGACTCTCGCCGCGGTCATCGGCGGATCGATGGGCGGCATGCAGGCGCTGAGTTGGCCGGTGCTGTACCCGGACCGGGTGCGCGCGGCGCTGATCATCGCCTCGACTGCGCGGCATTCGGCGCAGAACATCGCCTTCCACGAGGTCGGTCGCCAGGCGATCATGGCCGACCCGCGCTGGCGCAAGGGGGCCTATTACGCCGACGGCGACGTGCCCGCTTCGGGCCTCGCGGTGGCGCGCATGGCCGCGCACATCACGTACCTGTCCGAAGCGGGCCTCACCGAAAAGTTCGGGCGCAGGCTGCAGGACAAGACCGGCGCAGACTGTGACGGCAGCAGCTTCGGCTTCGATGCCGATTTCCAGATCCAGAGCTATCTGCGCCATCAGGGAATCAGCTTCGTCGACCGGTTCGATGCCAACAGCTATCTCTACATCACCCGCGCGATGGACTATTATGATCTCGCTTTGCCTTATGACGGCGTGCTGGCGAGCGCGTTCATGGGGACCAAAACGCGCTTCTGCCTGATCAGCTTCGACACCGACTGGCTGTACCCCACCGCGGAATCGCGCCGCATCGTCCACGCGCTCAATGCTGCGGGGGCCGAGGTCAGCTTCGTCGAACTGTCCTCGCCGTTCGGGCATGACGCGTTCCTGCTCGAATGCCCCGAGATGAATCGCATCGTCGATGGCTTTTTGCGCGCCGGAGCGGGCAAGTGAGCGACTTGCGTCCCGATCTGCGGATCATCGCCGACAATGTGACGCCGGGCGCGCGGGTGCTCGATGTCGGTTGCGGCGATGGGGCTTTGATGGCGGCGCTGCGCGACTCCCGCCAGGTGCGCGCGCGAGGGATCGAGCTCGATCCCGCCAATGTCAGCGCGGCGGTGACCCGCGGGCTTTCGGTGATCCAGGGCGATGCCGATACCGATCTGGTCGATTACCCATCGGATAGCGTCGATTACGCCATCCTCAGCCAGACGCTGCAGACCGCGCGCGCGCCGCACAAGGTGCTCGAGGAGCTGCTGCGGATCGGGCGGCAGGCGTTCGTCAGCTTTCCCAATTTCGCGCACTGGCGCATCCGCCTGTCGCTGCTGACGCATGGCCGGATGCCGGTGACCCGGCTGATCCCCGAAGCCTGGTATGAGACGCCCAATATCCACCACGTCACCATCGACGATTTCCGCGAGCTGATCACGCAGCGCGGCTGGACCTGCGATGGCGAGTGGTTCCTGTCGGGCGACCAGCAGACCTCGCACGGCATGGCCAATCTGCTCGCCGAGCACGCCGTGTTTCTGCTGCGGAGATAACGGACATGAAGATCGGCATCGTCGGCGCGGGCCTGGCCGGGCTTGCGGCGGCAGACGGGTTGACGCGGGCGGGGCATGAGGTTGCGCTGTTCGACAAGGCGCGCGGGCCCGGTGGACGCATGTCGACCCGCCGGATCGAGACCGCGCAAGGCATGGCGTTCTTCGATCATGGCGCGCAGTATTTCACCGCGCGCGACGCGGATTTCGCCGCCGAGGTCGCGCGCTGGCAAGCCGCTGGCACCGCCAGGCGCTGGCCGGCTGCGGGCGAGGACGCCTGGGTCGGTACGCCGGGGATGAATGGAATCGTCAAGGCGCTCGCGGCGGATCACGATGTCTGCTGGAATTGCCGGATCGAGAGCATCGCGAGCGACGGCGCGCGCTGGCGGCTGGCGCATGCCGGGGGCGTCGAGATCGCCGACGCGGTGATCGTCGCGGTGCCCGCCGAGCAGGTGCCCGATCTGGTTGCGGAGCACCTGGCCGAATGGGCGGAACTGGCGCAGGCGACGAGGTCGCAGCCGTGCTGGACGGTCATGGCGGCGTTCGACGCGCCGGTTGATTTGGCCGGCGACAGCCTGCGCAGCATCGGCGCAATTGGCTGGGCGGCGCGAAACAGTGCCAAGCCGGGGCGGACGGGACCGGAAAGCTGGGTGGTGCAAGGGTCAGCCGACTGGTCGGCGGCGCATCTGGAAGACGATGCGGTGACAGTGACCGCGCATCTGCTGGCAGAGCTTGCCGATGCGGTCGGCAGCGATCTGCCCGGGGTGCTGGCGGTGCAGGCGCACCGCTGGCGCTATGCGCTCTCGGGCGCTGCGGGCAGAACGGCGATGTGGGATGAAGAGCTGCGGCTGGGGCTGTGCGGCGACTGGCTTATCGGCCCCAGGATCGAGAGCGCCTGGGTCTCTGGCCGGGCGCTCGCAGATCTTGTGGACCCGGATTGATCAAAGCCTGATCAGATGGCCGCGCCTGGTGCCAGGCTTGCGGCGATGAACATCGACGAGGTCACGATCGCCACAGCGGCGGCGAAGAGCTGGCCCTGGATGCTTTCAAAACCTTCGATAAACATGCGAATTTTTCCTTGGTGTCAAAAGAGGTTGGCGATTTCGGCGATCAGACGATCGTTCCGGGGACGACGCTGGCTGCGATCAGGACGAAAGACGAGATGGCAGCAAGAACGGTGGCGAGGAGGTTCATGGGTTGAGGTCCTTAAACAAGTGGGTTGTGTAGGAAGGTGCGGATCAGACGATCATGCCGGGCAGGACGCTGGTAGCGATCAGAACGGCCGAGCAGATCGTGGCGAGAGCGGTTGCGAGAATATTCATGGGAAGGTTCCTTCTCTGGATCGGGTGGTTGTCGGGCAGTCGGGGGATCAGACGATCGCGCCGGGGACGACGCTGACGGCGATGAAGAAGCTGGAGCAGACGATAGCGAGGGCGGCGGCAAACAGCTGGCTCTGGGCGGCGGTTGTGATGGTCATGGGGTACGTCCTTTCATGGGTTTCTGTTGGTTCCGACCGGGTTGATCGGAGATGCCAGAAACATTGCACGGGGCGTGCCAGTTTGAAAAATGACGCGTTTACAAGGAGATAGCTTCAGCGGCTGCCTTGGCGTGGATGAACAGATGCTGACAGTTGGGGAAATTTCCCATTAATCGGGAATGGGCGTGCAAAGACGTGGCCGCAGATCAGCCCTCGGACGCAACCAGTCCGGTTCGCTGCGCCTCCGCCACCATCCGGCGGCTGAAAAACGGCGATATGGCAAAACGCTCGATGATGTCCGGCGCGCTGGTGCCGGGCGAAACGCCAACCGCCTTTTCCAGCGCCGCCCAGCTTGCGCGCGCCTCTTCCATTCTGCCATTGGCGGCAAGCGCCAGTGCCTTGGCCAGCAGGAAATTGGGCTGGGTCGCCATCATCGTCGAATCGCTCCGCAGCGCCAGTTCGAGCGCCGCCTCTTTCTTGCCATTGACCAACCGGGCGGTGACCAGCGCGGCAATCTGGTATCCGCCAGGTTCGCTGTTCATGGCCAGCGCACGTTCCAGCACCTGCTCGGCGCCTTCCATATCCCCGCATGACAGCAGGAAGGTGCCTGCCAGCCCCAGGGTGTCCGGCTCGAGCGGATTGCTCTCCACCGCGCGCCGGGCAAAGGCGATCGCCCTGGGGCAGTTGCCCCGCGCCAGCGCCGACCGGGCCACCGCGATCTGGGCCAGTGAAGAGCGGCTGTCGAACTGCAACGCAGCCTCTGCCATCGCGCGCCCGCGCTCCGAGGGGAGCAAAGGCGTGCGCCTGCCAGGCTGCGGGCTGGACAGCGCCATATAGGACAAGGCTTGCAGGATCAGCGGCTCATCGGGATAGGCCTCCAGCGACCGCGTCAGGCACGCTTCGAGCGCCGGGCGCAAGGTCGGATCGCGGCGCTGGCGGAAGGCATCATACTGGATCAGGCACGGATAGCCCGGGCTCATGTCGCTGCCGATCAGCTTGCGCTGGTGCTGTGCGATCAAGCCGCCCGACCGGGCGATGGCGGATATGCCCGCGCCGATTGCCTGCTCGAAATCGGGCGCGGTCAGCGGGCTTCCGTTGCGTGGCAGGTCATAGGACCACAAGGTCGTGCCGGTCGCCACATGGCGCAGCGTGAGGAACAGCATCTGCGGCAAGGCTCCGTCCTGGCGTCGCCCGCCGCGCAGCAGCAGTTCGTATTCACGCGCGGTCTCGCGCGTCCCCGGCGCGTCGTCATGGGCGCCCATGCTGACCGCCAGCATCTCGAAACGCTGCAGATGCATCTCGGCGATCTGCGCGGCGGTGGCAAGGTCGTCATCGTCGATACCGGGCAAGGTGGCGATGGTGACATGCGCGACCTGCTGGCGCATGTCGCGTCGCGCGCCATCGCGCTCACCGGCCTCGGGCCGCGCGATCAGCCAGATCGCATAGAGCAAGGCGAGCAGCAGCAGGGCCGGAACCGCCCAGATCAGCCAGCCGCGGTCTGACCCTGGCGAGGGACCCGACGGCGTTGGCGGCGCCGCGTGCCGGGCGGTGTCGTGAAATGCGGTCTGGTCGGGGCTCGCGGCTGGCGCCGCGGAATCGGCTGGCTGCGGGATGGCTGCATCCGGCAGCGACGCAGCGGCCACGCCCGGCTCGGTCAGTGACGGGGCGACAGGGTGCAGCTCGACATTGTAATGCCCGACCGGAATCGAGATGCGCAACCGCCCCCGGGCCTGATCGGGTGTCAGCGCGGTGTAATGCAGGTCGAGCATCTTGCGCAGCCGCCCGACCTGGACCCTGGGGTAGCTGTCGCTCTGCGGATCGAAGCTGTCGTCGCGGCCCAGCCCCTCGACAGCGATCTGATAGGCCTTCAGCCGTCCGCCATGACCCGCCAGCGTCTGGCCCACCAGATACTCCAGCAGCCTGCGCAGCACCGGAGACCGCACGAATTCGGGGGATTGCAGCACCCGTGCGAGCTCGCCGAGCAGCGCATCTCTGTCTGGTTGTGCGCTCACCTGATTGCAGTCCCTTCGGGGTGGCCAGACATCAATTCATGCGGATGATGCGCTCTGGAACCATTTTCCTATCCGCCATTGTCTTGGGCAGAAGATATATAGGTGCATGTAACATTGCAAATGAAGCGACACCATAAACGTCGCTTTCCCAAGATATGTGCCCTTTCACGGTTACAAGCAGGCGCATTGCCCGGCGTGCGTGTTTTTCTGCGTCAGGGCTTGGAACCTCGGCGGATCGACCCTATCGAGACAGGACAATGCAATCCTTCCATACAGCGTCACCCGCCCCGAGCGGAAAGCAGCCCGCGATGCGGGAGACGCTTGGGCGGTTCCTGCCCTATCTGTGGCCCGATGGCCGACCCGACCTCAAGGCGCGGATCTGCGGCGCGATGCTGATGGTGCTGTTGGGCAAGGCGGCGGTGCTGTCGATGCCCTTCGCCTACAAGGCCGCCATCGACAGCATGACGATTGATGGCACGACCATGGCCACCGCAGCGATCGTGGCGGTTATGGCCTATGGCGCGGCGCGGCTGGGATCGGTGCTGTTCGACAATCTGCGCAACGTGGTGTTCGAGCGAGTCGGGCAGGAAGCGACGCGGACGCTGGCTGAGCACGTCTTC
Organism: Blastomonas sp.; assembly: GCA_046291395.1. Lineage (GTDB taxonomy): Bacteria > Pseudomonadota > Alphaproteobacteria > Sphingomonadales > Sphingomonadaceae > Blastomonas. The sequence goes on along the minus strand of JBKBTF010000036.1, from coordinate 17,887 downwards.
GTCCAGCTTCATCGGCTGTCGCTGCGCTTCCATCTGGCGCGGCGCACCGGCGAGGTGACCAAGGTGATCGAGCGCGGAACCAAGAGCATCGATGTGATGCTCTATTTCCTGCTGTTCAATATCGCCCCCACGGTCCTCGAGCTGATCGCGGTGCTGGTGATCTTCTGGATCAACTTCGGCATCGGCCTGGTGCTGGCGACGGTCGGCATGGTCGCGCTGTATATCGGCTTTACCCGCATGGTCACCGACTGGCGCAACCATCTGCGCGAGACGATGAACACGCTCGACGGGCGCCAGCTCGGCCGCGCGGTCGATTCGCTGCTCAATTACGAGACGGTCAAATATTTCACCGCCGAGGAGCGCGAAGCCAAGCGCTATGGCGATGCCGCGCGCACCTATGCCAATGCGGCGGTGAAATCGGAAAACTCGCTGGCATTGCTCAACGTCGGCCAGTCGCTGATCACCAACCTGATGATGGCAGGCGCGATGGCCTATACCATCTGGGGCTGGAGCCAGGGCCTGTTCACCGTGGGCGATCTGGTGCTGGTCAACACGCTGCTGATGCAGCTGTTCCGTCCGCTCGATCTGCTCGGCATGGTCTATCGCACCATCCGCCAGGGGCTGGTCGACATGGCCGCGATGTTCGACCTGATCGATACGCCCGCCGAGATCGTCGATGTGCCCGGCGCACCCGCGCTCGACAGCGCATTGCCCTCGGTGGAGTTCGACAATGTCGATTTCGGCTATGATGCGGACCGTCAGATCCTGCATCGCCTCAGCTTCAGGGTCGAGCCGGGGCAGACGCTGGCGATCGTCGGCCCGTCGGGCGCGGGCAAGTCGACCATCGCCCGGCTGCTGTTCCGCTTCTACGATCCGCAAGGCGGGCGCGTGCTGATCGGCGGGCAGGATATCGCAAGAGTGACTCAGGCGTCGCTGCGCGCGGCATTGGGCATCGTGCCGCAGGACACGGTGCTGTTCAATGACACCATCGGCTATAATATCGGCTATGGCCGCGAGGGCGCGAGCCAGGACGAGATCGTGCGCGCGGCGCATGGCGCGGCGATCGGCACCTTCATCGAATCGCTGCCCAAGGGCTATGATACCGAGGTCGGCGAGCGCGGGCTCAAGCTGTCGGGCGGCGAAAAGCAGCGCGTGGCGATCGCCCGCACCCTGCTCAAGAACCCGCCGCTGACCATCTTCGACGAGGCGACCTCGGCGCTCGACAGCGCCACCGAGGCCGAGATTCTGGGCACGCTCAAGTCGCTGGCACAGGGCCGCACGACATTGGTGATCGCGCACCGCTTGTCTACGGTCACCCATGCCGATACCATCATCGTGCTGGACAGGGGCCGCGTTGCCGAACAGGGTTCGCACCGCGACCTGCTGCGCAAGGGCGGGCTGTATGCCGCGATGTGGCAACGCCAGGCGCTCGAGCGCGAGAAGGAAGAGGCTCAGACGCTATGAACAGGTCGCTTGCCATTTCGCTGTCGCTGGCCGCCGCGCTGGCGGTGCTCTCCGGGTGCAAGGATCGCAGCCAGGGCGAACGTTCGCCTGTGCAGATGCCCCCGATCCTCGCATCCTTGTCTGCCGCGCCCTCAGCCTCCGCCCCGATAGCCATGAAAGACCACAGCATGTTTACCCCGCTGACCGACACCCTACAGGTTTCCCCGCAGATTTCGCTCGACCAGGTCGCCGCGGCCAAGGCGCAAGGCGTAACGATGATCATCAACAACCGCCCCGACGGCGAAGATCCCTCGGCGCCCCAGGGCGATGCCATCGCGGCGGCCGCCGCGGCTGCGGGGATCGATTATGTCGCGATCCCCATTACCCATGCCGGGTTTTCCGCGCCCCAGGTCGATGCGATGATTGCAGCGCTCGCCAAGGCGGAAGGCGATGGCGGCAAGGTGCTCGCTTATTGCCGTTCGGGCACGCGGTCGACACTGTTGTGGTCGCTCGCCCGCGCCAAGCAGGGCGCCAGCCCCTCGGAACTCAGCGAAGTCGCGTCCAATGCCGGCTACGATCTCACCCCGATCCGCCCGATGCTCGACGCGCTCTCGGGCCGGACGGAGTAATTCGATAGATCCTCCCCCAGCAAGCTGTGGGAGGATTTGAGGTCCGCGCACATAGTTAACCCGATCCTAACCATGGTGTGATCAACCTTGCCCATTCCGCTGCGGGACATCTGCGGGCGGAGAGGCAAGGAGAATGGGGCATGGCGAGCCATCCCGGCGCAGCATCGGGCAATTCATCGGCGGCACTGACGCTGGCTGAGCTGCGCGAGTTTGCGAGTTTCTCGCCCGGAGCGCAGCGCTATATCAAGCGCGCGCTCGATATCGGTCTGGCGCGCGAGGATGCGTTCAAGCGCTGGGCGCGCAATGCCGAGGAAACCGCCTCGATCCGCATGCATTATCTGGTCTATCAGGATTTGAAGCTGCTGCGCGGCAATGTGCCCGATGCGCCCAGCGAGGACGGGTTCGAGCATTTCATGGCGCTGCTGGTGCGGCTGGCTGCGTTCGATCTGGCGCAGGGGCGGATCGAGAGCTTCTCGTCCTTCCGGTTCCTCTACGAACGCCTGCTGGGGGCCGATGTGCGCCCGTGGCTGCCTTCGGCCTATTGTGCCGCCGCTGCACTGCCACAGATTCAGCCCGATCGGCGCAAGATCCTGCTCCAGTCGATCAGCGAGGCCGCGGCCACGGCGCCCGGCTGGTCGCTGCGCGCGCCGGTGTTCTTCCCCGAATGGGTCGAATGGGTCAGCGGCGACGCGGCGCACTGAGGTAGCGCCTTCCCGATTCAGCTCGACCCGACCAAAGCCCCAAGCACAACCCGCCGATAGATCCGCGCCAGCGTATCGAGATCTTCCACCGCCACCGCTTCGTCCAGCTTGTGCATCGTAGCGTTGCACAGGCCGAACTCGACCACCGGGCAGATGCGCGAGAGGAAGCGCGCGTCCGACGTGCCGCCGGTGGTGGACAGCTCTGCTTCGAGCCCGGTTTCGGCGCGGATGGCATCGGCGATCATCCCCGAAAGCTCGCCCGGCGGGGTGAGGAACGCTTCCCCTGAAATCTTCGCCTCGACGCTGCCGCCCATCGCCTGGGCGACGCCGGTGATCAGTTGGGTCAGCGATTGCCCACTGTGCAGGTCGTTGAAGCGGATCGAAATCCGCGCCTCGGCGCCTGCGGGGATGACGTTGTGCGCACGATTGCCCACGGCCAGGTCGGTGATCTCGATGTTGCTTGCCTGGAACCAGTCTGTGCCCTTGTCGAGCACGATCCGGTCGATTTCGGCGAGAATCGCGACCAGCCTGGGGATCGGATTGTCGGCCATGTGCGGATAGGCGACATGGCCCTGCGTGCCTGCCACGCGGATCCACATGTTGACCGACCCGCGCCGCCCGATCTTGACCATATCGCCCAGCCGCGCCACCGATGTCGGCTCGCCCACCAGGCACAGGTCCGGCACGGTGCCGTTGGCCTGCATCAGGTCGATCAGTGCGCGCGTGCCATAGACTGCGGGGCCTTCCTCGTCGCCGGTGATGATCAGGCTGATCGTCCCGGTATCGCGCGGAATGTCCGCGACTGCGGCAACGAAGCTCGCGATCGACCCCTTCATGTCGACCGCGCCGCGCCCGTGCAGCAGGTCTCCGCGCACTTGCGGGTCGAACGGGTCGCTGGCCCAGCCCTTGCCCGGAGGCACCACATCGAGATGCCCTGCGAACGCGAAATGGCGCCCGGCATCGCCAACGGGCCTGCGGATGGCGTGCAAATTCTCGACCGGGCCGTCGGGCGCCTCGCCGCAGATGAAGCGGGTCACGTCGAAGCCCAAGGGCGTCAGCATCGCATCGAGACAATCGAACACCGCGCCGGTGGCAGGCGTGACGCTTTCGCAGGCGATCAGCCGGCTGGCCAGATCAAGCGGGGATAGGTCGAGCGGCAAGGGGGAAGAAGTGATGGTCATGGGCGCTTTCATTCCGGATGAAGCCGCATTAGCATCGCGCTATGCCCAAAGTCGACCTGCAAGCGGTTCCCCAGACCAACGCAACGGGATATCCCGAGCACCTTGCCGATGTGGTGCAGGACCGCTGGTATCGCCGCCTGTCGCCCGCCACAGGCCTCACCGATTTCGGCGCCAGCCACGTCGTGCTCAAGCCCGGCGCCTGGTCGGCGCAGCGCCACTGGCACGAGCAGGAGGATGAACTGCTGGTGATGATCTCGGGCAGCGCCACGCTGGTCGACGATGCCGGCCGCACCCCGCTGGTGGCGGGCGATGTCGCAGCTTTCCCCAAAAACGACGGCAATGGCCATTGCCTGATCAACGAAAGCGATGCCGATTGCGTGTTCGTGGTGATCGGCAAGAGCGCCAACGGCCCGTGCCATTATCCCGATGTCGACATGCACGAATACGGTCGCGGCGATAAGCGACGCAAGGGCGGCGGCCGGTTCTGAACCTGGCTTTTCCCGGCTTGCGACGGTCGGAACGCCCCTTTTCCTGGTTTTGACTGACTGAACGCGCTGCGCCGCCTGCGCCGGGGCGCGGCTCACCATTCGCGTAGTTGACCCATGTTGCAAAACACGCCATAGGCTAATGCGAATCGCTTGCAGTAGCAATTGGTGGGGGATATCTGATGACTCGTTGGTTCTGTTCCGTCGCTCTTATCGGCCTGTGTGCCGCCCCGGGCTCTGCCCTTGCCGCGCAGGCAGGCCGCGCGCCCGTCGCCGATACCGACACGGTGGATGCCGATGCGGGCAGCGACGGCCGCTCGATCGTGGTCACCGCGACGCGCACCCCGATCACGATCGATGAGGCACCCGTCACCATTTCGTCGAAGAGCGACGAGGAGATTGCCGACGAACTCGCCACCGACATCAAGGACCTGGTACGCTTCGAGCCCGGCGTGAGCGTCCGCCGGGCGCCTGCGCGTTTCGGTGCGGCGCTGGGCAGCACCGGCCGCGCAGGCAACGAGGACTTCACCATCCGCGGCATCGGCGGCAACCGCGTGCTGATCCAGGTCGATGGCGTGCGCGTGCCCATGGGGTTCAACTTCGGCGCGCAGAGTGTTGGCCGGGGGGATTCGGTCGATATCGGGCTGGTCAAGTCGGTCGAGATCCTGCGCGGCCCTGCATCGGCGCTTTATGGCAGCGACGGGCTCGCCGGCGCGGTGAGCTTCACGCTCAGCGATCCGCAAGACATCCTCAAGGGCAAGTCGGTCGCAGGCCTTGTGCGCAGCCAATATTCGAGCGCCGACGAGGAGTTTGCCCAGACCGCGATCCTCGCCGGTCGCTCTGGCGATCTTTCGGCGCTGGTCTCCTACAGCCGCCGCGATTTCAAGGAACTCGACAACCAGGGCACCAACGACGTGCTCGGCGCCAACCGCACCACGCCCAATCCGCAGGACGGGCACAGCAACGCTGCCACCGGGCGGATCGTGTGGGATCCGGTGGGCGGCCACAAGGTCCGGCTGACCGGCGAATATCTCGACAACCGACTGGTCACCAATCTGCTCTCGGGCCGCTCGGCGAGCGTCGACAATCTGGTCGCGCGCGACACCGGCAAGCGCTGGCGGATTGCGGGCGACTGGATGTGGGAGGGTGCAGGCACGCTCGAGCTCGCCCGGGTCAGCGCCTATTGGCAGTCCGCCAAAGATCGGCAGTTCACGCAGGAGGATCGCACGCCGCTGGCCGACCGGACCCGCGACAACAGCTTCGACAACCGGGTCTACGGGCTTGCGGCGGAAGGGCGGCTTGCCTTTGCCACCGGCGCGGTGCAGCACAAATTGGTGTTCGGCGCGGATGCCAGCTGGACCCGGCAGCAGGGGCTGCGCGATGGCACCGTCCCGCCTTTTGGCGAGGTTTTCCCGACCAGCGCCTTCCCGGTGACCGATTACACGCTTGCCGGGCTTTTCGTCGGCGACGAGATCACCTGGGGACCGCTGACATTGTTTCCGGCGCTGCGCTTCGACTATTACAAGCTCTCGCCCCAGGCCGACCCGCTGCTGCCGCCGACCTTTGCCACATCGGCCCAGTCGGGCGACCGGCTCAGCCCCAAGATGGGTGCGGTGCTCAAGCTCACCCACGAGGTGCGGCTGTTCGCCAATTATGCGCAAGGGTTCCGCGCGCCCGAGCCCAGCCAGATCAACCAGTTCTTCGAGAATCTGGGGCAGGGCTACACCTCGCGCCCCAATGCCGACCTGGGCCCCGAACGCAGCGAGAGCATCGAGGGGGGCATCCGCTTCGTCAGCGAGGCGGTCAGCCTCAGCGCCACCGCATTCAGCGCACGCTACAAGGATTTCATCAGCCAGGAAGTGGTTGGTGGCGGTTTTACGCCGACCAATCCGGCGATCTTCCAGTTCATCAACCTGCGCGGGGTGAAGGTGGAAGGCGCCGAAGCGAGGATGGACCTTCGCGCGCCCAATGGCCTGACCGGACAGCTTGCGATCTCCTATGCCAAGGGCGATGTGATCGATCCGGCGGCGGGCACCCGGCTGCCGCTCGCTACCGTCGATCCGCTCAAGCTGGTGGCAGGGCTTGGCTGGCGCGAGGCGGCGGGGCGCTTTGGCGGGCAGATCATCGCCACCCACAGCGCAGGCAAGTCGCAGGCGCGCAGCGTCGGCGTCTGTACCCCGTCGTGCTTCCTGCCAGATGGTTTCACCATCCTCGATGCGACCGCGTTCGTGAACATGGGGCCAGTGACGCTGCGTGCGGGCCTGTTCAACATCACCGACGCCAAATACGCCTGGTGGTCCGATGTCCGCGGTCTCGCCAGCACCACGACCATCGCCGATGCCTTCACCCAGCCGGGGCGCAACGGCAGTGTTTCATTGACTTATCGCTTTTGATTCGCAAAACTGTTAGCAATATTCAGCAGGGGTACACATCATGAAATCAGCCTTTGTATCGTTCGCCGCAACCAGCCTGTTTGCGCTGGCATCTTCGCCCGCTCTGGCCCACCCGCCGATCGCCGAGCGCCCCGCGCAGGAGGAGGCGGCGGTCTTCGAGGCCGACCGCGCCGAAATCCTCGCCATGGCGGGCAATTTCAAGGTCCGCTTCGACATGCAGGAGGCCACGCCATGGCAGAGCGGCTATACCCCGCTCGACCGCAAGATTTCCGGCGGGCACGAGGTTGTCCGCGTGATCGAGGACACCGGGCGCAAGATCGTCTTGCAGCACATTCTGGTGTCCGAGCATGAGGGCAAGCCGCACATCACCAAGCACTGGCGCCAGGACTGGGAATATGAACCCGCCAAGGTGCTGGTCTATTCGGACCGCAACGCCTGGACCTGGGAAGACGTGCCCGAGAAGATGCGTCGCGGTCGCTGGTCGCAGACCGTCTGGCAGGTCGATGACAGCCCGCGTTATGCCGGCTGGGGCCAGTTCGAGGAACAGGGCGGCCTGCGCCGCTGGCGCTCCAACTGGACCTGGCGCCCGCTCGCGCGGCGCGATGCGGTGCGCAACCCCGTGTACGACCGCTACTATGCGATCAACCGCCATCAGACCACGCCCGATGGCTGGGTGCACTGGCAGGACAACATCAAGATGGGACTGGGTGACGGCACGCTCAAACCCATCGTCCAGGAATATGTGCTGAACACCTACACCAAGTTCGATGGCTATAACGTCAAGGCCGCCGACGATTACTGGGCGGCGACCCAAAGCTATTGGGCGGCGGTGCGTGCAGCCTGGGACAAGGTCGCGACCACCAAGGGCGGCATCGCCATCCAGGAAGAGGCGCAGGCCGGCACGGTGATCAGCGCGCGGCTGCTGACGATGGCGGACGAGGTCCAGCAGGGCAAGATGACGCAGGACGCCGCGATCGCCGAAGCCACCCGGCTGATTGGCGAGAACACCAGGGTCGTCGATGCAAGGACACTGGCCAAGGCCGAGAACTGAGGCCCGTACAGCCTATTCAGATCGGTCCGGTCGCAGCGAATCCGCCATGCCGCCCTGTAGCAAACGGCATGGCGGATTTTCCTCGGCACCCGAGTGCAGATGCGTCAGTGCGCCAGCGCCGCGAGCACGTCCTCGAGCCGTGCCGGATCACCCATCGCGATCACCCGGCCATCGCTGTTCTTGTGCAGCGGATCGCCGTTCCAGTCGCACATATGTCCGCCTGCGCCCTCGACCACGGGGACGAGGGCTGCAAAATCGTGCAATTTCAGCCCGCTCTCGCACACCAGATCGACCGTGCCCTGTGCGACCAGGCCATAATTGTAGCAATCGCCGCCCCAGATCAGCCGCCGCGTATCGCACTGCTTGGCGAGCGACATGAAGTGCATCGCATCGTGATCGCTGAACAGATGCGGGCTGGTGGTGGCCAGCACCGCGTCCTCGATATCGGGGCATAATCGCGCCCTGACCGGCTTGCCGTTGAACGTCGTTCCGCGCCCGGTCGCGCCGACCCAGCGTTCGCGGCCGATCGGCTGGTCGATCACGCCGAGGACCGGCCATTCCTCGGCGATCAATGCGATCAGCGTGCCGAAGATCGGCCGCCCGGCGATGAAGCTGGTGGTGCCGTCAATCGGATCGAGCACCCAGACGCGGCCTGTCGATCCGGGCTTCTCGCCATATTCCTCGCCGATCACGCCATCGCGCGGGACTTCGGCATCGAGGATGGCGCGCATCGCCGCCTCGGCCGCGCGGTCGGCCTCGGTCACGGGTGAGGCATCGGCCTTGCGGTCGGTGACGAAATCGGAGCGGTAGAACGGCCGGATCGCCTCGCCCGCAGCTTCGGCCAGCCGTTCGGCGAGCGCAATGTCCTTGCTGTGAATCATATGGGAATGTCCTTTATCTGATCTCACAGATAAGGCGTAAATCTCAATCGAACAGGCTTGAGACCGAGCTTTCGTCGGCGATACGGCGCATGGCTTCGCCGATCAGCGCCGCCATCGGCAGGCTGCGGATGCGATCCGATCCCTTGACCGCATCGGTCGGCTGGATCGAATCGGTGATCACCAGTTCCTTGAGCGCGCTGGTGTTGACGCGGGCGACCGCGCCGCCCGACAGCACGCCATGGGTGACGTAGGACACCACGTCGATCGCGCCGGCATTCTTGAGCGCCTGCGCCGCGTTGCACAATGTGCCGCCCGAATCGACGATGTCGTCGATCAGGATGCAGAACCGACCCTCGACATTGCCGATGATGTTCATCACTTCCGATTCGCCCGGGCGTTCACGGCGTTTGTCGACGATGGCGAGCGGCGCGTTGTCGAGCCGTTTGGCGAGCGCGCGGGCGCGCACAACGCCGCCGACGTCGGGCGAGACGACCATCAGTTCATGCTCGCCAAAGCGCGCCTGGATGTCCGCCGCCATCACCGGCGCGGCATAGAGGTTGTCGGTGGGAATATCGAAAAAGCCCTGGATTTGCCCTGCGTGCAGATCGACCGAGAGCACGCGGTCGGCGCCGGCGACGGTGATCAGGTTGGCGACCAATTTGGCCGAGATCGGGGTGCGCGGACCCGGCTTGCGGTCCTGCCGGGCATAGCCGAAATAGGGGATAACCGCGGTGATCCGGCGGGCCGAGGCGCGTTTGAGCGCGTCGATGCAGATCAGCAGCTCCATCAGATTGTCGTTGGCGGGGTATCCGGTCGACTGGATCACGAACACGTCCTCGCCGCGGACGTTCTCGTGGATCTCGACGAAGATTTCCTCATCGGCAAAGCGGCGCACGCTGGCATCGGTCAGCGGCATTTCCAGATAGGCGGCGATCGCGCGCGCCAGCGGCAGGTTGCTGTTGCCAGACAGGATTTTCATGTGATCGTGCTTCCCCGTTGCCCTGATCGATTTTGGCCCTGTTAGCCAAGTGGCCGGGCAAGCGGAAGACGTAAGTTGCGCGTCATGCACGCCGTGCGACGGGTTGCAAATGTTGTTGCCGCTCAAGCTGCCAGCCCCTATCCGGCAGGGATGACCGACCGGCTCTTGATCACCCTCGTCCAGTGCGCACAGGCGATGGGCGATATCGCGGGTAATGCCGATGCCATGCTCGCCGCTCGCGCGCAGGCGATGACGAGCGACCTGATCGTCTATCCCGAGCTGCAGCTGATCGGCTATCCGCCCGAGGATCTGGTGCTGAAACCCGCATTGGTGGCGCGCGCTGCTGCCGAACTTGAGCGGCTCGCCGCCGCCACCGCCGATGGTGGTCCGGCGATGCTGGTGGGATCGGTGTTTGCGCGCGAGGAGCAATTGTTCAACGGTGTCGCGCTGCTCGATGGCGGGCAAATCACCGCGGTGCGGCTGAAGCACGAGCTACCCAATTACGGAACCTTCGACGAGAAGCGCCTGTTCGCCGCGGCCCCGCTGCAGCCGCCGGTGCCGTTTCGCGGGCTTATGCTGGGCTTGCCTCTGTGCGAGGACATCTGGTTCCCCAAGGTCTGCGGACATCTCAAAGCCATGGGCGCCGAATTGCTGATCGCGCCGCATGGCAGCCCGTACGAGATCGAGAAGGACGAACGCCGGTTGCACAATGTTGCGCGCGCCCGCGTCGCCGAAACCGGGCTGCCTCTGGTGTTCCTCAACCGCATCGGCGGGCAGGATGAGCTGGTGTTCGATGGCGCATCGTTCGTGCTCAATGCCGATGGATCGCTGGCCCATCAGCTTCCCGACTGGGAGCCGGCAACGGTGCACACCGAATGGATACGCGACGCACAGGGCTGGACGTGCGCGCCCGGCGAAATCCATGCGCTCGATCCGTTCCCGCAGGACGCCTATCACGCGATGATCGTGGGGCTTCGCGATTACGTCAACGCCAACGGCTTTCCCGGCGTGGTGCTGGGGCTCTCGGGCGGGATCGACAGCGCATTGTCCGCTGCCGTCGCGGTCGATGCCCTGGGCGCCGAGCGGGTGTGGTGCGTGATGCTGCCCAGCCGCTTCACCAGCCAGGAGAGCCTGGATGATGCCGCGGGGTGCGCTGCGATGCTGGGCTGCAGGCTCGACAGCATCCCGATCCAGCCCGCCGTCGAGGCGTTCGAGACGATGCTGGCGGGCAGCTTTGCCGGGCGCGAGCCTGACCTTGCCGAGGAAAACATCCAGTCGCGCATCCGCGCGGTGACGCTGATGGGCCTCTCCAACAAGTTCGGTCCCATGCTGCTCACCACCGGCAACAAGAGCGAGATGAGCGTGGGCTATGCCACCATCTATGGCGACATGGCGGGCGGCTATAATGTGCTGAAAGACGCCTACAAGCTCACCGTGTTCGATCTGTCGCGCTGGCGCAACGCCAACAAGCCGCCGCTGGCATTGGGCCCCGATGGGCCCGTGATGCCCGAGCGCGTGATCACCAAACCGCCCAGCGCCGAACTGCGCCCCGACCAGCGCGACGACGACAGCCTGCCGCCCTACGAAATCCTCGACCCGATCCTGCACGGCCTGATCGAGGAGGAACTGAGCGTCGCCGACATCGTCGCGCGCGGCTTCGATCACGATACCGTCGCGCGGATCGAGCGGCTGCTCTATATCGCCGAATACAAACGCCGCCAGGCCCCACCGGGCGTGAAGCTGGGCATCCGCAACTTCGGGCGCGACCGGCGCTATCCGATCACCAACCGGTTCCGGACGGCCTGAAATGCACAGTGACTATATTGTTTATGTTGATGAAAGCGGTGATGCCAGTCTGACCAATCCTAATCCTGACTACCCGATGTTTGTTCTGGCCTTTTGTGTCTTTCGCAAGGACGAGTATGTTGACAGGGTATCGCCGTCGCTACAGCGATTGAAGTTCAAACATTTTGGTCATGATGCTGTTGTTCTACACGAACGAGAAATCAGAAAACAGATGGCCCCCTTCGTGTTCCTCAAGTCATTGGAAAAGCGGGCTGATTTCATGGCTGATCTGGACCGCATCATTGTTGATGCACCCATGACGGTGTTGGCAGCGTCAATCCATAAGGCTGAACTGAAAGCCAAGTACAAGGCGCCCTATGATCCCTATTTTTACGCCGTTAAGCTTTGCCTGGAGAGGTTAGACAAATTTCTGTCCACTCGATGCAAGCTTGGCCAACGGACGTTCATCATTTTCGAAAAACGCGGCAAAGATGAGGATGCCAAGCTAGAACTCGAGTTTCGGCGCATTAAGGATGGAGCCAATTACAGGTCTGCGAAGCTTCCTGATCTTGAGATCATCTTTGCTGACAAAAAGGCCAATTCAGCAGGGTTACAGATCGCAGATCTTATCGCTAGACCGGTCGGGCTTCGCCATCTTCGGCCTGACCAGCCAAACCGCGCCTTTGACATCATTGAACCGAAATTCGATCGTGATGGGAATGGCCGCTATCAGGGATTTGGCTTGAAAACCTTTCCCTAAAAAACAAACGGCTCCAGGTAACCCTGAAGCCGCTTGCCGACTGGGAACAACCCCCGGTCCGATGAGCAATATATAGGCTAGATTGGTTAGAAATTCAAGCATGACGATGACCACCACCCGTTTCGCCCCGTCGCCCACCGGGCATCTGCACATCGGCAATATCCGCACCGCGCTGCACAACTGGATGTGGGCGAAGAAGACCGGCGGGCGCTTCATCCTGCGGATCGACGATACCGACAAGGAGCGCAGCCGCGAGGAGTATGCGACGAGCATCCGCGCCGATCTCGCCTGGCTGGGGCTGGCCCCCGATGCGGAGTATCGCCAGTCCGAACGCGCCGCCTTGTACGATGCCGCGTTCGACAGGCTGCGCGACGCGGGCCGGGTCTATGCGTGCTATGAAACCTCGCAGGAGCTCGACCTCAAGCGCAAGATCGCTTTGGGTCGCGGCCTGCCGCCGGTGTACGACCGTGCCGCGCTGAATCTGACCGATGCCGAACGCGCCGAACTCGAGGCGCAGGGAATCAAACCGCACTGGCGCTTCAAGCTCGATCACGCCGAACCCATCACCTGGGACGACCTGATCCGCGGGGGCCAGAAATTCGACGCCGCGAGCCTGTCCGACCCCGTCATCCGCCGTGCTGACGGCAGCTGGCTGTACATGCTGCCCTCGGCGATCGATGACGTCGATATGCAGGTCAGCCATGTCGTTCGCGGCGAGGACCATGTCTCGAACACCGCGGTGCAGCTGCAGATGTTCACTGCTCTGGGCAGCACGCCGCCTGCGTTCGCGCATGAGGCCTTGCTGGTCGGCGCGGAAGGCAAGCTCTCCAAGCGGCTGGGCTCGCTGGGCGTGGGCGAATTGCGCGACAAGCACATCCTGCCGCAGGCGATCGTCGCCTTGCTCGCGCGGCTGGGCACGTCCGATCCGGTCGAACCGCTGCACGACCGCGCCGCCTTGCTCGAGAGCTTCGACTTCGCCCGCTTCGGCCGCGCACCCGCGCGCTTTGCCGAGGAGGATCTCGAGCGGATCAACCGCCAGCTGATCCACACCGCCGACTTCGCGAGCATCGCCGACCAGCTCCCACGCCAGGTCGACGAGGCCGCGTGGCACGCGATCCGCCCCAACATCGCGCATCTGGGCGAGGTCGCGGATTACTGGCGGGTGATCGAGGGGCCGATTGATGCGCCCGCGCCCGAGGCGGAAGACGCCGCGTTTCTGGTGGAGGCGCGAGCGGCGCTCGAAGAGATCAATTTTGGTCCTACCGCCTGGAAGGACTGGACCGAGATGCTCAAGGCCAGCACCGGGCGCAAGGGCAAGGGGCTGTTCCTGCCGCTGCGCCGCGCGCTGACCGGAATGGACCACGGCCCCGACATGGGCGAGTTGCTGCCGCTGATCGGGCGCGAGCGTGCGCTGGAGCGGTTGGGGGGCTGAGGCTGGCGCATACGTCCCGCGGCGTCGCTGGGGGACCCGGGAAAGTTGGGATGTGTACCCACCACCCGTTTGTCCGCGCC
>JBKBTF010000036.1:0-4077 GCA_046291395.1 Blastomonas sp. | reverse complement strand
GGGGGCTGTGGGGGGCGAATCCGTCCCTCGACTCCGCTGGGGACCGCGCAAATGTGGGCTTGAGCCCCCACCCCCGTTTGTCCCGAGCGAAGTCGAGGGACGTGCGCGCCAGGGTAGCGGACACAAACCCGCCCCTTGGATAATCCCCTCCCATGCCGCATATGTCAGGCATGACCATGATCGCCACCGCCGACCCCCGCTCGTTCCTCTATCGCCCCGATGCGCTCGATCCCGATGCTGCACAGCGGCTCACCCGCGATGCGCTGTCGCGCTGCGACGATGGCGAACTCTACCTGCAATACGCCGCAAGCGAGAGCTTCGTGTTCGATGACGGGCGGCTGAAAACCGCCGATTATTCGACCGATTCGGGCTTCGGCCTGCGCGGCGTTTCGGGCGAAATGACCGGCTTTGCCCATGCCAACGACGTCAGCGAGGCCGGCATCCGCCGCGCCGCCGAGACGCTCAAGCTGCTCGACCCCGCCAAGGGCGAGGCCGCGCCCCCGCCCCGGCAGAACAACCGCCATCTCTACACCGACGGCAACCCGCTCGAGAGTATTCCGTTCGAGACCAAGATCGCCTTGCTCGAGAAGATCGACGCCGCCGCGCGCGCCCGCGATCCGCGCGTCGCGCAGGTCACCGCGAGCCTGATCGGCAGCTGGTCGGTGATCGAGGTGGTGCGCGCCGATGGCTTCGTCGCTACCGATGTGCGGCCCCTGGTCCGCCTCAACGTCTCGATCGTCGCGCAGAGCGGCGAGCGGCGCGAGGTCGGCAGCTTCGGCATGGGCGGGCGCTATCTGTACGACGGCCTGTTTGACGACGCGACCTGGAACCGCGCGATCGACGAGGCGCTGGCGCAGGCGCTGACCAACCTCGAAAGCGTGGCCGCGCCTGCGGGCGAGATGACCGTGCTGCTCGGCCCCGGCTGGCCCGGGATCATCCTGCACGAGGCGATCGGGCACGGGCTCGAGGGCGATTTCAACCGCAAGGGCACCAGCGCGTTTTCGGGCCGCGTCGGCCAACGCGTCGCCGCCGATGGCGTGACCGTGGTCGACGATGGCTCGATCATGGACCGCCGCGGATCGCTCAGCATCGATGACGAAGGCACGCCGACCCAGGAGAACGTGCTGATCGAAAACGGCATTTTGCGCGGGTATATGCAGGACCGCCTCAACGCCCGGCTGATGGGCGTCGCCCCCACCGGCAACGGCCGCCGCCAGTCCTACGCCCACGCCCCGATGCCGCGCATGACCAATACCTTCATGCGCGCTGGCAACGATGATCCGGCCGAACTGCTCAGCCGCGTGAAAAACGGCATCTTCGCCAAGAGCTTCGGGGGCGGACAGGTCGACATCGTCTCGGGCAAGTTCGTCTTCTCGTGCACCGAGGCCTATCGCGTCGAAAACGGCAAGCTCGGCGCCCCGATCAAGGGCGCAACCCTCATCGGCGACGGCCCCACCGTGCTCACCAAGGTGATGGGCATCGGCAACGACTTCGCGCTCGACGAAGGCGTCGGCATGTGCGGCAAGGGCGGCCAGGGCGTGCCCGCGGGCGTGGGGCAACCGACGCTGCTGGTGAGTGGGCTGACGGTGGGGGGGACTGGGGAGTAGGTCGAGGTTCATACTGCGGTTTGGTTTGGGTCGATAAATGTGTTTGGACCATTCACTCTGAGACGATTTCGCAAGGCCAGCCAAAATGAGTATATAGGAATGGCGTTCCGTCTTCTTTGGCGTGAATGCGAAAGCGTGTGTCGACTGGATAGCGTTTTCGCATGTCGCGCGAGCACTCAACGTTCAATGTCGTCGGATAATACTGTCCCGGGATGGGGCGCGCCCTTACGCTACCGTGTGCACCGCGCGACGGCCCTAGATATGTCTCTATGACGATTCCGGTACGGTGACCAGGCTTCCGATTTTGCCATCTCATCAATTCCTAGAATGCTTATGAATAAAATCTAAAAACTTGGCGATGATTGCTAAGTTAACAATGGCGCATGAGCAAATCCGAAACATTACATCCGCTCGAATATTTCGTCAGCCATCACTTGACAAACATCTCGTAAGCCATCACCTTACACCCCATGATCCTCTCCTTTCGCAGCAAGGCTTTGCGCCGGTTTGCCGAGAAGGGGGACGCGTCGAAGCTGAGCGTGCCGAATGTGGATCGGATTACCCGCATTCTGGCCCGTCTCGATGCGGCGGTGGTGCCGGAGGATATGAACTTGCCCGGCTATCGCTTTCATGGGCTCAAGGGCAGGGACAAGGGTCGGTTTGCCGTCGATGCTTCGGGCAACTGGCGCATCACTTTTGGCTGGGATGGGAAGAATGCCGTCGATGTTGATCTGGAGGACTATCACTGATGCGTAATGCGTTGCTCAAAGGCCTGCGTCCGGTGCATCCCGGCGAGACGCTGCGCGAGGATGTCATTCCTGCGGTCGGGCGGTCGAAGACCGAGATCGCGCGCCTGCTCGGCATTTCGCGTCAGACGTTGTATGACATCATCAACGAGCGGCAGCCGGTCACCCCCGGCATGGCGTTGCGGCTGGCCAAGATGTTCGGCGGGAGCGCGGAAAGCTGGCTGAACATGCAGCGGGCCTATGACCTGCATCTGGCCGAGCGCGAACTGGCGGATCAGTTGAAAGCAATTCCGCAATTGCGCGCGGCGTAACGGTCCAACCCCCTTTCCCCTCGCACAACCTTGCGCTAAGGCCAGCCACGACACTCCGATTCAGCATCGGCCCGCCGGTTTCGCGCAGAAAAATGGTCGCGCGCGTCCCCATTCCGGCCTCTGGTGCGAACCGTCACACTTGGGCGCCGCTGCGGCGCTAGAACACATTGTTACTCTTGGAAGGGACTTCCCATGACCGCTGTTGGACAGGACACGCTCGGCACCCGCGCGACGATGGAGGTGGGCGGCAAGTCCATCGCGTATTATTCGCTCGCCAAGGCCGCCGAAAAGCTCGGCGATATCTCGCGGCTGCCGTTCAGCATGAAGGTGCTGCTCGAGAACATGCTGCGCTTCGAAGATGGCGGCTTCACGGTTTCGGTCGCCGATGCGCAGGCGGTGGTCGACTGGCAGAAGGACCGCGTGTCGAGCGCCGAGATCCAGTATCGCCCCGCGCGCGTGCTGCTGCAGGATTTCACCGGCGTTCCCTGCGTGGTCGATCTTGCCGCAATGCGCGATGCCATCGCCAAATTGGGCGGCGACACCAGCAAGATCAATCCGCTCGTCCCCGTCCACCTCGTCATCGACCACTCGGTGATGGTCGACGAATTCGGTCACCCCAAGGCGTTCGAGCAGAATGTCGAGATCGAATATTACCGCAATGGCGAGCGCTACGACTTCTTGAAGTGGGGCTCCAAGAGCCTCGACAACTTCAAGGCGGTCCCTCCCGGCACCGGCATCTGCCACCAGGTGAACCTCGAGAACATCGCGCAGGCCGTGTGGACCAGCACCGATGAGAGCGGCGCGACCGTCGCCTATCCCGACACCTGCGTCGGCACCGACAGCCACACCACGATGATCAACGGCCTGGGCGTGCTCGGCTGGGGCGTCGGCGGGATCGAGGCGGAAGCCGCGATGCTCGGCCAGCCGGTTTCGATGCTGATCCCCGAGGTCGTGGGCTTCAAGTTCACCGGTTCGCTCAACGAGGGCGTCACCGCGACCGATCTGGTGCTGACATGCACCAACATGCTGCGCAAGCATGGCGTGGTCGGACGCTTCGTCGAATATTACGGCCCCGGCCTTGCCTCGCTCAGCCTCGCCGACCGCGCGACGCTCGCCAACATGGCGCCCGAATATGGCGCGACCTGCGGCTTCTTCGGCATCGACGACAAGACGCTCGATTACATGCGCCTGACCGGGCGTGATGAAGACGCGCTCGCGCTGGTCGAGGCCTATGCCAAGGAGCAGGGCTTCTGGATCCACCCCGATGCCGCCGATCCGGTGTTCACCAGCACGCTCGAGCTCGACCTGTCGACCGTCATCCCCTCGCTCGCCGGCCCCAAGCGCCCGCAGGATCGCGTCGACCTGACCGAGGTTGATGACGTGTTCGCCAAGGACATGGCCGATACCTACAAG
>JBKBTF010000035.1:0-36504 GCA_046291395.1 Blastomonas sp. | reverse complement strand
GGTGGACAGCGACCGGCGGGATATCGGCTAGCTCAGCCCTCTCGGTGTAAACGAGACGCTCTTCCGTTCGCTCGACAATCTCGACCATTTGCATGGCGCCAGTGCGCTCGTGCGTCACCATTTTGCGCCGTTCGGCCCAGTGATAGGCGTCATCATGATGACCGACCCAGGCGAGCAGCGTGTGCTCGCCATCCTTGTGCAGAACCAACCGGATGTCTTGGCTGACCCGCGCGGTCCAGAACCCTGGTGACGCATCCACCCGGTGCAGCGACAAGCCATTACCGGTCTCGTCCTGCGCCAGATCGAACGCGGTGATCTTGACCTGCTTCTGTTCGGCCGTTGTGAGGCGATCGAGTGCCTTGGTGAAGGTAGAGGCGTAGAGGAGCGTCACTTCAAGTCGACAGCAGGTTCAAGCGAACCGATGGCAGTAAAAATGTCGCCGAGATGATACCCAGATGGACCTGTAATTTCACTCACAGCATCAGACATTTTGGTTGTATTGTAACCAGTAAACTCGTTAAAGTCCGACCGCATTCCTTGCATCTCAGAGACAACGTCACCTAAGTTAGACCCAGAAGGGTCCAAAAGCTCACTAACAATGTCAGACATTTTGGTTGTGTTATATCCGGTAAATTCGTTAAAGTCTGAACGTAATCCTTGAATCTCGCTTATCAAATCTGCGAGCAGGCCAGCAATTGTAGTAAGGTCTGACATCTAGACTCCAATCACTATTATTAAAGATGAATAATCAATTGTCGATTAAAATTCAGTTACCGTTAGGTAGGTCGATATCTGAATACCCGCCAACGACATAAATGAAACTTTGAACATCAATCCGATCTTTGGGGCTAAGATCGGTCAAATTAGTCATAGTTAAATCGGCGAGTTCGAGCAGGCTTTCATAAACATCCTTCTCGATATCCGGCGAATAGTCATACTGATAGCGATGGCCAATGCGTTCGGCGAAGTCGCGGGTAACAGTTGGTTTCAGAAACATGTGGTCCACCGGTGACCACAAAAATGGAAAATATGTCGCTGTTGGCCAGCTTAGCCTGCCATGCTTGGACATCGCTGCGTTCATGCCCGCCACTCCGCCGGAGAAATCGCCTGCCGTGAACTTCGCAGCTGCGCGAAGGAAAGCGGGTCCGTCGTTGCTCGCGATTGCTTCCTTTAAATGCATTGATTCGAATGGTGACAGCAGGTTGATCCAGATGGCTCCAGCTTCGCGCACACGTCTGGCATCGTCGGATGACGCCTCAAAAGCCTGTCCGAGAGGCAAAATTTCCGCCAAGGCATCACGCGCTCCAACTTTGTATTTTCGTTCGGTCGTGAGATTGCGCTCTGCCGAGAACCCGCCGGGCATGAAACGCAAATAGCGCGCAATCGCCTCCTCCATACCAAAATAGTTGGGCTCCAAGGTGCCCGCTAAATTACGCAGCCGGGCTAGCAGGCGCTTCTCATCGGCATCAGTCAGGTTTTCACTGGGTTTCCCGGCCATAATCACTGTGCCCGAGAACTCGCCGGTTTTGGCCTGTCCCCAGCGAACGACAGCCTTGCCAACCTTGAGTTGCTGAGTTTTCATCACCATTGTTAAATCCCAATACTGATTAATTCATAGTCGTTAGGCTGGAATGGTGGGCTGTATCTTCCATTTGGTAGGCAATCAAAGCTTTGATAGCCTCAAAGACAGTTCACTTAAGCTAGATTCCACAGACTGAAGCCTAAGAACAATCTCTTCGTTCTCTTCTTCCTCTTCCTCCCATTGTCGGAACTGCTGGGCATCACCAAACTTTCCACCTTGCCTGTTGAGCCTCGGCTCTGCTGCCGCAATCAATATCGCTTCGAGGTGGTTCAACACGTGGTTGACCATGGGTGTTGCTGGTTCAGTCTCCACCAAGGCAAGCGATTTAGCGACCTTCTTAACCGGATCGATCCCGAACCACGAAAATCTTTGCCACCTTTCAGCAAGGTGGTCGGTCATGTGGTTATCTAACCGGTCATAAAGTCGCTTGTTTCCGTATCCTGCTTGGCCAACGTAAAGCAGCTGATAGCTCTCGTCATAAAGAGCATATACCCCGCGTTGCTTCCGAAAATCGATTTGTCCGGTGCCAACCGTGCGATATCCGAGTAGCCTGCCCTGATTACCTTTACCGCGGCTGCCCCACTGGATGTAATCTGCATGCCAAAATAGCCCATAATTTTGAAAGAGCATACCTAGACCCCCACAACCTTCATCACTTCATCGCCCAGGTGGTTGATCACCTTCACCGCCACCTTGCCGCCCGCAGGTCTCGGGAAAGGCCGTGACCGGGTGCGCTTCAAGCTTTCCCAGGCGTCGGCGTCGATTTCGGCCTTCAGTGTGGTTTTCAGCGCCTTGTAGGGGTCGTTGGCCCCCGGGAAATAGGCGTGGCGGACGAAGAAGCTTTCGTAGTTGTAGTCGGTGTCGATGAACCACACCGCGATGTCGTCGGCATCACCGCTGACGATTTCTCCGCCCTTGTACATATCGACGCCGGCCACCTCGATGCTGATGCAGCCGTCTTCCTCGTCATGCACCGCGATGTCCGGCTCGCCGAACACGGTGAACAGGTTGCCTGCGCCGGTGTTGGCAAGATCGGGCATGTGCAGGTCAGGGTTGATCCGCGCCTGCAGCACGGTGAGCGCGCCCATGCGGTCGAACTCGGATGCATGCGCATCGAAGTTGAACGAGGCGGCGATCAACAGGTCGAAGCCTGCCTCCATCGCCTCGCGCGCGGCGGCGGTCAGGTCGGCGCGGGCGACGGTGCCATATTCCGGGCCGACGAAGATGGCCGCGCGGCGGGTGGGGCTGTCCGACAGCGTGTCGCTGTCGCCTACACTGGCCTGGCGAACCGCCCCCTCGGCGCAGATGAAGCGGCCGGGCCAGGGCTTGAGCGAGGTGAACACCAGCCGATCGGCCTTGTGCGCCTGCTGCACGCCAGAGCGCTTGAGATTGTCGAGCACCATCGCGGCGAAATCGGCGGTTTCGGTCGCCGCCCCCGGTTGACGCCTGCCACCTGCCGCTTCCATCTCGTCGAACAGGCTGTCGTCGACATCGATTGCAGGCACGCGGTGGGGCGAGAGGCTTTCCACAGTGAACGGACCGGCGACGCGGACGCGCGCCTTGTCCTCATAAGGCTGGTCATAGAGATATTCGGTATCCGCCTTGGCCGCGATCGAGGCGTCGATTTCCTTCTGGCGCGCGATGCGCTGTTCCCACCATGCGGCGTGGGCAGCGGCTGCGTCAGACTGCTGCGCGTTCAATTCGCGCGGAATTTCCCATTCCTGCCATTCGGTGCCCAGCGCAGCGTTGATTGCTTCGCGTAGCGGTTCGAGCCGCTCCCGATACGCCTGCCAGATCGTGTCGATCTCGGCATTGTTGGCGATGGATTTGAGCGTGATGTGCGGCACGCGCTTGTAGACAAAGCCCTGGCGCAAGCGACCATAGGTCGGCGTGTCGGCAGGCAGCGACCGGGTCGCCTCCGCCTCCTTCATCTGCCCCTCACGACTATCGGCAAGCAGATACCAGGGATAGCGCGCGCCCATGATCCGCGCCCGCGCCAGCGCCAGCGCGACGCGGCTGGTATCGATGGTGATCCAGCGACGACCCCATTGCTCTGCGACATAGGCGGTGGTGCCCGATCCGCAAGTGGGATCGAGAACGAGGTCGCCCGGGTCGGTGGCCATCAGGATGCAGCGTTCTATAACCCTCGCCGCCGTCTGAACAACATAACTTTTATCTTCGGACCGGCTCGAAAATTTCACATCGCGCCATATGTTGTTTATCTGGGCGACGGGGAAATCATCGAAGAACCTTACGTAACTAAGACTACTTCCGCGAGGTTCAATTCGTCTGGCATAGCTCAGTCGTTGCATGCCAATTTCACTAGTCTTCCAGCGATTTTGCATGCTCGGTCGAAATGTTTCTCCATTGGCTTCGACAGGGAACCATGAGGCTGCGCCCTCACCTTTATCACGTCCCATGCTCTGTGAGGTGAGATTGTCTTGACGGTAAATTTTTGAAAATTGCGGTATTTGTTCCTGTTCATTTTTCTCGGTTGCAGTCATAGTGCGTCGCGAAAGATCTGGGAAATCTAACCTGCTATACTCACCAAATCCACCGCCATCTGGCGCCTTTGGTTTCCAGACCGGTCTATACTTAGCTGCACGTTTATTCCGCGCATACCAGAGCAAGTAGTCTGTGACTGGAGGCAGAAAATCCTGGGTTTGGCTGCTAGTTTTCTCGATCGATACCTGCGCAATGAGGTTTTCTTCACCGAACACCTCATCCATGAGTGCGCGGATTCTATGCACATTCTCATCGCCGATCTGCACGAACACCGACCCGCTCGGCGTGAGCAGGTCGCGCGCCACGGTGAGGCGGTCGCGCAGATAGGTGAGATAGCTGTGGATGCCATCGGCCCAGGTGTCGCGGAAGGCCTTGACCTGTTCGGGCTCGCGGGTGAGGTGATCGGCCTTGCCGTCCTTCACGTCTCGGCTGGTGGTGCTCCACTGGAAGTTGCTGTTGAACTTGATGCCATAAGGCGGGTCGATATAGATGCACTGCACCTGACCCTTCAGCCCCTCGCGCTCGGCCAGGCTCGCCATCACCTTCAGCCCGTCGCCCAGGATCATGCGGTTGGACCAGTGCTGGTCGTGCGCATAGAATTCGATGCGTTGGTCGGGCTTGATGCCGTTGAAATCGGCGAACAGATCGGGCGCGTCCTCCGGCTCGCGGCGGCGTTCGCTCGAGCGTTTCAGATCCTCGATCAGCGCCTTGGGGTGGATCTTCTCCTGAATATACAGCGGCGGTGCCTCGACGATCAGGTCGGACCAGTCCGCCATATCCTTGCCGCGCCACACCAATTGCGGGTCAAGATCACGGTTCCGGCGGTCATAAGCAACCTGGATCGGCGTCTTCACCTCCGGCGACACAAACGCCTCCAGTTCCGCGGTCGGCGCATTCTTGCGCGACGCCTCGTCATGGGTGAGGGTGTCGACGGTAAGGGGTTTCTTGGCCATTAGATGGTCTCTTCCTGCATGACGGATTCAATGGCAGCGGTGTAGCGCTCGGTCTCGGCGATCAGCCAGGCGATGGCAGCGGGCCAGGTGGTGGGATCGTCGGAGACGGCCGGTCCGAGCTTGCTGAAGAGATAGCGGTCTTCGCCCATCGGTGCGCCGGTCGCCGCCTCAAGCTGTGCTTGGAAAGTGCGCAGGCGGTTGCCCATTTCACCATAGTCCGCACCGCGCCCACCGCGATAGAACAGGCCAACTTGCTTCTTGCTCATCCAGCGCGAGATGACGACGCCGGTATCGCCGAGCAAGCGCCAGCGTGCGGCCCCCTTGGCGATGTTGTGGTCCTGCACGACCAATGGGTCGAGCAGAGCATATTGCTCCCAGAATGCGCTCCTGCGCAGCCCGTCTGCGGTTGGCTCGCTGGCGGCGCGGGCGGTTTTCTGCAGGCTGCGCTCCCAGCTGTTGGGCTTTTCCAATACATCGAACAGCGGGGCGTAAGGGCTGTCGGCGATCCGCACTACGCGCAACCGAACAGCGAAGAACGAGAACCGCTCATCGGTGTGCTGGTTGAGCCAGCGCAATGCCGAAAGATGCTCCTCGCGGAACTGTGGCGCGAGCCAGATGACGACCTGCGCCTCAAGCCCGGCCAGATAGGTGAGAATCTGGCCCATGTGCGTGTGATCGGACCATTCGAGCTGGTTCTCGATCAGCACCATGCTGCCATCCTGTGGATTGGTGGCCAGAATATCCGCCGAATAACGGCCAACGCCCACCTCGCGCCCGGTCAACTCCAGCGGAATGCCGATGGCGTCGGACAACCGGGGCAGGTTGTCCGCCAGCCAGGGGGTAAAGCTGTGCGCCTCATGCGCCCAAGCCTCGCGCGGCGAGACATCGACGAGATGGGCGAAATCGGGGGTGGTCATGCGGAGGTTCCGGAGGTGATGGTGGCGGATTGGTTTTTAGGCCTTCTTGCTCTGGCAACTGGCGCTGGAAATCTCTCTTCAAGGTTCATGCCTTCCACGAACCCACCCAACGCTTCAAGCTGTTCCTGCCGTTCGCTTGGCATCAAGGTGAAATGGCTTTTCGTCAGAACTGCAGTCCAGTCGTAGGCGGCATTGTCCATGCCCCTTAGCATCAGGAACTTGTCGATGATCCGCTCGCCAAAAAGCGGCAAGCCCAGCGCCCGACACTTCTGGGTGATTGCGGCTGCGCATTCCACGAAGCCGCATTCGCCGAGCTTCTTGTAGAAGTCGTGAGCGCCCTTCGATGCGCCTACAAGCCCTTTGCGCGCGAAACTGTCATACATTGTCCAGCCGTCAGGCCGGAGGAACCACATCAGCTTGGTAACGCCCGAGATAGGGAGATGCCGTGAACTGCCATTTTCCTGATGGGATGTGCCTATGTTTCGGCAGATCGCTTCACGGTCTGCGAGCGAAACGTTCCAGCTGCCGTCGGTGACCGAACTGATATCATCAGCCAGTGCTGCAACACGCTCACGTTTACCGATATTGCGGGCAACGCCATAATCTTGAGCGATGGTATAAGCTATCGCCGGTGTAAGACCTGCGCTGCGGACCAAGTCAAAGCAGGCGCCGTCGCTGGATACCCAGCAGCGGTGGTGTTCAAGAACTGCATTGAAGGCTCGAGACCTTTGCTTTGTCATCATGCGTCTGACTGGGAAAACAAGGTGGGGTATCGCTCGCGCAATGGCCCAATCCAACCCGCATCCGCCATGTTGGTCACCGGTTCGAACGCGGTCTCGATTGACCGCTCCATAAACGCTTCCGGATCTACCAATGTCGCCCTATACGCGCAGAACGCATCATCGTATTCGACGCCGGCCAAGCTCTTGAGCGCCGGTGCGGTCAGGTGGTGCAAAGCACGGTTTGCGGATGGTGAGAGATGCAGGACCCGCGCCCGATCAAAGCCGCTCTCTGGGTTCCGTTCGATCTGGAATGCCAGCATCTGTTGGCGAAGCAACTGATACAGTGGCTCGTGGAAAAAATCCTGAAGCTTGAGGCCCAGGTCGTTCCGAATGGGGCCATCCGGCGCGAACGCAATGGCCGCATACCGCCCGACGCGGGTTTCTCTGCGATCTTCGCTCAGCCGGTGATTGCGGTATTCCTCGGTGTATTTCCATTCGATCAGAATCACTTCGCGGCTGCCGTCCCCGCGCTCAAATGCCACTGCCGCATCGGCGGCAGTTGCGTTTGCGCCACGCTGCGGGGTCTTGCCGCCTGCCTCACCGAGGTAATCTATGTCGCAGGGCCCGGTATATTCAAAGGCCACGAACCAATCTTCACCATCGACCCCGGTTTCAACCGGCAGCATCTTCGGGGGGGCGATTCCCAGCACACTGCCGACCCATTGGGAGAGTATTTCCGGACGCTTGCCCATGGGAGCTAGGAAGTTGATGCAGCAAGCCTGAGATGATCGGCCGTGGCCGATATAGGTATGCCACTGGATCTTCTTCGCCGCGAACAGAGGCTCGAGTTCCAGTTCGTTCCCCATCAGACCGGACAGGCGATGATCGGCTTGGAGCTGAAACGCTCGGCCTCGGTGTCCTGACCGATCGGCAAAATGCTGGCTGTAATATGCGATCTGGATGGCCTGTTCATCCCGCGCAAATGTGCAGCGGCTTTTAGCATTCTGGTTCAAGACCTATCCCCTTCAACAATCCCATCGAGCCAAGCCTCGACCTTCGCACCGAATTCGGTCGCGATGGTCCAGACGTCGGTAAATTCGGCAAAGCCCCAGCGGCCGAACTCGCCCAGCGCATTGACGCCGGGGACCCACAAGGTGCGCATCGTTTCTGCCTTGTCCTTGTCGTCCTCGTCGCGGGCGCCCTTGATTTCGACGACAAGGTTGAGCGGCTCGTCGGCGCCGTGGCCATCATCAATGCGCAGGATGAAGTCAGGGCGATAGCGCCGCGCCTCTCCGCCTGCGCTGTAGGGCACCTCGAAGCCCAGATTGTGGTTCTTCACCCAGGCCAGCACATTGGCGTGCTTGTCGGCGACGCGGCAGAACTCGGCCTCCCAGTCGCTGTCCATCACTGCGTAGTTGATGTGGCAGCGTTCGCCTGTGGTGTAGCGGTCCTTGCTGGTCATGAAGCTGACGTGGCGGGTGCTGCCCTCCTTGTTGTAGGGATCAAGCATGGCGATCACGCGCCCGCCACCTTCCTGCCCGCGGGTGATAGCTGCCATGATCCGGTCGGCGACGCGATCAGCGATGTTGTAATAGAGCAACTGAGCGGGCTGGGTTCCTCCGGCGAGCACCAGATGGTCTGCCATCCACTGACGCACGATCGTCTTGGTTTGCAGGATCAGGCCGATATTGGGCCGCTCCCCGGCATTGGTCATCTTGCGTTTGACGATCCATTCGGCGAGCTTGAGGTGGATGGTCGCGGCGCGCGTATCGGCGAGATGCTCGATGGTAAGGTCCGCGGTCTCGCCGATGATGCCGGAGTTGACCGTCTCGGTGGCGCCAACCAGTTCAGGGGTCAGCTCCAGCGTGGAATCGGGGGAGAAGCTTGCGGTCAGCCGCTCGCTCGGCAGCTCGGTGCGATAGCCTTCAACGCGCGGAAAGCGGATTTCCGAATGGTCGCGCGCCGGGCTGATAGCGTGGACGCGCTCCATATTGTCCGGCGGCGAAGGCTTGGAGATCACGGGCTGCGCGGTGAAGTCGAACGGGATGCCGAGGACATCGGCATATTCGACCTTGAACAGCCCATCGGACTGCAGCTGGTACGACTGACGCCGCAGCGCACGGCCGATGACCTGTTCGCACAACAGCTGCGTTCCGAAGGCGCGGATGCCGAGCACATGGGTAACGGTGTTGGCGTCCCACCCTTCGGTCAGCATCGAGACGGAGACGACGCAGCGGATGCCTTCGCCCAGCTGGCCCTTACGGCCGACCGTGTTCATAACCTCGCGCAGGATCGTGGCGTCGTCGATTTTCTCGGCTGCGACCCGATCGCCGGTGCGCTGGATCAGCTCATCCTTGAACCTGGCGATCTCATCCTTGGCCGCCTCGCGGAACTCTGTGCTCACCGCCTCGCCGCTCTCAAGCTGCTGGCTGTCGATCAGCAATGTGCGCATGCGGGGAAGCGCAGTCCCGTCCGGATCGAAATTGCGAAACAGAGCGCATTTGCCCTTGATCGAGGCGACGTTGTCGTCGGCGTCCTTGATCTCGTAACCGGCGATGTAGTCATGCACCAGCTCAGAAGTGGCGGTGTTGTTGCACACAACGATGAACACCGGATCGACGCCGATCCCAGCTTCGCGCCAAAGGGCGTGGGTATTTTCGTAGTGCCCATAGAGCGCATCGATGGCGGTGAGCAGCTCGTTGGGAAGCTTTTGCGGATCGAGCCCCTTGGACGCGCTGCGCCCCTTTTTTGGTAGCTGCTTGCCGACATAATCCCACAGGTTGCGGAACATGGGCGTATCGCCGCCGGGTACGTTATCCATCACCGGTACGCGCGGCAGCTTGACGATGCCGCACTCGATCGCGTCCATCAGGCTGAAATCGCTCATCACCCAGCCGAACAGCGATCCCTCACGATAGCCCGATCCGCGCAGGAAAAATGGCGTGGCCGACAGATCATAGACCATCGACACGCCCATTTCGCGCTTCACCGCCTCGATGCCGGATATCCAGAGACGCGCTGCTTCATTGGCCTGTTTGGCCTCAGCGAGTTCGTCGCCCTTGAGCGCCTTAATTTCCTCTTCCGAGAGCGGGCGCTCGCGATAGCAGTGATGCGCCTCGTCGTTGAGCACGACGATGTTCTTGAGCCCCATCAGCTCGCCGGCTACGCGGCGGATCATGGCGCCATCGCTTTCCGGCTTGGACGTGGTGCGCAGCGCAGCCTGTTGCACCTTGTTCAACGCCATCTCGTCCTTCTTCTTGAAGGCGTGAAAATTGGTGATGACGATTTTCGCCCGGCCGAGATCGAGCAGCATATCCTCCGGCACGATCTCGCGGCTTTTGTAATAGCTCTCTGGATCATTGGGCTGCAGCACCCTGAGGCGATCCTTGATGGTGATGCCGGGGGCAATAACCAGAAAGCCCTTGGAAAACCGTTTGGCATTGGGATGGCGAACGGCGTTGAGCGTCTGCCATGCGATCAGCATTGCCATCACCGTCGTCTTGCCCGCGCCGGTGGCGAGCTTCAGCGCCATGCGCATCAACTCAGGATTCGACGCAGCGTTGGCTGCCTCCAAGTGCGTCCAGAACCGTCGGCCCTGCGAAGACGAGCGCGGAGCGACCTCGGTCAGCCAGATGACGGTCTCCACGGCCTCGACCTGGCAGAAGAACGGTCGCTGGTTTGCGAATGGGTGGGTGCGCCAGTGCCGCAGCAGCCGCGCAGTGGTTGCGGTGACCTGCCATTGGCTTTCCGGAAGCTGCCGCCAGCTGTCTACGGCCGACCGAATGCCATTGATGACCTCGGTTGGGTTGTATTCCTGTCCCGATTCGTCGGCAAGAAGATCCGGCTGCACGGCCTTGCCGCGCACCTTTTTTGCCTTTGGGATAGGCGATACCAACGCGCTCTGGCGGCGCCGCGAAACGATGACGCTGGTGGGCTGGCCATTGTCGTCGAGCTCCCAGTGCTTCCCTGGCTCGGCATATGGGCTGTTGAGAATCGGACTATTGAAAAAGACGTCGCTCATTCTGCTTCACCCTGACGAAAACCGGCCTCGCATGGTGCCGTTCAGCCCTTGATGGGGCTGGATGGACGAGTGCGTCAAGCACCTCGGACAAATAAGAAGAACCCATATGTCATAGTAATCCCTCCAAAATGAAGCCAATCGATGAAAATAACTTTGCTCGGATTGAAAGACGCAATTCCCACCATGTAGTTGAATGCTGTGTGAGTGCAGATGAAAGCCGAATCTGCCGATGCCTTTGAGTTCACTGGCAACAAGCGAAGTAAAGCCACCGATAGAACATTCACCGTAGAATGCGTTTGGTGACGAACCAAAAACGCAAAAATTTTCCGGGGTTGTGTGGGAGGACAATCTGACTGGTCAGGGCAAATTTATGTTTAAAAACAACGTTCTACCCTTCTGTTAGGATGTGGCTATAGTCATAGTTGTTGGGCGTGGGTGTGGCATTACTTGGGGGCGGGCAGAGCACCCCGATGGGCGGGGCCATTCTCCCCGGTGTGGAGTTGCGTTCAGAGTCCTTGGCATCCGATGGGGGCCGCTTTTGGCCCAGGCCCGAGGTGTGTCAAGTCAACCAAGCAGCGCCAAATCTGGGAAATTTCCCAAATTTCAAAAGGACTAAATGCCATGACTGCACTTTTCAACAATTCCGATCTTGCCAACATCTTTGGCAACGCTGTGGCTTTTGGCGCGGCGCGTGATAATTTCCTGACAAAGGCAAAGTCGGAAGGACTGGCCGCTGGTGGATGGGCACGTGAGGCAATGAAGCTTGTCGTGACTGGCCAGCTTGCCGCGCGTGACATCGTAACGGATGCCTATGATGCGCTGAAGCCTTCCACTGCCAAGGGCGCACTGGCTGAACCTAAGGACAACGATAAGGCTTTTTGCGGCCTGTCCTATTCGTCCATCCGGGGCGTTGACAACGAAAACGACGTCGTTCGCAAGCGCCTTGATACGCTGATGCAAGTCGCCGAATATTGGAGCGTGACTGACGCTGCCCGTTCGCAAACTGTCCTTTTCATGCTTGCCAGCCGCAAGGCGCACAGTTTTTCGGGATTGGCCAAGTTCATCATGGCAGAGCGTGGCGCTGTGGAGCGTGTCGCAAGTGAAGCGCGCAAGGCTCTTGCCGCTGTGCCTTTGGCTGTTGTGACAGATGAAGCGTCAGCCACGCCAGATGACGCTGTGGCCGATACGCTGGCTGAAATGGTGGCCTATCTTGCCAGCGTTGACGTTGCCGGCCTGACGGACGCGGCTAACGCCGAATTGGCAGCGATTGCCCGCATGGTGGCCGCAATTGGTGAATTGGTGCTTCCGTTCCCTCTCCATATGCCAATCGCCGCATAACTCCGGACCAGGCGCACCGCGCAATTCCGTGTGGATTGCACCCCCTTTGCATTGCAGGAGAACAGACTGGGGGAAATGCCATTTACTCGCGCCCGCCTTTCTGCCGCAGACAACCCCGACCTCGCCATGGCCCGCGTCGTCAAGCGGCTCGGCCGCGACAAGGCCCTCGCGCTGGGCGTCGACAAGCACGTCGTCGAGCGCGGGATCCGTTTCATCACCAAGACCGAGGGCTGATGCTCTACGACCTTGGGTTACTCGACGTCGGCCGGCCAAGCTGGAAAGTCCAGGCGTTGCGCAGGAAGAACACCTTGCGCGCCGTCCTGGTCGAGGCCGCGGTGCTGATTGCCACCCCGGGTTTTTCCGACGCCAACGTGTGGCGGATCCACCGGCCTATCGAATATTACACCGAAGGCGCGGTTGGCATTTTGGTTTGGTCTTATTGCCATCCCCGGGATGAGCGCCGCGCCGGGGTCTCGCTCGATGCCCTTGCCAGTCGATTCCAGGTGCCGCTTAAACGAATCACGATGTGGCTCTGGGACGGTAAATTTTCGAAACAACGGCGCACAAGCTACTGAAATCCAAGTCGGTGTACTAGGAGTTTTTTTCCAATCCCCCTGGGGGAAGTTTGTCCAATAGGACGTTTTTCGAGGTCACTTCTCTCTTTCCCTGCTTATACTTTCATTCATTCGTTTTTTTGAGAATACCACGCGCGTGTGCGCATAAGTTTCTCTATTTTTAGATAGAGAAACTTTAATTAGAAGAAGATTACCTTAGAGGGCCCAAAACTTCCCCCCGGTGTTTCGGAAAAAAAACTCCTAGTACACCGACTTAGAATTCCATTTCGAATCCGATCCAAGTGCCTCGCCCGCATCACGACGACCAACACTGGCACCTCGGCCCCAAACACATCAAGATCTGCCCGGAGAGGCCCCACCAGAGTCCAACTCGGACCTCGCCGGCACCTGACCCCCTATCCCAGCGCTCACAGCGCCTTCCTGACTCTTAAATCGCCTCAATCCAAATCCCCCGGGGGCTTCTCGCCTCCCGGCACGACCACCTCCACGCCCAACCCTAGGACCACGTCATGAAAAACGAACTCCCGTCTATTATCGTCTTCGCTGTCATCGTCGGCGCCTACGGCGTCCTCGCCATGACCTACACGCCGCCCAAGCCGAGGCCCCAACCCACCCCGCGAACGATAGAAGTCTTCATCGGCGCACTGTGCCCAACTGGCGCGGAGATCGTGACCAGCAATTGGAACGACCCCGCCCTCGACGGCTGCAAGTAAATCCGCGTCCACAACATAATCCCGGAGCTCTGACATGAACGCCCAAGCCCTCGCCCTGCGCGCTGCCTTCAACTAGGTCACCTACGAAGACCGCCTCACCCGCTTCCTCGCCCGCCTCTACATCGGTCACACCGTCGAAAAATTCACCGGCTGTGCCTGGATGACCCCACGCGGCGTCGTCTGCCCCGTCCGCTACTGCGGCCACGCCCACTTCGCCTAAGCATAACTGCCGTCCACTCGACCCCGAACCACACATCATCGATCTCAAAGCAAACAGTCGCCCTTGCCGAGCCGACAGATCAGGTTTCGTCCAAACCGACGATAGCTTCCACCTGGTGGAAGCTATCGCAGCATAAAAGCCCCCGAGAATTTCGTGCTAACCATGCCTGGCTTTCGGGGTGTCCAATCAATTTTTGAAGGCGTCCACAAAATGAACAATGACCATAGCCAACTTACGATCGATCTTCTGAATGAACTTTTCGCCGCATGGCTGCGCGCCATGACCTACCCCGAGATACGAGCCTCCAGAGCGCGAATTCGCGTTCTGCACAAGGCACGCGATCAACTTGTAGGACGCAACGCGGAAATCCCTGAGACCCTCAAGTCTCAATATCATGGAGTATTTTTGCGTGACATCTTCGTCTCAAAATACCCTGCGGATGCAGAGTAAGGGCTACGACCCGGTGATCGTCACGAAGATCATCGCGCTCCGCAGCATGAACCCCGATGACCGCGCAGAGTTGGAGGGCCTACTCGACACTAAAGAGGCCGCACCGGGGTCGTGACAGCCAGAGCCGCCTTCAAGCAGTCAGACGTCACTCGCGCTGTGCGCGGTGTCGCATCGAGCGGCTTGGAGATATCTCGGGTAGAAATCGATCCAACCGGCAAAATCTCGATCCTAACAGCCGCACCTCAAATGCGCAGCCGACATCCAGCTGGGACGACGACCGTGAAACTACCACCATATGTTAGCGCATTTCGAGATCGCCACGGAAAGTGGCGCTTCCGATATCGACGTTAAGGCTTCCAACAACCTACATCAACGCCGCACTTGGCACGCCCGAATTTTGGAAACAGCTAGCAGCAATCGAAACCGCCGGCCCGATGATCGATCACAAGCGAGGCACCTTCGACGATGTGATCAGCCGATACTACCACTCAGCCAGGTGGAGCAACATCAGCACCGACAACACCCGCAAGGTCTATCGCAGATTGCTTGAACGGTTCAGGGCAGATCATGGTCACCGAATCATAGCCGACACCAAGACCGTAGATATCGATCGCGTTTTGGGTCGGCTGTCATCGTCGCCCACCACAGCCAACCGCACGCGCAAGCTGCTGATCAACATCTTCGATTTCGCAATAAAGCTCGAACTGATCACTCAGAACCCTGCAGAAAAAGCTGATACTTATCGGGTGAATTCGAAAGGATATTACACCTGGACCGAGGAAGAGATTCTGCAATTTGATGAGCAGCATCCTCTTGGATCGACAGCGCGCCTCGCCAAGGACCTTTTGCTCTACACCGCCCAACGCAAGGCAGACGTCGTGGCAATGGGTCCGCCTAACCTACAGAAAAGGCGACTAAATTTTGTTCAGCAGAAGGGAAGCAAGCCATTGAGTCTTCCTGTCCACCCTCGCTTGCTCGAGTCGATCGAAACGACCACCACCGGCAATACACATTTCATCCTGAACGGCTATGGCAGGCCATTCACTGCAAACGGGTTCGGCAACTGGTTCCGCGATCGGTGCAACGAGGCCGAGCTCCACCAATGGACAAGCCACGGCGGTCGCGAGGCTGCGTCACGGCGGATGGCTGAGTTGGGCTTGAGCAACCAGCAGATCAAAGCCTTCACCGGCCACAGCAAGGATGACGAAGTGGCACTTTATACCAAGGCTGCGAGCCAGGCTGGCATGGCCGATGAGGCCCTGAAACAGCAGCTGATTTATGAGGCCGGTGTCTAACCTTTTGTCTAACCGGCCTCTAAACCACTGAAAACACTAGCGCCTGGTGGGCCCGGAGGGACTCGAACCCCCGACCTAGCCGTTATGAGCGGCCAGCTCTAACCAACTGAGCTACAGGCCCGTCCCGGCTGTGCCAACCGCGCGGTTAGCCCAGCGCAGGGCGGCAATGCAAGCGCGAAAAATGCGGCGGGCCGATCGGCAACGGCGCGCGCGCGATCAACGCACGATAGCGGCATCGATATCGGCGATGCAGGTCGGCTTGACTTCCCGCTGAGCCAGATAGGACAGCACCTGGTGCCACCAGTCGAAAAACGCCTCGACATCTTCGGGTCCGCGAACATAGGGCGTATGCCCCGGGCGCAGCGAGGGCGAGTGAAACGAGAAATTCAGGATCGGCAGTCCGTCGTCCAGCGCGATGTCGATACCGCGGATAACCTCGGTCACCGATATTCCCTCTGGCGTCAGCGATATCCGTTCGAGCAAGCGCCCCCGTGCCATCAGCGATTTGGTGACACCGGCCATCTGCGCGAGCGGGAAGCTGGTGCCCTGACGGCGCAGCAGGCCCCAGTATACCGAAGTCACTGGCAGTTCGACGATGTCCAGCGTCTTGTCCAGCCAATAAGGCTCGAGCGGATAATGCGAAAAATCGGGGCCCTCGGCCTTGCTGTAGTCGAAATTCGCCCGCACCGACGTGTCGAAACGGACCCCGGTCTCGCGCAGCAGATTCAGCGTTTGCGGTCCGATGCCATAGCGCCCCGCGCGATAGGCAATTGGCTGCTTGCCCGTCGCATCGGTTATGGCATCGCGCAGGGCCAGGAACTTGGCGCGTTCAAGCTCCGGTGGAAGATTGCCTGCATAGGTGTTGCGCTCGGTGACCTCCTCCTCGAAAGGCGGATTGACCCAGGGATGCAGCTGGATGCCAACCTCGGCCCGCCCTTCGCGCACCAGCGCGCCGTAGATTTCCTTGCCGCGCGGATCCGAAATGACCGGCCAATCGACGAGATATAAAGGGGTTACACCATATCCCTCACACAATGTCTGAAATTCGATGATGGCGTCGACTGCGTCCAGCGAATAGCCCTCGCGCTGGATCGGCCGGGTCCAGTCGAACTCTTCTTCAACATCGATAGTGATCAAATAACGTTGCCCGAATTCAGGGCAGAAACGAACGAAATCGTCCTTGCCTGGCAATCTTGCAAAGGTCATCCACGTCGCCTTGGTTTACGGGGTCGCAGTCCACAGGTCGCAGCCCCCCAGCTTGCCAACCTGCGCGCGTGCCGTCAGGCTAGGAACGCGCAGCTTCTGCGCTAATCCTCGTGCACGGCAAGGTCAAGCGTAGTGCCTCCTCCTCGATGGCGAGCCCGCCTCCCTGGGCGGCCAGCAGGTTGCGCACCAGACGCAGGCAAAAGCCAAGCCCCAGCAGCGGCCCGCCGGTGTCCTGCCCTGCACCTGACCGGTCGACATCGAACAGCTGATCCTCGTCCAGGCCGACCAGCGAAAATGGGCGGCTGAAGCAGATATCCAGTGCTTCGGCATGCGGCGAAAAGGAAAGATGCAGCACTTCGCCACGCCCGCAGCTGCCAATCAGAGCGCCTGCAAGCCTGGGAACGATGCGATCGATTGCCTGCGCAGACATGGCAATCACGGCAGTCGCCGGAGCCGGGTCAAGGACGAGCGAAGCGCCTGAATGGTCCAGCAGAGGCTGGACCCGGCCGAGCAGCCTGTCGATCACATCGGCAAGGTCGATCTTTCCGGAGGGGTCGTCGATGGCATCGCGATCGAGCCGCAGCGCAGTGTCCAGATCGTCGAACCCGCTCAGCAACTGGCGCGCGTCCTGGCGGATCCGCAGGGCCATGTCGCGATATTCTGCCGCCACGGGGCCGAAAAGCTGCTGCTCGATGATTTCGGAAAAACCCATGATCGCATTGAGTGGCGTGCGCAATTCGTGCACGATCTGGCGCAGGCCATCGCGCCCGGCGAGCATGGTACCGTCATCCTGCGGCCCTGCGCTTTCCCACGCCATCGGGCGGCGGATCGTGCCATGATAGCCGATGAACCGGCCGCTCGCCCGGTCGAACGCCGGATCGGCATCAACACGCCACTCGCCTGTCAGACCGGCCGCACCGCCCAAATGAGCGCGTCCACCGCGCATCGGCACCCGCCTGCTGAACGCGGTGGCCACCGCTGCGTCAACGCCGCGAAATCCGGCCATGGCCGGCAACGCCAGCGAAAGCCCGTATACCGCGCCAAGCGCTACGCCATGGGCGCTGGAAACCGCGCCATCCACTCCCGTGGAAAACTCGAACGCATCAGGCGCCGGTCGTTCCGCAACGGCACCGACAGGCTCGTTGGCGGCAGCTGCCTCCTCTGGTTGCACGGCAGTGCCAAGCCGGTTCCACTCCTGCGTCGCAGTCGAAGGACGATCCTCCATCGCCTGCTTGAAGCGGACCTCCTGAAGCGCTTCGATCCGCTTGACGATCTCGCCGATGCTCTGCGGTCCGCCGGTTTCGGGCATGACGGGTACAGGGACAATCCCGGGTTCGGGCGGCGGTGCGGCATCACCTGTCTGCGTGTCAGGGGTGCTGGCGGGAACGTCCGCAATCGCCTCGGCGGCGTCCGCAACGGGGTGTTCCGCAGCCAGGGCGATGGCTGCCACATCGGGCAGTGCGGTGTCGTACAGTCCCAGCTGGTCGAGCAGGGCGCGGGTGCGTGGGCCAAGATCGCGCCGGTGTCGTAGAAAGCCGCGCGCGCGTGTCGGCAGTGCGGGCACCAGCCCC
Organism: Blastomonas sp.; assembly: GCA_046291395.1. GTDB lineage: Bacteria > Pseudomonadota > Alphaproteobacteria > Sphingomonadales > Sphingomonadaceae > Blastomonas. Next base: position 18,436 of record JBKBTF010000035.1, on the reverse strand, counting down.
GCCCATTGATCGTCCGACAGCCGCGCTGCACGAATGGCGGCGCTCGCGACCTGCGGAGATTCCGCCGCGAGATACTGGACAATCACCGGCGACACCAGTCGGCCCGACAGACACTGCACCGTTGCCAACCGGTCGGATTCGCGGACCGTGCCGCGCAGGACGTGAATCCTCGCCAAAGCGGACGCATGGCGTTCGTCGGCGGAATTGGCGCCGATCTGGCCAAGGATGTCTACCAACTGCCGATACTGCGCGATCGCACCCGCCCCGCTGGGCACGTCACCTGCAAGAACAGTGGCGAGGCGATCGTCAAAATGCATAAATGCCAAAAGTCCCAGGAAAGCATGTGACGCGGGTGTAACCGCAAGCGATTGCGCGTGGCCATACCGATTGTCGAAGAGCAGGGATAGCCAGTGACGGCTCTCAGCGGAAGTGGGGTTTTTTCCACGTCGCAATGTGGGACAATTGCGTTACAGAACAATTATATTATATGAAGGCATCGTCTTGTTGCGGAAAGTTTCTGCACAACACCGTTTTCCGCTGGTTCGGGGGATTTTGCGGCTCACAATCGGCCCTTTTTCTCCTATCCACGGCATGGCAGGGGAAAAAAAGTGTCAAGTCTGGACCATATCGACCGACAGTTGCTGACCAGACTGCAGGATGAAGGCCGCATCACCAACGTCGAACTGGCCAGTCGCGTCGGGCTGACCGCCCCGCCGTGCCTGCGACGCGTTCGCGCTCTCGAAGAAGCCGGAATCATCCGCGGATATCATGCCGATATCGACCCGCAGAAACTTGGTTTTGCAATTACCGTGTTTGCCATGGTCAGCCTGAAAAGCCAGGCTGAAAGCGACCTCAAGGCTTTTGAGGATCATGTAAGCACGCTGGCCGAAGTGCGCGAATGCCATATGTTGAATGGCGAAATAGACTTTATTCTCAAGATCGTAGCGCGAGACCTTCAGGAATTTCAGGCATTCCTGACATCCAAGCTCACGCCTGCGGCCAATGTAGCCAGCGTCAAGACGTCGCTGACCATTCGCACCTCCAAGCAGCAGCCCGGCGTACCCCTTGGCCAATAGGCCCCCGGCAAGGGACAAAAAAACGACGGACCGGGATTGCTCCCGGCCCGCCGTTTAATGTCTTGATGCTGGCTCAGGCTGCAGGCGCCGCCGGCGCAGCAGCGCCCGACTTCTGATCGGCATAGAGCGTCCACAATCTGGCGATCGGTGCACGCGGACCGGTGATACCCGTCAGCGTCTGGCGGGCGGGATCGTATTTGCCCTGCGCGACCTGGGCGATGGCCTGCACCATCATCGCGCGTTCCCGGTCGGCGACGTTCTTGGTCAACGCCAGCGCCGCCAGCTCTTCCGCCTCGGCATATTGCTTGTTGGCCAACAGCGCATCGGCCGTTGCGAGCGTGACCGTCGCGCTGCCATTGCCGCGGGAATCGCGCACCGAATCAGGCAGCGTATCGACATATTCGGCGCGGCTGCTGTTTGCCAGCGTCGCCTGTTCCTTGAAATATGCATCGCTCGGCGACACGACACCGGCTGCCTGGCCTTCCTCAATCACGGCCAGGACTTCGGTTGGCCGCCGCGCAGCGCCAGCAGCATCGATGTATTCGCGATAGTCGTTCGCACTGGTCAGCCCGCCCGCCATCCTCATCAGCCGCATGGCATCGAGGCTCTGCTCGGTGGTGAAGTTGCGGTTATCGCTTTGAACCGCACGAACGACCTCGTTCCACGCGGACTTGCCATTGTCGGCACGCAGCAGCAGCTGGGCCCAGGCGGTGCTGTCGCTCTTGGTCGCGCGGGCAATCTGGAAGCCGCGCTTGGCCCAAGTTCCAGCATATTGGCTGTCGCCAGAGGCGAGCTGCGCTTCCACCGCGCGCTGCAGATAGGGCAGCCCCTGCGCCGCGAGAGGTGAATTGGCAGCATCAATGCTGCGACCACCCGACTTGGCAATGGCATCGCCGAAATGGGCTTCGGCTAGCTGGAACAGATTAACCGGATTGTTCTGGCCAGCCTGCTCCGCAGCAGCAAGATAGGTCCGGGCACGGCCAAAATCCTTGGCGACCAGCGCGCGTTCACCAAGGAAGCTATTGAAGGTGCGGGCTTCCGATTCGGTCGATTTTCCGGTTGCCAGTGCCTGTTCGATACCCTTGACCTGCATCGCTTCGTTTTCGGTCTTCAGCCCGATCTGCAGCATCATCTTGCCAGTGAGATATTTTTCGTCCGCGCTGGCGGCGACCGCAGCAGCCTCGTTCAATCTGGCTTCGGCGGTGGCGAAGTCATTGGCACCGAAGGCGGTCTGCGAATCGCCGAATGCCTTCCGAAACTCAGCGCTGAGTTCCATCTGGGGCGCTTCGTCCTTGCCCTTCTTGGCCTTCTTCTGGGCAAGCGCTGCATCGACGGGCACAGCGAGGGAGACCGCAGTCGTGGCGGCCAGAGCCAGCGCGAGAGCCATGGGGAAACGGGAAATGCGACGCATATTATCCTCCGAACTAAATCCCGGCACCATAGATGCCGGATGTGACGACCTCTTTGCCGGTCTTTAAATGAAGCCGTCCTTAATGACTCTGGAAGAAACGAACAACCAGCCAGTCAGGTTCCGCCGCAAAAAGGGGGGATCTGCCGCACATTTGCCGGTCCGTTGGGGCTGGCGCAAGCCGCGTGGCGCTTGGCAACGCCCCGGTCGCTGGGCTATGCGCCCTCCAACATGATTATTCTCCTGTCCCCCGCCAAATCGCTGGATTTCGATTCGCCTGCGCCCGATGTCGAGGCAAGCCCCCTGCGCTTCGAGGCGGAGGCCGACAGGCTTGTCCGGTCCGCCGCACGGTTGTCCAAGGCGCGGCTCAAGCAGATCATGCCGGTATCGGACGCGCTGATCGATCTGAATTACAGCCGTTATCGCGGCTTTTACGAGCAGCCACAGCGCCCCGCCGCATTCGCCTTCAACGGTGATGTCTATTCCGGGCTGACCGCGCGCACTTTGGAAGAGCCTGCGCTCGCCTTTGCGCAAGACCACGTCCGCATCCTTTCCGGGCTATATGGTCTGTTGAGACCGTTGGACAATATTCGACCCTATCGTCTTGAAATGGGTACACGCTGGGCGCCACGCCATCCCTCGCTGGTGGCCTTCTGGGGGGACCGGATCGCCGGCGCCATCGCGGACGATCTTTCCGCGTCCGGGAGCGATACCGTTATCAACCTTGCCAGCCAGGAATATTTCGCTGCAGCAGACAAGGGCCTGAAAAAGCGCGGGCTGCGTGTCGTCACTGCGGATTTCCGTCAGCAGGGCCCAGATGGCCTGCGCTTCATCAGCTTCGAGGCGAAGCGCGCGCGCGGAATGGCGGCCCGGTTTCTTTGCGAGCATCGCCACGCCGAACGGGACGCGTTGAAGGCGTTCGACGCGGATGGCTATCGCTTCGAACCCGACACCAGCAGTGAGAGCCTCTGGCGATTTATCCGCACATGAACGACTGCACCGTCATCGTGGGGGCATCAGGCGGCATTGGAGCGGCAATGGTGCGCGCGGCGCAGGCGCGGTGGGGGACGGTGCTAGGGCTGGCCCGCAGCCTCGATGGCGGCGTCCATATCGACTTCGATCACGAGGCGAGCATTGCAGCAGCGGCCGATCACATCCGCGCCGCCCACCTCATCCCCACCCGTGTGATCGTCGCGACGGGACTGCTGCATGGCGATGGCCAGGGCCCGGAAAAAAGCCTCAAGGACGTCGATCCTGTGTGGATGGCGCGCAGTTTCGCCGTCAACACCATCGGTCCCGCCCTCGTAGCCAAGCATTTTATCCCGCTGATGCCGCGCAAGGCGCCAGCCGTGTTTGCAGCCCTCGGCGCGCGGGTGGGCAGCATATCCGACAACCGCCTGGGGGGATGGTATGGCTATCGCGCCGCCAAGGCCGCCTTGCACATGACCGTCCGCAACATCGCGATCGAATGGGCGCGTCGCAACGACCAGTCGATTTGCGTCGCCCTGCACCCCGGCACGGTCGATACGGGCCTCAGCAAGCCCTTCCAAGGCAACGTCGCCGAAGGGCGACTGTTCGATGCCGACCGTAGCGCAACCTGCCTGCTGGACGTTCTGGACGGCCTGAATCCTTCCGATTCGGGCGGGATATTCGCCTGGGATGGCACGGTGATCCGGCCCTGAGCACCAGAACTACTCAACCTTCTGATTTTGTTGTTGAAAAATCCTCGTTGAAACCCCGCAAAAGCTGGCATTTCGGCCCCCCTTCGCCTAGAGCCAACCGAGACGCAAAAGCGTCACAAAGGCATAAAAGGCGCATGGAATGACCGACGAAACCGCAACCGCGGAACCCTCCGAAATCGAACGCATCGACATCGTCGACGAGATGCGGTCCAGCTATCTGGACTATGCGATGTCGGTCATCGTCAGCCGTGCCCTGCCCGACGTTCGCGATGGCCTGAAGCCCGTCCACCGCCGCATCCTCTACGCCAGCCACGAAGGCGGCTTCGTCGCGGGCAAGCCCTATCGCAAGTCGGCCAAGATCGTCGGTGACGTGATGGGTAACTATCACCCGCACGGCGACAGTTCGATCTATATGGCACTTGCCCGCATGTCGCAGGACTGGGCGATGCGGGTGCCGCTGATCGACGGCCAGGGCAATTTCGGATCGATGGATCCCGATGCCCCTGCATCGATGCGATACACCGAAGCACGGTTGAGCAAAGTCGCTCTCAAGCTTCTGGAAGATATCGAAAAAGATACCGTCGATTTCATCCCCAACTATGACGGATCGCGGCAGGAGCCGCAGGTTCTGCCTGCGCGCTTCCCCAACCTTCTCGTCAACGGCGCGGGCGGTATCGCGGTCGGCATGGCGACCAATATCCCGCCGCATAATCTGGGCGAAGTGATCGACGGCTGCCTCGCCTGGATTGCCGATCCGATGATTGAGCTCGACGATCTGATGAAGATCATCCCGGGCCCCGATTTTCCGACCGCGCCTTTGATCCTTGGTCAGTCAGGCGCGCGCAACGCCTACCTCAAGGGCCGCGGCTCGATCATCATGCGCGCGCGCCACACAATCGAGGAAGGTCGCGGCGACCGCCGGTCGATCGTGCTCACCTCGATCCCCTATCAGGTCGGCAAGAACGCTTTGGTCGAAACCATAGCCGAAGCCGCCAAGGGCAAGGAAGCGCGGATCGAGGGCGTCAGCGACATCCGCGACGAGTCCAACCGTCTGGGCGTGCGCATCGTCATCGATTTGAAGCGCGATGCCTCTCCCGAAGTCGTGCTCAACCAGATCTGGCGCTACAGCCCGGCGCAATCGAGCTTCCCCGCGAACATGCTCGCCATCCGCGGCGGGCGTCCCGAGGTGCTCGGCCTCAAGGACATCATCGAGGCGTTCGTCCAGTTCCGCGAGCAGGTCATCACCCGCCGCACCAAGTTCGAACTCGCCAAGGCGCGCGACCGGGCGCACATCTTGTTGGGCCTGGTGGTTGCGGTCACCAACATGGACGAGGTCGTACGGATCATTCGCGGTTCGCCTTCGCCCGCCGAGGCGCGCGCTGCGCTGCTGGCGCGCGAATGGCCGATCGGCGAGATCGCGCAGTATATCAAGCTTGTCGAGGCGATCGAGGGCGAGATCGAGGGCGAGACCTATCGCCTGAGCGACCTCCAGGTTCGCGCCATCCTCGATCTACGCCTGCACCGGCTGACAGCACTGGGCCGCGACGAGATTGGCAAGGAACTCAGTGCTTTGGCGCTGGCGATTGAGGAATATCTTGCGATCCTCAGCGACCGCAAGAAGCTCTATTCGGTGCTTCAGGAAGAGCTGATCGCCGTGCGTGACGAGTTCGCCACCCCGCGCCTGTCGGTAATCGCGCCCGCGTGGGACGGCATCGAGGACGAGGACCTGATCGAGCGCGAGGAGATGGTCGTCACCGTAACCCTGCAAGGCTATATCAAGCGCACCCCGCTCGATGCGTTTCGCGAACAGGCGCGCGGCGGCAAGGGCCGGTCGGGCATGGCAACCAAGGACGAGGATGCCGTCACCAGCATGTTCGTCACCTCGACGCACACGCCGGTTCTGTTCTTCTCCACCCACGGCAAGGTCTATCGCAAGAAAGTGTGGCGTCTGCCCGAAGGCGGTCCGGCCACGCGCGGACGGCCGATGATCAACCTGCTGCCGCTGGCACAGGGCGAGACCATCCAGACCGTGCTGCCTTTGCCCGAGGACGAATCCACCTGGGCCGATCTGCACGTGATGTTCGCCACCGCCAACGGCACCGTGCGCCGCAACTCGATGGATGCGTTCACCAACATCCCCTCGAACGGCAAGATCGCGATGCGGTTCGACGAAGGATCGGATGACCGGCTGATCGGCGTCGCTTTGCTCACCGAGGGCGACGACGTGCTGCTGGCCACCCGCCAGGGCAAGGCGATCCGCTTTGCCGCTACCGATGTCCGCGAATTCCAGAGCCGCACCTCGACCGGGGTCCGCGGCATGACCCTGCGCGAAGGCGACGAAGTGATCTCGCTGTCGATCCTCTCTGGATTCGATGCCTCGACCGAAGAGCGCGACAACTATCTGCGCGCCGCTCCGTGGAAGGGCAACGAGGCCGAGCCCACGCTACCGCCCGAACGGGTCGCCGAGTTCGCTTTGGCCGAGCAGTTCCTGCTCACCGTGTGCGCCAACGGCTATGGCAAATTGTCGTCGGCCTATGACTACCGCCGCACCAATCGCGGTGGCCAGGGGATCACCAATATCGACAATATCGGCCGCAATGGTCCGGTTCTCGCAAGCTTCCCCGCGCATCGCACCGATCAGCTGATGCTGGTGACCGATCAGGCCAAGCTCATCCGCCTGGGCCTATCGACGATGCGGGTGATCGGGCGCAATTCGGCTGGCGTACGGCTGTTCAACGTCGCCGACAACGAACACGTCGTCAGCGCAGCGCGGATCGCCGAGGAGGAAGGCAGCGACGAACCCGCCAGCGATGCGGACGGCGCCTCCGAAACGACTGGGTAAGGGCTAGCCTGCGTCCACGATGTGATCTCGAAACCAGCGGGCGACCTCGTCTTCGGACAGGTCGCCTGCAGCGAGACATTGCATCATGATGGTCGCATCGGCCTTGTCGAACTGGATCTCGACCGCGTTCACCATCAGAAACAGACGCGCGGCGACCCAGGCGGTGCGCTTGTTGCCATCGACAAACGGATGGTTACGCGCGATGCCGAAAGCATAGGCAGCCGCCAGATCGGGGGCTTCTGGTTCGCCATAGCCGGCCAGGTTTACAGGCCGGTTCAATGCGCTTTCCAGCAACCCTTCATCACGGATGCCTTGACCACCCCCGTGTTCGGAAATCTGGCGATCATGGACCGAAAGGATGATGGGTTTATCGAGCCATTGCCAATCCGTCATTTTGCAAGAACGCGCAATATGTCGCGATCCTCGCGCATGATCTGTTCTGCGAGTTCCATTTTGCGCGCAAAATCAGCGTTATACGGATCGAGACTGATCCTGCCATCGGGCTCCTCGCGGACATAGACCTCATCGCCCTGCCCTAGATTGAGGTGCGCGAGCACGTCCTTGGGCAGGATGACGCCGGTCGAGTTGCCGATCTTGATGAGCTTGAGGGGCTTGTTCATACAGATGTTATAACACGCTTCCCGCTGGTTCTCAACTGGCCACACGCGGGTCGCGATGCCGCAGCGACTGGATGACCCCGGTGCAGATCAGGAACTGCCCGAAATAATACAACGGCCAGATCAGCCACTCGGGCAGCACCGACCCTTCCAGCGGGCCAAGCCGCGCGAAGATCAAAAGATCGGATGCCACGAACATCAGCGCGCCGGTGCCGACGCGATAGCGCGGAAAGTCGCTTGTCCACGCCATTGCCGCCATGACAGCGAGGAACAGGCTGTAGACCGCAATCCCCGTCGCGCCCGTGCGGTCGATCGGTAGCGCCCAGGCGATCAGCACAACAGCAGGCACCAGCACAATCGCAAACATCCGCTGGCTGGGGGTCAACGTTTGCCGCCGGTGCCGCGCATACAGCACGATCGCGACGACATGGCCGAGCAGGAATGCGATGGCGCCATAGATCAGGTCGATCTCGATCAGCATGTCACCGATCGCCCCCAATGCCATGACGCAGGCAAGCATTCGCCCGTCGAGCGAATGGTGCCGCGCGAGCGCGAACACCCCCAGAAATGCCAAACCCAGTCCCTTCCACAGCATCAGGTAAAGACCGGGAATCGGCGCATCGCTGACAAAATAATAGCTGATCGCCGCCATCAGGCTGAGCAGCAACCAGGGTCGCGATTCCACCAATGCACGTTTGACGACCATATTGCCCCTGCCCTTCATGAACCGGCGTGCAGATGGCATCGAACGCTGCCCAAACGCAAGCTGCGCAACGCACCTGTGCAAATGCCGTCCGCCGCGCTATTTGCTCCGGCATGACCACAGCACAGAACTTCGAACACCAGATCCACATTATCGGCGGCGGGCTCGCCGGATCAGAGGCGGCATGGCAGCTCGCACAAGCGGGCATCAAGGTCCGGCTGTCCGAGATGCGCGGCGGCGGCGACATGACGCCCGCACACCAGACCGATGGCCTTGCCGAGCTCGTCTGCTCGAACAGCTTCCGCTCGGACGATGCCGACCGCAACGCGGTCGGGCTGCTGCATCAGGAGATGCGCACGCTGGGTTCGCTGATCATGGCGTCGGCGGAAAAATCCAAGGTGCCTGCAGGGTCAGCGCTGGCGGTGGACCGCGACATCTTCTCAGATCATGTTACCAAGGCCCTGGAAAGCCATCCCAATATCCAGATCGTTCGCGAACGGGTGGACAGCCTGCCCGAAACCGGCCCGACGATCGTCGCCACCGGGCCGCTGACCGCGATGACGCTGGCGCAGTCAATCGGCGCTGCGACCGGCGAGGATGCTCTGGCGTTCTTCGATGCCATCGCCCCCATCATCCACCGCGACAGCATCGACATGGACATCTGCTGGATGGCCAGCCGCTGGGACAAGGTGGGGCCCGAGGGTGATGGCAAGGATTATATCAACTGCCCGATGGACAAGGAGCAGTATCTCGCCTTTCACCAGGGGCTGATGGATGGCGACAAGACCGAGTTCAAGCAGTGGGAGAAGGACACGCCCTATTTCGAGGGCTGCATGCCGATCGAGGTCATGGCGTCGCGCGGGGTGGAGACACTCCGATATGGCCCGATGAAACCGGTTGGCCTCGACAATCCGCGCACCGGGCGCTGGCCCTACGCCGTCGTCCAGCTGCGGCAGGACAACAAGCTTGGCACGCTGTGGAACATGGTCGGCTTCCAGACGAAGCTCAAGCACGGCGCGCAGGTCGAATTGTTCCGCACCATCCCGGGGCTGGAGAAAGCCGAATTTGCGCGGCTTGGCGGGCTGCACCGCAACACATTCATCAACTCGCCGCGCCTGCTCGATGGCCAGCTTCGTCTCAAGAAAGCACCCCACATCCGCTTTGCCGGGCAAATGACCGGGTGCGAAGGCTATGTCGAAAGCGCCAGCATCGGGCTGATGGCGGGCCGGTTCGCTGCGGCCGAGTTGCAGGGACGCGCAATGGAAGCGCCTCCAGTTACCACCGCGCTAGGCGCGCTGCTCGGACATATCACCGGCGGCGCGGAGGCCAGCGATTTCCAGCCGATGAATGTCAATTTCGGGCTGTTCCCGCCACCTGAGGGCAAGGTGCACAAGAAACAGCGCAAGGAGGCATACACATCGCGTGCCCGCGAAGACCTGCAGCGCTGGATCAATGGCGAGCCGGTCGCGATCGCCGCAGAATAATCAGCATTTGCAACGCGATACTGGCCGCTTTGGTTTGGTTGTGGCAAATTCGGTCGCGGTCAGGCGGCCATTTCGATCGGCATCGGCCACCAAGAAACGATCGGAGGTGGCGACGGCCCATTCCTCGAAGGTCAGCAGATTGTTGTCGTCCTTGTCGAGCGCCTTGAACGCCTTGGTGCGGCTGGCGAGCAATTCCTCGCGGGTGATGATCCCGTCGCGGTTGCGGTCGTAGCGCGCAAAGCGGCGTTCCTCGCGTGTCAGTTCTGTCGCTTCCGGCGGCGCGGGTCCACGCATTGTACCGGGATCGGCGATCGGAAGCAGAGCCTCTTCAGGCTCCGGCGGAGGCGGAGTGATCGCTGCAAGATCATCGTCCTGCTGCTGCGCACGGATGATGAAGAAACCGCCGATCACCAGCGCAATCGCTGCCAGACCGCCAAACAGGACCCGCATCGCCGTATCCCCCCGCCATCCCGGCCGGGGCCTGCCCAGTCAGCGCGCCATCAGCGCCCGGTCAGGCCGTGCCAGACCAGCCCCAGAAATACGCCAGGGCTACCCCAGGGACGATCCATTCGACCCCCGGCAATGTCAAGCCGCACCGCGCGCGCGATGATCGATATCGGACGCAGCTTGCGCGGCAAGGGTTTCGAATTGAGCGCCGCCGCGTCGGTACCGGCCACCGCTGTATCCAACGGTGCAGTGCGACGGTGAAAGCGTACCATGTCCCACAGCGCCCATGCCCGTCCGATCCGCGCCAGTTCTTCCCGGCTGACCTCGGGCGCCAGCGGATGAAACGCTGCAAGCAGCGCTCCCCTGCCCTCGGCAAATTCGATTACGGCTGCGGGCTGATCGATCTCCAGCGCCGCCTCCCAGCCGCGGATCACCGGGCCCAGTGCTGCCTGCAGGCCCAGCCCCTCGGACTCCAGCGGCAACAGAGCAGCGAGCACCGGATTGGCCGATGGGCGCCCGTTTGCGGGCTTGCCAATGACGTCATGCCACCACTGCAAACGGATCTGCGCGAGCATGGGTTCGCGCGCTTGCAACACGATCCCGGCGATCTGCGCGTCGAAGGCGAAAAGCGCATGACACCATGACCGCATCTGCGCATCGCCATAGCTGGTCGCAAGCGTGACAAGCGGCGAAACGGGGGTTTCCGGGGCATCCATGCAGTTTGCGATCGACGATTATCCGCGCCGGATCAAGGTAAAGATCGCGGTAACCATGTCCCTTTGAAGGCTGCTTACCATTGCGCGCGTAGAAGGCCCGATACGTGACAGGGGCATATATCCACCATGACGATCCGCAACACAGAACCAACGCATCGCCATGAAGCCATTGCAGAGCAGTGCGCTGCGGTCGCTAATGCCGGGCAACGTCCCTTGCTCAGCCGCCTGGTCGCATCGAAACGCGGCAATGTGCTGCCGATCGTGGCCGCGAGCATCCTGCCGATGGCAGCGATGATAGGCGGCGCGGTGGACATGAGCCGCGCCTATATGGTCAAGTCGCGTATCCAGCAGGCCTGCGATGCGGGAGTCCTCGCCGGGCGCCGCGCGATGCAGCAAAGCAATTATACCGATGCCGCCAAGGCGCAGGCACAGGACTTCTTCGATATCAACTTCAAGGAAGGCTATAACGAGTCGACTGGCGTCAGTTTCGTCACCTCCAACCCGGTGGGTACCAGCAAGGTACTGGGCGTTGCATCCGCTGTGATGCCCACCGCGATCATGGGGATGTTCGGCAAGGAGACGATCGAGATCGATGTCACATGCGAGGCCGAGTTGAACCTGAGCAACTCGGACGTGACCTTCGTGCTTGATGTCACCGGATCGATGAACGACGCCATACCCAACGGCAGTGGCGGTTCGATCGTGAAGATCACTGCGCTGCGCAATTCGGTGATGAGCTTTTACGACACGCTGGCCAATGCAGCGACGGGCAGCAATGCCCGCATTCGTTATGCCTTTGTACCCTATTCGACCAACGTCAATGTGGGCGAAATTCTCTATGACACCAACTCGACATGGCTGAATGGCGGGAACACGACCGATGCCTGGAACTACCAGTCGCGGCGGCCGATCTGGAACATCAGCACGACGACCACCACTACTGATTGTCAGGTGTTCGGTGGCAACCAGTCCTTCGCATGCCCAAGCCGACCACATAGTTCCATAAGTGGCGGCGGCACAAATCTGTCCCGTGACAACTGCAATGTCTATGGAAACAACACCAACGGATGGTGGTTTTCTTTCAACCCCAATCCGGAAGGTAGCGTGACAACGCAGACGTCCGGAAATACAACCACCAAACGGACGTACACCCCCTTTAGCTGGGGAGGGGCCGCACCTAGCTGGAGCGGAACGAACACGCGACAATGTGCGCGCCAGCGTGTCACAGAGACCACGACGGTGACTCAGTCTGCAACATGGCAGGCTGGTGCAACGTTCGCGTATTGGGAGTATCTGCAGCGCAGCTACCCCACCTACGACTTCGTACGCTCGATCAAGAACGCCAATCCGGCCGTTCCCACCCCTAGTGAAGTCAATGGCAGCACGAGCCGGTGGACCGGGTGCATCGAGGAGCGCGATACCATCGCGGGGGCTCCGATTGCTTATGGCGCCAGCGGCATCACCGTCAACGGCAGCACCACTGCGCACGATCTCAACATCGATGCGGTCCCCAACAGCATTGGCACGAAATGGCGGCCATACTGGGAGGACGTCTATTTCTTCCGCAACGACGCCACCAGCCTGAAAAATTATGGCGGCGGCTATACCGCATGCCCCAGCAAGGCGCGGCTGCTCTCCAACATGACCCGCACCGAGGTTCAGAACTACGTCAACTCGCTGGTCGCGGTCGGCGGCACCTATCATGATGTCGGCTTGCTCTGGGGAGCCCGCATAGCATCGCCCCAGGGCATCTTTGCCTCCAATGTCAATGCATCGCCCGGAAACGGCGGGTCGGTCGGCCGTCACGTCATATTCATGACCGATGGCGAGCTGACCAGCTATGATTTCGTGGCCAGCATGTATGGCATCGAAAGGCTCGATCTGCGGGTGACCGGCGGCAGCAACAATCCGACTCAGCTCGAGCGGCAGCGTCAGCGCTACATGGCGATCTGCGAGGCGATCAAGGGCAAGGGCATCCGGCTGTGGGTGATCGCGTTCGGTACTACGCTGACCACCGACCTGCAGACCTGCGCCAGTTCGGGCAGCGCCTATACTGCCGCCAACAGCTCGGCACTCAACACGGCCTTCCAGAACATCGCCAAGCAGATATCCGAACTGAGGTTGACCAAGTGATGGCACGGCGAGGCTTGATCAGGCGTCTGGGCCGGGACCGTCGCGGGGTATCCGCGACCGAGTTCGGGTTGATCGCACCGACGTTCATCATGCTGCTGCTCGGCGTGTTCGACATGGGCTACAACGTCTATGCCAGCGCCATTCTGGATGGTGCTGTGCAAAAGGCGGGCCGGGATTCCGCGCTGGAGACAGGCGCGAACGCCGTGGCCACATTGGACGCCAAGGTGAAGGAAAACCTGGGCCCGCTCGGCAATGGCGCAAATTTCACCTATGAACGCCGCAATTATCGCGACTTTGCCAAGGTTGGCCTGCCCGAGGATTTCGAGGACAAGAACTCGAATGGCACCAGGGACGCTGGCGAATGCTTCACTGACGAGAACGCCAATGGAACCTGGGATGCCGATCTGGGCAAGGACGGTGTCGGCGGTGCACGTGACGTGGTGCTTTATACCGTGCGCATGCACTATCAGCGCAAGTTCCCGCTCTACAATTTCATCGGCATGAGCAGCGATGCGACGATCGCGTCAGCGACCGTGCTGCGCAACCAACCTTATGCCGATCAGGCTTCAACAACCACGCAGGTGATTTGCACATGACCCGTGTTCCCGCTCATCCTGCCCCAGCCATTCTGGATACGTCCGGTCTTGTCGCGCGCTACAAGCAGTTTGCGCGCAGGCTCAAGCGCGACCGCTCTGGCCTCGCGCTGATCGAGTTTGCCTTCACCTTGCCGATCTTCATGGGCCTGGGCTTTTATGGTGTGGAGGTTTCCAACCTCGCCATCACCCAGATGAAGATGAGCCAGATCGCCCTTAACATGGCCGACAACGCCTCGCGCATCGGCACGCTCAACGCGACTCTGGGCGCCAAGGTCATCACCGAACAGCAGATCAACGACGTCTTCCAGGCGGCGGCGTTGCAAGCCGGTGCAGCTGGCCTGTATCAGGATGGTCGGACGATATTGTCGAGCCTTGAAGTGAACGCGCAGGGTGGCCAGACCATCATGTGGCAGCGCTGCAAGGGCATGGATTTTGAGGATTCGAATTACGGTGTCCAGGGCACTGGCGCCACCGGCACCAGCTTCCAGGGCATGGGGCCGTCAGGGGACACCATCCGGGCAAGCACGGGCACGGCAGTGATGTTCGTGGAACTGCACTATACTTACCATCCGCTGTTCGGCAGCATGTTCATGGAGGAACGCGAGCTTTATCAGGAAGCGGCGTATACCGTGCGCGACAGCCGCGAGATCGGCAAGGAGCCGACAAACAACGTGTCATCGCCGCGCAAGTCCACGTGCGACAAATACGATGCGATTCTGCCACAAACGTCAGATGCCAACATCTCCGCAGCACAGTCGCAAGCTGCCACCGCCTACGCTGGCTATAGCGGAGGAACCAACCCCGCGAACCCCGGCAAGGGCCTGTGCGTTGCCGGGCTCATCTGCCTGAAGGTGTGACGATGGCCGGGTTGTCTGCCCCGGCCATGCGACATCACCCCTTGTAGCAGACTTTCTTGACCGCCTTGATCACGCGGGCGGCGTCCACCAGCGCCAGCTTTTCGAGATTGGCGGCATAAGGCAGCGGCACGTCCTCGTTGGTTACGCGCAGAACCGGCGCATCGAGATCGTCGAAGCCCTGCTCCATCGCCACCGCTATGATTTCGCTGGAGATCGAGCACACCGGCCAGCCTTCTTCGACCACCACCATGCGGTTGGTCTTTTTCAGGCTTTCGAGCACGGTCGCCGTGTCGAGCGGACGCAAGGTGCGCAGATCGATCACTTCGGCCTCGATGCCTTCGCCAGCCAGTTTTTCCGCTGCGTCGAGCGCGACGGCAACCCCGATCGAATAGCTGACGATGGTGACATCTGCCCCTGCGCGCATGATCCGCGCCTTGCCGATCGGCAGGACGTGGTCATCGAGATCGGGCACGTCGAAGCTGCGGCCATAGACCAGCTCGTTTTCCAGGAAGACCACCGGGTCCTCGGTGCGGATTGCGGCCTTGAGCAGCCCCTTGGCATCAGCGGCGTCATACGGCGCGATCACGATCAGCCCCGGTACGCTGGCATACCAGGGACCAAAATTCTGGCTGTGCTGCGCGCCGACACGGCTGGCCGCGCCATTGGGGCCGCGGAACACCACCGGGCAGCGCATCTGCCCGCCCGACATGTAATTGGTCTTGGCGGCCGAGTTGATGATGTGGTCGATCGCCTGCATCGCGAAGTTGAAGGTCATGAACTCGATCACCGGACGCAGGCCACCCATCGCAGCGCCTGCACCGATGCCGGCAAAACCGTATTCGGTGATCGGCGTGTCGATCACGCGGCGGGCGCCGAACTCCTCGAGCAGGCCTTGCGTCACCTTGTAGGCGCCCTGATACTCGGCGACTTCCTCGCCCATCACGAACACGCGCTCGTCACGGCGCATTTCCTCGGCCATCGCATCGCGCAGGGCCTCGCGCACCGTGGTCGCCACCATCTTGGTGCCTTCGGGAACCGCCGGATCGCTGACCGGCGCGCGCTTGGGCGTTTCGGGAACGATCCTGGCGTTCTCCGTAGGCGCTTCTTCCTTGTCGGCTTTGGCCTCAGGCTCTGGCGCAGCTTCAGGTGCCGGTGTCGATGCGTCTTCGCCCTCGGCGGCAATCATCGCGATCACCGCGCCGACCTTCACATTGTCGGTGCCTTCGGCGATCAGGATCTTGGTGATCGTACCTTCATCGACCGCCTCGAACTCCATCGTCGCCTTGTCGGTCTCGATTTCGGCGAGGATGTCACCAGAGGAGACCGTGTCGCCTTCCTTGACCAGCCACTTGGCCAGCGTGCCTTCCTCCATGGTCGGAGAAAGCGCGGGCATTTTCAGTTCGATGGCCATCAATATTGCTCCACCAGCACATCGGTATACAGGTCGGACGGGTCCGGTTCGGGCGAGGTCTCGGCAAAGTCCGCCGCCTCGCTGACAAGCTTGCGGATGTCCTTGTCGATCGTCTTGAGTGCATCCTCTGCCACGCCCAGCTCGAGCAGTTCGGCCTTTGCCGCCTCGATCGGGTCGGAATTGTCCTTCATGTTCTGGACTTCCTCGCGGCTGCGGTATTTTGCCGGGTCGGACATCGAGTGGCCGCGATAGCGATAGGTCTTGAGCTCCATCAGCAGCGGACCGTTGCCACCGCGGACATATTCGAGCGCCGCTTCGGCTGCGCCGCGCACCTCTAGCACGTCCATGCCGTTGACCTGCATGCCGGGGATACGGAAGGAATCGCCGCGACGGTAGAACTCGGTCTCGGCGCTGCTGCGCGACACCTTGGTGCCCATGGCATAGCCGTTGTTTTCGATCACGAAGATGATCGGCAGCTTCCACAGCGCGGCCATGTTGAAGCTTTCATAGACCTGGCCCTGATTGGCAGCGCCGTCGCCGAAATAGGCGAGGCAAACCCCGCCGTCCTCATTGTACTTGTGCCCGAAGGCGAGCCCCGCGCCGAGCGGCACCTGTGCGCCGACGATGCCGTGGCCACCATAGAATTTGTGCTCGGTCGAGAACATGTGCATCGATCCGCCCTTGCCGCGCGATATGCCCGCGCCTCTGCCGGTCAGTTCCGCCATGATCACCTTGGGGTCGATGCCATAGGCCAGCATATGACCGTGGTCGCGATAGCCGGTGATGACACTGTCCTTGCCCACCGTCAGCGCGGACTGGAGGCCGACGGCGACGGCTTCCTGGCCGATATACAGATGGCAGAAACCACCGATCAGGCCGAGGCCGTAAAGCTGCCCTGCGCGCTCCTCGAAGCGGCGGATCAGCAGCATTTCCTTGTAGAAATGCAGCAGTTCGTCGGCGCTCGCCTCGTGCCGCTGCGGATCGCGCGGACGGGGATGGTTGCTCCCCTCTTGCGGCAGAACGGGCGCCTTGGGCTTGTCGCCGGCAGCAGCCGCATTGGGCTGGGCTGAAGATTTTGCAGGGGGCTTGCGAACGGGCTTTGCAGCGGGTGTCTTGACCAAGACGGGGAACCTTTCACGATTGGGATCGGTGCCGTGAGGCGGGGGAGGAAACGACCGCAGCGGGTATAGAAGCAAGCATGCGGATTACGCAACGGCCAAGCCGGTTTTTGCACAATAATCCCGCAGCCTGCGCGCAGAACCGCTGGCAGCCTATTTCAGCGGGACTATGATCTCATCGGGATGCGCGACATTGAGGTCGCGCCGCACCAGTTCGCTGACCAGATCGGGATCGACCGCGCGCGGATCGAGTAGCCTGACGCGGTTGCGCAGCGCATCGCGCTGTTCGTGCAGCCGGGTGAGTTCCACCTTCTGCACCTCCAGCCGCTGACGATAGTCGCCCCATGCCAGCACGCCTGTCGGCCCCAGCAGCGCATAGGCTCCGATCGCCAGCAACGCGACGAGCGAGATGCCCGGCGCGATTGCCTGCTTGGCTGGTTTAATGACAGGTTTACGTTGCGGCATTAACTCTATGAATCACAATTGATTCGGGCTGACAAGCCGAAACTGCCCACTCGAATCAATAATGCGATCAATAGAGCCAAAGATCAGCGAAAGATCGCCGCCCCGGCATAATGGGCCGATGCACCCAGCTCTTCCTCGATGCGGATGAGCTGGTTGTACTTGGCGAGCCGGTCCGAGCGCGCCAGCGAACCAGTCTTGATCTGCCCGCAATTGGTGGCAACGGCGAGGTCGGCAATGGTCGCATCCTCGGTCTCGCCCGAACGGTGTGACATGACGGCGGTATAACCCGCGCGGTGGGCCATGCTGACCGCCTCGAGCGTCTCGGTGAGCGTGCCGATCTGATTGACCTTGACCAGCAGGCTGTTGGCCAGACCCTTTTCGATGCCCATCGCCAGCCGCTCGGGGTTGGTGACGAACAGATCGTCGCCCACGAGCTGGATCTTGTCGCCAAGCAGTTCGGTAACCGCGAGCCAGCCTTCGAAATCGTCCTCGCCCATGCCGTCCTCGATCGAGCGGATCGGGTAGTCATCGCAAAGCTTGCCGAGATATTCCGCCATTTCTGTCGGGCTGAGCGACAGGCCCTCGCCGCTGATCTCGTACTTTCCGTCGCGGAAGAATTCGGTCGCGGCGCAATCGAGCGCCAGCACCACGTTCTCGCCGGGCCTGAAGCCTGCCTTTTCGACCGATGCCATGATGAAGTCGAGCGCGGCGCGGGTCGAGGCGAGGTTGGGAGCAAATCCGCCTTCGTCACCGACAGCGGTCGCAAGACCCTTTTCGTGCAGGCCCTTTTTGAGCGTATGGAAAATTTCCGAGCCCCAGCGCACCGCTTCAGCCAGGCTGTCGGCGCCCACCGGCATGATCATGAATTCCTGGAAATCGAT
>JBKBTF010000101.1:0-5899 GCA_046291395.1 Blastomonas sp. | reverse complement strand
CGAGACAAGCTCGGGGAGGATCTTTTTAATCACTCGCGCCCAGATACCCCAGCTGCCCGGCCTTGAAGATCGTCTGGCTGCGGTTGACCGCGTCGAGTTTCTCGCCGGCGCGGTGGATGTGGTAGCGGATGGTGGCGTGGCTGCGATCGAGGATCATGCTGATCTCCTTGTCGGTCTTGCCGATCGCCGCCCAGCGCAGGCACTCGACTTCGCGCTTCGACAGCATGCAGTCCGCAGGGATCCGCCGCTTGGTGCGCATCACCGTGACATAGCCCGCGATGAACCGCCGGGTCATCGCCGCCATCAGGTCGGCATGCTTCTCGAACGCCTCGGAAAGGTCGGTCAGCTCCCTGTCGAGCGGGGTGAAGCTCACCGATCCGATCTGGCCGAAGGGCAGGTGGATCGGCACCATGATTGCGGCATGGCACAATGAGCGCTTGGCGAAATCGGTGAGGTCCATTTCCTCGAGATACTCGTTGCGCCAGCGGCCGAACATGCCGTGCTCGTTGCACCAGAAGGGTTCGCTCTCATAGCGGCAAGCGCGCGGCAGCGGCGAATTGAGCGCCAGCCGGGTATCCTCCCACCAGCGCTCGCCATCGGCCATCCAGCCGAAGATCTCGCCGTTGATGATCGCGCCATCGGCATCGACCATCGGCTCCTTGGAGGAAATGTCGTCGCAGGCTGCGACGCGAAAGCCCCGGGTCTGCGACATTTCGTGCAAGGCGATCGCGGCGTCGCGGATGTCCTCGATCCGGCGGATGGTGACGCGCTGCGCCAGCGTGTTGACCGGGTTGTTGCGGCCCTCGGCGTTCTCGATGAATGGACGTGGTGTCTCGATCATGGTCCTGCCTTTGATTCGATCCTGCTCTCCGCCGCGAAGAGTATGTCACAGAAGGGTTCAACGCCACGGAATGTTGCTCCCTCGCGCGGTGTGATCACTTGGTGGTGCGCGCGGCCTTGTCCTTGTCGTTGGCGCCGCGGATCATCGCTGCCATATCGGCCCATTGCGCATCATCCATCCGCGACAGGCTCTGGTAGAAATTGCCCGAATTGGCCTGATAGCCAGCACCATCGATCGCGATGGTCTGGCCGTTGATATAGTCCGCGCCGCGCGCCATCAGCAGCACCGCCAGATTGGCGAGTTCGTGCATTTTGCCGACCCGGCCCATCGGGTTGCTCCTGTCCGCACTCTGGCCCTGCAGGCCCTGCGCATTGCCGGGCGACAGCCGCTCGGTCATCCCCTTGGTGGGGAAGGTGCCCGGCGCGATCGCATTGAAGCGCAGCCCATAGCGGCCCCATTCGGTGGCGAGGGACTGCGTCATCACGTTGATCCCCGCCTTGGACATCGCCGACGGCACGGTGAAGGGTCCTCCATTCCACACCCAGGTGGTCAGGATCGCGAGGAAATTGCCGCGGATGTTCTCGGCGATCATGCGCTTGCCGACATTGTGGGTGATGTAGAAGGTGCCGCGAAACACGATGTCCGAGATCGCGTTGAAGCCATTGACGCTCAAATCCTCGGTACGACTGACGAAATTGCCCGCGGCGTTGTTGACGAGGCCGGTCAAGGGGCCGTGCTGCGACCAGATGTGCGCGATCATCGCATCGATCGCCTGCGGATCGCGGATGTCGCAAGGATGCGCGCCGACCGTGCCGCCATGGCGGGTCATCAGTTCATCGGCAGTCGCTTCCAGCACTGCACCGCGCCGCCCGCAGATGTGCACCTCGGCCCCCAGATAGAGGAACGCCTCGGCCATCACCTTGCCAAGGCCGGTGCCCCCGCCGGTGACCAGAATGCGCTCTCCCGCCATAAGGCCGGGGCGGTACATGATCTGGGTGGTGTCCATGGGGGCTCTCCTTAGCTTGTTCTTTTCTTTCTCCCCTCCCGCAAGCGGGAGGGGAGAGGAATGCACCCTGCCGCCCTCCCTCACAACCCCAGCACGGTCTTGGCGATGATGTTCTTCTGCACCTCGTCCGATCCGCCGAAGATCGTCCATGCGCGCGAGTTGAGATAGCGGCCCGCCGCCATCTGCGCATCGACCGACCCGACCGGCTCGGGTGCCTCGTTGCCGTAGAGCGGGCGCTCGGCAGGGAGCTGCAGGCCGTTGAGGCCGTGGATTTCCATCGCCAATGTATCGAGTTCCTGGCGCAGATTGGCCGAGAACAATTTGATCAGCGAGGTCTGCGGTCCGGGCGGGCGACCCTTGGCGATTTCCGCGAGGATGCGCAGTTCGCTGATCTCGAACGCGCGCGCGCGCAGCCGTAGCGAGGCGAGTTTGCGTGCGATGACGGGATCGTGCACCAGCGCACCGTTGGTGCCGCTGGGCACGGCGCCGGCCGCCATCATAAGGCGGTCGATGTCGACGAGCAATTTGGGCGCGAAACACGATCCGCCGCGCTCGTTTTCGAGCAGGAACTTGGCGATGGTCCAGCCCTGGCCTTCGTCGCCGATGCGGTTGTCGACGCTGCTCATAGCCTCGTCGAGGAACACCTGGTTGACCTCATGGTCGCCCGCCATGGTGATGATCGGGGTGACGGTGATCCCCGGCTGGTCCATCGGCACCAGCAGGAAGGTGATGCCGCGCTGCGCCGACACTTGCGCGTCGGTGCGCACCAGGCAGAAGATCCAGTTGGCATAATGCGCGTGGGTGGTCCAGATTTTCGAGCCGTTGATGCGGTACTGATCACCCTGCCGGACCGCGCGCGTCTTCAGACTGGCAAGGTCCGATCCCGATCCGGGCTCGGAATAGCCCTGGCACCAGTAATCCTCGGCCGACAATATGCGCGGCAGGAAGCGCGCCTTCTGTTCGGGGGTGCCGAAGCGGCAGATCACCGGGCCGACCAGCTTGAGGCCCAGCACCGGCAGCGCCGGGGCCCCTGCATGCGCGCATTCCTTCTCGAAGATATAGCGCTGCACCGGTGTCCAGCCGGTGCCGCCATCCTCGACCGGCCAGTGCGTCGCCAGCCAGCCCTTGGCGTGCAATATGCGCTGCCACTCCAGGCCGATGTCGGGCTCGACGAATACCCCCGGCGTGCGCCGCGCGCCATCGATCAGTCGTTCGCTCAGATGCGTCTTGAGGAAGCTGCGGACCTCGGCCTGGAAGGCAAGCTCGTCGGGGGTGAAATCCATGTCCATGCGTCAAATTCCGCCCGTTCCGGTCGCCCAGAGGATGCTGCGGCGCAAGAGTTCGTAATAGATGGGGTAGTTCCACGCGCATTTTTCAGGATGCGGGTAGAAATCCTGCATGCCGGGCAGGTCGTAATGCCCGCGGCAATGGCCAAGCGTGTTGTAAAGGATGCCGCCATCGCCGATCGCGCGGGTGTAGATGACCGGCACCACCGTCTCGGGCCAAATGGCATCGACAAAGCCGGTCGCTTCGCCTGCAAACCGCGTCTGCGCCAGCGTGCGGATATCGCTCACCTGTTTCATCAGATACAGCTCGTCGACCACGTCGAAGTCCTCGAGCCCGCGCGTCACGTCATGGTCGGTATCGACCATC
Source organism: Blastomonas sp. (assembly GCA_046291395.1). Classification (GTDB taxonomy): domain Bacteria; phylum Pseudomonadota; class Alphaproteobacteria; order Sphingomonadales; family Sphingomonadaceae; genus Blastomonas. The sequence continues at coordinate 2,399 of JBKBTF010000101.1, read as the reverse complement.
TCGACGGTGAACGGCGCGCCGATCGGCGGGTGCGCCTTGAACTGGGTGCCCAGCATCTGCATCACATCGGGGCGCTCCTCGGGGCTGTCGACCCCGGCCTCGGTAAAGCGCAGGATCGAATTTGTGCCGTGCAGCGCCAGCCAGCGGCCGCCTTTCTCCAGGAAGGCGGCAATCGCCTGCGCCTCGGCCTCGGACGGCATCAGGTCGCAGGTATAGGTGACGAGGAACCGGCACGCGGGCAGCCGTTCGCCCACGCCGGTGTAATCATGCGCCACCGTGGTGCGGATGGCGTCGTGCTCGGCGAGCAGCTTGAGCACCTCGAGCCGGGCGAAGTCGATATCGTGATATCTGCCCGCCGCAATGAAATGCGCATCGATCCGTTCTGCCATGCTAGCGCCCTTCAGCTGCGGAAATGGCCACCGCCATCGACGGTGAAGTCGACACCGGTGGTGAAGCTGGCCTGATCGGACAGCAGGAAAACGATGGCGTTGACGACTTCGGCGGCTTCGCCGACCCGGCCCATCGGGTGGTTGGCGGCGAACATCGCCTCGACCTCTTGCGTTGTGCCGGGCAGCGCCTCGAGATAGCGCTCGAACATCGGCGTGCGGATCGCGCCGGGGTGCACGGTGTTGGCGCGGATGGCCATGCCCTTTTCGGCGCAGTCGAGCGCAATGGTCTTGGTGAGCGCGGTCACCGCCGCCTTGGACGCGCAATAGGCGGCAAAGCCCGAGCCGACGCGCAAGGCCAGCATCGAGCCGATATTGACGATCGCGCCTGCTTCCTTGGCTGCTGCGATCGCGGGGATCGCCGCGCGGCAGCCGTTGAAGGTGCCATTCAGGTTGATGTCGATGGTGCGGCTCCAGCTGTCGAGATCGACATCGGGCACCGCGCCGGGCTCCGAAATCCCGGCGACATTGACCAGATGGGTGAGCTTGCCGAAGGTGGCGACCGCGGCCTGCACGGCTGCCTCCCATTGCGCCAGATCGCGCACGTCGAGCGACACCGCCATCGCGCGGTCACCCAGTTCCGAGGCCAGCTTTTTGGCCTTGTCGAACTGGATGTCGCCCAGCACCACGCTGCCGCCCTCGGCGACGATGCGGCGTCCGGTTGCACCGCCGATCCCTTCCGCGCCGCCCGAGATCAGCGCGACCTTGCCCTGCATCATGCCCATAATCTAACGCTCCAGTATCGCGACCGCGGACAGGCCGGGTGCGCCATAGACATGGCTGTAGGCGGTCTTGGGGTTGCCCGGCACCTGCCGCGCGCCACCGCGTCCGCGCAACTGCACGGTGTTTTCATAGACCTGCCGCAGCCCCGATGCGCCGATCGGTTCGCCGCACGCCAGGCATCCGCCATCGGTGTTGACCGGAAGCTGGCCGTTCAATTCGGTGCGGCCTTGCGCAAACCACGCTTCCTGCTCGCCATCCTGGCAGAAGCCGTTCTCGGCCATGTGCATGATTTCCGCGCCCGATTCGGTGTCCTGCAACTGCGCAACGTCGATATCCTCGGGGCCGATGCCCGCCGCCTCGAACGCTGCCTTGCTGGCAAGCTCGGTCGGCTTGCCGCCGCGCTCGACGCTGATCGCGGGCGCGAACACCTCGAACGATCCGGGCGGGCGGGTGCGCACCGCGATGCTGGCGATCTTCACGCCATCCGCGCCCAGTTGCTTCGCCTTCTTTTCGGACGCGATGATCAGCGCCACAGCGCCTTCGGCAGGCGAACAGAACATGTATTTGGTCAGTGGATCGTTGACCATCGGCGCATTGAGGATGGTGTCGAGATCGACCGGCGAGCGCCGCCAGGCGTGCTCGCACAGGGTGCCGTTGCGGAACGCCTTTTCGGCGACCATGCCCAAGGTCCGGCGGCTGATGCCGTGCAGCTGCATGTAGCGCTGGATCTTCAGCGCGAAGAACTGGGTGGTCAGCATCATGCCGGTTTCGCCATACCATTCGGGCAGGCCCCAATCGCCGGGCCTGGCGTTGAACGCGCCGCGCGGGTGCTTGTCGAAGCCGACCGCCAGCGCGATGTCGCACTGTCCTGCCGCGACCGCGTTGCGCGCCGAGGCGAGCGCGCTGCCACCGGTGGCGCAGCCGTTGGAGACGTTGATGAAGGGAAGGCCGGTGAGCCCAAGCTCGTTGACCATGATATCGGCATTGCCCGCACCTTCGGAGCCGCCATAGGCGCACTCGATTTCGGTCCATGCGAGGCCGGCGTCTGCCAGGGCTTGTCGCACCGCGAACACGCCCTGATCGCGTCCCGAACGGCCGTCGGTGCGCCCGAACGGGTGGATGCCTGCGCCGATGATCTGGACTGGCGTCATATTGGCGACCTTTCAAACACTGCCACCCTCCGTTTGTCCCGAGCGAAGTCGAGGGACGTGATATCGAACGGTTGCGTAA
>JBKBTF010000100.1:0-5938 GCA_046291395.1 Blastomonas sp. | reverse complement strand
CCGGGTCTATCTCGCGCTGTCCGCAACGATCGAAGTGCCGGAGGTGCTCGGCACGCGCTCCACGTTGATCGGTGCAGGCTTTGGCGGGCTGGAAGGCCGCGCGCTCGCCGATGGCGATGTGCTGACGCTGGGCGACGGCGGGGCAGATGCACCTGCGCTGGTCACCCCGCCCGAGCTGCAACCGTTTTTCGGCCACGGCTTCGTGCTGCGGGTGGTCGCAGGCCCCGAAAGCGAACGGCTGGCGCTCGGCATGGCGGCACTCGCGCGCAAGCGCTGGCGCGTCTCGTCGCGGTCGAGCCGCATGGGACTAAAGCTTCAGGGCACGGCGATCGATCTCAATTCCGCCGCGCCGATCAAGAGCGGCGCGGTATTCCCCGGCATAATCCAGTGCCCGCCCGATGGCCTGCCGTACCTGATCGGGTGCGAGGGTCAGACCACCGGCGGCTATCCGCGCATCGGCCAGGTAATCCGCGCCGACCGGCATCTGATCGGCCAGCTCGCGCCCAATGCGACCATGCTGCTCGTCCCCGTCCAGCCCGACCAGGCCGAACAGATTTTGCACGAGAAACTGAAGCTCTGGGAAGAGTGGCTGCCCGGCCTGGCGCTCGCCTGACCGGGCACTCCAAATATCAGGCGCTGATCGCCGCAAAAATCATCGGCCCGCCGATCTCGATCGACTTCTTGTACGCCGGCCGCTCGCGCAGCCGGTTCAGATAGGCTATGGTATTGGGCCGGTCGCCGATCTGTTTGCTCGCATCGGCCACCTCGAGCAGATAGGCCATGTTGATATCCGCCCCGCTGAGGCGATCGCCCACAAGATAATCATGGCCGGTCACCGCACGCTCGATATGGTCGAGCAGCTTGGTGACTTCCGCGCCCATGAAGCCGCCCATCATCGGACCCAGCCCACCGAAGCGCGGAGCAAGCGCAGTGAAGATGATCGGGCTCGCCATCGTGCCTTCGGCGAAATGCAACCATTCGAGATAGGCGGGGCGATCCTTGGCGTTCGCGGGAGCCAACGTTTCGCTGCCGAAACGCTCGATCAGATATTCGATGATCGCACCCGATTCGACCATCACATGCCCGTCGATAATCAGCGTGGGAGCCTTGGACAGCGGATGGACTTCAGCGAGGCCCGGCGGCGCGCGAAAGGTCTGCGGATCGCGCTGATGCCGCACCATTTCATAGGGCGTGCCCATTTCTTCGAGCAGCCAGATCACGCGGGTGGACCGCGAATATTCGAGGTGATGCAGCACGATGCTCATGGCGTTTCTCTCCGATTGTTATGTTCTTGAAGGCTTTTGGTTCAATCCGCAGACGTCATCGTCTCAGCCGCAGCTGCGGGCAGCGGAGCGTTCAGACGCGGATCATCGTCGATCTCGGTCCAGTCGCTGTACGGGCGGCCATAGACCTGGTCGAAAAACTCGTAGGGCAGCCTGAAGGGCCGGGTCGAACCGCTGTTCCAGAGCATCACGATGCCGGTGCGAAACTCGGGATCGAACCACATCACCGCCCGATAGCCGTTAACCGCACCGCCATGGCCGACCAGCCAGTGCCCGTCATAGATATGGCTGCGCCAGCCCTGGCCATAGCCGTGACTGATGATCAGCGAATCGGGTCCGCTGCGACCACCCTTGTAGGTGGCGACCCGCGGGCGGTGAATTTCGGTGAGCACGCCGGGCGTGATAACCTGCGGCGCCTGGCCCATCTGCGCCTCCATCCAGCGCGCCAGATCGACAATGTTCGAGCTGACCCCGGCCGCTGCGGGCACGCGGAAATAGGCATCGGACAGCGTCTGCACCTGTCCCCGGCGATAGGGCCGCGCCCAGCTCTTCGCGCCGGTCAGGTTCGCCATGCCAAGGCCAGCGCTCTTCATGCCCAAAGGCGCGAACAGCATCTGTTCGGCGGCCTTGTCATAAGGCGTCTTCGTCGCATTGGCGACGATCTCGCTGAACGTGTCATAAGCGACGTTCTGATAGCTGTGGCAATCGCCCGGCATGCACTGCTGCGGCACGGTGGAGAGCATATTGCGCAGCATCGGCGCGGGATCGCCCGATTCGAGCTTGCCGTCATAGGCATTGCGGGCAAGGCCGAGCCGGTGGGCGAGAAGGTCCGGGATCGCCAGCCGGTTCTCCGCCCCGCCTGCCAGCTTGAGCGTGGTGTGATACGAGGACAGCGGGGCTGACAGGCTGAGCTTGCCTTGCTGCGCGAGCTGATAGGCGAGCGTGCCCGCGACACCCTTGGACACCGAGGCCCAGCGAAACACCGTCTGCGGCGTGACCGGCAGCCCGGCTTCGCGATCGGCAAAGCCATAGCCATTGACGAAGGTCAGCCGCCCGTTCTCGACCGCCGCAACCGCGAGCCCCACCATTTCGGGATCGCGCATAAGCTTGACGATCCGCGCATCGAGCGCGGCGTAATCGACCTTGCCCTGCCAGCGATCGGGCGAGAGCGGCAGGTTTGCATCGTCGATCAGTGGTGCGCTGGCCTGGGCAGCGATGGCGGGCGTGCCGGTGACGACAACCCCGCCGCCGCGCGATACGCTCATGCCGATCAGCAGGGCCCCTGCGGCCACGCCGCCTGCGGTCCAGACCAACGGACTGCGCAGCCAGTGCTTCATGCGATCTCCGATGTGTAAATTGCGCCCCGGCTGCAATGCCTTATTGCCTGCATCTCAGCCACTTTACACGTTCTGCCCTGTAAAATGCTTAAGCACAAGTCAGCGACGATTCGGTCTGTCGCCGCAGCGCGTCAGACTGACGGCTAAAGCGGGTCGGCGCCCGCCGCGACGATCGGCGAGACATAGTCGGGATCGTGCTGAAACGGCAGGGGACCGTCCGAACGAAGCGCCTGCAGGATCGCGGCGAAATCGGTGACAGGCCGAAAGCCCAGCATCCGCTCTGCCTTGGCGGGATCGTAGACCCGGTCGATCGTGTCAGGCAGCTGCCAGCCGCGCTGCGCATAGAGTTCTGCCGCATCGGGATAGTGGCGCGCGATTGCGCCCGGCGCATTGCGGACCAGTTCTGCCGCTTCCTCGCGCGCGAACGGAGGCGGAGCGGAGAGGACGAACGTCTGGAAACCCAGCCCCGCCGGCGCGCTCAGCGCGGCAAGATGGGCGCGCGCCGCATCCTCGACCGTCAGCCGCCGGTTGAGAAATTCATTCGCCTTGAGGTTCGGGCCGGGCAGCGATCCGTCGGTATCGTCATCCTCGGGAAAGAACCGTGCGGTGCGCAGCACGAGCGCATCGATCCCGTGCAGATCGGTGTAAAGGCGACACAATTCCTCCGCCGCCAGCTTGGTGACGCCATAGATGTTGCGGGGACGCAGCGGACCGAATTCCTCGTCGAGCCAGAACGCCTCGCTTGCCCCGCCTGCTGCGCCCGCGCGGACATCGGCGCGGATCATCAGCGAGGTGGTGGAAGTGAAGATAAAACGCTTATGCCCCGCCCCGACTGCCGCCTCGAGCAGGTTGAGCGTACCGGTGACGTTGACATCGACAAAGCTCTGCGCGCGATAGCGCGCGATGTCGGGCTTGTGCAGCGCACCTGAATGGATGACGCAGCTGGGGTGATGATCGGCAAAGACGCGCTCGATGCTGGCGCGATCGGCGACCGAAGCAATAATATCGGTCTCGGCCCCGGCGACGACATCGAGCCCGACAACCCCATGCCCCGCCGCGCGCAGCATGGGCGCGAGAAATCGCCCGAGCCAGCCCGACGAGCCGGTGAGCAGGACCCGATGCGGCTGGCTCATGCGGCGCGGTGGTCCTTGCGGATGGTGGCAACGCCTGCGATTTCCTCTTCATGCGCAGCGTCGCGCCAGGTTTCGGCCAGCGCCTGCGCCTCCCAGTCGAGCATCGCGGGATGCGCAAGAACACGCTCGACCCAAGCCTGGCCCTTCGCCCCGATCTTGAGATCGAAGCTGCGCACGCGATAGGCAACCGGCGCGAAGAACGCGTCGACCGCAGAGAAGTTCTCACCCGCCAGCCAGGGGCCACCAAACCGATCCAGCCCCTGTGCAAACAGCTCGCCAATCCGGTCGATGTCGTTCTGCAACGCGAGCGGCACCGCGATCAATTCGGCACGCACGCCGACGCTCATCGGGCAGATGTTGCGCAGGGGCGAGAAGCCCGAATGCATCTCCGCAGCCGCACAGCGCGCCCAGGCGCGCGCGACCGGATCGGTAGGCCAGACGCCCAGATGCCGCTCGGCAAGATACTCGACGATCGCGAGCGAGTCCCAGACCGTCACGTCGCCGTCGTGCAGACAGGGCACCTTGCCATTTGGCGCAAAGCTGCGGAACTCCTCGGAATTGTCCGGCCCCGAAAAGGGCACCAGCCGGTCCTCGAACGGGATATCAAGCGCCTTCATCAGCAGCCAGGGGCGCAGCGACCAGCTCGAATAGTTCCGGTTTGCGGTGAAAAGGGTGTAGCCCATCAGTCCTCGTCCTTGCCCAGATGCCGGCTCAGGAACGCGACGCTGTCCGCCAGCACCGGCCCCTTGCTGCGGAACGGCACTGACAAGGCCATGACCACCTCTTCATGGTCAAGCCCGCGATAGTTTATCAGTTCGGTCGGCGCGCCCAGCGTTTTGAGCCGCTTCGACAGGTTGATCGCGTTGCGCGGGCGCACCGTCTCGTCCTTCGTGCTCGTCACCAGCAGCATCGGCGGCGCATCGGCGCGCGCCTGATCGATCGGCTGGGTGAGCTTGGGGTCTGGATATTGCGCCATCGCGTCGATCGAGCGCTTGGTGGTGAAGGGGTAGAAATCATAGGCTCCGCTCAGGCCCACCACCGCCTTGACGATGCCGGGATCAACATCCGCCGCCTTGAGCCAGCGCGGATCGAGCGCGAGCAGCACGGCGGTATGCGCGCCTGCCGAGTGCCCGGCAAAGGCAACGCGCTGCGGATCGCCGCCATAGCGCGCGATATTGTCGCGCACCCAGGCAACGGCATCGGCCCCGTCCTGTACGAACGCGGGGAAGCGGACGTCAGGCACCTTGCGGTAATCGGGGACGACGACAACAAAGCCCTGGCGGGCAAAGGCGCGTCCGGCAAAGGCATAGTCCGCCCTCGCGCCCTTCACCCAGCCGCCACCGTGCCAGAACACCAGCACCGGCCGCTTGTCGGCATTGGCGGCAGTCTCGGCGCGCCACACGTCGAGCGTCTGGCCATGGCTGCCGAAGCGCACCCCCTCGGCGACGAGTTTCGCGCCCCTGCCGCCGCCCATCACCGCATCGAGCTGGCTCAGCAGCAGCGGCGGCGAGGTCGTCCCCGCATAGACGCCCAGTCCGCCGAGCAGCGCCACCAACGCGCCCAGCCCCAGCTTCGTGCCGCGCTTCATGCCGCGCCGCTCAACTGACGTAATGCGCAGTGGTCTTCGACGCGACTTCCTCGGTGGTGACACCGGGTGCCAGTTCGATCAGCTTGAACGGACTGTCATGGTCGGGCCGCTGGAATACCGCCAGATCGGTGATGATCATATCGACCACATTTTTGCCGGTCAGCGGCAGCGTACAAGCCGGAATGAACTTGGGATCGCCTTTCTTGCTGGTGTGTTCCATCACCACGATGATCTTCTTCACGCCCGCGACCAGATCCATCGCGCCGCCCATGCCCTTGATCATCTTGCCGGGGATCATCCAGTTGGCGATATCGCCATTTTCGGCGATCTCCATCGCGCCGAGCACTGTGAGATCGATATGCCCGCCGCGGATCATCGCGAAGCTGTCCGACGAGCTGAAATAGCTCGACGAGGCGAGCTCGCTGATCGTCTGCTTGCCTGCGTTGATGAGATCGGCATCCTCGTCGCCCTCAAGGGGGAACGGGCCGATGCCGAGCATGCCGTTTTCCGATTGCAGCGTCACCTCGATGCCCTCGGGCACATGGTTGGCGACCAGCGTGGGAATGCCGATGCCCAGGTTCACATAATAGCCGTCCT
>JBKBTF010000034.1:22175-38124 GCA_046291395.1 Blastomonas sp. | reverse complement strand
GAACTTCTTGTCGCCATCGCTGGCGGCATAGACCTCTGCCACCGCGCGCAGTTCGGAGTTCGATCCGAACACCAGATCGACCGGGGTCGCGGTCCACTTGAGCGCACCCGACTTGACGTCGCGGCCTTCATACAGACCCGCATTGCTCGGCGACTTCGCCCACTTGTTGTTCATGTCGAGCAGGTTGACGAAGAACGCGTTGTCGAGCCGACCCGGCGTGGCGGTGAACACGCCATGCTTTGCCCCGCCGGTATTGGCATTGAGCGCGCGCAGGCCGCCAACCAGAACGGTCATCTCAGGCACGGTCAGGCTGAGCATGGCGGCACGGTCGACCAGCATGTCTACCGGCGCCATCGGGCTTGCCGCATCGTAATAGTTGCGGAAACCGTCCGCGGTGGGTTCGAGCGCCGCGAACGAGCTGACATCGGTCTGCGCCTGGCTGGCATCGCCGCGGCCCGGGGCGAACGGAACGGCGATGCTGTGCCCGGCCGATGCTGCGGCCTGTTCGATCGCGGCATTGCCGCCCAGCACGATCAGGTCGGCGAGCGAGATCTTCTTGCCGCCCTTCTGCGCCTTGTTGAACGATGCCTGCACCGCTTCCAACTTGGCCACCACCTTGGTGATTTCCGCCGGATTGTTGACCGCCCAGTCCTTTTGCGGGGCGAGCCGGACGCGGTCGCCATTGGTGCCGCCGCGCATGTCGGTGTCGCGATAGCTCGCGGCAGCCGCCCATGCGGTGCGGATCAGTTCGGGTCCGGTCAGGCCGCTGGCGAGCACCTGCGACTTGAGCGAGGCGACATCGTTCGCATCGACCAGCGGATGTGTCACAGCAGGCACCGGGTCCTGCCAGATCAGATCGACCTTGGGCGCATCGGCTCCCAGATAGCGGGTGCGCGGACCCATGTCGCGGTGGGTCAGCTTGAACCACGCGCGGGCAAAGGCATCGGCGAACGCATCCGGGTCCTTGTGGAACCGCTCGGACACCTTGCCATAGCCCGGGTCCATCTTCATCGACAGATCGGTGGTGAACATGATCGGCGCATGGCGCTTGGTCTTGTCATGCGCATCGGGGACAAGGTTGGCAGCGTTCTTGTCGCTGGGAATCCACTGGATCGCGCCGGCCGGGCTGCGCGTCTGGACCCAGTCAAAGGCATAGAGGTTGTCGAAATACTGGCTGGTCCAGGCGATGGGGTTGACCGACCACGCGCCTTCGAGACCGCTGGTGATGGTGTCGACTCCCTTGCCGGTGCCGCACTTGTTGACCCAACCGATGCCCTGCTGCTCGATGCCGGCACCAGCCGGATCGGCGCCCATGCAGTCATCGGGCTTGTGCGCGCCATGCGCCTTGCCGAAGGTGTGGCCACCGGCGATCAGGGCGACGGTTTCCTCGTCGTTCATCGCCATGCGGCCGAAGGTCTCACGGATGTCCTTGGCAGCAGCCAGCGGATCGGGATTGCCGTTCGGGCCTTCGGGGTTGACGTAGATCAGCCCCATCTGCACCGCGGCCAGCGGCTTTTCGAGCTGGCGGTCGCCATGATAGCGATCGGCGGCGAGGAACTTCTTCTCACGGCCCCAATAGACCTTGTCGGCCTCCCAGTCATCCTTGCGGCCGCCGGCAAACCCGAAGGTCTTGAAGCCCATCGATTCGAGTGCGACGTTGCCGGTCAACACCATAAGATCGGCCCAGCTGATCTTGCGGCCGTACTTCTGCTTGATCGGCCACAACAGACGGCGGGCGCGATCGAGGTTGACGTTGTCGGGCCAGCTGTTGAGCGGCTCGAACCGCTGCTGCCCGCCGCCTGCACCGCCACGGCCATCGGCGGTGCGATAGGTGCCGGCGCTGTGCCACGCCATGCGGATGAAGAACGGACCGTAATGGCCATAATCGGCCGGCCACCAATCCTGCGATGTGGTCATCAGCGCCTCGATGTCCTTCTTGACCGCAGCGAGATCCAGCGACTGGAACTCCTTGGCATAGTCGAAGTCAGCACCCATCGGATTGGACTCGGCCGCGTGCTGGCGCAGCGGCGTCAGGTCGAGACGCTCGGGCCACCAATCCTGGTTGCTCATCGCGGCCGAGCGCGCAGGGGCATCGGTGACGGTCGGGGCGCTTTCCTCCTGAGCCATCGCGGCGGGCGCGGACAGGCTGAAGGCGATAAGGGCAAATACGGATACGGATGTGCGGTTCATGGCTGAAGGTCTCCTGCAAACCGGCGGTTTCGCCGTTCACCAGAGGTTAAGCCCAAGCCACCCGATTTAGAAAACCGATTTTTATGATCTATGTTAGTGACAAACTAGATCAGCGCCGTTGTGGCGATGATCTCCGCCGCAGCGATGCCCGACCCTGCGGCGACATCTTCAACCGGAATCTCGCTGCCGATTAAACGATCCTCACGCAGGAGGTCTCCGACATAGACATTGTCCAGCCGCTCATCATGCTCTGTGATAATCCTTGATCCGGACATCGTACGCGTCTCCAACGGACCAGTTTGAACGTTATGCGGCAGCAGATTTCAGGCCGCGTCCTTGATGACAGTCAATCGCAATCCTAGGGCAGAAATTACTGACAGCAGCGTTTCCAGTGTCGGATTTCCATTCTCCGACAGCGCACTGTACAGCGCCTGTCGCCCAAGACCGGTCCGCTTGGCGATCTCTGTCATGCCTTTGGAGCGGGCCACATCACCTAATGCACTCGCTATGTGCCTTGCATCATTACCTTCCATTGCTGCCTCGAGATAATAGACAATGTCCTCAACCGTTTCGAGATGGTCAGCTGGATCGAACGGCACCAGTTTCATTGACATTCAAATCTCCGTCGCAATGCTTTTAGCTTTTACGATGTCTCGCACCTGACTGTCCTTGTCGCCGCCAAATAGTAAGATGATCAGGGTATCGCCGCGCCAAGTGTAATAAATTCGATACCCTGGCCCAAACGCCAGCCGTAGCTCGTGCACCCTATCGCCGACCGGTTTGGTATCGCCGGGATTACCGGCGGCAAGCCGCTTGATCCTGTCGTCGATCCTCAACCTTGCTTGACGATCACGCAAGCCGTCGAGCCACTTCTGAAAAGTTGGCGTCTGTAGAATTCTCACGCTTTGTCCTTTATAAAGGACAACTGGGCTTTTGTCAATTGGCGGGTTCACAGCTAGGACTCCATGCTGTTTGGAGTGCCCCATTATTCACATGAAACGGTCAGATGCCATTGGGCTTTTTCAGCCCTCAAACCCACCTCAAAACTTCCGCTGCGTCTTCCCATAACGCATCTTGCGCGTTCCAGGCTTGCCCTCGGTCGCCCGCCCCTTAGGCGAGGCCACCCGTTGTTCATGCGGCAGGCCCAACTCCTCCGCCTCTAGCTTGCGGATCTCGTCGCGCAATCTCCCTGCTTCCTCGAACTCGAGATCGGCGGCGGCAGCGCGCATCTTCTTTTCCAAGTCCTCGATATAGCCGCGCAGATTGTGGCCGACCATGTGCGGGCGGTCCGCATCGCCGGTGTCGATCAGTACGCTGTCCTTGCTGGCGACATGCGCAATGATGTCGCCGATGTTGCGCTTGATCGTCGTCGGGGTGATGCCGTGCTCTTCGTTATAGGCGACCTGCTTTTCACGCCTGCGGTCGGTCTCGTTCAGCGCGCGCTCCATGCTGCCGGTGATACGGTCGGCATAGAGGATCACGCGACCATCTACGTTGCGCGCGGCGCGGCCGATGGTCTGGATCAGCGAGGTTTCGGAGCGCAAAAACCCTTCCTTGTCGGCATCGAGGATTGCGACCAGCCCGCATTCGGGAATGTCCAATCCCTCGCGCAGCAGGTTGATCCCGATGAGCACGTCGTAGACCCCGAGCCTGAGGTCACGGATCAGCTCGATACGCTCCAATGTCTCGACGTCCGAGTGCATGTAGCGGACCTTGATCCCCGCCTCGTGCATGTACTCGGTCAGGTCTTCGGCCATGCGCTTGGTCAGCGTGGTGACGAGCGTGCGGTAGCCTTGCGCGGCGACCTTCTTGCACTCGTTGATCAGATCGTCAACCTGCTCCTCGACCGGTTTGATCTCGACGGGCGGATCGATCAGCCCGGTGGGGCGGATGACCTGCTCGGTGAACACCCCGCCGGTCTGCTCCATCTCCCAGTTGCCGGGCGTCGCCGAGACGCTGACCGTCTGCGGGCGCATCGCATCCCATTCGTTGAATCGCAGCGGGCGGTTGTCGATGCAGCTCGGCAGGCGGAAACCATATTCGGCGAGCGTCAGCTTGCGGCGGTGATCGCCGCGCGCCATCGCGCCGATCTGCGGCACCGTCTGGTGGCTTTCATCGAGGAACAGAAGCGAATTTTCGGGCAAATATTCGAACAATGTCGGTGGCGGTTCGCCCGGAAGGCGACCGGTGAGGAAGCGCGAATAGTTCTCGATGCCTGCGCAGCTTCCCGTCGCGGCGATCATCTCGAGGTCGAAATTGGTGCGCTGCTCGAGCCGCTGCGCCTCGAGCAGCCTGCCCTCGATCTCCAGTTCCTTCAGCCGCTCGGTCAGCTCGAAGCGGATTGCCGCTGCAGCCTGCTGCATCGTCGGGCCAGGGGTGACATAATGCGAGTTGGCGTAGACGCGAACGCGCTCCAATTTGTCGCCCGGCCTGCCGGTGAGCGGATCGAACTCGACGATCGATTCGACCTCGTCACCGAAGAACGAGATGCGCCAGGCAACGTCCTCATAGTGCGACGGAAACAGTTCGAGCGTATCGCCGCGCACGCGGAAATTCCCGCGGGTGAAGCTGGCATCATTGCGCTTGTACTGCAGCGCGACCAGCTTGCGGATCAGTTCGCGCTGGTCGACGCTCTCGCCCGCCTTGATGTCAAAGATCATCGCCGAATAGGTTTCGACCGAGCCGATACCGTAGATGCACGACACCGATGCGACGATGATCACGTCGTCGCGCTCGAGCAAGGACCGGGTGGCCGAGTGGCGCATCCGGTCGATCGCCTCGTTTACCGAGCTTTCCTTCTCGATGTACGTGTCCGAGCGCGGCACATAAGCCTCAGGCTGGTAGTAATCGTAGTAGCTGACGAAATATTCGACCGCGTTCTCGGGGAAGAAGCTCTTGAATTCGCCATAGAGCTGCGCGGCGAGGATCTTGTTGGGCGCGAGCACCAGCGCCGGACGCTGCGTCGCCTCGATGATCTTGGCCATGGTGAAGGTCTTGCCCGACCCCGTGACGCCCAGCAGCACCTGGTCGCGGTCGTGGCTGCGGATGCCCTCGACCAGTTCCTTGATCGCGGTAGGCTGATCGCCCGAAGGCGTGTATTCGCTGACCAGCTTGAACGCGCGCCCGCCTTCGGCCTTGTCTGGCCGCTGCGGCTTGTGCGGCACAAATGTGCCATCGGTTTGCGGCTCTTCAAGCCCGCGTCGGATCACCAGTTCTGCCATGGCCAAGGATATGCGCAGCGTGGGGAGCAATTGCAATCGCCCCGGCGCCTCTTTAAGGGTCGTTTGCAGGACATGCGGTCGCGCATTCATGAACCGGTTGTTGGAGATGTGATGATGAAGGTGTTGCAGACTGTATCGATCCTGGCGCTCCCGCTGATGGCGCTGGCCGCCTGCAGCGGCGGCGGCGCGGACAAGGACGGCGATGGCACGATCAGCAAGGAAGAGGTCGCTGCCGAGGCTTCGGCGATCAAGTTCAGTGCCGGCGAATGGGAAAACAAGGTTGAGATCGTCGACGTGAAGTTCGACGAAAGCAAGCTGCCCCCCGAAGCCAAGGGCATGACCGGCGCGATCGTCAAGCAGATGGTTGGCCAGGTGCAGACCACCAAGAACTGCCTGACCAAGGAAGAGGCCGAAAAGCCGGGCGCGGATTTCCTTGCCGGTGCCGAAAACGACGAGTGCACCTACAGGAAGTTTGATCTTTCGGGTGGCAAGATCGATGCCGACATCGCCTGCAAGGGCAAGGAAGCCGGCCAGCAGGGCGATATCAAGCTGACCGGAACCTACACCGCCACCAGCTATGACATGCAGATGGCGATGGAAATGGCCTCTCCGCAAAGCGGTTCGATGACGATCAAGGCGAAGAACAGCGCCAAGCGCATCGGCGAATGCAAGGGCTGATCTGCTCGATCATGTCCATGTTTCCGTCACCCCCGCGGACGCGGGGGTCCCGCTTTGCCTGTCTAGGGGTGCGCCGAAGCGGGCTTCCCGCGTTCGCGGGAATGACAAGGATGATGGTGCTGATGCTGGTGGCATTTGCTGCCGTACCAGCTTCAGCCCAGCCCGATGACAACGTCCGCATCGAGCTGACCTTCACCGCCGACCAGCTCAACCGCTCGAAAGTATTCGGCCTCGCTCACCGGCCCTCCCTGCGCGAGGCGACGCTTGACGATCCGGTGCGGGTCGCGTCGATCTCCAAGCTGGCGGTGGGCATCGCGGTGATGCGGCTGGTCGACAAGCAGGCGCTCGACCTCGACCGCGACGTGTCGCTGTACCTGGGCTGGCGACTGGTCCATCCGCAGTTTCCCAGACAGAAGATCACGCTGCGGTTGCTGCTGTCGCACCAGTCGGGCCTCAAGGACGATGCGGGCTATTTCATCCCGCTCGATGCGAAACTCGCCGACCTGATCGCCAAGCCCGAGGCCTGGGACGAAAACCACAGCCCCGGCGCCTATTTCCGTTACGCCAATCTCAATTACCCCGTGGTTGCAGCCGTGATGGAAGCCGCAACCGGCCGCCGGTTCGACCGGATCATGATCGAGGAGGTGTTCGAACCGCTGTCGATCCCCGCCTGCTATAACTGGTCCGGCTGCAAGGCGGGCGCGGCGAAAGACGCGATAACGCTCTACCGTCCCGATGGCAGTGTCGCGCGCGACGATTGGGTCGGCGATCCGGACCAGTGCCCCTATGTCGCGGCCACCGACGGCCGGTGCGATCTGGACGCGTATCTGTCCGGCGAGAACGGATCTGCGTTCGCCCCCCAAGGCGGTTTGCGCGTATCGGCAGGCGGGCTGGCGCGGCTGGGACAGATGCTTCTCAACGGCGGCGACGGCCTGCTTACGCCGCTGTCGTTCGCCGAACTGATCCGCGCCCAATGGCGGTTCGACGGCAGCAATGGCGATGACGACCAGGGCTATTTCACCGCTTATGGGCTCGGGGTTCAGCGCATCGAGCAGCCCGATGGGCAGGTGTGGATCGGTCATCCCGGCGAAGCTTATGGGCTGCGCGCGGGCCTGTGGGTCGATCGCGCCAGTGGCGACGGCGTGGTGCGGATCAGCACCGGAATTGCCGAGGATTACCCCGTGGGTCATTGCCTTGTCGCATGCCCGTGATGGGTTGCAAAGCGCAACCCGAATCAATGGGCGGCAGGCAGGAGACGAATGATGATCGGTTATGTGACGGTTGGCACCAATGATCTCGAAAAGGCCCGCGCCTTCTACACCGCGCTGGTTGGCGCGCTGGGGGGCAGCGAACTGATGCGGATGGAGGAAAACGGCTTCACGCTGTTCGGCATGCAATGGGGCACGCCGGGTATCGCGGTGACCACGCCCTATAATGGCGAACCGGCCACCGTGGGCAACGGCATGATGGTCGCGCTGGTCCTGGATACGCGCGCCAAGGTCGACTTGCTCCACGCCAAGGCGCTCGAACTGGGCGGGACATCCGAAGGCGAACCGGGTCTGCGCGGACCTGAGGGCGAACAGGCCTTTTATGGCGCCTATTTCCGCGACCTTGACGGCAACAAGCTTTGCGCGTTCAAGGTGGGTCCGGCAGACTGATCACGCAGTCGCGCGGACAAGGGGAAAATCGATGAACAGGGCAACGGCTTGGGGCATGATCGGCAGTGCGATGGCGCTCGCATTGTCATTGCCCGCCTCCGCGCAGGATGCGCTCGGCAGTGCGGTGGCCAAGGATTACGACACCAAGCTGGAAAAGCTGTTCCTCGATTTCCACGCCAATCCCGAGCTCTCTTTCAAGGAAACCCGCACGGCCAAGATCATGGCGGCCGAACTGCGCGCGGCGGGCGCGGTGGTGACCGAAGGCGTCGGCATCACCGGCGTCGTCGGCATCATGAAGAACGGCGCCGGCCCGGTGATCATGGTGCGCGCCGATATGGACGGCCTGCCGCTCGCCGAGGACAGCGGCCTGCCCTATATGTCGAAGGTGCGCCAGGTCGATATCGACGGCACCGAAAAGCCGGTTATGCACGCCTGCGGGCACGATACCCACATCACATCGATGGTCGGCACCGCGCTGCGGCTGGCGGCGATGAAGGACCAGTGGAAAGGCACCGTGGTGTTCGTCGTCCAGCCCGCCGAGGAACGCATCGGCGGTGCGGCCAAAATGATCGAGGACGGGCTTTATACCCGCTTTCCCAAGCCCGATTACGCGCTGGCGTTCCACGTTTCATCGGGCACTCCGACGGGCAAGATCGAGATCCAACCCGGGCTCACCGCCTCGTCATCGGATTCGGTCGATATCACGGTGTTCGGCGTCGGCACCCACGGCGCGTATCCGCATATGGGCAAGGACCCGATCCTGATCGGCGCCGAGATCGTGGTGGCGCTGCAGACATTGATCTCGCGCGAGATTTCTCCGCTGGAAGCCGGCGTCGTAACGGTCGGCTCGTTCCATTCGGGCTTCAAGCACAACATCATCTCGGACAAGGCCGAACTGCAGCTGACCGTGCGCTCGAACGACAATGCGGTGCGCAAGAAACTTCTCGATGGCATCAAGCGGATCGCCGAGAATGTCGGGCGGATGAACGGCCTGCCCGAGGACAGATTGCCAAAGGTGCGCGTCGGCTTTGAATCGACCCCGGTGACGGTCAACGACAAGCCGCTGACCGAGCGTATCACCAAGACCTTCGCCCGGCGCTTCGGCGCGGATGCGCTGCTGACCAACGAGCCGCAGACTGGCATGGGCGCGGAGGACTTCGCCTATTTCGTCGCGCCCAACACCGATGTGCCGGGGCTGTACTTCAACGTCGGCGGCACCCCGCAGGCGGAGATCGACGCGGCCAAGGCCGGCGGCCCGCCCATCCCTGCGCACCATTCGCCGTTCTTCAAGGTCGCCCCGCGTGAATCGATCACGCTGGCGACCGAGGCCATGGTGACCGCAGTGATCGATCTGCTTGGCCCCGGCAACGGCCCGACCGCGGATTGATCACCTGATGGCCAAACGCCGCGCCTGGGAAGACGAAGCAGACGACGAGGCAGCAGCCGCGCCGCCGGTGCCGTGCTGGCTGTGCGGCCGCGATCTGGGCGAGGTGGTGGAATATCACCATCCCGTGCCCAAGGCCAAAGGCGGCAAGGCGCGCGTGTCCGTCCACCCGATCTGCCATCGGACGATCCACGCGCATTTCACCAACGCCGAACTCGGGCGCATCGGCGAGAATGTCGAGGCGCTGCGCAGCCATCCGGAAATCGCAAAGTTCCTCACCTGGGTGGCGGGAAAGCCGGCGGATTTCAACGCACCGACGAGGAAGAAGGACCGGTAAGGCGTGCGAAGCTTCAGAGATTGACCCTGACCCGCCTCCGGTCAGCCTGAACGGATGCAGGGGATTTGAATTGTCAGTCGTCCCCCGGCTTCTTCCCCGCATCGCGCACCGTCCAGTATTGCCAGGCGCACAGCCCCAGCACGACGGCGCCGGTGAACGCCATCTCGATGATGCCGATATTGTCGCCGATCCACTCGCCCATTCAGGCCTCCTGCTGCTGCGCGGGCACGGCGGCGCTGCGCCGCGCCGGGCGGGTTCCGATCGTGAAACGGATGATGAGGCTGACGCCGATGATGCTCGGCACCGCCCAGATCAGCGGGTTGAACACATGCTCGGGCACCAGTCGGATCAACCCGACCGACAGGAACGCGGTATAGGCCGAGATACCCATGCCGAGCAGCGCGCGGAAATGTTCGGGAACGTGCGCGCGTGGCGGGGGCGATTCCCGCCAGACATAGAACTGCTGCGTCGCCACCGCCGCCAGCCCGATCAGCGCCACCGCAGCCATCAGCGACTGGCCGATCGAGAGTCCGAACCAGCCGCACCACAGCGCCGATGCGATCACCGCGCCGAACATCGCCTGATACAGCGGCCCGCGCAAGGCAGCGCGGTTGGCGCGGTGGCGGACCACAGCGAGGCCATAGACCGCAAAGCCGATGGTGAGCGTGCCCAGATACAGCATCATCCAGCCGAAGAGACCTGCAAACAGCACCCGGTCGGTGATCATCAGCAATCGCTGCTCGGGCCCGTAGAGCGAGAGCAGCGCCATTGCGATCGCCAGGGTCCCGGCAGCAAGGAACGCGTAGGTTCCGATCTTTCCCCATTTGCGGTGCGCCGGGCCACCCTTGCGCGCGGCGATCGGCACCCAGAACGCGATCAGCCCGGTTGCTCCGGCGATGACATGGACGACAACCAGGACTTCAAACAGATGCATGGGTGGGGCGATCAATCAAAAATCCTCCCCGAGCTTGTCTCGGGGAGGATTTCATTTGCTCAATTGCCGGCTGCAGCCGCTGCGGCGGGAGCGGCAGCCGTTGCCGGGGCTGCGGCGGGGACAGCTGCGGTAGCCGCAGCCGCCGATACCGTACGCAGCGCCGGATAGTCCTTGGCCATCTGGGCGCCGCCCAAAGGCTTGCGCTGCATCTGGTGGCAGGTAGCGCAGTTGGTCTTGTAGGGATCACCCTGTGGTCCAAGCCGGTTGGCGGGGAACACATTGGCGAGCGGGTGGATATACTCCTCGTTGGTGTTCTTCACCATCTGCAGACCATACCAGGCCAGCGCGCGTTGCGGGCTGCTCTGTTCCCAGCGCGCGAACGAGCGGCTGTTGTGGCAATAGGTGCAGTTGACGCCCAGCGACTGCGACAGATGCATCATGATGGCATAATTGCCTTCCGCCTCCTTGACGCCCTGGCGGTTGGCGGTGGTCGGGTGGATCGTCCTGGAAATCACCCGCGCAGGACCCGAATTGCCGCGCATGTACTTGGCATAGGTATCCAGCGGCAGCGAGGCAAAGGCCACCGCGTTGCTGGGCGTGTTCTGCCCGCGCTTGTTGCCCATCAGGCGCCCATCGGACGGCCTGGGGTCGGTCCAGACATATTGAGGCACCGCCGCGCCTCGATGGCAGGTGTAGCAGGTGACACCGGTCTGCTTGACGTGGTCGGTATAGTTCTGGTTGATGTTCTGCGTCATCTGGATCATCCGGCGCGCGACAACCTTGGTGTATTTGCTGTCATCGGCCAGATTTTCGGCGTTGTGACAGTAGTTGCACCCGGCTTCCTCGGCGGGCAGATTGGCCGGCACGATCCACTGGGTGATCGCCGCCATGGTGTAGTCGAACTCTTCCTGGCTGACATTGGCCAGCACCTTGACGTTCTGATACACCTCGCCAGCCGTCTGCCCGCCGGGAGCGGGAAGCTCATAAGGCGGAGGCGGCACCTCTCCGGGGGACACCACGTTCCCCGGATCGGTGATCTGGACGATTCCGGTGCCGCGATAGCCGGTCTGCTGCGTTTGCTTCGGACCGATTTCGCAGGCACCCAGCGCCAGGCTTGACACGACCAGCACTGCGGCTGCCGTCAGTTTCGATAGACTAGGCATGGCTGTCAGCTCCCTTGCGTCAGGCTGGGAGCTGCGGGCAGCGCGCCCGGATCCTCAACCATCTGGTTTGGATCGATCACCGCTTCGCTCGGAGGAATGAGCGTCGTGCTGGGATCGACAACACCGGTATCGGGATAGGCCGGGGCGAAGTTGTGCTCCTGGGCCCACAGATACCAGTTATCGACAACCGTGCCGGTCAGCAGGATGCCGATGCCGCCGGTAAGTGTGGTCAGCACCGCAAACCACCAGGCCCAACGATGGATCGATTCCATGGTGGCATTGAAGCCCATGGTCCAGCGCCAGAACAGTCCGGCGCGTTCGCTGGCTGTGCCGCGGTCGTAGATCTGTTCGATCTCGCGCTCGCCACCAAAGCGACCCACAGCCAGAATGGTGGCGCCGTGCATCGCAAAAAGCAAGGTCGATCCATACAGAAAGACGATCGAGAGCGCGTGGAAAGGGTTGTAGAAAAGGTTGCCGTAGCGGATCGAGAAAGCCGCGGTCCAGTCGAGGTGCGGGAAGATGCCGAAGGGCACGGCTTCCGCCCAGCTCCCCAGCATCGCCGGGCGGATGATGCCCAGCACCAGGTAAAGCCAGATTGCACTCGCAAAAGCCCAGGCGACGTGCGTGCCCATTCCGAGTGCCCTGGCGCGGCGGTAGGTGCGTAGCCACCACAACAGGATCGAAGCGGTCAGGAAGAAGCCGGCGATGATCCACCAGCCGCCTTCGGCCAGCGGAACATAGACCGAAAAGCCCCATTCAGGACCGGGCGGCTCGAGCGCGAGCCAGAAGAACTCCTTGAGGAACACATTGGGGTTCCAGTTGACCGAAGCCAGCATGTTGAGCCCGATGATCTCGATCGCGAGAAAACCGAACAGCAGCGAGGCGAGCCCCAGCTTGCCCAGATACACCGGGCCGATCTGCGCCTGGCCGAGCTTGCCCAGCCAATAGCTGAACGTCGTCGCCTTGATGCGCGGTTCGCTGTCGTCCTTGAACGGCATCCCCATTTCGGGATGCCCGTGGAGCTGAACCTGGGTGAAGATGTTTTGGTAGCGTACCATGGTGAATTATCCCTCTCACATCCAGATCGGCAGGTTGAGCCACCAGCTCCACCATTCCGGCCAGCCGCGGGTCCAGAACGGGCCGGATATGATGATGCACACCGCGCTCCAGAAACCGGCGTTCAGCGCCAGCAGCAGGCCCACGCGGTGGATACCGAGCGTGCCGACCGAATAGCCGATCAGGTCGCGGAAGAAGGTGTCTTCATATTCGGGCGATTTGACGTCTTCACCCTTGGCCGGGTTGGTGGCCGAGAGGACCAGCGCGCCGTGCATCGACAGCGCAAGCGTCGTGGTGAAGAAGAACGACACGGCCAGCATATGGGCCGGGTTGTAGTGGAAGTGCAGATACTGGTATCCGACGTTGGACACCCAATCGAGGTGGCTGAAGATGCCATAAGGGAAACCGTGTCCCCAGGCGCCCAGCAGCATCGGGCGGAACACCACCAGAGTGACATAGGCGAAGATGGCGACGCCATATGCGAATGGCACATGATAGCCCATGCCGAGCTTTCGGCAGATTTCCACCTCGCGCAGCGCCCAGCTGACAAAGGCGCCGATCGCGCAGACCGTGATGATCTGCCAAAGCCCTCCTGCCTTGAGCGGCGCAAGCCCCAGACCATAGCTCAGGTCAGGCGGTGCGATGTTGATCAGCCACGGGTTCCAGGTCCCGCCCTGCGATGCGCCGTAAAAGATGAGCGCAGTGCCAAGCGAGGCGAAGAACAGCGTCGTGATCCCGAAGAAGCCGACATAAAATGGCCCGACCCAGAAATCGAACAGATCCCCGCCGACCAGTGTTCCGCCTCTGACGCGATATTTTCTCTCGAAGCTCAAGAGCGCCATTGCCAGACTCCTTCGTTAGCCGCTGCGACATGGCGCAGCGAGCCTGATAGCTTTCCCTCAATACTGAGGCCTCTGTTTATCTTCCCACCAGTGGAAGGGACGGACCGGTAGGGACCAGCCCGGCCGGTCCGCCCTTATCGCCTGGCAAGGCGACACACTGGCATTACCCTGATGTCAGGGTGTTATCGCCGATGCCGCAGCGACTGCCGCTGGTGCAGCCGTCGGCATAGGGGGTTCCAGCCAGTTGTAGCGATTGGTGCTCAACAGGATGAAATGGATGAGAAGTGCGAGGGTGAACAGGAAGACCGCGAGCGCAGTCAGGATCCTGTTGCCGTCGAATGATTGCCACATTCTATGCATGATCAGGTTTCCTTCTTAGCTGAGCTGAACGTCGGTCACCGGGTCGAGGCTCGATGTCGCTTCATAGCCGGGCGTACCCGGGAACCATGGGCGCCATTGCCAAACCAGTACGTGCGCGATGATCGCGACGATGGTGAAGAAAGCGAAACTGGCGACGAAGAGCTTGTGGAACTCCTTCGCCTCGCTTTCTGTGAGGTAGGTCGTTGGACCCATCCCTTCATCTGCCATGAGATATTCTCCTTAGCTTCCAGATTTGGAAGAACGCCGGTGGGCGCCTTCCAGGCGATTATCCGTGAGGGCGAACCCTGCGCGGATGTTGGAGGCCCCGTCCCAAGGCCGATGACTGGACCAGCCGCTCATGCGAGCTGCCCCATATTCTGTGCGACGGCTTCCTCCACCAGCCGCACCTCGGTTACTGTATTCTCGTTCGCGCGCCGCGCTGCCCGTTCGGCCGCATCGCGCAGGTTCTTGGCGGCGGAAATCCGCACCAGAACCGGTTGCGCGTCGACCAATTGGTCAAGCCGCGCCTTGGCTTCGTCCGTCCAGTCGAGTTCCCGCTCGATCCTGGCAGGCGTGGCCGCAACTGCATCCATCTGGGTCGACAGGGGCAGGATGTGGAACAGCGCATCGAACAGCGCATTGCACACTTCCTGCACCAGCCAGGTCGCCCCGGAATAGCCCATGACCGGGGTTCCCGTGTGGCGGCGGATCACCGCGCCGGGGAAGCTTGCCGGGATATACATGCCGCGTGCGCCGCACTCGGCCATGTACATCCGTTCGTTATAGCTGCCGAACATCACCAGCGGCGGGTTGGTGCGGATCGCCTCGCGCACGGCCTCGTTGTCGGGCTTGACGCCCGCGGTGCGGCTGAAGGCGAAGTTGCACGGCAGCCCCATGTCGTGCTCGAGGAAATTGCGGATGCCGCGCGCATAGGTTTCGTTGGCATGGATGCCGAAGCTTGCCGTGCCGAAGAAATCCTGCGTGACCGAGCGCCACAGGTCCCACAACGGCTTGATCGTCGTGTGCTTCTCGCGGTCGATGAACGGCTCGGGGTTGAGCCCGGTGAGCTCGCCCAGCTTGCGCAGGAACAACGTGGTCGATTCCAGACCGATCGGGGCCTGCAGATAGGGCCGCTCGAGCGTCTCGCACAGGTTGCGGCCGAACTCGCGGTACATGCAGATGTTGACCTCTGCGTCCGCCAGCTTCTTCACATCGGCCAGATGGCTGCCCAGCGGGAACACCATGTTGAGCTCGCAGCCGATGCCCTCGACCAGCCGCTGGATCTCTGCCAGATCGCTCGGCATGTTGAACGTCCCGTAGATCGGGCCGAGGATGTTGACCTTGGGCTTTACCCCTTCCTTGCGGGGGGCGAGCGGCTTGACCTTCTTGGGGCCGAACTCGGTCCACAGCCAGGTCAGCGCGCGGTCGGCGGCCTGCCACTGGTCCTCGTCGATGGTGCGCGGCAGGAACCGGCGGATGTTGGTGCCATTGGGCGTCACGCCGCCGCCGATCATCTCGGCGATCGAGCCGGTGACCACCACCGCGGGAAGATCGGGATCGAGCGTCTGCCAGGCGCGGCGCATCGCGCCTTCGGTGCCGGTCTTGCCGAGCTCTTCCTCGCCCAGCCCGGTGACGACGATGGGCAGTTCGTGCGGCGGCAGAGCGTCGGTATAGTGCAGCACCGAGGTCACCGGCAGGTTCTCGCAGCCTACCGGGCCGTCGATGATGACCTGCAGCCCCTTGATCGCGGTGAACGCGTAGACCGCGCCCCAATAGCCTCCGGCCCGATCGTGATCGATGATCAGCGTCATGTGCCCACCGCCTCTTCGGACTTATTCAGTCCCTTGATGCGTGCGGCGTACTTCTTCTTGAATTCGGGGCGATCGACCGGCGTGTCGCGCCAGATGCCGGCATTTTCGTTGGCGCCGACGCCGTCGAAGAAGCTCTGCATCCGGTTGAACCGGTCCTGGTTGGCGAGCGCAGCGTTGATCACCAGCGCCAGCGAACCTGCGCCTGCCGGGCCCATCAGCGGGCGCGCCGAGATGAGGTTGGTGAAATACAGCGCCGGGATCGCCTCGCTCTTCGCGTGCTGGACCACCGGCGGGGTGCCGATGGCAAGGTCGGGG
>JBKBTF010000034.1:0-22165 GCA_046291395.1 Blastomonas sp. | reverse complement strand
AGCCAGGCGCGATCGGGCTCGGACCAGCGCGTCTTGGGGCATGCGGTGCCCACATAAGGCACATCCGCGCCGCTTTCGATCAGCAGCCGGGCGACCAGCAGTTCCGAGCCCTCATAGCCCGAAACCGTGATCCGGCCCTTGATCGGGTTGGCATCCAGCGCCGCGCGGATCGCGGGCAGGAACCTGTCCTTGGCGGCATCGACCGCCGATTGCGCGATACCGCAGGCGGAACCGATCGCATCGAGCCAGGCGGCGGTGCCATCGACGCCGACGGGGGCAGAGCCGATCACCGGGCGACCTGCGGCCTCGAATTCGCGCACGCTGGCGGTGTAGAACGGGTGGATCGCGGCGACCGCAGCGCAATCGAGCGCGCTGTAGAGCTCGCGCCATTCGCGGGTCGGGACGACGGGGCCGGCGGCGAGGCCCAGAGGTTCGAGCAACTGGCCGATGCCCACCGGATCGGCGGGGAACATCTCGCCGAGCAACGTGATCGTCGGGCGATCGGGGCGATGGCTGGGCGCGGCGACCGGGCCCTGCGAGGCTTCCTTGCGGGCATAGGCCAGCATCGCGCCTGCCAGCACGTCCTTGGCCTCGGCATGGGTGGGAACGCCGAAGCCGGGAACATCGATGCCGATGATCCGCACGCCGTTGATCTGCTTGGGCAGGCCCTGCAGCGGCACGCCCGATGCGGTCGGCACGCACAGGTTGGTGACGACGACGGTGTCGTACAGCGCCGGATCAGCCATCAGATGCGCCGCGTCGCGAATGTCTTCGTAGAGCTTGCCGGTGACGAGCGTTTCCGAGCTGAACGGCACATAGCCGACCGAGCGGCGCGCGCCGTAAAAATGCGAGGTGAAGGTCAGGCCGTAGACGCAGCAGGCCGATCCCGACAGGATCGTCGCGGTGCGGCGCATGCGCAGGCCCACCCGGAGTGAACCGAACGCTGGGCACATGCTTTGCGGCTGATCGTGCGGGCCTTTTGGATAGTCTGCCGCATAGCGCGCCAGAATCTCGCCCTTGCCCGCTTCTTCGGCGGCCGCGCGCATGGTGTCCTTTGATGAGCACCCCCCTTCGACAGGAGCGGCCACGAGGTCGATCCTGTCAGGTGTGCGCGAGGCGGAAGAGGCGGGAGTGTCGGTCATACGCTGTCGTAAACCACTTCGAGCGAGGCTTTTTCTTCGAAGATGCCGCCGCGCATGTCGGCTTGGGTCGCAGGGACGAGTTCGACGTTGCCGCCGGTATCTTCGGGCTTGAACAGCGCCAGCAGCCCATCCTGGGTCAGCGGACGCGGGGGTGCGGGCTGGGCTTCGGCGACGTTGATCGCGAGTTCCTCGAACAGCGATGCCCATTCGGTGTCGGGGCGTCCGATGATCTGGTAATTGGCCGACTTGCGGCGGATGTCGTCGTTGGCGGGGATCGAGGCGAGCACCGGGATGCCGACCTCCTCGGCAAAGGCCTGAGCTTCGCCGGTGCCGTCATCCTTGTTGATCAATATGCCCGCGACGCCGACATTGCCGCCCATCTTGCCGAAATAGTCGACCGCCTTGCAGACATTGTTGGCGACATAGAGCGACTGCAGGTCGTTCGACGCGACGACGATGACCTTCTGGCACATGTCGCGCGCGATCGGCAGGCCGAAGCCGCCGCAGACCACGTCGCCGAGGAAATCGAGCAGCACGAAATCGAAGCCCCAGTCGTGGAAGCCCAATTTCTCGAGCAGTTCGAAACCGTGGATGATGCCGCGTCCGCCGCAGCCGCGCCCCACTTCGGGGCCGCCAAGCTCCATCGCGAACACGCCGTCGCGCTGGAAGCAGACGTCTTCGATGCGGACCTCTTCACCGGCGAGCTTCTTGGCGCTGCTGGTTTCGATGATCGTCGGGCACGCCTTGCCGCCGAACAGCAGGCTGGTGGTGTCCGACTTGGGATCGCAGCCGATCAGCAGCACGCGCTTGCCCTGCTGCGCCATCATGTAGCTGAGGTTGGAGAGCGCGAAGCTCTTGCCCGAGCCACCCTTGCCGTAGATCGCGATGATCTGCGTTTCCTTGGTCACCGGGCCGGTGTGAACGGGATCGGGCTCATGCGAGGCTTCGTCGCGCAGCGCGGTTATGTCGGGACCAGAGTTTTCCAGCATTGTCATGCGCAAGCGCTCCAATCGAGTATCATTTTCAGGCAGGCGGGGTCGGTGAATGCGGTCGGATAGGCGCTGGGCGCATCGGCGACCGGCTGAATGTGGCTGACCAGCCCCGAAAGGCTGAGCGCACCGCTGGAGACCATCGCGCGGATCGCGACCAGGTCGTCCGGACCCCATTCGGCGGCAACACGGATGCGGGCTTCGCGCATGAACGCGGGCGGAAAGGTGAAACTGAGCGGCTGCTGGTAGAACCCTGCGAGCGTGACCTCGCCGCCCTTGCCCAGGCGCGAGATCAGCGTGTCGAGCAGGCTGGAATCGCCGCTGACATCGCAGATGCTGCGATAGTCGCGGCGCTCGTCGCTGTCGGGATGGATGACGGCATAGCCGTGATCGCCCGCAGCGCGCGATGGATCGATTTCCCATACCGTAGGCGCAGGCGCGCCGCTGGCGATGGTCAGGCGGGCGAGCAGACGGCCAAGGATGCCGTGACCGACAATCAGGTCGGGCGCGTCGCCGCCGGCCATCGCATGGAGCGCAGTGGCAGCCAGCGCGAACAGCACGCCGTCCGATCCCCAGCTCTCGTCGATGGGAAGGGCGCGCGCCGAGGGCACCACGAGTCGCCGCGCCGACCCGCCGAACAGGCCGCGCGCATCGGCAAAGCAGTTGGCGCCGGGAACAAACACCCACTCGCAGATCCGGCCTTTGCACTCGGCCCCTGTGTCGACGATCCGGCCCACCGACTCATAGCCGGGGACCAGCGGGTAACCCATTCCGGGGAAGCTTGGCATCTTGCCGGTGAACAGCAGTTTTTCTGTACCGGTGCTGATGCCGCTCCACACGATCTCAACCACGACATCGCCTGATTCGGGCGCATTCAGCGCCAAGCGACGCAAGGCAAGGCGGTGCGGCGCTTCGAAAATGACGGCCATGGCCTGCATTGTGCGCTCCCCTTGTTTCGAGTCCTTGGGGGACACTTACGAGACCCCTCAACAAGGTGTCATCTTAACTTAACTCCCCATAGTGTCAATGTAGGTTTACACATCGGAGTGCATTTGTTTTTGGACACTTTGCCACGCGGGACCGTGCGCGGGGCACGTCAGCGGAGACGAAGGCGCAGGACATTGGGGTATATCGGACTGCCGGCGCGTCCGGAGAGGTTGCCTGAAGATCGCCGTCATGGCGGACGTGGCGGCTCAGCCCAGGGTTACGTCGAGAAACATCATGATGGCCAGGCCCGCCATCAACGCTGGCGCTGCCGATCCATGTTCGATCCTGCGGCTGGCGCTCGGAATGATGTCGGCCATCACGACAAAGAGCATCGCACCTGCGGAAAAACCCAGTGCCCAGGGCAGCGCGGCGGTGGAGACCTGGACGATGGCGACGCCGATGGCTGCGCCCAAGGGTTCGATCAGACCGGTGGCCAGTGCCGCTGCGACGCATCGCATGCGACTCCAGCCGAGGATGGACAGCGCCGCGGCCACGGCCATGCCTTCAGGCACATTCTGCACGCCGATGCCCATGGCCGTTGCCCAGCCAAGTTGCACATCGCCGGACATGAAGCTGACGCCGACTGCAGTTCCTTCGGGAATATTGTGAAGCGTCACCGCGATAATGAACAAAAGGATCCGCCGACGCTCCGCCTCGTCGGGCATCGGCAGACCAGGCGGCCCGGCACAAAGGCGTGCAGGCGGCAGCCGGAGCCGGGCCACGGCATCGAGGCCCCTACCCAATTGCGCCATTGCGATCGATCCCAGCAGCACCGCGCCGATGACGATCGCCGCGGCCATCTGCCGCGACGACCCGGCGACCTGTGCCTGCTCGATGCCGGGGATGATCAATGAGAAAAAGGCCGCCGCGATCATGACCCCGGCGGCAAATCCCATCAGCAGGTTCTGGCGTTTTTCGCCGGGCGGACCGCCCAGCACGACGATCACCCCGCCCAGCCCGGTCATTGCGCCCGCAGCCAGGCTGCCGACGATCCCGAGGATCGCCGGATCAGCCATGGGCCGCAAGCCTTGCCGGGTGCAAGACGCGCATCATCGGGGCCGCTCGGTCAACGCTGAGCTGCGCCCAGTTCCGCGCCGGTCACCGGATCGGCGGTAGGGTCGGATTCGGTGCGCTTGGCCAAGGCAAGCACGCTCTTGAGCTGGTCCTTGGGCAATTCGACCTCTGCAGTGCCGTCACCACCATCGACCGGGCCGTGCGCTTCCAGATCGTCGATCCGCTGCCATTGGTCGCCGCTGTTCCAGGGTCCGGAGGTGTCGCCGGGGCCCGTCGATGCGTTGACATACAGCGAATCATAATCGCCCATTCCGTCCAGCTTGCCGGGGGGGAAGTTGTCGGCGATGGAGTAAAGCGCCTTTTCGAACGACTTCTGGTGCGCAATTTCCCGCGTCATCAGGAATCCCAGAGCATCCTTGATGCCCGGATCGTCGGTCACGTTGATCAGCCTTTCATAGACGATCTTGGCGCGCGATTCGGCGGCGATGTTGGAACGCAGATCGCAGGTCGGGTCGCCGCGCGAATCGACATAGGCTGCGGTCCATGGCACGCCTGACGAGTTGGTGAGCGCAGGACCCCCGCCATAGAGGATCGCCTGGGTGTGGCTGTTGCCGCCGGCGGTCAGCGACCGGTAAAGATCGGCCTCTTCCAGCGCAGCTTCGGCAAGGTCACCCTTGGCTCCCTTGTTGAGCATCGCGACGATCGATCCAATCACCTCGAGATGGCTCAGTTCTTCGGTGGCGATATCGAGCAGCATGTCCTTGCGACCGGGATCTTCCTCGGCGAGACCTTGGGTGAAATAGCGCATCGCTGCGGCCAGTTCCCCGTCGGGGCCGCCGAACTGCTCGAGCAGCAGCGAGCCCAGCACCGGATTGGGCTCAGAAACGCGGACGGTATATTGCAGTCGCTTATTGTGGGTGAACATCGGGGGGTATCCTTTGGATGGGGGACACCGGGGCGCAATGGCGCTCCCGGCAGCAGGGGCGGTGGGTCAGGTCTGCGAAAAAGGCGCGGCGTCGATATGGGCTTCGCGGCGACGGCTGCGCGGAATGGTGTTGTGGCGGGGGGCCGGCATCGCCAGGCTGATCAGCGCTCCGATGAGCGGCGCGCCCATGATCCACAAGGGCAGCAAGGGGAATCCGAAAATCTGGGTCATGTCGTTCACTCCATCGGCACCGGGACGACGTGTTCCGGATGGTGATGCAAGCTGACGCCGAGCGGGGCGCCGTCCAATAACATGGGTCAGCGAGTCTCGATTTTTCGACGATGCTTATCGAGACAGCAACGGACCGGCGCCGAACCCGCCCCATGACGCCCCGTGTCCGTCATCGCATCGGCCGATTCTCCTCCCGGCGCCCCCAGCCGTTCAAAATTCTTGGCCCATGCCAACCCATGTGATGATGGGCACGATTGCCCCCCCGTAGAACGGCTTTCGACACGGTGCCCTCCACCCCCGACGAGCCACGACCGGCACCGTGTCACTACTGCCAACAGAGGGATTTTGTAGGCCATGAACCTTTCCAACTGGGCCCGTTACGGGTTGGCTGCCACGCTGGCTTCGGCTGCGGGCGGTGTATTGATGTTTCGCGGTCAGCCGCACGCCAATCGTGACGCCGCGCCTGCGCGATCCGCGCGACACGCCGGTCGCTTCGGCGACTACCGCGTGGTGGGCAACACCGTATCCATCCGCGCGACGCCGCAGCAGATCATCGACTGCTGGCAGAGCAATCCCCAGCTGTGGCCGGAACTGGAATATCTCCCCATTCCCGAAGGCAGCCAGCCCGACCTGCTGCTTCCGTCCGCCGAATTGCGGGCAATGGCATCGCGCCCGTTGTTGATCCGGATCGTCACCCGCCGCGAAGGCGAACTGATCGCCTGGCGTTCCGAGGCGGAAGAGCATGCCGACATGCATGGCCGCATGCGGCTGCACGACAATGGCGACAAGGGCATGGCAGTCGAGGTGATCATGGCGGTGCGCCCGAGCGATTTCTCCTCCACGCTCAAGACCGAAGCGATGATGGCCGAGGCGCTGAAGCTGGGCATCCTGCGAGACCTGCGGCGGATGAAGATGCTGATCGAAACCGGCGAGATCGCCACCGCCAAGATGCGACCCGATGACGGCTGACCGTCCGCCATTCTAGCTTTGACCGACCGAGGATTTATTTCATGCGAGCCGCCACCTTCCAGGGCAAGGGCCATATCGATGTCCGCCAGATGCCCGACCCCAAGATCGTCAACCCGCGCGATGCGATCATCGAGGTCACCTCGACCGCGATCTGCGGATCGGACCTGCACCTTTATGATGGGGTGATTCCCGGCGTCGAGAAGGACGACATCCTGGGCCATGAGTTCATGGGCCGGGTGGTCGATGTCGGCCGCGAAAGCACCCTGACGATCGGCCAGCGGGTCGTCGTACCGTTCACCATCTTCTGCGGCCAGTGCTTCCAGTGCGCCGACCAGCGCTACAGCGCTTGCGACAACAGCTGCCCGGTCGAGGACCAGCAGGTCGCCGAAAAAGCCTTCGGCTATCCGCTTGCCGGCATGTTCGGCTATTCGCACCTTACCGGCGGCTATGCCGGCGGCCAGGCCGAATTGGTCCGCGTCCCCTATTCCGACGTCATCCCTCAGGTCGTGCCGGACGACATTCCCGACGATCGGCTGCTGTTCCTGTCCGACATCCTGCCGACCGGATGGATGGCCGCGCTCAATGCCGAGATCGAGCCTGGCGATACCATCGCGGTGTGGGGCTGCGGCCCGGTTGGACTGTTCTCCATCCTCAGCGCCTTTCATCAGGGTGCCGGGCGGGTGATCGCGATCGACGGCGTAGCCGGACGACTTGCCATGGCCGAAGGGCTGGGCGCAGAGCCGGTCAATTTCCACGAAACCGACATCCTCGATGCGCTCATGCAGATGACCGGCGGGGTCGGGCCGGATGCGGTGATCGATGCGGTCGGCATGGAATCCCATGGCTTTTCGCTCGACAACATCGCCGACAAGATCAAGCAGACGGTCGGGATCGGCCAAGACCGGGCGCATGTGCTGCGTCAGGCGATCATGGCCTGCCGCAAGGGCGGGCGCGTTTCGGTCCCCGGGGTCTATGGCGGCAAGGCGGACCTGTTTCCGCTGGGCGCGCTGATGCAGAAGGGCCTGCAACTGCGCACCGGGCAGACGCATGTGCGGCGCTACACCGAAGAGCTGCTGGACATGATCGAGCGCGACGTGATCGACCCCAGCTTCCTGATCAGCCACCGCCTGCCGCTCGACGACGCAGCCAGGGGCTATCGCAATTTCCGAGACCAGCAGGACGAATGGATCAAGGTCGTCCTGCAGCCCTGACCCAAGCTGCCCCATCAACGGAGACGCATCATGGACTTCAACATATTCGGCATCATCATCCTGGTTCTGGACGTCATCGCGGTGTTCAGCGTCTGGTCGAGCGGGGCTTCGACCGCCTCCAAACTGCTGTGGACGTTGCTCATCGTCTTGCTGCCCGTGATCGGCCTGATCGCCTGGTTCTTCCTTGGCCCCAAGCGCGGGCGGGTTGCTCCTTGAGGAGGCCTGTCAGCGTCTATGCTGATTCCAGTGCCCGCTTCAGGGTTTCGACGATCCGGCGTGCAGCCACCGGCTTGCCACAGCGCGGCGTGTTCCTGAAGCGCTTGGGCACGACTGCAGAATCGTAGCCACTGACAAAGACGATCGGAATGCTTCGCTCCATCAGCCGGTCGGCGGCGGGGAACACCATCTCGCCCTTGAGGTTGGCATCGAGAACCGCTCCGTCGATGCGCGGGGTCGTCTCGATGATGGCAAGGGCTTCTGCCAGCCCCGCCACCGGCCCGATGACCTTCGCGCCGTGCCGGTCGAGCTCCATGTGAAGCTCGTCTGCGACGAGATACTCGTCCTCCACCACCAGAATGTGACAGCCGTCGAGCGAAAGGTCCGTCATTGCGGTCTCCTTGACATGTCAGTGTGAGGATACCGGAAACGATATCGCACAATGGACCCCGTCCGGGCCCAGGACGAAGCGGGTTCGGGCATCGAGCTGATAGGGCAGAGCCCGCTCGATCAGTTCGCGACCATGCCCGCCGTTCTGGATCTCAGGCGGCATGGCCACCCCGCTTTCGCGCCAGTCGATATGCAGCCAGGGGGAGCCGTCCCGGCTGGCGCGCTCAAGGTTCCAACGAACCTCCAGCTTCGCACCGGCCTGGCTCAGTGCCCCATATTTGACCGAGTTGGTAGCCAGTTCATGCAGCGCCATCGCCAGCGTCTGAACGGTCGATGACCGCAGACGCACGCCTTGCGGGCCGTCCAGGCTGACCTGATCAGCCGCGCCTTCCAGCGCCGCGAGTTCCGCATCGATCAACTCGTCAAAGGTAAGGCGTTCCTGGTCGCCCAGGCTGGACAACAGCGCCTGCACTCGCGCCAGCGCCTCGAGCCGATGGTTGAAACGTCCCCTGAAATCGGGAAGATCCTTGCTGGCCCGCACCGTCTTTTCGGACGTGGACAGCACCACCGCCATCAGGTTGCGGGTGCGATGCTGCAGTTCGGCGACCAACACCTGCTGGCGTGACTGCAGATCGCGAATCTGGTGAATGTCGGTCGAGGTACCGAGCCATTCGATGATCGTTCCAGTATCATTGCGCACGGGCGAGGCACGAGTTTGAAACCAGCGATAGTCCTGGCTGGTGGCCCGGCAGATGCGTGCCTCGACCTCGAAGATCCCCGTCTCGGCCGCGTCGGTCCACTCCGATCGCACCGCAGCACGGTCTTCGGGATGGAATGCCTCAAGCCACCCAGCGCCCCGGCTGGCTTCCTGTGAGAGGCCGGTATATTCGCTCCATTGCGGGCTGGACCACGTCCAGTCGCCATCGGCCACGGCCCGCCAGACCAGCTGGGGAATGCCTTCCATCAGCACCTGCAGCCGCAGCTCGGTCTCTCGCAATTCGGTCAGGTCATGTCCGACCCCGCCGATCAGCGAAACCTCCCCGCCAGCACCGGTGAGCGGGAAATCGGTGTTGCGCAGCCAGCGGATCGCTCCATCGCGTGGTCGCCGGATGCGATAATCGAAGGTAACATGCTCTCCGCTGCGCACTCGTTCGATCGCGCCGAGCACCCTGGCCCGATCTTCCTCGACGATCAGGTCCAGCCAATTGTCGAAATTGTCGCCGTCCAGCGCGTCCTCCCGCGTCAGACCGTAGATCTCCTCGAAAGCCGGGGTCAGATACTGCCATTGCAGGGTGTGCGCGTCGCGCATCCACAAGATGTCCTGCGACGCCTCGCCGAACTGCCGGAGCCTGTCCTCGCTCTCCCGGAGCGCGGCCTCGGTCCGAATCCGCTCGGTCACGTCCTGGCCTATCTTGAGATAGCCACGCAGTTCGCCGTCAGGGTGGCGGATGGCGATGGTCTGCCCGTCGAGGAACACGCGTGAACCATCGCGGCGTTGATGCCAGCGCACATCGGCTGCGGTGCCGTTTTCGCGGGCACGTCCCAGTTCCCGGGCCGGAACGCCGTCTGCGCGGTCTTCATCGGTGAAAATGATGTCGGTCGGCTGTCCCAGTGCCTCGCTTCGCGACCACCCCAGGATGTCTTCGGACCCGCCCAGCCAAGCGGTGATCCGGTCGTCGGCATCGCTGACGATCATGACATAGGCGCGCGCATTCTCGATCAACTGAAGGCGATCATCGGCGACCCTCAGCGCGGCCGCCGTGCGCAACCGGTCGATCGCCGGACCCAGGACCATCGCGTAGGTCTTCAAGAATTCGACCTCATGGTCGCCAAAATCCCGCTTCCGGCGCGAATCCACCTGCAGCAGCCCATAAGGATCGCGTCCCGGCAGGAATATGGGCACGTTCACCAGCGCAACGACGTCGTGCTCGCGCAGAAATTGGGGAAACTCGAACCGGTCCTCGCTCTCGATGTCCTGGGTGATCACCGGCGCTGCTTTCTCGATCGCATAAGCTTCGGAGGAGCGTTCGGTGAGGCTGACCCGCTCGTGACCGACCACACCCGGACGCCAACCAACCCCCGCCCGGACAAGGCCGGTGGCGCTGCTTCGCTCGATCTCGATCACCTTGGCGAGATCGACATCGAGCTCATGCGCGACCACGCGGCACGCTTCGTTGAGGATCTCATCGAGATCTTCATGGTCGAGCACGAAATCGCCAAAGTCGGCGAACGCTCTTTGGTATCTTTTGGATTGCGACAGGCGGGCCATGGTATCCTTGGGTCGGCTGTTGAGGGCTTCCTTGGCGGACATTGGGGCGGACATTGTCATCGCTGGCTTGCGCGAAGCATATGTCGCCGGGCGAAAGACATGCTATTCGCCCTCTCGCGTCAGCGCCTGGAGCCGGGCACGCAGACATTGATCGCGCTCGCATGCAGCAGACTGGATCCGAGCAATCGGATCGGCAAAGTCAGGCCCAGCCCGCGCCCCGAGCTGGATCGCCGTTTCCAGCGAAACGATATCTGCTGCCAGCAACTTGCGGATCGCCCCGATCAGCGCGATGTCCCGTACCGGGCCCTCTGCGGTTGTCGCCACGTCCCGGTGTGCATCGTCGATAATCCCCCTCGCCCACAGGTTGGGCGTGTCGCCAGGGCCGGATGCAAGGTCGGACAGTATTGCCTGTTCCCCGGTTGCGGCGGTTCTGATTTCCTCGAACACGGCCCGTGTTTCGGGATCGACCGTTGCCTGCTCGATAGCCATCATATGGTCGCGAACGACGCAGCGCGCCTGCCAAAGGTCTTGCAGCGCAACGATCAACAACCCCTCGCGCGTGCGGGTCTGCGAATCATCCCCCATGACAGCCGACCTTTCCAAGGGGTACCGCCGAGGCGGGCGGCCAGACCGCCGCCAAGCCGGGATCGATTGCAGTGTCCGCAGCACGGCATGGTGCTGAACCTGGTTTCATCCGACGCATGTCCTAACTCCCGTCATACTCGACTGTCGAACGGGAGGCATTGCGTTCGGTTCCCGAATTGTAACCTATATCAGGCGAACAGCGCGACATCGGCCGCCCCGGATGCCTGCGGCTGAACACCCGGCCGCCAACAGCTCTGTCAGCGCACGATTTGCTCATGCGACTGACTTGCATTTACATCGTTGCCTTGAGACGTTATGGAGCGCGCTTGGACGACCAAGGGGGTCTTCGATGCATTGCTGTTCTTTCACGGGCATTGCCCTGACCGCAAAAACGGGCCGGGCTGCGCCCCCTCGCTGCGCCTGTGCGACGTTCGCTCAAGCAACCCCGGGAGCTGGGCGCGGGCGATGACACGATCCACCCTCAAGACCTGGTTCCTTGTTCACAAATGGACCAGCCTGGTGTGCACCGCGTTCCTGCTGATGCTGTGCCTCACCGGCCTGCCGCTGATCTTTCATGACGAGATCGATGGTCTGACCAAGGAGCAGCCCCAATATGGCATGCCGGGGGTCGGATCTTCCGGCACCGCCGAAGGGCTGCTGTCACTTGACGAGATGCTGCGGCGTGCGCTCGCCAACCGCCCGGGCGAAGTGCCGCTCTATATGGCGTTCGACAACGACCAGCCCTCCATGACGATCACCACCGGGCCGCGTCCCGATTCACCGGGTGCCGAAATGACCATCCAGTCGTTCGACCGCTCGACCGGCGAGCTGGTCGGCATGGTCGCGGAAGGCGATGGCGGGGTGATGCACTTTTTGCTGGAACTGCACACCGACATGTTCCTGGGGCTTCCCGGAATGCTGTTCCTGGGGGCAATGGGCGTGGCTTTCGTTGCCGCACTGGTTTCGGGCGTCGTCCTCTATGCGCCCTTCATGCGCAAGCTCGACTTCGGAACGTTGCGCGTGTCCCGAAGCGCGCGGCTCAAATGGCTCGATTATCACAATCTGCTCGGCATCGTCGCGCTCGCCTGGATGCTGGTGGTCGGGCTGACCGGGGTGATCAATGCGCTTGCGGTGCCGATCGAGGACATGTGGCAAGCCGACGAGCTGGCCGACATGACGCGCGACTATGCCGGGCGCGAGGCGCTCGATCCCGCGCGCTACGGATCGCTCGACCGCGCGATGGCCGAGGCGCGCGCCGCGCTTCCGGGCAACAATCCGCAATTCATCGCCTTTCCCGGCGGCACCTTCAGTTCCAAGCACCACTACGCCGTGTTCTTTCAGGGCGATACGCCACTCACCGAACGGCTGCTCACCCCGGCGCTGATCGATGCCGAGACGGTCGAGTTCACCGACGCGCGGCCGATGCCCTGGTATTATCAGGCGCTGTCGCTCTCGCGCCCGCTGCACTTCGGCGATTATGGCGGACTGCCGCTCAAGATCCTGTGGGCGGCGCTGACGCTGTTCACCATTATCGTGCTGGGCTCGGGACTATATCTGTGGCTGGCCAAGGGCAGCACCACGGCGTCCGCACATCTGCGCGAGGTCCAGTTGCTGGCGGAGCCCGCCGAGTGACTCGCCCGCCACGCCATTCCCGCTCGATGCGCGCCATCTTCGCCTGGCCCATCGCGATCTTCGTCGTCGGGCTTGCCGGCCTCGTCATCGCGCTGACCGGCGATGGCTGGCGCGATGCGGCGTCCTGGGCCGCGCTGGCGGCACCGGTGGCTGCGCTCGTCTGGGCAATGCGTGCGCGCCGCACCTGATTATTCCATTCCACCTGACAATAAGGACACCTTCGTTGAACAGCCAGATCATCCGTTACGGGCTCCTCATGGCCAGCGCACTGACCGCGCCGGCCCTCGCCTCCCCCGCCCTGGCGCAGAACCGGCCCGCCGACGACGCCACCATCATCGTCACCGCGCAGCGCGAAAACCAGTCGGGTGTCGAACAGGCAGGCAATGCCGGCGTTCTGGGCAAGAAACTGGCCGAGGACGTGCCGTTCAGCATCCGCAGCTACAACGCTGCGCTGATCCTCAACCAGCAGCCGCAGACATTGGGCCAGGTGCTGGAGAACGATCCTACGATCCGCACCACCACCGGCTTCGGCATTGCCGGCGAGCTGTTCGTCATCCGCGGCTTTGCGCTGGCGGGCGACGATATCGGCTATGACGGGCTCTACGGCATCATGCCGCGCCAGCTCGTCGCGCCCGAGCTGTATGAATCGGTGCAGGTGCTCAACGGCGCCAGCGCGTTCCTCAATGGCGCCGCCCCGGGCGGAAGCGGCATCGGCGGCAGCGTCAACCTGATCCCCAAGCGTGCAGGCGCCGATGCCACTACCCGCGCCACCATCGGCTTTACCGAACCCGGCCATATCGGCGGCAGCTTCGATGTCGGCCGCCGGTTCGGCCAGAACAACGAATGGGGTTTCCGCATCAACGGCACCGCTCGCCGCGGCGATGTCTCGATCGATGACGAATTCCGCAGCACCTATGTGATCGGCGCCGGGCTCGATTATAATTCGGGACCGCTGCGCGCCTCGCTCGACATTGCCTATCAGCGGGTCAAGGTGTCGCACTTCCGGCCCAAATTGCGCATCAACAGCCTGGCCGTCATCCCCGATGCGCCCGATGCCAGCACCAATTACGGCCAACCCTGGCAGTATACCACGCTGCGTGACGTCTTCGGCCAGTTCCGCGTCGAATATGATCTCGCCCAGGACGTGATGGCCTATGCCGCCTTCGGCGCGCGCGACGGTTCCGAGGTCGGCGTCTACAGCACGCCCGAGCTGATCAACGCCACCACCGGCGATATCAACGTCAGCGGCTCGTTCATCCCGCGCACCGACAACAACGAGGCGGCGATGGCGGGCTTGCGCGCCAAGCTCAGCAGCGGCGGCATCAGCCACGAGTTCAACATCGGCGGCTCGATGAACTGGCTGGTCAACCGCAACGCCTTTGAATTCTACACCGTCTCGCCCGAGCGCAACAACCTCTACGCACCCGTCGAGGTCACCCGGTCGACGACCGTCTCCTTCATTGGCGGCAATCTCGACGATCCTTTTCCGATCTCGCGCATCCGCCTGGGCAGCGTGTTCGCGTCGGACACGGTCGGGCTGTGGGACGATCGCATCCTGCTCACTGCAGGGCTCAGGCTGCAGACGATCAACGTCAAATCCTATTCGAACGCGACCGGCCTGCTCGCCACCGAGTATACCGATGACGCGGTGACCCCGGTCATCGGCCTGGTGGTAAAGCCTGTCGCCGGGCTTTCGCTCTACGCCAACCGTATCGAGGCGCTGGTCCAGGGCCCCCAGGCGCCTGTCAGCGGGGCCAATCCCGCAGGCGGCGCGGCGCTTCCGGTCACCAATGCGGGCGAGTTTCTGCAGCCTTTCGTGTCCGAACAGTATGAAATCGGCGGCAAGCTGACGCTGGGCGCGATGGATGTCTCGCTGGCCCTGTTCCAGATCGATCGCGAAACCGCGATCCTCAGGCTCGATCCTGCGCAGCCCGGCGCGCTCGAATTCGGCCCCTTCGGCATTCAGCGCAACCGCGGGGTGGAGTTCACGCTCGCGGGCGAATTGACCGAAGGGCTGCGGCTGATCGCCGGCGGTTCGGTGATCGATGCCAAATTGCGCCGCACGCAGAACGGGGTGAACGAGGGCAAACAAGCGGTGGGCGTGCCCGAATATCTGCTCAACGCCAATGTCGAATGGGACGTGCCGTTCCTCCCCGCGCTGACGCTGACCGGACGCGTGGTGCACACCGGCGAACAGGCGGCCAATATCGGCAACACCCTGTTCCTCGAAGACTGGACCCGGCTCGACCTTGGCGCGCGTTATGTCGCGGTGGTCGGCGGCAAGCCACTCACGCTGCGGCTCAACCTCGATAACGTGACCGACAATGCCTATTGGGCCTCGGCGTTCGACAGCTTCCGCCCCGACCTGCTGCTGGGCGCACCGCGCACTTTCAAGGCCTCGGTCACCTACGATTTCTGACGTCGCGGGGTAGGAACCACGAATTGGGGGGAGAGGCCAGGCGCTCTCCCCTCCAATCCTGCCGGTGCAACCTTCCCGGTTTATCCGAATGTCTGGGATAAGCCCCAAGCCGGCCGTATCCTGCCTTCGCACAGGCCGCATCGGCCCGCAAAGCGGTTGCTTTAAACTATGGATTTGCTTTGAAAAATTGGAGCGGGCGAAGGGATTCGAACCCTCGACCCCAACCTTGGCAAAATTGCATCACACACTGTTCCAGCCTTCGCCACAGCCCGCTATTCTACGATTAAAGCACTGAAAATAAGTTTGTTTTCGGCGCAAGGCTACGCTAGAACAATCCATGAGGAAACCTCTATTTACTGCTTTCGGTGGACACCATGTGGACACCAATTTGAGCGTGGGACCGCTTGGAGGTCATGGCGAAATGACGGAAGACAAGTCAATCAAGTTGACGAAAACGGTCGTCGATGCAGCCGAGGCGCGTTCGGAACGCTACGAGATTTGGGATAGCGAATTGTCCGGGTTCGGCGTTCGCGTTGCGAAGACCGGACGCAAGACCTTCATTATCCGCTATCGCGCCGAAGGCGGCGGTCGGAGTGCGCCACGTCGGTTCATGACGGTCGGCCGCTTCGGAACCCTGACGGTTGAGCAGGCCAGAAAGAAGGCCAAGGAGCTGCTGGCCGCCGCCACTGTCGGCGAAGATCCTGCGAACAAGCGCAAGGCGAAACGCGCCGAGATGAAGATGAGCGGGCTGATCGACCGCTATGAGAAGGAAGGCTGCTTCATCCAGCGCGGCAAGCGTCAGGGCCAGCCGATGAAGCCCTTGACCAAGAAATACACTGTCGCCCGGCTGCGCCATCATGTCGTGCCCCTGCTCGGCCATAAGCGCGTAACGGAGGTCAATGCCGCCGACATCGAGCGGTTTTTCCGCGATGTCGAGGCCGGCAAGACGGCGAAAAATGAGAAGACGGGACCGCGCACGCGGATCATCGTGACCGGCGGCAACGGTGCGGCGCGCAAAGTGTTCCGCGACCTGTCGGCCGTGTTCAGCTTCGCCAAGCGGCATGAGATCGTCGCGGCAAACCCCTGCGAAAAGGCCGTGGTGAACAAGTCCGACAACAAGCGCACCCGCTTCCTAACGCTTGAGGAGGTCGGGCGCCTCGGCGCGGCTTGTGACGCGCTGGAAGCGGAGGGCGTCAACAGCAAGGCGCTCAACATCACCCGGCTGTGGGTGCTGACTGGCTGCCGCCGGAACGAGATCGCGGGCCTAAAATGGGGTGAGGTTGATCTGGAGAACGGATTGCTCGTTCTCGATGACAGCAAAACCGGCAAGTCTGTTCGCCCGCTTTGCGTGGCGGCCGCGACGTTACTCAAAGGCGTCGAGAAGTCTGAGGGCACGGACTACGTGTTCCCGGCCGATGAAGGCGACAGCTATTTCCAAGGCACCAAGAGTATCTGGCCCAAGATTGTCAGGAAGGCCGAGCTGCCCGGCGTCACGCCCCACACGCTGCGCCATACGGTCGGAGCCACGGCAACCTCGAACGGCGAGGCGCTGGCGCTAACCGGTGCGATCCTCGGGCATGCGAATCTGCGCTCGACGATGATTTACGCCCATGTGCAGCATGATCCGTCAGTGAAGGCCGCCAATCGTGTCGGCCGCCGGATTGCCTCGGCGCTCGCTGGCGAGATCAAGCCCGGTCCGCGCAGACGTCGCAAAGCGACTGAGCCCATACCGATCCGGGAAAGGGCTGCCGGGAGCAACGGTCTGTTACCCGATGCAGAATGGGATGCGCTGACCGAACTTGCGATACAGCCGGCCAGCGGAATGCGATTTCTTGCTTCAGCAAGCGATCCGGCGCTTGTCATGCTATCCAAGCGGGGCTTCGCGGAACGTCATGCAGGTCCGAATGAGATGTTAGCGTGGTGGCAGATCAGTGCAGTGGGGGCAGCCTTGGTCAATGCCCGCGCCTGACCCAATGGCAGGCGCGCCTTCGTACCTGCGATGCCCGCTGGTCTTCCGGAAGAGCCTTTCAAAAAGAGTACGGACGATTCCCGCGCCTCGGCGGGGAATATTTTAAAGCACATAGCGCAGGATTTCAGCGTTTGGGTGTCACGGTGATCACAAAGGGCTACCCAAGCCAATAGGGATCGCTTATCTTACCTGTATCGGATGCCAATCCGAGGCGTGGCCGAATGGCCAATCTTCGACATTTTGCATCCCGATGTTCGTTCGCGCTCGCGGCGGGAAGAGGGAGCCTTTCACGGGCTCCGACACTCCTGTGAGCGTCTACCCGCGCGGGAAGTGGGTCAACGAACACGGGAATGTCAACCGCATGATGCCTTCATGCGGCGCGTCTCCGCAAGCGCAGCATATGGCTGCTGTGGAAGGAGATCTATGTTGCAATCGGCGCTGGCAGAGGCGTCAAATTCTCCCAACGCTTTGGGTTCGGTGGAACGCAAAAGCGACGAGAGTTGCCGACGTTACCGGGTCATTGCCGAACAGCCAGGGCTGGTATTTTCAGCGCTCGCATGTGTCGGCAGGTCTTGGGCGTTTAGCGCGCGCGGCGAGAAACTTGAGGCCGCTATTGAGAAGCGATCCGCGAGCGTGCCGTTGTTCCGGTCTGATCGGTCGTGCATCCCCAGCCGATCACTAGCTTAGCGCGGCGTTAATGATCGAGTTACGCCAGCTTCGTTATCTGATTGCAGCGGCAGAGGCCGGCAGTTTTAGCCGAGCGGCGCGCGCCCTCAACATCAAGCAGGCGACCCTTAGCCGCCACATCCTCAATGTGGAGAAGCGTCTGGGCATGGCCTTGTTCGACCGCAAGACACGCGGCGCGACGCTGACGGCGAATGGTATGACCTACCTTCGCACGGCTCAACACATCGTCAGGGAGTTCACCGAGCTGAATGCGTGGGTCTCCGATACCCGTAACGGCTACACGGGGAGGTTGGCCATCGGATTCTATACCTCGTTCTCGGCCGGCAACCTGCGCGCGACCCTGAGCGAGTTTGGCGAACGCTATCCCGAAGTTAAGGTGCGCGGCTTCGAGCGTGGCCGCGACATGTTGCTGGCGGGGATCGAGAACGGGCTGCTCGACATAGCGATCATGATCGGCGAGACGCCTTACCGGGGAATGATGAGCCGCCCCTTCTGGAGCGAGCGCATCCTGGTAGCGATGCCGGAAGGCCATCCACTGGTCGTGCGTGAGCGCATCCATTGGACCGACCTGACCGGCGAACGCTTCCTGTTGACCGAGCGAGATCCCGGACCGGAGACGCGCAACATGCTGTTGGGCAAGCTCTGGATGCCCGGCTACACGCCTGAAATCGACATGGACGATGTTGGGCGCGAGACGGTGCTGAGCGCTATCGCGCTCGGCGGTCGCCTCTCGGTCGTGGCGGAATCGGCGCTCGGCATTCAGGTGCCGGGTGTGGTCTTCCGCGAGGTCCACGAAACCAATGGGCACATGCGGATCGGCTTCTCCGGCTATTGGCGCGAGGACAATGAGAACGCGGTGCTGCGCCGGTTCCTCGATTTTGTGGCCATTCGCTATTCGCTGCCGCCCATGTACGGGCCGCAGCCATCGTCTCAGCAAACGGGAAAGGAGCAGTCATGATGCAAGGCAAGACACTCATCATCGTGCTGGTCACGCTGGTCATCGGGTTCGGAGCGGGTTTCGTCCTGCGCCCGGTGATCGTGCCGGTCGAGCAAACGGCGGCAGCCGCGAGCCCCTCCGCCGCGGTGCCGGCCGCGCCGCGCGGCACGCAGTATTTCGCTGCGCATCTCGGCGAAGCGCGGCAGGTCGTGGCGCAATGTGCGGAAGGCGCGATGCGCGGCGACGAATGCGCCAATGCCGAGCAGGCCATCGTCGAGGAAGAGGGCCGCGATCGGTTCAAGCGATTCATGGGAAACTGAGGCGCGCGAACGCCGCCTTCACTTCTCCTGCGCGAGATGCCGGCGAAAGGCCCGATCGGTTTCCATGAACCGGGCCAGCATCGGCGCGACCAGCTTTTCAGGCGAAACTGGCGGTCCCCCGGTTTCGGCCGCAAGCGCGGCGGCATAGGCGACGAGATCGCGATGGATTGGCGCTGGCAGCTCAGCGGTGAGTTTCACCGGCCGGTCGTCGGCGAGCGGCCCCAGCTTCAATTTCGTCATTGCGTCACTCCGATCGGTTCGAGCACAAGGTCGCGGGTGATGACCACGCGCAGCGGATGGCCCGGCCGGATTGTGAGCGTCGGCTGCACATTTAGCTGGCGACGCACGATCTGCTGGCCAGTTTGATTGATGCTGTCTTGCGATCCCCGGCGCAGCGCGCGGGTCAGGTCGTCTTCATCGTCCGCGCCTAGCTCGGCGCCCACGCCGAGCAGCGTCGATATGGCGGCGGCTTTGAGCAGATTGCCCCAATGCTGGTTCACACGGTCCTGTAGCCCCGCGAACCCGGCCGCGTCGGCGCCAGGTTGGCGCTCGAGAACGATCGAGCGGCCGTCCGGCAGGATCAGCCGATCCCAGGCGAGCAGGACGCGGGTCTGCCCGGCGGCGATCTCGCTGTCATATTCGCCGATCAGCCGCGTGCCCTGCGGGATGAGCAGGATGCGCCCGGTGATGCTGTCATAGACGTTTTGCGTCACCTGGGCGGTGATCTGGCCGGGCAGGTCTGAACGGATGCCGGTGATGAGTGCGGCCGGGATAATGCTACCGGCCTGCACGATGTTGGGCGACGCCGGGGCTATAAGCCGCTCGACGCTGACCGTGCGCTGGCTGGACGCCTGGGCCATGAAGGCACGCTTGGCGGCCTGGTCGCCCTGAGCCGTCTCGGCGGGCTGCGGCGCGGGCGGTTCCGCTGCGGTCGCAATCTGCGGCATGGCCGCGCCCGCACCTGCCGTCCCGCCGCCAAGGAATACGCCGCTCACGCGCGCGGCATCACGTTCCTGTTGAGCGTGTTGGCGGGCCGCTTCCTCGGCCTGAGCGCGGGCGTCGGGCTGGGCGCCGACCGGCGACACGGGGACATTCTCGCCGCGCTGCTGAGCGGAGACGATTGGCCCGCCAAGATCGCCGGGAAGCGGGGGACCGAGCCGTGGCGCCTGGCCATAATCCTTCGGCCCCGACGTAATCGCTTCGGCCGTGGCGCGGCTCTCGGTGCTGTAAAGTTCCTTCGCTTCCTTCTGGCTCGCGGGCTTGAGCGCATAGATCAGCGAGCCGCCGATGCCGAGGCCGGCGGCGACGCCGATGACGGCCAGCGCCTTGCGCGACAGGCGCATGACGCGCGG
This sequence comes from Blastomonas sp., assembly GCA_046291395.1. GTDB lineage: Bacteria > Pseudomonadota > Alphaproteobacteria > Sphingomonadales > Sphingomonadaceae > Blastomonas. The sequence goes on along the minus strand of JBKBTF010000034.1, from coordinate 1,921 downwards.
CGGGTCGCCCTTGAGCTGGAACGCGCGCGGATCGGATTGTGCCGCTTGCGGTGCGACCGGTTCGGTGGCGGTCGTTTCGATGGGATCGGTCACGGCCGCCCCCTGCGTCCGTCGTCGCGCACGATGCGGACACGCTGCGCACTGCGTTTGTCGCCCAGGCGCAGCTCGGCGGCGGCGAACAGCCGGTCCACCACCATGTAGCGGCCCTGCACGCGATAATTGACCAGCTCGGCGTCGCCGGCCACGCCGGTCACGAACAGCGGCGGCATCTCGCCCTGCGAGATCCCGGCCGGAAACTCGATGAAGACCTGGGCTGAATCGTCGAAGGCGCGGACAGGCTTCCATGGTGCGCGGTCGCCTTCGATCCGGTAGCGGAAATTGAGCGCCGCCACGTTCACGCCGGTCGCTGCCGGCGCGGCGGATGCGGCGGCGGCGTTGCGCGCCTGCAAGGCGATCAGGGCGTCGTGCGGATAGGTCCACGAGACCGACGCCATGTAGGTCGCGGCCGTGGCGCGCAGCTCCAGATGATAGGTGCGACGGTCGGTGTTGATGACGAGGTTGGTGGCGAGGTCGGGCCGCGTTGGCTTCACGAGGATATGCACGCGGGCCGTGGCGCCGCTGCCGCTCACCGTGTCGCCGATGATCCAGCGCACGGTGTCACCGGCCGCGACCGGCCCTGGGCCCACGAGCTGCTCGCCCTCCTGCAAGGCGATGTCCGTCACCTGGCCGGGCGCGGTATAGACCTGATAGAGCGCGCCATCGGTCCAGGGATATTGCTGGATCGCGTTGAGGAAGCCGTCGCGCACAGGCTGCACGCGGGCGGCGGCGTTTGCCGCGCCGACGCGCCTGCGCGGATCGGCCGGCTCAGGCGGCGATGCGCTTTCCGCCACCGGCTTCAACTGGCCGGGAAGCGGCAGCGGCTCGGGGATCGTCACTACCTCGACCGCACGCGGAGGCTCAGCGGCGGGCGTCGCCGGGATCTCCACGGGCGGATCGTCATAGGTGATGGCGGGCGGCTTCGGCGACGTAGTGGCGCAGCCGGAGAGCACGGCGGCGGAGACGAGCAGGACCGCCGAGGCGGAGCGGCGGAAAGGCGTGTGCGTCATTGCGACAGCTCCTTTGACCAGTTGAGGGCGTTGACGAAGACGCCGAGCGGATTCTTCCGCAGCGCGTCGGGGGTGCGCGGCGGCTGCACGACGATGGTGAGGATGGCCGACCAGCGTTCAGTGGCGGCGAGGCTGCCGTCCTGATAGTGGCGCTCGGTCCAGGCGACGCGGAAGCTGTCGGGCGAGGCCCGGATGACGCTGGATACGTCCACCGCGACCTGCACTTTGCCGACCTGGGCGAATGGATCATTGGCGCGCGCATAGTCGTTGAGCGCCATCGCCCCGCGATCGGTGGTGTATTCGTAGGCGCGAAGCCAGTTCTGCCGGACGATCACCGGATCTGCGGGGATTGCGCGGACCTGTTCGATGAAGCGGGCGAGATGGAAGGCGATCTGCGGATCGGTCGGACGGTAGCCGGCGTCGGCCGGCGCGACCGCTTGCGCCTCGCCCAGCCGATCAACTTGCACCACCCAAGGCACGATATGGCCGCGCGCCGACTGCCAGATGAGGCCGCCGGTAAGGCCGCCCGAAAGCGCGAGCGCGCCGAAGAAGGCGAGCCGCCAGTTCTTCGCCTGCACGCGCGCGGAGCCGATGCGGTCGTCCCACACCTGAGCGGCGCGCTGGTAGGGCGTGACGGGTTCGGAGGTCTGGCCGTAACGGATGGTGGGGCGTCGGAACATGGATCAGTCCTTCTCTTTGATGTCGGGACCGCCGCCGCCGCCGCCGCCGTGGCTGTCGCCCGCCTTCATGGTGTGGGCGAGGACGGTCGCGCCGTGGGTCATCGACTGGCGGTGTTTCATCGCGGCCGCCCAGGC
>JBKBTF010000099.1:0-6152 GCA_046291395.1 Blastomonas sp. | reverse complement strand
CCTCACCCCGCTGGGCCGCATCGCGAGCTGGGCCTCGATGGGGGTTGACCCTTCGATCATGGGCATTGGCCCGGTCTCCGCAAGCCGCCGCGCTCTCGCCAAGGCGGGCTGGAGCGTCGAGGACCTTGACCTCATCGAATCCAACGAGGCGTTCGCGGCGCAGGCGCTGTCGGTGACGCAGGAGATGGGCTGGGATCCCGAAAAGGTGAACGTCAACGGCGGCGCAATCGCCATCGGCCATCCGATCGGCGCCAGCGGCGCGCGGGTGTTGACGACACTGCTCTACGAAATGGGCCGTCGCGACGCAAAAAAGGGTCTGGCCACTTTGTGCATCGGCGGAGGAATGGGCATCGCGGTCTGCATCGAGCGCTAAGCCTCAGTCCACCCAGACCCGATCGAACCGCCGCCCGATCTGGGTCAGCCATTCATACTGGCTGATCCCGGTCGCGGCCTCGGCTCCCGGCAGATCGAAATCCGCGGCAACCCAGTCGCCTTCGCGCAGATCGGGCGCGGCGCTGATGTCGATGCAGACGAGATCCATCGAGACGCGCCCCAGCAAGGGCAGCCGTATTCCATTGTGGACAAACCCGCCGATGCTGGACAGGGCGCGCTTGTAGCCATCGGCATAGCCAAGCGACAAGGTCGCGCTGCGCATCGCGGCAGGCGCCGTGAAGGTCGCGCCATAGCCGATACTGTCACCCGCCCGGACCTGCCGGACCTGCAGCACCCGGGTCTCGATCCGGATCACGGGGCGGATCATGTCAGTCAGCGCCGCGATGGGCACGCCGCCGTAAAGCGCAAGGCCGGGGCGGGTGCTATCGAAATGATAGGCCCTGCCCAGCGCGATCCCCGCGCTGTTGGCAAGGCTGTAGCGGCGCGCGTGCACTCCGGCGCGCGCCTGGTCGAAGCGCTGGCGCTGCAGGTCGTTCTGCGCGCTGTCTTCGTCGGCCGAGGCAAGATGGCTCAAACACAGGTCGATATCGAGACCGGCGCACAAGCCTGCAACATCGTCGCGCCAATCGACCCCCAGACGCGCCATGCCGGTGTCGATCATGACATGGCAGGCGCCGCCCCCCATGCCTCGCCAGCGGGCGATCTGATCGGCGCTGTTGAGTACCGGGACTGCACCGATGGCAAGGGCCTGCGCCTCCTCGCCTGGTGCGATGCCGTGCAGCACCGCTATGCTCGCCGGATCGACCGGCCCTGCCAGCGCCTTAGCCTCGCTCCAATGCGCCACGAAAAAGTCCCGGCAGCCTGCAGCCAACAGCCGCGCCACGACCTCGCGCGCGCCCAGGCCATAGCCATCGGCCTTGACCGCGGCGCCCGCGCTCGCGTGCCCGCTCAGGCGGTCGAGTGCCTGCCAGTTGGCGACCAGCGCGCCGCCATCGCACACCAGACGCATATTGGCGCCAGTATCAGAAACGTCAGCGATGTTCCGGCTCCACCCCCGGCTTGTGGGTTTCCTGCAGCCATACCATGCTGATCACGAACGCCATCAGCACCACGCCCCAGGTGTACCATAGCCCCGAATAGGGATTGCCGGTCTTGGCGATGATGAAGCTGGCGATGAACGGCAGGAAACCGCCGAAATAGCCGGTGCCGAAGTGGTAGGGGATCGACATCGAGCTGTAGCGGATGCGCGGCGGGAACATCTCGGACAGCAGGGCGGCAACCGGCCCATAGGTCGCGGCGGACAGGGCCCCCAGCCCTGCCAGTGCCAGCACGATCACCAATATGCTCGCCATCGGCGGTACGCGCGGCGTGAAGTCGTACCCGGCGGCCAGCAGCGCGGCATCGACGCCCTCGCTGCTGATGTCGGAGACCATGACATCGCCGATCTTGACCGCAACGCGCGGCCCCTCGCTCAGCGTATAGCCAACACCCTTCGCGGTGAACTGCGCGAGCAATTTGCCGCATTCGCTATCCTGCGCCTTGGCGAATGGCGAATAATCGCAGTTCGGTCCGGAAATGACGACCGGCGCCCGCTCCATTGCGGTGTTGAGCGCGGGGTTGGCGACGCTGCCGATCAGCCAGAATAGCGGGAAGACCAGCACCAGCGTCAGCGCATAGCCCCAGACGATCGGCTTCTTGCGCCCGAGCTTGTCCGAAAGCGCACCGAAATAGATATAGAACATCATCGAGATGCAGGCCGAGGCTCCGACGATGATCTCGGCCGCGGTGTCGTCGACCCGCATCGGCCCTTTCAGGAACGACAGCGCCGAGAACATCGCGGTGTACCAGATCACGGTGAGGCCCGCAGCGATGCCGAACAGCGCGACGAACAGCCGCTTCTTGTTGCCGGGATAAGTGAAGCTTTCGACGAACGGATTGCCGGCGAGTTCGCCATCGGCCTTCATCGCCTTGAACACCGGGCTTTCGGAGAGCTTGAGCCGCATCCACAAGGATACAGCAAGCAGCAGCAGCGAGAGCAGGAAGGGCACGCGCCAGCCCCACTCGTTCCAAACCGCATCGCTCATGATCGCCTTGCAGCCCAGCACGACGACAAGACTGAGCACGAAGCCGCCCACGACGCTGGCCTGAATGAAACTGGTGTAGAAACCGCGCTTTTCGGGCGGGGCGTGTTCGGAGACATAGATCGCCGCGCCGCCATATTCGCCGCCCAGCGCCAGCCCCTGAAGGATGCGCAGCAGGATGATGATGATCGGCGCGGCAATGCCGATGGTATCGGCCGACGGGATCAGGCCGACACCGGCGGTGGCGACGCCCATCAGCGTCACCGTCACCAGGAAGGTGTATTTGCGTCCCAGCCGGTCACCCAGAAAGCCGAACAGGATTGCGCCCAGCGGACGGAAACCGAAGCCGACGGCAAAGCCCGCCCAGACGAGCAACGTCTCGAGCGTGACATTGCCGCTGGGAAAGAACGTCCGCCCGATGATCGCAGCGAGCGTGCCGTAGATGAAGAAGTCATACCATTCGAAGATGGTGCCGAGCGATGATGCGCCGATGACCAGCCGGATATCCGACTTGCTCGGCGTGATGGTGTCCCCGTTTGCTGCGACCGTTGCGGCCATCCAGCATCTCCCCAAATACGTCCCTATTCGAGTTCGAGTATCACCGCATCGACTGCAAGGCTATCCCCTTCGGCAGCGCTGATCGTCTTGACCGTGGCGGCCTTCTCGGCGCGCAGGATGTTCTCCATCTTCATCGCCTCGACAATCGCCAGCGGCTGGCCCGGCTGCACCTTGTCGCCCTCGGCAACGTGCAGCTTCACCAGCAGACCCGGCATCGGGCAAAGCAGGAAGCGAGACAGATCCGGCGGCACCTTCTCGATCATGTGACGCGCGTGCTGAGCCACATAGGCGGGCAGCACCTCGAAGCGGTGGGTCGCGCCGCGCGCGGTCAGCGCAAAGCCGGTGCGGGTGCGCTGCACCTTGACCGCGAGTTCGTCGCTGACGTCCTCATCGCCAAAGTCCGCGATCGCCATGCGGTCGCCGGGGGTATAGCCCATGCTCATGTCAACGACCTCGCCGTCGACCACGATCGCATCCTCGCTGACCGATACTTCCATCGCGACATCCCCCTGGCGCACGCGCCATTCGGATGGCGGCGTCAGCCGGTTGCCGAGCTGGCCGCTGACGCGCAAGCTGCGGTCGGCCTCGGCGGTGGCGATGAACGCTGCGATCGCCGCGAGCCGCTGGAGCAGTTCGGGCGAGGCGGGCGCGCCATGGAAGCCATCGGGATACTCTTCGGCGATGAAGCCGGTGGTGATGTTGCCCGAGCGGAAGCGCGGGTGCTGCATCAGCGCCGAGACGAAATCGAGATTATGCCCCGGGCCATCGAGCTCGAACCGGTCGATCGCCAGGATCTGCCGGTCGATTGCCTCGATCCGGGTATCGCCATAGGTGATCAGCTTGGCGATCATCGGATCGTAATGGATCGAGACCTCCCCGCCCTCCTCGACGCCATCATCGACGCGCACGCCCTTCTTCTGCTTGGGCGGGTTGTAGCGCACCAGACGGCCAATCGAGGGCAGGAATCCGCGATAGGGGTCTTCGGCATATACCCGGTTTTCCACCGCCCAGCCGGTGAGCGTCACATCGTCCTGCGTGAAGCCCAAAGGCTCGCCATTGGCGACGCGGATCATCTGCTCGACGAGATCGAGCCCGGTAACCAGTTCGGTGACGGGGTGCTCGACCTGAAGCCGGGTGTTCATTTCGAGGAAGTAGAAGCCCTCGCCAGTGGTGTCTGCGCCCGACACGATCAGCTCGACCGTGCCCGCGCTGTAATAGCCGACAGCGCGTGCCAGCGCGACCGCCTGCTCGCCCATCTTCTTGCGCATTTCGGGCGTCACGAACGGCGACGGCGCTTCTTCGACCACCTTCTGGTGACGGCGCTGGATCGAGCATTCGCGCTCGCCCAAATAGACGATGTTGCCGTGCTGGTCACCGAGCACCTGGATCTCGATATGGCGCGGCTGGAGAATGAACTTCTCGATGAACACGCGGTCATCGCCGAAGCTGGCGAGGCCTTCGCGCTTGGTCGCCTCGAAGCCTTCGCGCACGTCCTGCTCGTTATACGCCAGCCGCATGCCCTTGCCGCCGCCGCCGGCAGACGCCTTCATCATCACCGGATAGCCGATCTCGCCTGCGATCCGCACCGCATGCTCGGTATCGTCGATCTCGCCGACGAAACCCGGGACGACGTTGACCCCTGCTTCCAGGGCAAGCTTCTTGGACTCGATCTTGTCGCCCATTGCAGCGATCGCGCCAGGAGGTGGGCCGATAAAGGTGATGCCTGCGGCCTTCAGAGCTTCGGCAAAGCTGGTGCGCTCGGACAGGAAACCATAGCCTGGATGCACGGCATCCGCGCCGGTCTGCTTGCACACCTCGATGATCTTGTCCGCCAGCAGATACGACTGCGCGGCTGGCGACGGGCCGATGTGCACGGCCTCATCTGCCATCTCGACATGCGGGCTGCGCGCGTCGGCATCCGAATATACGGCCACCGTCTTGATGCCCATCTTCTTGGCGGTGCGGATGACGCGGCAGGCGATCTCGCCGCGGTTTGCGATCAGGATTTTGGTGATTGGCATAGTCGGGCCTCTCTCGAGAGTGTCTTATTCTTTGATGATGCAGGTAAGTGCTTGAGCGTCGCAGCCTATCGCTACTCCGCCGCCTCCAAAGCCCCGTGCGGCTGCGCGGCCATCGCCTTCATGCCGAGCTTGGCCAGCAGCGCGCCGTCCTTGTCGTCGCCGGCATTGGGCGCGGTGAGCAATTTGTCGCCGGTGAAGATGCTGTTCGCGCCCGCCATGAAGCACAAAGCCTGGCAGCTTTCGGACATGCTTTCGCGGCCTGCGCTCAGGCGCACCATCGAGTGCGGCATGGTGATGCGCGCGACAGCGACGGTGCGCACGAACTCGATCTCGTCGATCTTCGCCAGTGGCGTATCGGCGAGCATGTCGCCCAGCACCGTGCCCTTGACCGGGACCAGCGCGTTGATCGGCACGCTTTCCGGGTGCGGCATCGTGGCGAGCGCGTGGATGAAGCCGATGCGGTCCGAGCGCGCCTCGCCCATGCCGACGATGCCGCCGCAGCACACGTTGATGCCTGCCGAGCGGACATTGTCCAGCGTTTCCATCCGGTCCTCGAAGGTGCGCGTGGTGATGACGTTGGCGTAGTTCTCGGGCGCGGTGTCGATGTTGTGGTTGTAGTAATCGAGCCCCGCATCGGCGAGCTGCCTGGCCTGCGACGCGGTGAGCATGCCCAGAGTCATGCAGGTTTCCATGCCCATCTCGCGCACGCCCTTGACCATCGCGGCAAGCTTGGGGATGTCGCGATCCTTGGGGTTGCGCCAGGCTGCGCCCATGCAAAAGCGGCCCGAGCCGTGGTCCTTGGCCTGCGCTGCCGCCTGCAGCACCGCCTGCACGTCCATCAGCTTGGTCGCCTTGACGCCGCTATCGGCATCCTTGGACTGGCTGCAATAGCCGCAATCCTCAGGGCAACCGCCGGTCTTGATCGACAGCAACGTGGACAGCTGCACCTCGTTGCGCGGGAAGCCCGCGCGATGGACGCTCTGCGCCTCGAACATCAGGTCGTTGAACGGCAGGTCGAACAGCGCGGTGATCTCTTCGCGGGTCCAGTTACACCGGCTCTGGCCGGTGTACCCCTGCGCAGGCAGGGGTCCATCTCCCG
>JBKBTF010000001.1:133130-197363 GCA_046291395.1 Blastomonas sp. | reverse complement strand
CCGCTCCGGACCCGAAAACACCGTCACCTGACCCATCGATCACTCCTAAGCACGCTCTTAAGAGCACGCTTAAGAGCGCTCGCTACCTATCCTGGCAAGGCGGCCCCCGCCGGATGGATACCTTGAACGCCGAGCGCACGCAAGCGTGCTTCGGGCACCCGTTCAAAAAGACGCACGGCAGCAACAGTCGGCGATGCCGCGAACTCCACCACCGATTCAATCTCTTCGATTATCCGTATACGGTTCGTTCTAGAGTCAAGCTTGACCCTGCGCGCGGCAGCCCAGCGATACGCCTTGTCGTGCTCGTTCGCATGCACGAACATGATATCTTGGCCGACTTCAAAGGCGATTGCTCGGTACCCTTGATCGACGCGAAGTGACTTAATCGAACTATCCTTTGCGCCTTCGACGGTCTCAAGGTTCAACCCGTTCATGGAAGCGTTGGACATATAGCGACCCATCATATCCATGAACTTCAGCGTCACCTTGTCAGGTAGCTTACGCAAGCTCTTCATACAGCCGATATCATATGAGACCCGTTTACTCATTGTGTCCGTCATTCCCGCGCCTCCTGAAGAGCTGTGATAGCTATCGAAACTGTCGTTCCGGCTTAGTCCGTCTCTGGTCAAACTGGATCAGAACCCAACTGACGCCATCGACCGCAACCTCAGCGACGGCTCCGCGAGCGTCCGCCCAGCCAAACTTGATCGCCCCTGTTACTCGACCATCCGTTAACAGGTTGAATAGCATCTAGATTTCCGGACACTTTCGATCGTAATTTTGAGGACAGGAAGCAATGATGGGGGAGCCCAATTTCAGTGCTGAGTTAAAGCGTGATGCAGTTGCCCAGGTCACCGAGCGTTGTTATCCGGTGGCGGACGTTTCGCAGCTTCTTGGCGGCAGCCCGCATTCACGTATCTGCCGCCACCTCCCTGCCTCGCCGTTTGGGTCGCCCCACATGCCGTCCCCAAGATCCAATCGACGTGTTCTGAACTTGGCATGCCATCAGTGAGCGTTATGATGGGTAAGGCAACAAATGAACAATGCCGTCGATTTGACGGCATATTTGGGTGGTGCTTGCTTTCAATAGGGGCTGATCTTGACAACTTCGTTCCAAACAAACCCGGTTTCATTGAAGGATCTCATGCGTGAATGCCACGAGGGGAAATTGCAGCTGCCTGATTTTCAGCGCGGGTGGGTGTGGGGCCAAGACCGAATCATTGATCTACTTGCCTCCATTTCGGAGGGATTTCCGGTCGGTGCCCTAATGACGCTGGATGCGTCAGGAGATGTTTCCTTTGCAGTGCGGCCTGTCGAAGGCGCTCCAGTGCCAGTCAAACAGCTTGAAGCCTATCTGCTGGACGGGCAGCAGCGGATGACCTCGCTCTACCAATCTACCTTCTCATCCGTTCCTGTGTCGACGCAGACGGCCAAGAAGCGGCCCATCAAGGTGCATTTCTATTTCGATATCCGACTAGCGCTCGATCCAGACGTGGCGCGTGCTGAAGCCGTGATTGCCGTGCCGGAAGATCGGATCATTCGCGAAAATTTCGGCCGAGACGTGAAGCTTGATCTGTCGCACGAACAGAATGAATTCGAGGCGCTCTACTTCCCCATCGACCGGATTTTTGAAGCCCACATCTGGCAGCAAGCTGCCATTGCCTGGGTTTACCAGGTGCCAGAACAGCGGATGGAGCATTTGAAACTCATCAATGATTTCATGCAGACGCTGGTGAACAACATCACTTCCTATCATGTCCCCGTCATCAAGCTGGGTAAGGACACATCGCGGGCAGCTGTGTGTCTGGTGTTCGAGAAGGTCAACACTGGCGGCAAGCCGCTCGATGCCTTCGAACTGGTGACCGCCATGTATGCGTCCGAAGAATTCCATCTTCGTGACGACTGGAAGGCCCGCCGCGAGCGGCTGATCACCCAAAAGGTCCTGGCAAAGATCGAGCCCGTGGAATTCCTGCAGGCGGTGTCTTTGCTTTACACCAAGGAACGCCGCGATGAGGCGATTGCCAAGGGTGCTGAACCGCCGGCGATCAGCGCCACACGCAACAGCCTGTTGCAGGTCCCGCTGGCGGCCTATCAGAAATGGGCCCCAAAGGTTGAGGCCGGCTATATTGCGGCAGCCAAGTTCCTCCATTCCCTGAAGATCTTCAACTCGCGCGACCTCCCCTATCAGACACAATTGGTGCCACTTGCTGCCATTCTGGCAGAAATTGGCACGGCGTGGGAGAATGACGCGGTTCGGCAAAAGCTGGCGAAATGGTATTGGTGCGGCGTCTTTGGGGAGCTCTACGGATCTGCGGTGGAAAGCCGCTTTGCGCTCGACATTAGGGACTTCTCGTCTTGGATCGCCGGCGGAGCCGAGCCGCAAACGGTGCAGCGGTCCAGCTTTGAGGAAAAGCGGTTTCACACGCTTCGATCGCGCCTGTCTGCCGCCTACAAAGGTGTTCACGCCCTGCTGATGAAATCCGGTGCGGAAGACTTCAAATCCGGACAGCCATATGACCAAATGGTGTTCTTCGATGAGAATGTGGATATCCACCACATCTTCCCGGAAGCGTGGTGCAAAACTGAGACGATCGAACCCGCGATCTACAACAGCATTGTCAACAAGACCCCGCTTGCTTCCGCCACCAACCGCATGCTGGGTGGCGTAGCTCCTTCGGCCTATCTAGGCCGATTGATGAAGGGGAATGACAGCAACCCGCCGATCGAGGCCAATCGCCTGTCTGCCATTCTGAAAAGCCATGAGATCGAAGAAGCTCTCTTGGCCACCAATGATTTCCACGCCTTCATGGCTGATCGCCGTTCCCGATTGCTGGCACTGATCGAAGCTGCGATGGGCAAGGATGCCGTGCGCGAAAGCATCCTGCCCATGGACCGGGATGACGACTATTACGGCGACGAGGAGCAAGAGGAAGCGGCATAAGGCCGAAGCCGAACAGCCCCTCCCCACTCCTTCACCAAGGCATTGCATGACCCCGCAGCAATTTCTCAGCAAATGGCGCCACCTCGAACTCAAGGAGCGTTCGGCATCGCAGAGCCATTTCAACGATCTGTGCGCGCTTTTGGGTGTTCTCGATCCTATTGCCGCTGACCCCAAGGGCGATTGGTTCGCGTTCGAAAAGGGAGCAAGCAAGACCAGCGGGGGCGAGGGCTGGGCCGATGTCTGGCGCAAGGGCTGCTTTGCCTGGGAATATAAGGGGCCGAAAAAAGACCTGAACAATGCCTATGCCCAGTTGTTGCAATACTCCGTCGCACTGGAGAACCCGCCGCTGTTGATCGTGTCCGACATGGACCGCATCCGCATCCACACCAACTGGACCAACACGGTGCAGGAGGTGCACGAGTTCACACTGGAAGATCTGGTCGATGGCCAGGTGCGCGAGAAGATCAAACGCGCCTTTACCGATCCTGACGACTTTAAGCCCAGCAAGACGCGGCAGGCGCTGACCGAGGAAACCGCGCGCGAGTTTGCCGGCATCGCTCAGCGTCTGCGCGACCGGGGCCACGAACCGCACAAAGTCGCTCATTTCGTCAACCAGCTTGTCTTCTGCATGTTTGCAGAGGATGTCGGGCTGCTGCCGGACAACCTGTTCACCAGAATGCTGGACCTGTCGCGCAACGATCCTGCCAGCTTTGCCGAAAACGCCAGCACCCTGTTTGGGGCCATGGCGCAACAGGGTGGCAAGGTTGGCTTTACCCGGATCGACTGGTTCAACGGCGGGCTGTTCCAGGACGATGCTGCGCTCCCCGTCACGCGTGAGGATGTTGAGGAGCTGTATCAGGCCGCCCTACGAGACTGGTCGCAAATCGACCCGTCGATCCTCGGCACGCTGTTCGAGCGCGGGCTGGACCCTGCCAAGCGTAGCCAGTTGGGCGCGCATTATACCGATCGCGAAAAGATCATGATGATCGTCAAGCCCGTGATCATCGATCCGCTGGAGGCCGAATGGGCCGTGGCGCTCGCCAAGATGACCGCGCTAGTCGCAAAAGCGCCTAAACGCACCGCCGAACGCCTTATTACCCCAGCGGAAAGACGGAAGGCCGAAAAGCTGAAAGACGAGGCCGCTGCGATCCACAGCGCCTATATCGAGCGGCTGGTCAATTTCCGTGTGCTCGATCCCGCATGCGGATCGGGCAACTTCCTCTATGTCGCGTTGCGTGCACTCAAGGATATCGAACACCGCGCCAATCTGGATGCCGAGGCGTTAGGACTGCCGCGCGGCTTTCCCCGTGTGGGGCCGGAGTGCGTGCTGGGCATCGAACTCAACCCCTATGCGGCCGAGCTGGCGCGGGTCAGCGTGTGGATCGGCGAAATCCAGTGGATGCGGCGCAATGGTTTTGATGCGGCCAAGAACCCTATTTTGCGGAATCTCGATACGATCGAATGTCGGGATGCGATTTTGGACGGAAATGGGAATGAGACGACTTGGCCTCCCGCAGACGCGATTGTAGGAAACCCTCCGTTTCTCGGAGCCAAAGTTATGAAAAGGTCGCTAGGCGTCGACGAGACTGAAGCCTTACGCAAAGCATTTTCAGGCAGGTTACCGGGCTTCACAGATTTGGTCTGCTACTGGTTTGAAAAGGCTCGCTCCCAGATACAGAATGGCCTTACGACTCGAGCAGGATTTGTTGCTACAAACTCGATCGCCAAAAACACCAATCTGCCCGTCCTGTACCGCATTACTGAAAATGGAGCGATCTTTAACGCATGGGCAGACGAGGCATGGGTTGTCGATGGGGCGTCAGTCCGGGTCGCTTTGATTTGCTTCGAAAGCAAGAACGCAGTGGCGCGTCCGAAAATACTCAACGGAATTCTAGTTGATGATATCAACCCCGATCTAACGACGGGCCTAAATGTTTCGGCGCTTCCAGCCTTATCTGAAAATCGAGGTGTCGGCTTCGTAGGCGTTCAAAAAAGTGGTCCATTTGATGTTCCCGGCGAACTAGCAAGGCTTTGGCTGAAAATGCCATCCAATCCGAATGGACGTTCTAACTCTGAAATTCTGAAACCTACTTGGAACGGGCGCGACATAACTACCACGCGCCGTGATAGTTGGTTCATTGATTTTCCGCGAGGCCTTTCCGAACAGGATGCTGCTTTATGGGAGGCCCCGTTCACATACTTGCAACATGCTCCTTACGATCCGGATGAACCGAAATCGCCAGTCTTGAGCGAAGCCCGCAAGATTGCGCGTGATATTCACCCTCGAACTGAGTGGTGGACCACATATTGGCCCCGGCCCGAGGTGCGAAAGAGTTTATCAGAGCTCAACCGTTACATTGTGACTCCAATGACTGCAGAGCATAGGATATTCTTATGGCTCGAATTGCCCACATTGCCAGATAACAACTTAGTCATTTTGGCTCGGGACGATGACCCGCATTTCGGGATACTGCACTCGTTGATCCACGAAGCGTGGTCTACCCGAATCGGCAACAAAATGGGGGCGGGAAATCAACGTCGCTACAATCGTGAAGCGATCTACGACACGTTCCCGTTCCCCGAAGGACTGACGCCCAACATCCCTGCAGCCGACTATGTTGATGATCCGCGCGCTCAAGCCATCGCCAAGGTTGCCGCACGGCTTAATGAGTTGCGCGAGAACTGGCTGAACCCGCCGGAACTAATCGTGCGTGAACCGGAGGTCGTGCCCGGCTATCCCGACCGTATCCTGCCCATCGACGAAGCGGCCGCCCGGGAACTGAAGAAGCGCACACTGACCAACCTTTACAATGCGCGTCCCGCCTGGCTCGATCACGCCCATCGCGCGCTCGATGAGGCGGTTGCCGATGCCTATGGTTGGGGCGATGATTTCCGCGCCGGACTGCTCACCGACGACGAGATCCTCGCCCGCCTGTTCAAGCTCAACCAGCAACGCGCCGGGCGATGACCCCGCCCATAGATCCAGATGAATATGAACTACGCGAACAGATCGCCCTCCATCGTGCTGACAGGGCGAAACTCGAAGCCATTTTGCAGAGGCTCCGCGGCCTAGAGGCAAACGGAAAAGACCAGCTTCGAACCTTGGTCAAAAAACATCTGGACGTGTTGGCACAGCAGGACGCTGCGCGCGGTCTCAAATGGGTTTCACAAATGTCGGTGCCGGAGCTTGAGCACTATTTTGAGAAATACCGTAATCACAGGCCCCGACTTTTGAATTTTATCAAGGACCTGAATGAGATAGCAACGCCAGAGGCCAGAGAGATTCGTGATCGCGCAGCAAGGATCGTGGACACCTGGCACGATCCTCCAAGTCAAAAAGCTGCAGCCAGCAATCCACCCAAGGAAGTCAAAATCATGACCCGCCCGCTTCTGGACAAATCGTTCGTCGACCTGGAACTCATGGCGGAGCGGAACTGGGACAATCGAGCCGAACTCGATTTGATCCGCTCGGAGCTGGTGCATCGCACTACCAACGCCGCCAAGATGCTGTGTTATCGCGTTGAGATGTGGATCAAGGATTGCGACAAGGCTGCAGCAAGCAAGACGGTGAAACCAGAAGCGACCAAGGCTGAGGCACCAAAGCCGGCCGCAAAGCCACCGCGTCATCCGCAGATGCAGCAATGGACCTATGACGCAGTGGCAAAGCTGCGCGCCAAGTTGATCGACCTGTCGCGCAAATCTCCGCTGATCTCGTTCAGGCACGAATCGCGCAGTGCCAGCCAGCTTCGGATCATCGATGAGCGGCCCGACCTGCTCTTTGAACGCCTCGGCAAAGGCAGCATGGGGTTCGAACCGCTTCCGGGCGAGGAGCAGACGCCGGCCGATGAACGCACCCCCAGCTTTGGCCTCGCCTATGAACGCGCAAGGCTGACGGATTCTGAATTTCTGGCCGCGACCGATAAGCTGGGCGATGCCGAGGGTGATGTGCGGGCATGGCAGGATGCCGAGCGAGCCTTGCGCGCCCGGGTTCGTCAGCAACTCGGCCTGCCCAAGCTCGATTTTGGCAAAGGTCTGGACGTTAGCGCACTGGCGCGCGCGCACGGATTTGACCCATCTTATGAGCTCAAGATGAGCGATGATGGCGATGTAGCCGCACATCAAGAAGATGATAATATGCGCGTCCTGCTGATCCGCAAGGAGCTGGATCGGCGGCTGAAGTCGATCGACGATCGCGCAACGAGCCATCTGCGCGAAACCGGCCATCACACGCTGCACCTCGCCTTCGGCTTTGTGCAATGGTTCGAAGACGACGCATCCGACATCGCCTCTTATGCGCCGCTCCTGCTGCTGCCAGTGAAGCTGGCGAAAGATCAGGGTCGGGCGAAGAAGGACTTCCGCCTCAGCATCTGGGAAGGTGGGCTCGAGGTCAATGTTGCGCTGATCGAAAAGGCGCGCGATCATTGGGGCTTGCAGCTTCCGCAGCTGCGCAATGAGGAAACGCCGGAATCCTATTTCATCCGCGTGAAGACGGTGCTGGCCCAAGCCCGCCGCCTCACGTTGCGGTCCTTTGTCACCCTCTCGGTATTACCGCCGATGATCCTTTGGAGGGATCTCGATCCGGAAAACTGGGCTGAAGGCGCCTTTGCCGATCACCGGCTGCTGCCCGGGCTGGTCGGTGCAGCAGAAGTGCCTAGCGTTGCTGGCGATGATAGCGCCATCGATATCGATGATCCGGTGAACGAAGCGCGTGTCCCCGCGCTGATCGTCGATGCCGATGCTTCGCAGCACAAAGCCATTATGGACATGGCCGCCGGGCGCGACATGGCGATTGAAGGCCCACCGGGGACCGGCAAATCGCAAACGATCACCAACATGATTGCCACCGCCCTTTCGCAGGGGAAGCGCGTGCTGTTCGTTGCCGAGAAGCAGGCGGCGTTGCGGGTTGTGTCCGACCGGTTGAGGGCCGCAGGCTTTGGTCCGCTGCTGCTGGAGCTGCATGGCGACAAGGCGAGTCGGACGGAAGTTTACACCGGGGTGCGCGAACGGATGGGCGCAGAGCCAAAGCTGGATGCTCGCGTGCTCGACGAAAAGCGCACAGAATTGCGCAGGCATCGGGATCTTCTCCGGCGCTACCTCTCGCTGGTCCGGACGCCGCTGGGCAAGCTCGGCATGACCGCACATGCCCTCGCATGGCGCGAGATCCGCCTGCGCAAACAGTTTGACCGCGACACAACCCGACCGATCGAGGCCCGCTGGCAATCGGCGGACGTTGCCGGACTCGATCGTTCGACGCTGATGGAAAATCGCGAAGTTCTTGCTCAATTCGGCAAGGCCTTTCTGGCTGTTGAGGGCGGTGCTGAGGGAGAGACGACGCGTTGGGTCCAGGCAGGAAAGCTCAATCCCTTCGACCAAAGCGCGGCGCTTGAAGCGGCGGCGGCAGCGGGACAGGCAGCGGATGCAGTTGCTGACGTCGCAAAACGCCTGCTCGAACTGGGCATCGCACTGCCAGGACCGGACGACGAAGCCATCGCAGATGCCAGCATCCAGCTTTCGTCATTCAAGCCGTTCTCCTGTCCCGATGAAGCAGTGGTCTCAGCCGCTCTTCATCACCGTGCGGCGAGCCTTGAACTTCTGGCAGCGCAATCCGAGTGGCAACTGCAACGTGATGCAATTGCGGACTCCATCGAATTCCCGGAACAGGCGTCCATAGATGCAGCTCAGGCGCTGGCCAAAGCGCTGGCGGTTGATCACTGCCCCGCAACTCCGGCCGAAGCCCGTGCCATCCTTTCGGATCATGAGCGGCTGTCCGGGCTGCTCGACGGCGCGACCCGGGACATGGAACGGCTGGCAGCCAAGCTCGCGGACGGGGCGCGAACACCTGCCGATGGAGCGCAGAAGGTAGCGGCAGCGCTGGCAAAGCTTGGCCAGGCTCCCGCATCGGTCGGTGCCCTGGTTTCAACCAGCTTGATCGAGGCAGCGTCCGAAAGCGCAATTGCTACGGCAACCCGCGAAGCAGCAGCATTGCGGGCAGAGCGAGACGCTGTCGTCGCACTCACTCAAGGTGACGCGTTGAGCGCTGATCCGAGCGAGCTCGACGAGCTTGCAGATACCGTGGAAACAACGGGCGCTATCGCACGGCTCTTCAGCGGACGATACAAGGCTGCCTGGCGGCGGGTGGGACGACTGTGTGCGGACACGTCAGATCGTGACGAAGCTGTATCGAGTCTCCGTAAGACCGCCAGCTACCTCCGTGCGCGACGGGTCTTTCACGAAGAAAACAAAGCGCGCGTGCTTTTCCCGGTCATGCTGTGGGACGGGCTCGACAGCGATTTTGGATCGCTAGGAGCAGCTCGGACGCTGGTAGCGGAAACGGCCGGTCAGCTTGCGGCATCCAACGAGACGGCTGTGTTGCGCAGCTGGCTGGCAGCGGATGAGACCGAACGACAGAGTGTTTCGGCTTGCGGCGAGCGGCTTTCAGGCTTGTTGGCTGAAATGGCCGAGGCGGGGCTCGCTGGAGTGGCGCTCGGTGACCTTTGCGCCAGCTGCGCCGACAGGGCAGCCGAAATGCGCAGCATCTTGACGGCGAGCCAAGCGATCAGGTTCAAGGATAATGCCTTGTTCCGGCGCTCGACGGGCGGAACGGTTGCCGAGGCGGTCCTGCAACTGCACGCTGCCAAGGAAGCCTTCGGTTCGCTGCAAGCGGAGGCGATATTCAGCTGGGTCGGCGATGTTGCAGCACCGCTGGACAAACTTGAGCGAAGCCTCGCCGAGGTTGACACCCTCAAGTCGCTGAGCGGTCCGATTGAGGTGCGGACCATCGTCAGCGATGTTGATACGCCGGTCGTCTGGCTTTCATCCGTAATAAGCTGTGCCGAGGATCTGCGCAGCGCAGTGAACAGCTGGGTCAGCAGGTCTGCTTATCTGCGCGATGATGCTGCACTCAGCGTCACCCACCTCTGCGGCAGCTTGTCGTGGGACGATGCTACTTCCGCGCTTCGAGCGATGAGCACGGACAGGGACGGTATCAGCCTGGCGGCAGACCTGCTCAAATATCGCGCCGCGGTGGCCGCACGGGACCTGACGCCCTTTGCAGAAGCGGCATCCCATGATGGCATACTCCCTGAGCTGCTGGACGATCTCTATGAGCTGACAGCGGTTTCGGCGTTGTTGCGCTCCTATCTCGGTGCCGATGGTCAGGAACTGGGACGGCTTGGCAGTCTCTCGCTCGATGCTGCCAGGCAGTCGTTCAAAAGGGCAGACAAGGATCTCCACAAGCTCGAAGCTGCTGCGATCATCGCGAAACGCCTCAGCGATAAGCCACCCGTTGGCGTCGGTTACGGAAAAAAGGCGGACTTCACGGAGTTGCGCCTGCTGGAGAATGAAGTGGGGCTGACGCGGCCGAGGACACCACTTCGCGATGTCGTGCATCGTGCCGGGCAGGCGCTTCAGGTGCTGCAGCCGGTTTGGATGATGTCACCTACCTCGATCGCCCAGTTCATCCGACCCGGGTCACTGGGCTTCGATCTCCTTATCATCGATGAAGCGTCGCAGATGCGGCCCGAGTTTTCGGTAAGCTGCATCCTGCGCGCCGATCAGTTCGTTGTTGTGGGGGACGCAAATCAGCTTCCACCGAGCGACCATTTCCAGATGTCGAGCGTGGATGGAGACGGCGATGACGACGGGGTTGGCGTCGATGAGGGCACCGAATCCATCCTGGATCTAGCCAAACAGCGGTTCAGAACCCAGCCCCGCCTCAAATGGCATTATCGCTCACAACACGAAAGCCTGATCCAGTTCTCTAACCGCGAGTTCTATGAACGCGATCTGGTCGTGTTCCCCAGCCCAATGGCCAACGACGACGCGCTGATGGGCGTAAAATGCTATTACGCCCCGTCATTCTATTCGGATACGGCCTACGAATCCTCGATCAACCAGCGGGAGGCTGAGCTGGTAATCGAACAGGCTTTCGGCCTCATGCAGACACACCCGGAACGATCAATCGGGATCGTGGCGATGAACGCCAAGCAGACAGAACTACTCAAAAATGAGTTTGAGCGGCTTAAGGTCGAGGAAGAACGGGTCCGCAAATATGTCGAAGCGTTCGAAGGGACGCTCGACGAGTTCTTCATCAAAAACCTGGAAAATGTGCAAGGCGACGAGCGCGACATCATCCTGATTTCTACCGTCTATGGGCCCGACAAGAACGGCGTAGTTCGTCAAAACTTTGGCCTCATGAATCGCGAGGTCGGGTGGCGCAGGTTGAACGTGTTGGTCACCCGAGCCAAGATGTCCTGCCGCCTGATCACCTCCCTGCGCCCCGACGATGTCAAGGTGACCGAAAAATCCTCAAAGGGGGTCATCAAGTTCAAGAGCTATCTGACCTATGCCCATGGCGGTGCACAATATGAGGATGCATCCGGCGGCGAGACAGACAGCGATTTCGAGATCTTCGTCGCCGATGCTCTGCGCGGCGGCGGGTATGACGTCGTATATCAGGTCGGCGTAGAAAAATTCAGGATCGATCTTGGGGTTCGGCATACCAGCTGCCCTGTCGGGTTCATCGCTGGCATCGAATGCGATGGTGCGCCCTATCATTCAGGCTTGAGCGTCCGAGACCGCGATCACATCCGACAGACTATACTCGAGAATTTGGGGTGGAACATCTACCGGGTCTGGTCAACGGACTGGTTTGCTGACCCTGCGCGAGAGACAGCCAAGTTGCTGTCATGGCTCGAAAGCGTGCGCGATCGCATTGTGCGTGAACTTGGAACCCAGGCCGAAACACTGGAAGTGCAAAAGCCAGCGCGGCCAACAATCGAGATTCGTTCGCCGCAAACGGTGCCCAAGCCGGAAGACATTGCCCTATCTGCTATCGCCGTCGATGAGCCGGCGCCGAAGATTGAAAGTCCAGAGCAACCCCGCGAACCGAGAGGACGGCAACTGCGGACGATCGGCGATTTCCAAGCGTTTGAAGCTGTTCGTGGCAATTTGTATGAAATCTGGAAAGATGAAGCATTCTTGGGAGAAGTGGAAGTCGTCCGCCGCGCAACGTCTGCCCCAAGGCTCTTTGGGGATCGAGCGTTGGCGGCCCAATCGGAATACGAAGGGCGGGTAGAAGCGACCGGCGACTGCTTCCGATCGTATGATTTGTATGCCGCAATGAGGGAGGTGGCTTCTCGCGCTAGAGAGGCCTCCTAAATAAGGTTCTACAAAAAGCCTTCATATGGATTCTAGACACAATTTCAAGTTGGTAGGTCAGAGGCTTAGACCACATTTTATTTAAATTATACTATGCGTTAGCATTTCAAGCTAAAATTCGGGATATTGATACTTGAACAAAAACTTGACCTCGAACCTTCTTCCATGGATCAGATCGAAGGAGGTGATCAGGCTTATCGCGGACGAGTGCAACGGCGACCTACCGACAATGGAGGAGCGCTTGCTCGACGCTTTCGCTGCCGGGTTGATAAGGTGCCAGGCGGGCAGCGCAAGCTTCGGAATGCTCTCAAGAAGCGCAATCAAGCGCAATTGGCCGGTCCCTACTTACATCTGGCAACTATCGGACGGGAACCTGTCGCTCGCGAGCGACCGATTTACTGCGCCGGTCAGTGGATCGAGCAGTCAGGCGCTTGCAAAGGCTGCAAGCTTTGTAGACGTAACGTCCCTGACGCTCTTGGAGCTAAAGGCCCACGAGGTGGAGCTGCGAAAACATTTCCAGTTGCCTCATAAGCCACGAAGACAGCCCGTAAGCAAAAGCAATATTATAACGGCATGCAAGAAATGGCTTCGTGAAGAGTTCCGCAAAGATTCAAACCATTTGAAGCGAAAGGATCAGCTTGCAGAGGAAGCTATGGTCAAGTTTAATGGGGGGCTTGCGAAGCGAGGTTTCCTTTTGGCTTGGGGAGAGGTGACCATGGAAGCCGAGCACCGGGCAAGGCGCAACCCAGGGCGGCCGCTGGGAAGCTGAAATCCCTTCATAAATCCTTGCATTAATCATAACATTTTTTCAGTTCACGAATGGCATCGTTTCGTTTTTTTCTCCGTTTTTTCAAATGTTTAGAAATCTACATTGCTCCTCACCAGCACCAAGCTGGGTTACGAAAAGAGGAGCACTACATGGACGAGAACGCGAAGATGGGGCCCAGCGAGGTCCCTTACGAATATGGCCTGATCGCAGCTATCAATCGCTGCGAGGCCAAGCCTGAATTGACGGTGGCAGACGCTGCTGTCATCTACGCGCAATGCGGGGTGCCTGCCTTCCCCTGCCACGCCAAAACGAAAAGCCCGTTGGTCAAAAACGGGTTCAAGGCCGCGACCGCAGACGTTGATCAGGTTCGCGAATGGTGGACCAAATGGCCAGATGCCATGATTGGTGTCCCAACGGGCTCCGCGTCGGGGTTCTGGGTCCTCGACGTCGACGACCTCGAAATCTTCAACGCTGGCTGCAAGATCAACCTTCCGAAAACGCTTACCACCATCACTGGAAATGGTAAGCACTACCTCTTCAGATGGGATACCGAAAGAACGGTAAGGAACGCGCAGAAAAGGATGGAGGATGGCAAGGCGCGCTGGCCGTTTTCAGATGCTCCGGGTTGTGATACTCGCGGGGAAGGAGGTTATATAATTGTGCCTCCGTCGCGTCATCCTAGTGGCCGCCTGTATCGCTGGAAAGACATTTCGCCTCCAGCCCCCGCAACTGAGGCGCTTTATGCCTGTGTCGCAGGGCCGAAAAGGGCAAGCGTAAAACCCCTGCGAGCAAAGATGACCAAGGCGGCGGCTATCGGGCTAGATGCGGTCGATCCGGAAGAGATCCTCAACTCCGCCTGTCAGGAGGTGCGAAATGCGCCACAGGGCGCCCAGGAAGGGACGCTCAATTCGGCCTGTTTTGCCATAGGTGCCCTCATCGCCGATGGTAGTATTCCATATGCGGGGGCCTTAAATCGTTTGGTGGAGGCAGCAAACGAGATGCCCAGCTTTGACGCCGATCATCCTTGGAGGCCGGAGGATCTCGGCAGAAAGGTAACCCGCACAATCAAGGCTGGAATGCAGAAGGCGAGGAAGAAGCCGAAGCGTGCAGACAAGCCGAGCGAAGACTTTTGCGCGAGCAAGTTTGTCCGTGAGCATGGCGCGGTCTATCGTTACGACAGCGATGACGGAAGATGGCTGAAATGGTCAGGGCAGCATTGGGCATTTGATCGGAAGCACCAGGTTGCCCATGACACTAGGCTGCTTGTCCGGAATGAGAGCGGCGGCGATCCAATTTGCTGCCGATCATCGTTCATCAATGGCGTCCTGAAATTGGTGACTTGTGACCCTAATATTGCCATCGCAAAGGCAGACCTCGACAAAGATGGCTTTCTGCTTGGCACGCCTGAGGGAACGGTCGACCTCAGAACTGGGAAACTAGGACAAGCGAATCCTGAACATCTTATCACTAAGACGACCACCACTGGGCCGAAGACCGGACGACCGGATAAGTGGCTGATGTTCGTAGCGGAAATTACGGGGGGAGATACGGATCTTCAGCGATATCTGCAGATGGTGATCGGCTACTGCCTGACCGGCTCGACAAAGGAGCAATCGCTTTTTTTCTTGTATGGGGTTGGCGCAAACGGGAAATCGGTTTTCCTAAATGTCATTGCGCATATTCTGGGGGATTATGCCACCACCGCTGCGACCCAATCCTTTATGGCTAGTCGGTTTCCGCGCCACACTACCGACCTTGCTGCTCTTTCCGGAGCTCGTCTTGTGACGGCAAGCGAGACAGAAGAACACAATGCTTGGGATGAAGGCTTAATCAAGCAGGTTACAGGCGGCGAGCAAATTACGGCTCGGTTTATGAGGCAGAACAACTTCAGCTTTCTGCCTACTTTCAAATTGGTTGTGGCCGGAAATTATCCACCGATCTTCAACAATGTCGACCCTGCTACTCGCCGTCGGCTCAAGATCATTCCATTTAACTTCAAACCAGCTCGCATAGATAAGGACTTAATCAATACGCTTTTAATGGAGAGCGGTCAGATACTATCTTGGGCGATTGAAGGCTGCCTTATGTGGCAACGAGATGGGCTTTCTCTGCCCGCCTTGGTAGATGAGGCCACCGATGAGTTTTTCAGCACGCAGGATCCCTTCCAAGATTGGCTCGATCAAAAGTGCAAGTCCGCGGGGTATAATACAGCTACGGGTTCTGGCGAACTGTGGCAGAGTTGGCAGGACTTCGCAAAAAAGGTTGGCGAGGATCCGAAAACTCAAAAGTCTATGGCGCTGAAACTCAAGGCGAAGGGCTTCCGTGTCGATAGAACCAGTCGAAAACGAGTTTACCTTGGCATTGCAATGCGAAAGGACAACGATGAGGGGGGAGACCAAGCAATTGAATGACGGATTGTGACATGTTTTTTCATATGTCTTTGTATGATGCCAAAAAGAAAAATTTTAAACACAATTTCACACATTATAACAAATAAGCGTCACCATCCGTCACTCAACTTGGATTAATAATCTTCGCTCAACTCAATCCATTAGATCAAAGCTTGGTGTAGTTACAGTGGGAACGCCCCCTGCGTCCTTGGGCCGCGGATCACAACTGACAGCAGCTATCAATCGGGCTCTTCCTCACCCCTCCCCAGGCTGATCATCGGACCGCCGACGGAGCCGACTGCGGTTATCACGTTTCGGACCAGGCTAACTTCTCCGCCGTCGTCCTGCTTTACATAATATGGGTTCCCAGCGTCGAGGAACTCGAATCGAACTTCCCGCACTTCCTGGATCTCGCAGTAGATCGGTTTTGCCGCGGATACGTCGAAAACGGCGAAGTTCGTTGTGGCCGCCCCGAACGCCGAGCCATACGCCAACCCGTCGTATCCCTCGCTCTGAAACAACTCCGCTATCATCTGCGTCGGGGCGTAGCGACACATCCCTGGTGCTGCCCTAGTTTTAGTTAAGTATCTTAGGGGCGTAGAACCGACGAAAACAGGGTTATCAGAACTACCCCTATGCGCGAATCTACCTCTGGCCGTTGGCTGTATGTGCAACCTGGCGCAGCCATAACGCCACCAAAAGTTCTCAAAATCTATCAATCATCCCCTGACGGGTCGCGCAAACCTGAGATGGAATACTGGCAAAGTGCCGAATGCTGATGTGCAAGTGCACAGCCTAATGTGCAAAAGCGCAAGCCAGTGCGCAAATGCGCAGCTTGATGTGCAAGTACGACCACCTGTGCAGAAAATGCACAGTCTCAAGCGTCGCCTTCGCCCCAATCTCGACGTGCATCGATCAAACCAGGCAGGGTCATCCGGTCCCGTTTCCAGCAAACTAAATCAGACCTGCATCAGACTGCGATTTCCACAGGAAAGTTCTGGGGGTGAATTTGGGGGTCAATTCATGTCAATAAGATATTTCTAATAACTATATCAGATTCTTAGGCGACATGATCGAATCCCTCCGTCTCCGCCACTTCCTCTTGAAATCATTGGGTGTTTCAGGATTTTCCCAAAAACTGGGATATAGCCTATCACCAGTGGCTTTGACTTTAGAGGGCGCTTTTCATCGTCGTTCGGGCGATTTTACCATCTTGATTCGCCCGCTTCAGACCTGAATCAGTTGCTTCGATCGTTCAGTCGACGCGAAACGGCATTCACATGCAAAATTGCAGTCGCGCCTCATCGATCGAAGCGAGTGCCCCCGACCGGTTCATCACGCTGCTTGGCGTAGTGATCACGCAGAACACGTTTCAGCAGCTTGCCCGTCTCGTTGCGTGGCAGATCCTGGGCAACAAAGACTTCTCGTGGGATCTTGAGGGGCGAGAGCACGGTCCGGGCATAATCGGACACGATTTTCCTGATGTCGCCATCCACGTCTTCGGCTGGTACAACAACTGCGCAGACGAGTTGGCCGAAGTCGGCGTGGGGTAGGCCGATGACCGCGACCTCGGCGATTGCCGCGCATGGCTCGAGCGCGGCTTCGACCTCCCTTGGATAGATATTCACGCCACCGGAGATGATCAGGTCGTCGCGACGATCACTAATGTAAAGGTAGCCGTCCTCGTCGACAGAGCCGATGTCGCCATATCCGGTGTAGCCTTGGGGAGAAGCGTTGTCGGCGAGTTTCCCGCCCGGCAGAGTGTATTGGAACGGCACCCCGCCCTCGAAGGTGATGAGTCCGAGTTCTCCTGGTGGAAGCTCCCTTTCCGGATTCTCCTGATCGAGAATGTGGATCGCTCCGGATATGCTTCGACCGACCGAGCCGGGATGCTCGAGCCACTCTCGGGCCTCGATATAGGTAACCCCGGCATTTTCGGTGCCGCCGTAATATTCATGTACGATCGGGCCCCACCAGTCGATCATCGCTTGCTTGACTGCGGTCGGACAAGGCGCTGCAGCATGCAGTGCTACCTTGAGGCTGGAAAGATCGAAACGGCCCCGAACCGCTTTGGGCAAGTCGAGCAGCCTGCGGAACATGGTGGGCACCCACTGGCTGTGGGTCACTTTGTGCTGCTCGATCGCCTGCAGCGCATCCAACGGATCGAAGCGTGGCAAGATGACCACCGTGCCGCCCGCTTCGAGAACCCGAGTCAGAAAACGTCCCGTTGCGTGATAAAGGGGGCTTGCCGAAAGATAGACAGTGTCCTCGTCATAGCCATAGATTTGCCGCATCCGAACTTCGAGTTCGGGCAGGGCAGCCTCGCCGACCTTTACCAAGGCACGGCGGACGCCCTTGGGGCGGCCGGTTGTACCCGACGAGTAGATTATCTCGCGACCCACGAGCGAAGCCGCTTCACGCTGCAGGGGACCGGCGGAGGCGTCGGGGACGGCATGCGACGAGCAGACCGCGATGTTGGTCTCGCGCGTCACTTGCGCTGCCAGGTCCATATATGCTGGACTGGCAACGAGAAGCCGCATGCGGCTGTCGTTGACGATGTAGTCGATTTCGCGGGCTAGAAGACGGGTGGCTATCGGAACAAAATAAACACCGGCGCGCCGCCCGCCCCACCACCAGGCAACGGTTTGGATATCATTCTCCGTGAGCAGGCCGATCGCCTCACCTTCATGCAGACCTGCAGAACGGATTATCTCGCATATGGCGTTCGCGCGTTCATCAAGTTCGCTGAAACTGTAGCTGCCGCTGCCGTCCGCCATGGCGATGGCGGTCTTCGACCCGTGCAGATTGGCCCATCGCTCCAGTTCATCTCGCATGCTTGAGTCCTCGATCCATGCCTTGTTGGGCCGTGTCACGGATGCCGGCAGCCTGGCGGCGCTATCCCGCTGCTATCTGCCCGGCACCGGGCCGGCAGATGCATACTGCTGCGCCCCTTGGCACCCTTGATGCGATCGGGTGATACACACAAATAGTACGCCTGCAAACCATGTGGGCGTCATACAGCGTGCCTTGAGAGGTATCCGGCTACGCAACCATTCCAGCTGTTCCCAAACAAGGAAAGCTAGCCCCATGCAGATAATCGCTTGAAGGTAGTGCGCTTTATTACTACCGTCCCGGCATTATCCTCTGCCGGGAACAGGTTGACTGCGGATCGTCGAGCGGTCGCGATATCAATGCGAGAAAATTCAATGGCAATCACCTACACCTATCCGCAAGGCGGCGCGCTCATGGCCGGAGGAACCGGGTCTATCGGCCAGGGCGTGGTCGAAGGGCTGGCAAGGGCGGGGGTGCCGGTGCTGTTCACCTATCGCAGCGCGGGGAGCGAGGCGACGGCGACTGATCTTGCGGAGCGGCTCGTGGCCGCCGGGCACCAGGTCCGCGCGCGACGGATGGACATGTGCGATCCGCATGATATCGAGGCAGCGCTCGACGAAGTCGAGAGCTGGACCGGACGGGTTCATTCGGTGTTGACGGCGGCCGGTGCTGCGCCGGTGTTCGCCAAGACGGCCGACTACACGCCCGAACAGATAGACAATTTCATTGCAGGCGACGCACTCGCCTATTTCCGACTGTTCCGCGGCGCTGTGCAGCGCATGCGGAAGAGCGGAGGAGGATCGATCGCGTGCACGACGACGATCGATGTCGGTCGACTCGCGCTTTATAACGGCGCGTCAGGAATGTCGAAGGGGGCGGTTGAAGCAATGATGCGTCACATCGCCGCAGAAGAGGCGTCGGCCAATATTCGCGCCAACTATGTCCGCATAGCCTGGGTTGGCGGCACCAGCTTCGCCGATCATCCGCAATGGCGCAAAGCGCCGGTCAAAGAACCAACGACGCAGGCAGAAATGCTCCACAGCATCGGCCATAGCCACATGACTGGTATCCGGCTCGGGCGCCCCGGCTCGCTCCGTGAGGCGGGTGACGTCTTCGCATTCCTGGTATCCGATCAGGCCTCCTATCTCACGGGCCAGTGTATCAGCATGGACGGCGGCGAAGATCTCTAGAGGCCACCAAATTGATCGCACAACTACATCTCGAAACTGGACAAAGGAAACGTTTGCGATGTCCCGCATTGATCTACCGAAACGAGGGTCAATGAGCCATGCCTGAAACGAACGCGCTGTTTAGTCCGGTCAGGCTGGGAAATGTCCAGCTCCCCAATCGAATTGTCATGGCGCCCCTCACCCGAGCGCGAGCCACCCCGCAAAATGTGCCAACCCCCATGATGGCGGAATATTACGCACAGCGGGCCGACTGTGGTCTCATCATCTCGGAAGCCACAGCGATCGATCCGTTGGGGATGGGTTGGTATCGCGTTCCCGGCATCTGGTCCGACGAAATGGTTGCAGGGTGGAAATCCGTTACCAGCGCGGTCCATGCCAAAGGCGGTCGGATGTTCCTGCAACTTTGGCATATGGGCCGCCTCGTGCTGCCCGACTATATCGGGGGCCAACTGCCAATCGCGCCCTCTCCCATTGCCGGGGAAGGCGAGACATTCGCACCGCGGCCAGAAGGCGATGACAGCCTCCTGCTGCCAATGAAGCCGTATGTGGTTCCTCGTGAGATGGACCAACGCGACATCGATCAGGTTATCGCGGCTTTTGGGCGTGGCGCTTCCAATGCAGTTGCCGCAGGGTTCGACGGAGTCGAGGTGCACGGCGCCAACGGCTACATGATCGACCAGTTTCTCCAATCGAAGTCGAACCGCCGAACCGACGGCTACGGTGGTCCAGTCGAAAATCGCATCCGCTTTCTGCGCGAGGTACTGGAAGCGGTCACTTCCCGGCTCGAGGCGGGTCGTATTGGCCTGCGGATCAGCCCGACCAGCGAACGCAAGGGCATGGGCGATGTCGATCCCGCCGCGCTCGCCCGTTCGGTCGGGGCGCTGTGCCGTGAATTTGGCCTTGGCTATATCCACTTGATCGAGCCGATCGCCTCGGGCTTCATGGAGCCGCCAGAACGACCGGTGCGCGAGCAACTGGCCGAGGCTTTCGGCGGAGCCGTCATTCACAACGGCAGCTTCGACGTTGAAACCGGCGCGGCCGCGATCGAGAGTGGCCGTGCCGCTGCCATATCGTTCGGCCGCCCGTATATCGCCAATCCTGATCTTGTCCGGCGATTCCGCAACGGCTGGCCGTTGGCACAGGCCAATTTCGATTACGCGTATGTCGGCGACCGGCAAGGCTACGCCGATTATCCCGCGCACGCATGCTGACCACAATAACGACACAGTGGCGTCGCTTGCGCTGGGAAACCTGCCACGGCGCGACGAAGTTGCACCATGGCCGACCCGAACTGATCAGAAAGCATTAAGGACCGATCGATGAAACTTATCGTTACAGGACGCGACAACACCGAAAAGGCAGTTGAAGGCACCGCCGGAACGAGCCTTATGGAGGCCATTCGCGACAATGGCTTCGACGAACTGCTGGCCTTGTGCGGCGGCTGCTGTTCTTGCGCGACATGCCATGTTTATGTCGACGAGGCCTTTCTGGCGAAGCTTCCCGCGCTCTCGGACGATGAGAACGATCTTCTCGACAGTTCCGATCAAAGGCGGGCCAATTCGCGGCTCTCGTGCCAGATTCCGCTGAACGGCGATCTGGAAGGCCTGCGCGTCACCATAGCGCCTGAGGACTGAATGGGCATCACATGATCGAGCCGGCACCCATCCACATTGCGCAGGGCGACCTGACAGACCTGCACCAGCGCCTCATCCGCACGCGCCTGCCTGAAGCGGAGACATCCGCGGGGTGGGATCAGGGCGTTCCGAAAGAACGGATGGAAGCGTTGATCGACACCTGGGTCCGCGCCTATGACTGGCGAAGCTGCGAGGCGATGATCAACGGCCTTGGGCCGCATCGCACGCGGATCGATGGCATGGACATCCACTTTCTACATGTGCGGTCGCCGCATGCAGACGCCCTGCCGATCGTGCTGACGCATGGGTGGCCGGGGTCGGTGCTGGAATTCGGCAAGGTGATCGCGCCGCTGACGCAGCCCACCGAGCATGGCGGCACCGTGCACGATGCCTTTCACGTCGTGATACCTGCACTTCCAGGCTATGGCTTTTCCGGCAAGCCGGTTTCGACCGGCTGGGGCGTCGAACGCATCGCTGCGGCGTGGGCCGAATTGATGCAGCGTCTCGGTTACGACCGCTATGTCGCGCAGGGCGGAGACTGGGGATCAGCCATCACCGTGCAGATGGGGGTGCAAGCGCCCGATGGCCTGGCGGGCATTCACCTCAACATGCTGTCGGCAATGCCGGACGTGCTCGATCCCATACTCGACGATGACGAGGCCGTCGCCGTCGAGGCGCTGGCCCATTATGCCAATGTCGAATCCGGCTATGCCCGCCAGCAGGCGAGCCGGCCGCAGACTCTGGGCTATGCACTCGCGGATTCGCCGGCGGGTCAGGCCGCCTGGATCTACGAAAAATTCCAGCGCTGGAGCGATTGCGAAGGCGATCCTGAAAACATCCTGTCACGCCGCGAGTTGCTTGACGTGATCACGCTGTATTGGCTGACAAATTCAGGGGTATCCTCGGCGCGCCTCTATTACGAAAGCATGGGCAGTTTTCGTCCGATGCGCGTCACTCTCCCGGTCGGGATGAGCATCTTCCCGAAGGAAATCATCAAGACGCCTCGCAAATGGGCGGATCTGGTGTTCCCCAATATCATCCACTGGAACGAACTGCCGCGGGGAGGCCATTTTGCCGCGTTCGAACAGCCCGAGCTTTTCGTGTCGGAATTGCGCAGCTGCTTTGCGCAATTGCGCTAGCGCGCACCACCCGTCCACGCGCCGATCGATTGGCCGGTCCAACCGCGAAACGCACGCCGCAGGCTGTTCTCATGCACAAAGCCGACCGCATGCGCGATCTGCTTGGTGCACAGAGCGCCTTCGTCCAGCAGCGCCATCGCATAACGGCGGCGATACTCGTCGAGCATGGTGGAATAGCTGGTCCCTTCCTCCTGCAGCCGCAGCACGAGGCTGCGCTTGGACATGCCCAGCCAGTGCGCGGCATCGGCCTGTGTCGGTACGCGCGAATGGCCGAGCAGGAAATAATTCAGCAGCGACTGGCCGGTCGCACCGCGACGGGCGCTGTCGCCATGCTCGGCATGCCCCAGCTGGCCAAGCAGCAGCGAGAAAGTCTCGTCGTCGCGGCCCAAGGGGCTGCGACTGAGCACCGCTGACGGTCCTGCGATGCGGTTGCGCCCGCATCCGAACCGCAGCGATCCTTGCAACGGTGGGGGAATGGCAAGATCGGCAGGCGCCGCGTGATCGACCTCGGCGATGAAGTCCGAATAGCATTCGCCGGTCACATCCTGACAAAAGGCGAAGAATGTTGCGGTCTGTTCCTCAATACAGAACCGTCGCGCAGCCGCGCTCAAGATCCTGTCGGCATGCAGCGTGGTGGTCCACACACCCTGTGCATCATCGATCTGCGCCTTGACCGTCACCAGCTCTCCGGCAGCGTCGGCATGCGACAACCAAACATCGACCACCTCGCGCAAAGTGCGACACGACAGGATCACATGCCCCAGAAGCCCGAGCTCGATGACGCGGCGGGCCGTGCCGAAGTGCAACGCGAAATCGCGCGGCGCGTGCTGTGCGATCGCGTCGAGGACGTGGGCATAATCGTCATCCCGGATCGGCCCATCCACGATCATGCCGGAGCCGACCGAAAGATAGGGCGGTGATCCCAGCGCCTGTGCATAGGCGCGCAGCTTCCGCCTACGCATGGCGCTCGTCCTGTCCGGCACTCGCCTCGCTCCTCGACAAAGGGTGTTGCGTGATCGGATCACATCTTTGCGTGATCGGTTCAATCCATCAACTGGAAATGCGCGCCTGCCCGATGCAATCATTTGCCATCGCCACAAGGCAGCAGCTGGAGAGACAGACATGGGTGAGCCAAGCGCGCGCGAAACCGTAGAAGGTTTCTTCAAGGACTGGGAGACCGGCTTTGTCGCGGCGTTCGAGAAATGGATGGCCCCGGATGTGGTCTGGCAAAATACCGGTCTGCCCGATCGCGTCGGCTATGACGATGTCATGGACCAGCTCCGCCAGTATAACGAGATCAGCCAGATGCCCTATGGGCGGGTTGAGATGATCAACATCATGGCCGAGGGCGACACGGTTCTGACCGAGCGCATCGACCATCTCTGGGACGACGACGGACGGACCCATGCGGCCAAGATCATGGGCGCTTTGCAGGTCCGCAATGGCAAGATCACCCGCTATTCCGACTATCTCGACGTCAGACAGTTCGAGCCGGAGAAGTACCAGTGACCGCATCGGCCAACGCAACCGGGCTGCACGTTCGCAAACCGGTGCTCAATGTGCGCGCGACTCCCTTGATATGGTCACGGATTCCCGAGTTCTCGATCGGTTGGAACGGATCGTCGATCTGCATTCCGTTTTACGAACACTATCTCTGCAACGTCGCCAAATCGGTCCGCGACCAGTGCTGCGGCGATAATCCGGGCTTGCGCGACCAGTTGGACGATTTCATTCGGCAGGAAGGCACCCATGCGCGTTATCATTCCGAATTCAACCGGCGGTTTCTCGATGGCGGCAATCCCGATCTGGAAGCGATTGTGCATGACCTCGTCGCCAGTCTGCAGACATTACGCAAGGAGCGGTCGCTCGCCTACAATATGGCGTTCTGCGCCGGGTTCGAGAATACAGCGACCTATTCCGCGCTTTACCTGTTCCAGCATTGCGACGATCTGTTCGAAGGCGCAGACCCCAATGGCGTGAACCTGTTTCTGTGGCATGTGGCAGAGGAGTTCGAGCATCGATCGGTCTGCCACGATGCGTTTGCCGCGATCTCGGGCAGCTATGTCACCCGCATTGCCGGCCTGGCGCATTCCTTCAGGCATATCGGCGGCTTCTTCGACCGGGCGATCGACGTGGTCCTCAGGCAATGGCAGGAAGGGCTGAGCGAGAGCGAGCGCAAGGAATCGCAGCGGCGGCACCGCGCCTTGAAACGGCGGCAGAACCGCTTCATCCTCCCGCGCCTCGGCACCCTGCTCAACCCGCGGTTCGATCCGGCACGCTTCGTGGTGCCGCCGAAGATCGAACATGCGCTGACCCATTTTGCCGGCGCATCCCCGGTCACCGAGCATTTCAACGAGACCTGGGCGTCGCACGCCTTCGCCTAGAGCGCGGCGACGATGTCCCCTATCCGCTTGCGCCGCCATTCGGACAGGAACAGCTGCATCAGCTGCAACTGGGCGCGCGGGATGAATTGCGACCGCAGGCGCGGATCATCGCGTCCGCTCAATGTCGCGTAATCGGCAATATCGCCCGCGATCAGCGACGGCGCGTCGAGCATCCAAGCCGAGCCCAGCACCGCGATGGCGAGCGAAACGTCACGGTCGAAACGCACAGGATCAACCGCCGGCCCGCCCTGCGCGGCATAGTCGCGCAGCAGCAGCTTTTGCAGATGCGCATCGTGGCGCGCGATGAAGCCGGTTTCGGCAGCGCAGTACATCCCGTAATAGGATTGGGCGAGATTGCCCTGCCCCACCCCGCCCCAATCGAGCTGGCCGGAGTGCATCGTGCCGGTATTGTCGCGCCAGAACCAGGCATTGTCGGGGTTCATGTTCCAGTGGATCAGCGCGATCGCATCGTCATGCGCATAGATCGCCTGCCATATGGTGCGCTCCTTTTCGAGCACCATCAAGGCACCTTCGGAAAACTCGGCCAGAAAGCCCGGCTCTGCCAGCCCCTCGGGCAGAAGCTGCGGCGCTTTTGCGGCAAAATCACGCAGCGTCTCCAGCTTAGCGAGCAAACCATCGCGATCGAAGGGAATGACGCTAAGCAGCGCCTCGCTGGCGCGATCCAGCGGGAATGCCTCTTCCACCATGCCCCCAAAACCGCCCGAGCGGTGAAACCCTGCCAGCTTCGCGATCGCTCCCGTCTGCGCCTCGTATACCGGCAGCAGGTCATCATATTCATGATCGACTGCCTTTTCCATGGCAGGCAACACGCCGTTTTCGCCATAGGGCACCCGGCTGGTTATCAGCAGCCCGGTCAGGTCATCCGCGCTATAGCCTGCGAACATGCATTCCGGCACGTTCAGCGGAAAATCCGACCGGCGCGAGAGCAGGGCGAAGCGCACCTCAGGGTTCATGACGGGCGAGAACAGGTGCTGCAGCGGATCGCCCGGCTCGCGCGTGAACTTGGCGAACAGCCGACGCGGTCTGTCGGTGGGCTGCGCATAATCGACATCGATCACGATCTTGCGCCCCATGCCGCCGCCGATGAATTCCTCCCAGCGGGTGATACGCTCGATCCGGTTACCGGTCTCCAGCGTGCCCAGCGCATGGAACAGAGCGGTGAGCATCGCGGCCCCGCCCTGGCGCAGTGCGTCAAAGCGGTCCGGAAACGCTATTCCGGTATGATCGCAAATCACTTCACGCGGGCGGTTTTCCGCGCCGTCGGCAGCCGCGGTACTGCAGGTCTCGGAACTCATGATATCTCCCATTCCAGCTGCAGCGACCGCATAGCATTTGCGCGCCCCGAGAACACCTGCGGCGCCCGTCCGCTCGCGACCTTGAACTCGGGTATCCTGGCCAGCCATTCGCGCAGGAAGACGCGAATCTCGGTTCTTGCGAGAAACGCGCCGATACACTGGTGCGGGCCGTTGCCGAACACCAAGCTGCGCTTGTTGGACCGGCCGAAATCGACCGTGAAAGGGTCGTCATATTCGCGATTGTCAATCGATGCCATGCTGGTCGGGGTCAAGATCATGTCCCCCTTCCTCATTGCTACCCCCTGATAGTCGATATCGGATACCACCTCGCGCGCGATGTTGGCGATCTGGTGCCGACGCATCAGCTCTTCTGTGGCCGAATGGATGCGCTCGGGTTCGCGGGCCAGCAGGCGTCGATGGTCGTCATGCTCGGCAAGGTGATACGTGATGAAGCTGATCATGCCCGCCACCGTGTCCAGCCCGCCCGCCAGCAGCAGCGCGCCCATCAGCCGCGCCTCTTCGGCGGTCAGCAGCCGGCCATTCTCGATCGTGCCCGTCACGATCGCGCTCAGCATGTCGTTGCCGGGCCGGCGACGGCGCTCTTCCAGCTTCTCGTCGAGATAGGCGAAGGCTTCGGCAAAGCCCTGCGCCTGTGTCTCCTCGTCCCCGCGCACCATCTTTTCGGCGATGTCGAGCAGCGGCAGACGATCGCCCGAGGGCAGGTCGACAAGCTTCAGGAATATGCCGATGGGCATGACCAGAGCGAATTCGGAGATGAATTCGCAATGCCCGCGATGGCGGAAATTCTCGATCAGTTCGATGCACAGCGCCTGCGCATCGCTCTCCATGCCGGCCATCGCCTTGGGGGTGAACCATGGCGCGATGAGACGGCGGAACTCGCCGTGCAATGGCGGGTCGATCTCGATCGGGGGCAGCGAAAACGGCTTGCCGGCGACCGGCACGGTCTGGTGGCGTGAGGAAAACCGCGTGTAATCGGCCAGCACCTCGGCAATGGCGGCATGGCGGGTCAGCACCCAGTGTCCGCCGTTATGCGGCGTGTAGAATATCTCCGGCCCCTCGTGCAGCCGTGCCCACCAATGCCAGAGCTCTTCGCCCTCCACCTCGCGCAGATAGTCGAAGTCGCAGACAAGATGGGCCGGGACATGTGCCGGAATGTCGAATGGCGATGACGCGCTCATGCGCTTTGCCCCCGCACCCAGGAAGGCAGCTTGCGCTCACCCTGCTGTGTATAGGCCGGATTGCGACATTCGGACAGAATGTCGAGCCGGTCCTCGCGGGGTGCCCAGCCCAGTTCCTCCCGCGCCCTTGGGCTGCGCTGGCGGCTGCAGGATGGCAGCACAATCCGGGCCATGAAACGGTCCCAGATCTCGCACCCCTCCTCCACGGTGACGCTGCGGGTGGGCACGCCCAGTTCGCCTGCGATCACCATGGCCATGACGCCATAGGAAACTTCGCCCGAGACCGCGAAGTACAGCGCCCCTGCACGGCCCTTGTCCAGCGCCAGCCGGTAGAGTTCGGCCAGATCGTCGACATGCACATTCGAATAGACGTTGAGGCCGCGGCCGATATGGCAGACGGCGCCCGTCAGCTGCGCCGAATGATAGAAATCGGCAATCATCCGGCAGCCGCCGTTCCCCCAGATGAGCGGGGGTCGGATGACCATGGAACGGATGCCCCGATTGGCAGCGTCGCGGACCAGTTTTTCGATGTCCAGCCTGGGAGCGATCTGGCGGCGCGGGGTGAAAGGTTCGTCTTCGGCAAAGCTGCGCTCGTCCCAATCGCCACCGGTGGAGATCGACATCAGGCTGGTACCGCTGGTGAAGACGAAGCAGCGCCCTTTTCCCTCCCTTGGGCCCGCCATCGCATCGAGCATGATCCGCGTCACCCGCTCCTCATCCTCCAGCATCAGTTGCGCGGCCCAGATGACCGCATCGAAATCCGCGATCATCGCCGGAATGGACGCATCGTCAGCCAGATCGCCGATCACCGGGGTGATTCCGCGATTGCGCAGCTGCACAGCAGCGGTATCGCTGCGGGCAAAGCCGTGAACGTCATGACCTTGCGTCGCCAGGTGCCTGGCGACATGGAGCCCGACATAGCCGGTCGCGCCGAATATGATGGTCTTCATTGCCCATTCTCCCTAAATCGAACCGTCAAAAGGCCACCCTGTCGCCGCCCTTGAGTGAGAGGATTTCGCGCGCCTCGTCAGGCGTTGCGATTTCTCCGCCGAGGCCTTCGATGATCTGACGCACCCTAGTCACCTGCTGCGCGTTGGTCTCGGCCAACTGCCCTTTGCCGAGCCAGAGGCTGTCCTCCAGCCCCACCCGTACATGCCCGCCCATGCTGGCGGCCATCGCTGCGACCCGCATCTGGTTGGCGCCCGCTGCCAGGACCGACCAGCGATACGCATCGCCGAACAGTCGGTCCGCGGTGCGTTTCATGTGCATGACATCGTCTGGATGTGCGCCGATGCCTCCCAGCAGGCCAAAGCAGGTCTGGATGAACAGCGGCGCCTTCACCAGCCCCTCCTGCCACAGATAATGGAGGTTATAGAGGTGGCTGGTGTCGTAGCACTCGAACTCGTAGCGGGTGTTCGTCTTGTCGAGCGTCGCAAGCGCGTAACGGATATCCTTGAAGCTGTTGCGGAAGACCAGATCGTGGCTCGCCTCGAGCATTTCAGGCTCCCAGTCGTACTTGAACTCCTTCTGCCGCTTCAGCATCGGGAACAGGCCGAAATTCATCGATCCCATGTTCAGGCTGGCGACTTCGGGCTGCCACACTTCGGCGGGCTTCACC
This sequence comes from Blastomonas sp., assembly GCA_046291395.1. Lineage (GTDB taxonomy): Bacteria > Pseudomonadota > Alphaproteobacteria > Sphingomonadales > Sphingomonadaceae > Blastomonas. The sequence continues at coordinate 168,792 of JBKBTF010000001.1, read as the reverse complement.
CGGTAATCGACCGGCATATAGGGCGATGCGCCGGTGGTGATGTTGATCACCACGTTCGAACCCTGCTTGATGACCTTCAGAAAGGGCTCGAAATCCTCAGGCGTATGCACGGGCTTGCCGTTTTCCGGATCGCGGGCATGCAGATGGACGATCGCCGCGCCAGCTTGTGCCGCACCCAGCGCGCTTTCGGCGATCTGCTCCGGCGTGATGGGGAGATACGGAGACATCGACGGCGTGTGAATCGACCCCGTGATCGCGCAGCTGATGATTGTCTTGGTCATGTATCGGTTGGTCCTTGATCGTGGCTCCCCTCAGGCGAGCGAGAGAAGTGCCTGCTTGGTGTAGGGTGTTGCGGCCTCCAGCCGGGCTTCGCGCAGCTTCACCGGCCAGTCCGGATCGGCGATCAGCGCCCGCCCGACGGCGATCAGATCGAACTCATTTGCCTCCATGCGCTGCACCAGCCTTTCGACATCGGTGACCTCGGCATCCTTGCCGTCGACCAGGGCGTCGAGCAGATCGGTCGAAAGCCCGACCGAGCCGACCGAAATCGCCGGCTTGCCGGTCAGCTTCTGCGCCCAGCCAGCAAGATTGAGATCGGATCCGCAGAATGCCGGCTCCCAGAAACGCCGCTGCGAAGCGTGGAAAATATCGACCCCGGCCTGCGACAGAGCGCCGAGCAGGGAGCCCAGTTCCTCCGGAGTGTCTGCCAGCCGGGCGTCAAAATCCTGCAGCTTCCACTGCGAAAACCGGAAGATGATCGGAAAATCCGCGCCCGCGCCATCCCGGCAGGCGCGGACCACCTCCACGCCGAAACGGGCGCGCTCGGCCAGGGTACGCCCTCCCCACTCGTCGGCGCGGTGATTGGTCTCGTGCCAGAAGAACTGATCGATCGCGTAGCCATGCGCACCGTGCAGTTCCAACGCATCGAAGCCCAGTTCGCGCGCGGTCCGGGCAGCATCGCCATAGGCGCGTATGGCCGCCTTGATATCCGCCGGTTCCGAAGGCTCGGCCACCTTGTTGCCTGCCGCAAGATATCCAGAAGGCGTCAAGGGCGGGGCATTGCGCTCGAAATGGCTCGAGTACAGGTTCTCGAGATCGGACTTCTGCGACAGGCCCACATGCCATAGCTGTGGCGCGATTTTTCCGCCGGCACCATGCACTGCGTCGACAACCTTGCGCCATCCGGCCAGCGCGTCTGCGCCGTGGAAACGGGGGACATTTTCCTCATTCGAGGCTGCGGGGTGATCGATCCATGTCCCTTCGGTGACGATCAGTGCCACGCCTGCTGCCGCACGGCTTGCATAATAGGCCGCGATGTCGTCACCGGGCACTCCGCCCGGAGCGCGGGCGCGCGTCATCGGCGCCATGACGAGGCGATTGCCGAGGTCGAGCTTCGGTGACCGGAAAGGCCGAAAAACGATGTCGGCGCGGATCGACACGGATGCTCTCCCGATTACCCGAAAGCCGCCTTGCGATGCCGCCAGTCGGCGCGCGAGAACTGCCCGAGCGAAGCCTTGTTGCCTCTTGTGATGCGAAGCCGTAACATAGCGTATGATCTCCCGCAAGCGGGAGAGTCGTCAGAACATCCCGTCCGGCAACGCCCCAGTGCGTGCACTGCCTCTTGCTTGGTATCTAGACATACGAATGGCCGACATGACCCGAACGACAGACTCTCCCACGCCCGACTTGCGGTTCGTTCCGCTCGCCGGCACACACAATTTCCGCAAGGTCGCGTATTGGCGCACGCCGTCTGCAGGGCAGCTGAAACCAGGAGTGCTTTACCGCTCCTCAGGCCTGGAAGAACTGACCGCTGATGACGGCGCGATGCTGGCTCCGCTGGGCATCGGGCGGGTGGTCGATCTGCGCAGCGAAGCCGAGTGCCGAGCCCACCCCAGCCGCTGGCACAGCCAGTCGCCATCGATCTGGACGGGCGCCCGCTGCGCGGCTGCGGCCAATCTGGCGACACTGATCCAGGGGCCGCCGCTCTCCCTTGAAGATCTGGAAGCCGAGTTGATCGCGGTCTACCGCGCCTTCCCGATGGACCTTGCCGCGGCGCTGCAGGAGTCGGTCGCCGCGCTGGAGGCGGGTGACCAGGCCCTGCTGGTGCACTGCGCCGCGGGCAAGGACCGGACCGGCTTCATCATCGCCATGCTGCTGCGCGCTTTGGGTATTCGCGAAGAAGATGTGCTGGCCGACTATCTGATGACCAACGCGTGTTTTGAAGCCGCCTGCGCCCGTTTCCAGGAGCGGGAGCACATCGCGAGGCTGGAGGCCAGAACGCCGGGCGCCACCCGCCTGTTGCTCGGCGCGCGCGCCAGTCTGCTGCAGGCGTCTGACGACGTCATTCTTGAAGGTTGGGGCAGCATCGATGCCTATCTGCAAGATATGGCAGGATTGAATCAAGACCGTCGCCAAGCGCTGGTTGCGCGCATGATCACGTTTTGAGGAAACCGACGATGCTGCCTGAAACCCTGCAATACTCCAGCGTCGAGGTGCATGGGCCGATCGCCATGGTTACCCTTGCGCGCGCCGAAACATTGAATGCGCTGCATCCGGCAGCGCATCATGAACTGCAGCACGTGTTCGATACCCTGGCGGCGGACACCGCGCTGCGCTGCCTGATCATCACCGGGGCTGGACGCGCATTTTGCACCGGGTACGACCTGAAGGACAATCTGGAAACGGGTGTCATGGAAATCGCCGAGGGCGGCTTTGCCGGGCTGACCCTGCGCAGCCATTACCCCTTGCCGATCATCGCGGCGGTCAACGGCATCTGCATGGGCGGCGGCTTCGAACTGGCGCTGGCCTGCGACATGATCCTCGCGTCGACAGAGGCGGTCTTTGCGCTTCCCGAACCCAAGGTCGGGTGGTCTCCGCTCGGCGGCGGCCTGCAACGCCTGCCGCGAGCAATCGGCGAGAAGCGCGCCGCTTCGATCCTGCTCACCGGCCGCAAAGTGGCGGCCGAGGAAGGCGAAAGGCTCGGTTTTGTGAACGAGGTGACGCCGCCTGAAAAGCTGATCGAACGGGCGATGGACTGGGCACGGCAGATCGCCGCCTGCGCCCCGATCGCGATACGCTGCAACCGCCTGGTTGCCGCCGAAGCTCTGACCATGCCGCTGTCGGAATCGCTCGCCGCCGACCGCTTCGATATTGCCCGGACAGTCATGGACAGCGAAGATGCGACCGAAGGGAAGCGCGCTTTCGTCGAAAAGCGCGCCCCCGTGTGGCGCAACTGCTGATCGGTCAGCCGACAAACATCTGCGAGAACATCGCGTCAAGCTCTTCGTCGGCCATCGCATCGGCTGTATCGATAAGCTGCTTGGCATCTTCGCCGACGATGTATCGCGGCTTGGGGTCCGGACCGGTCAGGGCCGTCACGACGGCTTCAGCCACCGCTTCGGGCTCGGACGCGCCACCGGTATGGCTCTGCTGCGCCGCAGTCTGGAAACCCCGATACAGTGCGCCGTACAGGCCGTCTTCTTCCGGCGTCAACCGCGCGATCGCAGCGGCATTGTCGCGCAACTGGTTTTCGACCATTGGCGTCTTGATGCCGCCTGGCAACACTAGCGAAATGCTGACACCCTGCGCGCTGACCTCGCGCCGCATGGCATCTGCCAGCCCCTCCAGCGCGAATTTCGATGCGCTGTAGGCACCGACAAACGGCATCGAGGCCTTGCCCGCCATGGAGGAAACCATCGTCAGCCGACCACCGGTCTTGCGCAGCGCAGGCAGCCCCGCCTGGAAGATCGCCAGATCGGACAGCACATTGATTTCGAAGGTGCGGCGCGCCATCGACAGCGGCGCCGTCTCCAGCGGACCGAAGGGTGCGACGGCGCCACAGACAGCGATGCCGTCCAACCGGTCCAGCGATTCAATCCGCTGCTTCAATGCAATGAGCACGCCGTCCGCATCGGAAAGGTCGAGGCGAAGACACTCTACATCCGGGTCCTGAGCGATCACGGCACGCTCTTCATCGTCGTTCAGAACGGTGGCGATGACCGCATGTCCGGCAGACCGCAGCATGGCAACGACACAGCTTCCGACACCGCCCGCTCCAGCCACAACAATATATTGACTCAAGACCCACTCTCCTATTCATATACTAGCGTACGACTGTAATGCGCATGTTTACGTCCAAAGGCAATCGCTTGTCGCATCAATGAACGGCAGTTTCGCAAAAAAGCTGCAGGGCCGGCCCGCACGCGGGCGTCGGCAACGGGAGACGGAGATGGCTGAAGGTGACATGACCTCGCACGTGCTGGCACAGGCATGGCGGAATTTTCATGACGCGCAGAACGAGGTGCTGGCCTGGATGACGGGTTCAGAACGCTTCGTGCGCTTCGGGCAAAGCCGGGCGCGCGCGTACCACGTAATGATGGAAGTGCTGGCCATGGCCTACAACTTCGCCGTCGCACCGCGCCGGTTGCACCCGCGCGTGTTCGTCAACACCGCCTGGCAGACAGACATGTACACGCTGGGCCAGAACGGACCCGATTTCTTCTATGGCGTTTGCTTTCTCGATGGCAGCCAGGACTATCGCATCACTGGAAATTTCAACGATTCGGTGCTCATTCTGGGCCAAGTGATCGCGCATCTTTCGGGCCATCCCGAATCCGACGTGGTCGGCAATTACGATTTCGCCGATTTCGAGATCGCGCCCGACGGATCTTATGAGATTGCCGTCAGCGCCCGCGAACAACCCGGCAACTGGATGAAGCTGGCGCCCGACAGCGGGTACAATTTCGTTTTGTTCCGGCGCGCGACCGGCGACTGGAACCAGACGCCTGCAAGCCTTGCTATCGAACGGGTGTCGCCCCTTCCCGACAATCATTACGATGCGGACGAATTCGACGAGGCAACCATGGCTGAGCGGATAGACCGCGCCACCGCCTTCATGAAATACTGCATCCGCGACTTCACCATGAACCTCTATGAGTGGTATCGCGGCAATGCGGCCACCGACGAGGATGGCGGCGAGACCCGGACAAGGGTCGGGGGCGCGAATGCCAGCGATTCGGGCTTTAACCGTTTGAGCTTCCTGCCGGGCACGATCACCAGCACGGTGGGCAGCCCCACGTCCAACTACGCAATGGCGGTGTTCAACCTGGCCGAGGACGAAGCTTTGATCCTCGAGCTCGATCAAGTCCCCGACGGCGCCTACTGGTCCTTCCAGCTGGGCGACGTGTGGTCGCGGTCGCTGAACTACATGTACCACAACAGTTCGATCAGCATGCATCACGCGGTGGCGGATGCCGATGGCGCGCTGCGTATCGTCGTCGCGCATCGCGATCCGGGTATCCAGAACTGGCTGGATACGACCGGCCGGTTCCAGGGCACCGTCGTGTTTCGCAACTATCGCGCGAGCGGCGCGCCAATACCACGAACACGCACGGTCAGGTTCGACGAGATTGCGGCACATCTGCCGTCCGATACGGCCCGTATCGACGCCGATGAACGCCGCCGCCAGATCGCCACCCGCCACCGCGGCGTCATAAAGCTTCATGGCGAATGATGCCAAAAGGGGAGACATGAAAGTGCCAAAGCCAGCAACAATCGAGCAGGGCCGTCGTGCGGAATGGACGCCGCCAAAGCGACCGGAATGGGTTGAACGGCTCAACGGATTGACCAGGGCACTCGATCTGGATGGGCTCGTTCCGCTCGATCCGGTCGAGATGATCGAGACTGCCACCGCGAACACCGGACTGTCGGACTTTGGCAGCAACGACTGGCGCGAACCGTTCGAGGTCTTGATCCGCAGTCTGAACCACGAAGCCAATCTCAACACCACCGGCCGGCTGCTGGCGCGCGCCGATGTTCTAAGGCTGCTCGAAGGGCGCCTTCGGGTCGAGAAGGCGTATCGTGAACATCCCGAAATCGAGGACGAACATATCGATCGTCCGGTCTTCATCGTCGGACAAGGGCGCACGGGCACGTCCATCCTGCAAAAGCTGCTCGGGCTGGACCCGGAAAACCGCACCTTGATGACATGGGAAGCGATGTTTCCCTACGGCGATGACGACATTGCCCATCGCATCGCAAAGGCCGATGGGCATTTTGCCTTATGGTGCGGCGTCGCTCCCGAGCTCGATCGGATCCATGATTGGGGCGGCGACGAGCCGATCGAGACCATCCTTGCCGAATCGATGAGCTTCCAGTGCCCAGCCTGGCTTAACCTGATCGGCCTGACGCCCAGCTACAACGCGACCATCACCGATGATCACCGCCGTCGTTCGCTGGCCTATGCCAAGCGGGTGATGAAGCTGTGTCAATGGCAGCGGCCCGGCGGGCGCTGGGTGGTGAAGTCCCCCGATGCGACAGCCTATTTGCCGCTTGTCGTCGAGGTGTTCGAGGGTGTGCGCCTGATCTGGCCGCATCGCGATCCAATCCGGGCAATGTCGTCGGCGGTCAACATGATCGGCAATTTCATCTGGGCGCGCAGCGATGTGCTACCGCCTTCCGGGGTGTTCGATTTCATGACGGACCCCCGAGCCAGCGCCGAACGGTTGAGCAAGCCGATCGACGAGATCGAAAACGGCACCATTCCGCGCGGGCGACTGGCCAATATTCGCTATGACGAGCTTCTGGACGACCCGCTGGCTGCGCTGGAGAACACCTATGCACAGATTGGGATCACTCTGGGCACGGCCGGCCGAGAGGCAATTCGCGACCATTTCGCCGAAAATCCGCAGTCGCAGCGCAAGCCGCACAGCTATGACGTGGGCGATCGCGAGCGGATCGCTCAGGAGCGGCCGTATTTCGGGCGCTATCAGGAATATTTCGGGGTCCCGAGCGAGCTGTAGCGGTATCGCACATCGCCGTGCCGCAGATCAGCGGCGCGGCCCCCTGCCGGTAAATGCCGGGTCGATCAGCTTTGCCTCGTCGGTCAGTTGCAGCGCAATATAGTCGCGCATCCTGGCGTGCAGCGCGTGGGAAATGTCGTCGCCCTCCACCGCCATGAGCTGGCGCTGCACATCGACCAGCGCTGCCCGAAGGCGCAGCGCTGCCGCGCCCAGTTGATCGAGATTGCGATAACCCGCACCCTCGCGTGCCTCGGCCGCGAGCAGATCGCGCAATGGCGACGGATCGGTCCCACGGGCCTGTTGCCACTGTGCCGCTTCTTTCAGGAGGTCGCACAGCCGGGCGATGTCGGTCGTGAGAATCTGGCCCTCGTGCTCGATCCGCAACGCGATATGGCGCAGCAGATGCTCGATGGTGGCGGCAGTGCTGCGCGCATCGACATCGGTGAGGCGCGGAATGATCTCGCGCGTGAAGGCCGACTGGACGGTCGACAGCACTTCCAGACAGGTCGGATGAATCATGATCCTGCCTCCTTGCGCGTGTCGAACATCTCGATCGACTCGTTCATTTCCTCGAACAGCTGCGGGTCGGCAGCCGGCCCCAGACCCAGCGCGTGCGCCATCACGCGCCGAACGACGTGCTGCGGTTCGGCGGTGGTCCAGCTTTGCCGCACTGTGGCATCGGGGCTGTTGCGCACGACGGTCGAGGTGAAGGCGAACATCACCATGCGCCCGAAAAGCCGTGCCAGCTGGTAATAGCGGACATTGTCCATCGTCACCGGAATGCGGGCCAGAGTGTTATAGTATCCGACCGCCAGCTCCAGGTTCCAGACCGTTTCGCCGTCGATCGCGATGGGTTCGGTAAAGCCCTGCACCATCGCAAGGTCGCTTGCCGGATCACCTATGACCGATTCCTCCCAGTCGCTCAGCGCCACGATGCGTCCTTCGCGAAAGACTTCCTCCCCCAATCCGTTCGTGCCCTTGCACAGGCTGATCCTGGCGGCCTTCGGTGCATGGGCACGCAGATGCGCCAGAGCCTCGAACATCAAGGGTTGCGGTTCACCGCCGAACGCGTCGAACCGGCGCATCAACAAATCTAGATAGAACGGCGCTGCATCGGCTTCGTCGGCAGGCGCGCCATATAACTCGCCAAATCCCGCAGCCCGCCAATCGGCATCGTGAACCTGCGCCAGCGCGCGCATATGCTCGCGCGAGGCCTCGAGTTGCGCCCGCTTTGCCGCATCGCCGTCTTGGCCGAAACCCGGCACCTGCCATGAGCCTTCGACAAGTTCACGGGTATAGAACGGGCGCGGTGTCTTGGCTGGGTCGTCTTCCCAGAACAGCGCGCGGGCATGCGGGATATCGGTCTTGCCCAGTGCCCGGTAGCATTCGTATTCGCGGTCGAGCGGGGTGGGATCACCCGCCCCTGCCGGATGGTCGGCGCGCAGGGTCATGCGATGTTCACCGCTATCGTCGCTATAGCGTGCGAACCAGGTCTGGCGTGACGTACCGCGTGTAAAGCGCGTGAACTCGGCAACATCGACCGGGTGACCCGATCGGTCCGCCAGATACTCGGCGAACCAGTCGGGATCAAATTCCTTGGGGACGCGCATGATGCACACCGGGCTCAGGGGTCGAGCTCCTGTCCGCGGTCGATGCCGGCATTCTTGCGGGCATCGCCTACGATCTTCTTGACGCCGGCGTCGAGTTCGGTGGGGTCGAGCGATGCCTCCATCTGTGGGCCGTGCTGCCAGCTTTCGATCACCGAATAGCCATAGCCCCATGTTTCGAACACGCGCCCACTAATGGGTGCCGATTGTTCGCTGCCGAGATATGCGACCAGCGAAGATGTCCAGTCGGGCGCACGGCGGCGTTCCTGCTCCTCGGTCAGCTCGCGCAGACCTTCGGTCATGCGCGTCTGGGCACGCGGAGCGATCGCGTTGAGGCGCACGGCATAGCGTTGAAGCTCGCGCGCGGCGATGATCGTCATCGTCGCGATGCCCGCCTTGGCCGCCGCATAGTTTGTCTGGCCGACATTGGCGAACAGGGCGCTGTGCGACGTGGTGTTGATGACGCTGCGGTCCTCGATATGACCGGCCTTGTGCTGCGCCCGCCAATGATTGGCGGCATGGTGCAACGGCGCGAAGGTTCCCTTGAGATGGACCTTGGTGACGCTGTCCCATTCGTCTTCGGTCATGTTGACGAGCATGCGATCCCGCAGGATACCCGCGTTGTTCACAAGGATATGGAGATCTCCGAAGGTATCGACCGCCTGCTCGATCATCTGCGCAGCGGACTTCCAGTCCGTGACGTCTGACGTGTTGACAGCGGCCCTGCCGCCCATCTTTTCGATCTCGGCAACCACTTCCTGCGCCGGGGACTGATCGGTGCCTTCACCCGTGCTGGATGCACCCAGGTCGTTCACAATCACATTGGCACCGTGTCTGGCCAACATCAGCGCGTGCGTACGACCCAGACCGCGTCCGGCACCGGTCACAATTGCGGTCCGCCCTTGCAGCAAGCTCATCGTCTTCTCCTGAATATCTGCTTCTGTCGGTACCGGCGACAAACGCGTCGATACCCAGTCGTACGCTTGCTAACTTTACTCATCTGGAGGGTCAAGGAATAAAGTACGCATATGCACCTTTTGCCGACACGCGAGCATCACTGCCACGGTTGACGGATAAGGTACGCTAGCATATTGCATGAACTTGCGCGCCCCAGGAGGGTTCCGATCGGCCATCTGCGGATTGAGTTCGCAAGCCGATCGGCTGCTGCGGATATCGATGGAACCCGGTCCCTGGCCGGCACTTGTAAGGAATGGCAAAATGGCGACTGAAGTGGTGCTGCCCAAGCTTGGCTTTTCAATGAACGAGGGCACGCTCGCCGAGTGGCTTGTTGCCGATGGCGGTACGGTGACCGAGGGTGACCCCCTATACGCGCTGGAGAGCGACAAATCGACGCAGGAGGTCGAGGCACCCTGCTCGGGTACGCTCAGGATCCTCAAGGATGTGGGCGAAACCTATCCCGTCGGCACCGTGCTGGGGGAAATTTCCTGATGGCGACAAGCGTCTCCGACAGGATCGCGGCCCTGCCGCCGTTCCCGGACATCGACTTCAGCGAGTTCGGGGAGGTCGAGGTCAAGCCGCTCTCGCGCATCCAGAAGCTGACCGGAGCATTCCTCAGCCGCAACTGGGTCGCGATCCCGCATGTGACACACCACGACGAGGTCGACGTCACCGATGCGGAAGACCGCCGCCATACGCTCAGCCGGGACCAAAATGTCAAGCTCACCCCCGTCGTATTCCTGATCAAGGCGCTGGCGCGGGTGCTGGCGCAGTTCCCCCAGTTCAATGCTTCCTTGTCGGCCGACGGCCAGTCGCTGGTCTACAAGAAGTTCGTTCACATCGGCGTTGCCGTCGACACGCCGGGCGGCCTTCTGGTGCCGGTGCTGCGCGATTGCGACCGCAAGGACCTTGCGACAATCGCCGGGGAACTGTCGGCCATTGCCGAAAAGGCGCGGACGAAGGGGCTCGCCATGCAGGAGATGATGGGCAGCTCGATGTCGATCAGTTCGATCGGGCACATCGGCGGAACCGCGTTTACCCCGATCGTCAATGCGCCCGACGTGGCAATACTGGGATCGACCGCGATCCAGCTGCGCCCGGCCCCTGCCGCAGACGGTTCGATCGCCTGGCGCAAGATGCTGCCTCTGTCGCTCAGCTACGATCATCGCGTCATCAATGGCGCCGATGCTGCCCGCTTCGTCCGCGCAATCGGAGCGGCGCTGGCCGATCCGGCGCTGGTGGGCTGACCGGGCCTCAGGTCCGGCTGCACCGCAACCGAAACCTGGGCCCAGCTTAGCACTACTTTGGCAAAAGTGCATTTTCAGGATTGAACGAACCGGCTGACGCGGGATGGCGGAGCCTATTGGCCGAAGTAGCCATCGCGGTCCTCCAGCACGTATTCCTGCGTCACGATCCTGCCGCCGTGTGGCGCGAGTTCCCCTTTGGAGATCCTCCAGTGCGTCGCAGCTACGCGAAAACAGCGCCAGATCTGCGCCCTCAGCCGCAAATAGTTCGGTCGTTGCACGGCTGATACCGCGCGTCGCGTCGCCGACCACGACCTTCAGTCCCTTCAGCCCCAGTTCAGTCGCTAGCTCGAGTCGTTTTGTGATGAGATCGCGGAAGAGCGCGATCAGGCTCTTCCGGCGTCCTCGTGAAGTTGACTCTCGGTCGCGACTCTTGCCCCACTGCGTGTTGTGCCGCGACACGGCCGAAGAACGATCCGTTGGCGAGCGTCATCCCGCTTCCGTAGCCCTTCGGAGTACGGACCATCCCGGCCGCGCAACTGCCTGCGGCGTAGAGGCCGGCGATTGGCGACCCGTTGCTCCCGATCACGCGGGCGTCAGCATCGACCTTGAGTCCACCAAGGCTGTGAAAAAAGAATTTCGTCTTGCCGACTGAAAGATTAAATGCCGCGTATGGTGCCTTGTCCAGTGGTTGTAGCCAGTCGGGATATTTGCCAAATTCAGGGTCTTCGCCCTTTGCGGCAAAACCGTTGTACGCTGACATAGTTGCTTTGAGAGCACCTTCCGGCATCGCTAGGTCGCGTTCCATTTCGGCCACTGAACTCCACCCGTCGACGAGTTCTATGCCGAAGAACTCCGCCAGTTCAGGGTATGCGAACGTTTCGGAATCCACGATTAGATACGCCTGTTGGCCGGGCTGCTCGAAGATAAATGCCGCCGTCCGCCCGTGATAACTGTCTTCGGCCACGAAGCGCTTGCCGTCACGGTTGACGACGATCCCCTTAATAAGTTGGGCAGGCGGATAAAAGGCCGCTGTCGCGTGGATGGCGTCCATCGCAGCGACGTCCGCGCCGATCGATGTCGCGATCTCGATGCCCGATCCGTCGCTGTAATCGGTTCCGATCGGTTCGGCATTCTCGGTCGTCCATGGGTTGTGGGCCGCAATCATTTCGCGGTTCATCTGATAGCCGCCCGTGGCGATAACCACACCCTGGATGGCGTGCGCGACGCAATCCTTGCCATCGCGTCGGAAAGCCGCCCCGGTCACGCGGCCGGTGTCGTCCTGAACCAGCCGCGTCACGCGCGAGTCCCCCAAAATGCGAACACCTACGTCTTTGCATCGCTGCAGAAGAACTTCCATTAACTTGAGTCCACAGTTGCGCGCCGGGCCGGTGACGAGATGCCCGCGAAGCGCCGGGCGCGCGATGTTGCGGTACGGCCAGACTTTTTCGTTGCCGGTGCTGTACAGACCCTCTCCACCCGAGGGGCAGAGATGTTTGTCGGTGTAAAGAATACGGGCGAACGGAACGCCCTGCGCCTCCAGCCAATCGAAATGCTCCGGATTTCCATCGCAGAACTTGCGCAGTATATCCTTTTCAGGGACATCCGCGATCGCGTTGAGAAAGGCGTAGAGCGATTCAGGATCGTCCTGGACTCCCAGGTCCCGCTGCAGTCGGGTGCCACCTCCCAGATAAATCACGCCATCTGAGAGCGCACTCGTACCGCCGCCTGCCGTCGCGCGCTCGAGCACGAGAACATCCGCGCCACGCGCGCGGGCCTCCAGCGCCGCGGCAGCGCCAGTGATGCCGAGACCGATGACCAGAAGGTCGCAATTCAGCGCGGGATCGTCATTCTGCATGGTCTCTCCAACAACAGGGTTATTTTGTCCGGCATACGCCCAAGGGTGGTCTATTTCAGGACCCTCTCCTATTCGTACACCTCGCCGCTGCCTTGATCTGGCTACTCTGAATGTCGATCCAACCTAACGGCGAAAAATCACCGGCACATCGCTCAGCGCATGGAATCCGAACACCGGGTCGTAGGTGACCTGGTCGGCCGGAACCGCCAGCTCGACGCTGTCGAACCGGTCGAGGATCGCGTTGAAGGCCTGATCGAGCTCCTCGCGCGCCAGTGCGCTGCCTGCGCAGTGGTGTATGCCCATTCCGAACGTGCAATGCGCCGACTTGTTCTTGCGGTCGAGATCGAATGTCAGCGGGTCGTCGAAGTGTTTTTCTGCATGGCTGGCGGAACCCCACATCAGGAAGACGCAATCGCCCTTGCGCAACTGGACTCCGCCCAGTTCGACATCCTCGAGCACTGTACGCGGCGTGGTGGTGGCAGGTGCATCGCGGCGCAGCACTTCGGTGTAGAAGTCCTTCACCAGCGACCTGTCCGCCTTGATGCGCACCCATAGCGCCGGGTCGCGCGCCAGAGTCAGCATGCCCGATGACAGCGCGTTGCGCGTCGTCTCGTTGCCGGCAATGATCGTGACGTGCGCCATCGAGAGCGCCTCGTCCAGCGTGGTTGGCCGGCCGTTATACTCCGCATTGGCAAAGGCGCTGAGCAAGGTGTCGGATGGAGTCTCGCGACATTCGCGCATCCGCTCGGTCAGATAGTCATAGCCCTTGAGGACGGTATCGGTCGCGACAAGGGCACGATCGAGCGGATGGGTCGGATCGACGAGATGGGTGAATTCATCCGAATAGAACCGGAAGAAGTCCGCGTCCGAATAGGGGATGCCCAAAATGAGGCAGATCACCTTGAGCGGGAGCGGTACCGAGAATGCCTCGACGAAGTTGACGGATTCTCCGACAGGCATCGCCTCCAGCAACCCGGTGATGATGTCCTCGATCCGCCCGCGCCAGTTCTTGACGCTGCCCGGGCCGATGACCTGCGTCAGCACGTTGCGATACATCAGCGAATCCGGCGGATCGGTCGATTGCAGCGTGCGCACGACATTGTGGCCCGATGCCGCGAAGGCCGCGGCGATCTCGGGGCCGAATTCCTCGCCCCAGCGCCAGATGCTGGCATCGGGCTTGTTGCTGAACTTGTCGGTGCTGCGCGCGATGAATTCGATCTCGTCGCGCCCCGTCACGACATAGACGGGAACGCGCGCGCCCGGCACCGTTATCGGATAGACCGGCGCGTTCTCGCGCAGCATCTGCCATGCCTTGTGCGGGCAGGACAGGTTCTCGGGAGAGAACAGCTGGAAATCTGCAAGGCTGGTCATGTCGGTCAATTCGGTTCTCCGTCCATCGCCCGTCCGGCGAGGCCTTCCTTGCTGTCGGTCAGGTACAGGTCGAGTTCCGCCAGGAACTGCTGGATGCGCCGCTCCTGTTCGCTCAGGAGGATATGCTTGAGGCCGTTGCTTTTCATGCCGCGATGCAACGTCACCATGTTGTCGAGGTCCTGAACGAGCAGTTCGCTACTCGGTGGATTGTCGATGCTGGAAAACTCGCGCGCAGGACGGGTCCCGCCTGTCACATCGGCATCGTCATCGACACCCATATAGGCAGGTGGCCGCTTTCCGTCGGCCAGACGGCGCATCAGCACGATATTGTCCCAGAAGCCCTTTTCCGGATCGGTCGGATGCGGCCGGAAGCGCATCACCAATATGCCTTCCGGATGCATGTTCAGCGTGACATTGGGAAACAGCGTCGGGTTCCAGTCATCGCTGATCTGGTTGTCGGTAAAACCATCGTAATCGATCCCGAACGGCTTGTTATCACGCTTGCCCTGCTGGATGGCGCGGCGCACGCCACTGGCATCCCCGCGAAAGCGCGAGGCCTTCAGTCCCGCTTCCTCGAGCATGAACGCAAGCGCGACGTTGACGAATTTCGTATCGGGCCAACGCTCGCTCACCACGCCAAGCGGGAATAGATTGCGATTATGGCCGTGCGGATAGAAATCGTACTGATAGAAATGATCTTCGAGCATCAGCTTGGCCTGCGGGTGCGTCGCATGCGCGTGATAGGCCTCGTTGAAGACCGTCATCAATGTCTTCCAGTTCGCCGGGATTTCGACGGTCAGCTCCTTGACGACATACATCTCGTCAATGCGATAGCTTTCCATCATCGGCATCAAGGCGCCGTAATACTCCTCGAACGGAATCGGCTCGCGCGCCATGCTGACGAAAACCAGCCCGTTCCATTCGCGCACATGAACCGGCGTCAGATCGAGATCCTGATCCAGCACCTCGGGGGCAAAACTCTCCCGGTCGGTCACCCGGACATTCTTGCCCTTGAGGTTGAAGCGCCACGAATGGATGATGCAGGTGAAGCAATCAAAGCCCTTGCCGAAATCATCCTGGACCAGCTCGTTGCCGCGATGCTTGCAGACATTGTAGAAGGCAGAGACCTCGTCCGGGCCGGACCGGACGATAATCAGCGATTGCGGACCAATGTCGAATTTGAACCAGTCGCCCTTTTCCTTGAGATCGCAGGAAAATCCCGCCAGAAGCCAAGTCCGGCTCCACAGCTTCTCCTCTTCCAGCTTCTTGTCCGCCTCGCCGATGAAGCGGCCCGTTGGAACAACGCGATAATCAGCGATGTTCGGATAGAGGGCGCCGAGCCTCAAGGCCGGCTTGCGTTCATAGTCCGCAGTGCGCTCTCCCGGCTCCAGCTCCAGGCTTTCGGGATCGGCCATGACGTTCTTGATCGGCCGGTCGTTGAACCGGATACCGGCATAGCGAGGCTTGGCTTTGGTCGCCATCATCGTGCTCCAACTTCGTGTGTCGGCGGGCGGCGAACGCGCACCCGCGCAGCGCGTCAGTTCAGAACTGGACGCGCTTGGTATAGCCCCCGTCGATCACCAGATTGGTGCCGGTGATATATTTGGCCGCAGGACTGGCCAGAAACACGATGCCGGGCGCCACATCGTCGGGTGCACCGAAGCGCCCCATCGGAATCTGCGCCTCGATGCCGTCGTAAAGCTCGGGCATGACGGCCTTGGCGCCTTCCCAATTGCCGCCCGGATAGGTGATCGGGCCGGGCGAGACCGTGTTGACGCGGATGCCCTTGGGTGCGAGCGCCTGCGACAGCTGCGAAGCATAAGTGATCAGCGCCGCCTTGATGGCGTTGAAGGCCTGCGGGATCAGGAAGTTTTCGATCGCCGCGGTGCTTGACATCATCACAATCGACCCCGCACCCGATTTCTCGAGATAGGGCTCCAGCGCCTCGACAGCATCGACCGCGCCCAGCATGTCGATGCGAAAGCTCTCTTCCCAGTCCTGCGCGCCTTGCGCACCGGACGAGCTGATCGAATGGACGAAGATGTCACAGCCGCCCAGCTCGTCGGCAAGCCCGGTCAGCATCGCCTTGTACTCATCGCGATCGTCCAGCACGAAATCGCGGGTCGCGTATTTGCCGCCCTTGCCCGAAAGGCCCGACACCAGTTCGGCCAGGCCCTCGGCATTGCGGGAAAACATGCCGACGTCGCAGCCTTCGGCCGCAAAGAGCTTCACGGCTTCCTTGCTGAGGCCGCGCGTCGCGCCACCGATGATGACTTTCTTACCCTTTAGACCAAGATCCATCTTCCAACTCCCGCTTTATGGTTGTGTGGACATCGGGCCGTAAGGTGCCCGGGTGGGCAGCCAAACGCGGGAAAAAGGATGGTCGCTCAAGCTTGCAAGAGACATCCGCAAACCTAAAGCCACCTCTCAATTTCACGAACGTCAGCGGATTTCCACGAACGCCGATTCCTCTGTTATCGCCGATAGTATGCACGCATATCTTTTTGCGGACAAGGGCTATCGTAAGCATTATCACTGGATCGCCGGTGGCTAGGACGCGCGAGATAAGAAACGGCGGGTTCGCATTCGCGCCGGTGCCGCCACCCGCCAATGCTAGATCGATCAGGACCAGTACGCCGTGTCCATGCCTTCGCCTGCTGCCAGCCGTTCGTTGTAGGCGCGCATCGTTGCCATGCTGTCGGGATTGGCGAACAGGCCCTGACTGATGGTTTGATCGTTCTCGATCCCCTGGGTTTGCGTCAGGTCTTCGGCTTCGCCGAGCATCTTTTTCATGCCGGCGACGGCCTGGGGCGGATTGGCAGCGATCCTTGCTGCCATTCCCAGCGCGGCCTCGACCGCCCTTCCCGTTGGCACCACACGGTTGCAGCCGCCAAGCTCGTACAGACGCTGCGCCGAAATCGGCATGCCCGTCAGGACCATTTCCGCAGTCACGGTCCGGCCGATCAATCGCATCAGCCGCGAGGTTCCGCCGATGCCGGTGCCTGCACCGATAATCACTTCCGGCTGGCTGAATCGCGCTTGCTCTTCCGCAATCCGCAGATCGCACGCCCAGCCCAGTTCGCACCCCCCGCCCGAAGTGTCGCCGGCAATCGCAGCGATGGTGACGGCCGGGCCGCGGTTGAGCGTCTGCAACGATCGGAACCACCCCGTGCCGTCGCCGCTGGCTTCCTTGCCTTCGACCAGGTTGAGGAGATCGTCGAGCGAGGAATGTTCGAGCCAGTGGCCTTCCACAGACGAGGCCAGCACAATGACCCGAGCACCCTTTGCCACCACGTCGTCCAGCGCATTGGCCAGATGGTGGACCGTGGCACATGTCGTCAGGTGTCCCGGTTCACCACCGTCGCCGATTGTCAGCAAGGCCACACCATCCTGCGGCCATTCGATCGTTACATTGCCGGTCATGTTCCTGCTCTCCTTCTTGCAGCACGGCTTATGAACCGCTTGCCAACTGGTTTGCTGGCATACTATCTAGGTGTGGCCTTCTGTCAATCCAGTTGGCGCAAGAGGATGGCGAGGCATGGTGACCGGACAAACAGATCGAGCGTCGGCCGGCTGGCAGCCCATAAGAGTGCCGACGTTCCAGTCGGTCGTGCGCAACCACGCGGTGCGCGCGCCCGATGCACCTGCGCTGGTTTTTGGCGTGCGCACAACGTCCTATGCCGCGCTCGACCAGCTGGCCGATCGTGCCGCCGGTCTGATGAAGGAGACGGGCATCTGTGCCGGACAGCGCTTGCTGTTCGTTGGCCACAATTGTGACGCCGTGCCGGTGTTGGCGCTCGCCGCAGCCCGGATCGGCGCGGTTCCGGTACCGCTCAACTGGCGGCTGGCACCCGAAGAAACCAGAGCGATCGCGCACGATTGCAATGCCCCGCTGGTGTTCGCCACCCGATCGTTCGAGCACATCGGCCAGTCCATCGCGGATGAAACAGGCGCAAAGCTGCTCGATGCGGATGGATTGATCGAGCTGCCGCAGAACGGAAATGCTTCGCCTGTCGATGATGTGACCGATAGCGAGACCATCGCGCTGCAGGTCTACACCTCGGGCACAACGGGGATGCCCAAGGGAGCGATGCTGTCACACCGCGCGTTGCTGGGCATCAACACCGTCCGGAACCGGCTGGACTGGGACTGTTGGGGCCCGGCCGATGTCACGCTTGTCAGCACACCGCTGGGCCATATCGGTGCATTTGGCATGATGGTTCGCGCCCTGTTCTTCGGCGGCTGCGCCGTCATCCAGGAACAGTTCGACACCGAAGCGACGCTGGACGCGATCGAGCGATTCAGGGTCACCAAGCTCGCGCTGGTACCGACGGCGATCAAGATGCTGCTCGACCACCCATCTGCCGATGATGTCGATTTTTCCAGCCTCGACCAGATCATCTACGGTTCTGCGCCGATCACCCCGCCGCTGCTGCAGCGTGCGATGGCCCGTTTCGGTTGCCGCTTCGTCCAAAGCTATGGCCAGACGGAGACCAGCGGCCCCATCGTCGCGCTTCCGCCCGTCGATCATGATCCGCAGGGCAACCACCGGATGACAGGCGCCGGACATCCCCTGCCCGAGACCGAGATCAAGGTCACGGGGCCGTCAGGCACAGCGCTGCCGACGGGAGAAACCGGCGAAATCCTGGTCCGGTCCATCGCAAACATGTCTGGTTACTGGAACCGGCCTGCTGTCACCGACGCCGCTCTCGATGCCGATGGCTGGGTGCATACCGGGGACGCGGGCTATGTTGACGAGGACGGCTATCTCTATATCCGGTCACGGGTAAAGGAGATGATCATCACCGGCGCGGAGAATGTCTATCCCGCCGAGGTGGAAAATGCGCTTGCGGGCCATCCGGACGTGGCGGAGGTCGCGGTCATCGGCGTGCCGGACCCGCATTGGGGCGAGGCCGTCGTCGCCATCGTCGTTCCAACGCCCGGAAGCGCGTGCGACGGCAACGCCTTGCGCGAATGGGCCCGCCCGCTGATCGCAGGCTACAAGCTGCCCAAGACGGTACACTATGTGCCCTCGCTGCCTTTGGCGGCTACCGGCAAGATCGACAAGCGCGCGCTTGCGGCACGGTTCGCCGCGCAAGCACAGGGCGATTCAGATCGTCAGGCCGACTGAACAACATCGACCGGACGATCTGCTTCGCGGTCAGTCCGCAATGTCCAGCGAACCGAGGTCGTCGATCGCCACCGCAAGACGATGGATGAATTCTCGCGTGGTATCATAAGGCTGCATATCGGGCATGTCCTTCGCCGGAGTCAGCGTCATCGTCCACCATGCCAGCGCGGACAGCATCTGTTCGCGATAATGGTCCCATGCTTCGGCGAATTCCACCTTGGGACCGCCTGCAGCATGCAGCCTGTCGAGGTAATAAGCGATCAGATCGCGCTCCATCGTGCGGCGCTGTTCGGGTTGCAGGGCAGCGCCGATGGTGTAGGCAAGGTCGCGCGACCAGTGGCCGCGGCAGCTGACCTGCCAATCGCCCAGTCCCAGTGCATTGCCCCTGATATACCAGTTCTTCAGGTGCACATCGTTATGGGTCAGCGTCTCGGGCAGCCCCTTGTGCCTGTCGACCGCGCGCATGGTGGCGGGCCAGATCTCGCTTTCGCGCGCGAACAGGCGGGCGGGCACGAACTCCTCCGACGCCAGGAACCCGTCGACGCAGCATTTCTCGAACCCGTTGCGTTCGCACAGCAGATGGAACCGGTCACGGAACACGATCATATCCGAAAATTCATGCGCGAACTTCGGGCTCTGGTAGAATGTCCCGTGCATCTTGCCGAGCAGATCCATCTGGCTGCGGGCCAGCTCCTCGGTCATCCGGGTCTCGTGCGAACAGAACGTCACTTCGTTCGCGATATCGCGAAACACCAGGATGGATGCCCAGCTTTCCGGGTCATAGGCAGCAAAAAGGGCATCGGGTGCGTCGATGTCGAGCGTCGGGCGAATCTCGTTGTAGAAGCGGACTTCGCTCTTGGTGCCGGCGGTCGACAACAGGATTCGATTGGCAAGATCATGCGTCGCCTTGCAGAAAACCGTAGGCGGCAGCCCGGCATTCTTTCCTGGCTCGTTGTATTCCAGATGGATGCGCCGCCGGTTTGACGTCCCGGTGTCGGGCGCACCCAACCGCACTTCGGAAACTTCGGCACCCGGTGTGTCGCGACACAGGATCGCCGTCATCCACTCCGGCGTGATCGCCTCATAGCTGACCGGAATATCACCGAAGCTGCGCGCGATCGGCTTTTCGATCTGCTCGCGCGCGAAGATCTGCTTGATCCGCTCGAACCTGTCGGTGCTGGGTGCTGAAGCTTGAGTCACAGTGTTCCTTTCATAGTGCTGGCGGGCCGTCGTCGACCAACCCTGTGCAGTCGCTGACCTGCGCCATCAGGATGGCTGCAAGGCAACAGGCGCCTTCGGTCCTATCCTCGGGCATGGCGATCGGCCAGGGTCCGTCAGGACGACCATCGCGCCATCAAATCAGGGTTCCACGCCGCGCCTCTCCGCCGTTGACAAACATCGGCCTTTACTAGCCGTTCTAAGACATACAATATGCTTGCGTACTTGTTTGCTGTCTAGTGGCAATCGGAAGGCCGGCATTGGGAACCCCTTTGGCGGCGGGTGATATGGCGCAGGCAACAGCCATGCGCAGGGAATACCAGAACGATCCGGTGCAAACCGGCACATAAGACAATATCGAACCTTATCAGGAGAATAGATGATGCGGGATTTGAGCGGAAAGACGGCGGTCGTGCTAGGCGCTTCGGCCGAAGGCGGAACCGGCTGGGCCATTGCCGAGGCCCTCGCGCAGGCAGGTGCCAATGTCGTGGTCGGCGCGCGCAGCCTGGGTCCGTTGCAGACGCTTGCCGATCGCATCGGCGGGCTGGCGGTACATTGCGATGCAGGCAGCGAAGAGGATATCTCCGCCTTGTCCGATGCGGCGGCGCAAAAATACGGGAGGATCGACATCGCGGTCAATTCAGCGGCAACGCCAACGCTCTCGATGATCCGCGACGTCACGCCCGAACTGATGCAGCAGGCCGTCTCGACCAATCTTTTCGGAATGACGTATTTCGTGAAACACATGGCGCGCAACATGCCCGATGGCGGCGCGATGGTGCTGATATCGTCGATGAGCGCAACTCATCCGATCGAACCGCATTTCGCTTATGCTGCAGCGAAAGCGGGTATGGAATGCATGATAAAATATGCTGCGCGTGAGTTTTCCGACCAGAAGATCCGCGTGAACGGCATCCGCATCGCGACGGTGTATTCGGACATGGCAAAGTCGCATTACGATTCGCCGGGCATTACCGAACGCTTCGTCCACGAAATTCCTGCCGGCCGCCTCGGCGTGCCTGCGGACATGGCCGATACTGTCCTGTGGCTTTCGGGCAATGATTATATCACCGGCAGCGTTCTCGACATTGCCGGTGGCAATCAGATCAACCGCTTTCCGTTCCTCCACGAGTTGCCGGGCGCTGGTGCAAGCTATGAAGGCGCAGGCGCATTGGCGGACCGTGAGCAGGGCAAGGGCTTCGACGCGGGCACGCTCAATAAGGCCTAGCCCGCGCCGGTTACCGGTCAGGCAGCGCTTTGCAGATTACGCTGGCGCGCATCCTCGAGAATGAGGTCGGATGCGCGCCAGCCCGTCGCCATCGCCGGCCCGTTGGTGTTTCCCGAAATCAGGCCGGGCATGATCGAACAATCCACCACCCGCAGACCGGTCACCCCGCGGACGCGGCAGCGTTCGTCGACGACCGAAGCCTCGTCGCGGCCCATCCGGCAACTGCGCACCGCATGAGTGCCACACATGGCATGGCGCTTGAACGCATCGAGTATTTCCTCATCGGTCCGCACTTCGGGTCCGAGCGCAACCTCGGCAGCGATAAAGCGCGCGATCGCAGGCTGAGCCATCAGCCGCCTGATGTAGCGTACCGTGTCGACCGCAGCCTTGCGGTCGTCGTCTGTTGCCAGCCAGTTCGGCTGAATCGCCAGTGGTGCATCGATATCCGCTGCGGTGATCGCGAGTTCCGCCTCGCTCTGCAACCCGACAAGCTGCGCGGTAATCGACATGCCCGGCTCGCGCTCCACTTCCTGCATCGGAGCGACCGAATCATTGTCCTCGTCGATGTGCAGGGTCCATCCGCTGCCGTAGAGTTGCAGGTTGGGCCGCGTTTTTTCGGGCGAGGTCCGGACGAAGGCACCGACTTCCATCGCTCCGTTCGCCAGCGGCCCGGATTTGAACAGCATGTATTGCGCGATGCTCTTGGCCAGCCCCACGCCGCGCAAGCGATGGTTCACCCCCTTCTCGTCGCGCAGACGATAGGTCATCATGATGCCAAGATGCTCC
Source organism: Blastomonas sp. (assembly GCA_046291395.1). Taxonomy (GTDB): domain Bacteria; phylum Pseudomonadota; class Alphaproteobacteria; order Sphingomonadales; family Sphingomonadaceae; genus Blastomonas. The sequence continues at coordinate 146,592 of JBKBTF010000001.1, read as the reverse complement.
AGGATGCGGCGGCCGACATCGGGGCTGTCGTGCACCACCTCGATCCCGTGCTGTTTCAGCAATTCGGCAGGGCCGATGCCCGATACCTGAAGGAGCTTGGGCGATATCAGCGTACCAGCAGCCAGGATGATCTCGCCATCGGCATCGATCCGCTCGAAGGTGCCGTCGATACGGCATTCGAGCGCTGCGGCGCGGCGATCCTCGAAAATAACCCGCTCGACCGACACGCCGGTGCGCACCGTCAAATTCGGGCGGCCCCTCACCGGATCGAGAAATGCCGTCGCCGCGCTGTGCCTTTTGCCATTCTTGATATTGTAGCAGTAATAGCCGATCCCTTCCTGGTCTTCGCGGTTGAGATCCTCGTAATGGCGCGGCAGCCCGAGCTGTTCGCCCGCCTCGATCAACGCCTCGGCCAGCGGGTAGCGGAACTTGTTGGTCGATATGTGCACCGGCCCGCCCACGCCGCGCGTGCCATCGTCACCCAGTTCGTGATCCTCGATCGAGCGGAAGGCCTGCTTCATCGCCGGCCAGCCCCAGTCGTCGCCTGCATCCTGCCGCCACGACTCATAATCCTCGGGCTGGCCGCGGACATAGATCATGCCATTGATCGCCGAGGAGCCACCCAGCCCCCTGCCCCGTTGCCAGGTCTCGGCCTTGCCTTGGCCGCCGCCGACCGGGAAGTTCCAGCAGTGCCGCTCGCTCATCACCAGCTTGCCGATACCCTTGGGCATGGCGACCAGGAAATCGCGGTTTTCCCCGCCCGCTTCCAGCAGCAGCACACGCTGGGAAGGATCGGCAGAGAGCCGGTTCGCCAGAACGCATCCGGCCGAGCCTGCGCCGACGATGATGTAGTCGAAACGATCTGCCACGATATCCCCTCCGTTCAGTGTCCAGCACGCCTTTGGTGGTGGCGAAATGGTATGGAGGCATATGGTAACACAGCCTACTGTACCGTCCAGAGAGAACCGATGTCTGATTGAAAGGTTGATGCAAGAGCGCGCGGTCGAGCACACAGCCCCTCGCGACGTGCAGCACGCCCATCCGCAGGGAAGGCGGGGCGCCGACCGCGGCGCCCCGTTCCATATTCGTTCAAGCGCAGGTCAGCCCAGGGCTGCGACCTTGGCCTGGATGGTCGCCGCCCAGTGACGGATGATCTTTTCCTGATACCGGCCCAGCCGCGTATAGGCCTGCGCCGGATCGGCGGCATGCGCGCCCTTCTGTATTTTGGGCATGTTCGACATGTCCTGGTCGAAGATATAGCCCAGACCACCGAACGACGGCACGTTCTCGAACACGCTGTCGTCGGGGCCCAATTCGATCACCTCTTCGGCGGGCGGGGTTTCGCGGCCCTCGGGCACCGGCAGCAACAGGCGCACTTCGAAGAAGCTCATTTCCGGGTCGTCGGGGTGCGGCGTGAACTGATAGGTCATGGGCACGCCTTCGGTCATCCAGAAGGCCGCGTGCGGGAACATGAAATAGAGGAAACTGTCCAGCATGGCGGCATCGGGAATGGTGATGTCGCGTCCATAATATTGCTTCAACACCTTGCGGTGCCATTGCGCCGCCTGCAGACGCAGGTCCTGCTGCGGATCGAACTTGGGCACGTCATAGCCGGGATAGTGCCACATCACCATGAACTCGGCCCATGATTCGGCAGCTTCCAGATGCGTCGCCGAAGCGGGCGCGTGCATGCTGGGCGTCGCCGATGTCGCGACATTGCGACCGACATGCCCGTTTTCGCCTGGCCAGACATCGTATTGCGCCTGCGAATCGCCGGTAAAGGGCACCGCCTCGGGATGGGTGGCGTACAGGTGATAAGCTTCCTGAAATGCCTCTTGCGAGATTTTCCAGTTGGCCTTCACCAGCTTGCGAAAACGCCCGCCCGTATAGCGCCGTTCGGGCGCGAAGGACCGGAAATGCTCGGGCAGCACGCCCAGCGCTTCTTCGAGCGGCGCACAGTCGGGGTCGGCATTGATGAAGATGAAGCCGCCCCAGCGACCCAGCTTCACCTCGGGCAGGGAACCGTTGGTGCGGTTGATCTGGCCAAAATCCCAGTGGCTCGGAATGCGCTTCAACCTGCCGTCCACATTCCATTCCCAGCCGTGATAGGGGCAACGGATCGTATCGCCTTCCTCCTTCTCCACGCACAGCATGGTGCCGCGATGGAGGCAGCTGTTGTAGAACGCCTTGAACTCGTCCTCGCCCGATCGGACGATGAAATAGGAATCCTTGCCCAGCTGGAATGGCGTGCGGTCACCGATCTTGGGCATGTCTTCCTCGCGGCAGGCATAAAGCCAGCTCTTGCGCCAGATCGCCTCGCGTTCCTTGGCCGCAAAATCGCGGTCGTAATAGATTTTATAATCGACATTCAGCGGGGCCGGATTGAAATCGCTGATAGCGGTGAGAACCGGATGTTCCGGATCGAATTGATCTTTCTTCCACAGCGCCCTGGCGAGCGGCCTCTCGTCGGAGCCATAACCGTCGAGGACCTTATGGGGATCAGCTTCAGCCATCGTTGCAAACCTCTCGCTTTGTCTGGCTGGCAACGACTCCTTGCAGGTCGGTACCAGCCGCTTCACCAAATCATAACCCAGCATACGGTTTACGCAAGCATTGCCGCAAGCCTCATTTCGCATCAACCTCGTCAGCAAAGCGCGCAAGGTGCACCGCCTCGTCTCCCAGCAGGCGGCTGACGACATACAACCGGCGGTAATAATGGCTGATCGCCAGTTCTTCAGTCACGCCGATTCCGCCATGCATCTGGATGGCTTCCTTGCCGATCAGCAGCCCCGCATGGCCGGTTTGCACTTTCAGCGCCGACACCGCGGCTGTTCTGGTGGCGGCATCGGCCTCGTCCGCGCCGAGGGCGTGAAACAGCAAGGACCGTGTCATCTCCAGTTCGATCAGCATGTCGGCCATGCGATGCTGCAAGGCCTGGAAGCTGGCGAGCGGGACGCGAAACTGGGTGCGCGTCTGCAGATAGTCGCGCGTCGCCCATAACGCGGATTCCATCGTGCCCAGGGCCTCTGCACACAGGACGACCAGCGCCTGATCGATCGCATGCGCCAGCGCGCCTTGTGCCCTCGCGCCGCTGGCGAGCACGGCATCCGGCCCCACCCACGCCCCTCGCAGCGCCAGATCGCAAACATGCCGATTGTCGAGCAGACGATAAGGACGACGCGTCAACCCTTGGGCTGTGGCATCGACAGCAAAGATGGCCAAGCCGTGTTCGCCGATCGCAGGGACCAGGAACTGCTGTGCATGAAGCGCGCCTTCGACCAGCGACTTGTCACCGTCCAGACGATAGCCGTTGCCGTCCCTGGCGTACCGCGTCGCAACCTGGCCGAAGTCACCGCGCGCCTGCGGCTCCTGCAGCGCTGCGGCGACGCGCATTTCGCCCATGATCACAGGCTCGATCCACCCGGCAATCGCGCCGTTTTCGCTCGCGGCCAGCAGGGTGAGGCTCGCCACATGCGCCGCGAATGGCTCGTTGACCAAGGCCTTGCCCAGCGCCTGCGCGATCGCCGCATTTTCGACCGCGCCACCGCCGAAACCCCCGGCCTCTTCCGAAAGGCCGGCACCCAGCCAGCCAAGTTCGGCAAAAGTCACCCAGTGTGCCGGATCGCGCCCTTCCTCGCCCCGGATCGCACGCATGCGCAAATCCCAGTTGTATTCCCGCTCAGTAAAGCGCGCCACGCTGTCGGCGATCGCCTGCTGCTCGCTGGTCAGATCGAAATGCATCTTCTCGCCTGTCATTGCACCGCTCACAGCCCCAGGACCGTCTTGGCGATGATCGTGCGCTGTATTTCGTTGGCTCCGCCGTAGATCGTGGTGGCGCGGCGGAACATCGCTTTGGCGGAAATGCCGACGCCGTAGTCGGGCACCGGCGGATCGAACTCGGCGGCGAGCGGATCGTGCTCGCCTTGCTTGTTGCTGCAGACGGCAAGCCCGGCATCGCCCAGTGCCTCGTTCGCCAGTTCGGCCACGCGCTGGCGCAGTTCCGATCCGCGTACCTTGACCAGCGACGCGATCTTGCCATTGGCCGGGTCTTGCTCATTCGCCAGAACTCTGAGCACAGCATATTCCAGCGCCAACGTATCGATCTCTATTCTGGCCAGCCGCGCCCGAAAGGCCGGGTCCTCGATCAGCGGACGGCCGTTCTTGCGCTCATGCGCGGCGATGTCGCGCACTTGGGCAATATCGCGCTTGGTATGCGGCACTTCGGCGCTGTTGGTCCGCTCGTTGGTCAGCAGGAATTTGGCGTACGTCCAACCCGCGCCTTCCTCTCCGACCAGATTTTCGACCGGGACGCAAACGTCCTCGAAGAACACCTCGTTGACCGTCACCCCTTCGTCAAGCGTGCGGATGGGGCGCATCACTACGCCCGGGGTCTTCAGGTCGACCAGCAGCGCCGATATTCCCTGCTGCGGCTTGACGCTCTGATCGGTGCGGACGAGCAGGAAGATCCAGTCGGCATGGTGCCCCTCGGTCGTCCAGGTCTTCTGGCCGTTGACGACGTAGCAGTCGCCGTCGCGGTCGGCACGGGTGCGCAGCGAGGCGAGATCGGACCCCGCGCCTGGCTCGGAAAAGCCCTGCGCCCAGAAGGTCTTCCCGGCCTTGATATCGGGAAGGAAGCGCTGCTTCATGGCGTCGTCGCCGAAGGTATAAATGACAGGTGCGACCAGTTCGGGGCCGATCCGGTCGACGGTTGGCGCATAGGCGCGCCGCATCTCGTCTTCGAAGATGAAGCGCCGGATCCCGTTCCAGCCGGGACCGCCGTGCTCTTTGGGCCAATGCGGCATGGACCAGCCCTGCCGGTCGAGAATGGCACACCAGCGCGCCTGGTCATCCCGGGTGGCATGGTAATCCCAGCGAGCCCGCCGACGGAGATCGTCGGGCAGGTTTTCGGCGATGAAGCTCCTGACGGCCTGGCGAAAGGCCTCATCCGCCTCGCTGTATCGGGTCTGCATAAATGCGTCTGTCCTCTCGTCCCGCCTGCTCCGGAATCGCAAACACGTTCGCTAGTATACTAGATTGCGAAAAACGCAACGGTGCGGGAACGGTGCGGGCAGTCCTGGCTATCCCAGGCGCGTCATCAGCGGCAGGCAGCGATAGGAATAATCCTCGTCGCGCTTGCCAGTTTCACCCAGCGCGGTCAGCATCTGCGTGTCCTGTTCGAGCACCTCTTGCGAGATGATGGCGTCCCATACCAGCCGGCGATACGCGATCTTCCATTCTCCATGGCGCTTCTCGTAGTTGTCGAGGTACCGGCCATGAACGACAAGGTGCTGCGCAGGCTCCTTCAGCCGGTGATAGGCCGTGAAATAGAGTTCACCGTCGGCGCGATCTCCATCGATCGCGAAAACTCTTGAATGGACCTGATGCTGGGTCACCTCGAAATTGGCCATCAGGCCGGGCATCGCGGCGATGAAGCCGTCGATGTCGCCCTGATAGGCTGTGCCGTGCTCGTCTATGGCGTCGGCATGATAGACCGATCGCAGCAGTGCCATGTCCTGGCGGTCGATGGCCCGAACGTAGCGGCCAGCCAGTTCCTCCAGCGCCATTCGCGCCGCGAGCTTTTCAAGATCAATGTCGGACATCGAGATTTCCTTTCACCGTCAGGCAGCAACACCCGCGCGGACCGGTATCGTGTTGAGATAGACCGGATCCTGCCGGTCACGGCGTCCCGGCAGGTTGAAGTCGGCCAACGCGCCCTGGCTTGTGATGCGCCGCGACGGGCGAACATCGTTCCATTCATTGGTGATCCTGCGCCGCAGGATTTTCCATTGGCCATCGCGCCGCTCGAACAGATCGATGTACCGGCCACCGCAGTAATAGTCATGATAGAGGTCGATCAGGCCGGCTTCCTTGACGCGGGCGGCATAATCCTCGCCGAAATAGGGGGTGACCGCCGCCTCGGTACCGTGGCAGCGCTGATAGGCCCAATAATAGGCTTCAGAGGTCGCGAAATCGCCTTCGACCTCGATCAGCGAGTGGGTCACGGTGTGAACACCGTCGAGAATCACCGTCTTGAGCGTCGGGATTATGAACTCGGCAAATTCATGCGCATTGCCCGAAAACGACCCATGTTCGTCGATACCATCAGGATGATAGACCGTCTTGAGCAGCTCCAGATCGCAGCGATCGATCGCCCGGCAATAGGTGGCGAGCATCTTTTCGATCTCCTGCCTGTCGAGCACGAGTTGCAGCCTGGCTTCGAGTGTATCGGCCATGAAATTCTCCTTGGTCGTGGCATTGCCCTATATCGTTCGCATGCGTATCGTATTCTAACGCACGAAATTCTCAAGCCCTGCATTCACTTCCCCTTGAATGCGGGCCGGCGCTTCTCGATCAGTGCGGTGACGCCTTCGCGAAAATCCTCGGTATCGAGGGTCAGCCCTTCATAGGCAGCACCGGTTTCAAACGCGGAACAGAACAGTTGGCGCAGCGGCGCATTGGTGGCCATCTTGGTATAGCGGATCGCCGATTGCGCGCCGCGGACCAGCTTGGTGGCATAGTCTGCAACCGTCTTGTCCAGCTCGGCCGAAGGAACGCAAAACGTAATGAGGCCGAGCTTTTCCGCATCCGGCGCGGCGATCGCGTCACCGGTCAACAGGAAATGCTTGGCCTTGGCATAGCCGATCAGCTGCGGCCAGATGAACGCGCCGCCATCACCTGCCGCCATACCCAGACGCACGTGCGGATCGGCAAAGCGGGCGTGGTCGGCAGCAAAGATCACGTCGCACACCAGCGCAATCGAAGCCCCGAAGCCGAACGCGTCGCCATTGACCTTGGCGATTACCGGCTTGGGGCAATCGAGCACCGAGTAGACGATCCGACGAATGGTCCGGATTTCGCGCACGAAGGGGGTGCGGTCACCGCGAATCTGCTGCCCCAGCCAGTCCATGTCGCCGCCGGCAGAAAACGCGCGCCCGTTGCCCGTCAGCACGATGACATCGCAATCGGGATCATCGGCGGCATCGTCGAATACACGGCTCATTTCGATATGGAGATCGTGATTGACCGCATTAAGCAGTTCGGGCCGGTTCATCGCGATGGTCAGGATCCGCCCGTCGCGGGTGATCTCCAGGTGCCTGTAGCTATCGATGTCCACGCTCTCGTCTCCTCTTGGTCCCCGGCGCCATCGTTCCGGCAGAGGTGATGGCATCCGGTCTGTTCTATCTGCATCCAATAAAGACAAGATCGTACGCATGGCAACTACATTGAGAGCGAGGCGGCGAATCGCGCATCGCTGGCATGCTCTTCACCCTGTTACGGATCCAGCCTGGCTCGGCGCTGCGGTGCGCGGGCGGTAGACGAGCATGAGCAGGCCGATGCCGATCATGCTGGCGACATGCAGCCAGATCGTCGCCGCATAGCTGCCCGTCGCATCGTACATCGCGCCTGCCAGCGGGGCTGCGCCGAACAGGAAGGGGATCTGCAGCATATAACAGAGCCCCATGCCTATCCCCACATTGCGGGCCCCCAGCCACTCGCCCATCGTCGCGCCGAACAGGGGGACGATGCCATTGCTGCTGATCCCGATGATCACCGCCAGGCCCAACAGAAGCGCGAAGGTATCGGCCACCAGCAAACCCAGCCAGCCGGGTATCAGGGCGAACGCCAGCACCGCGAAGGCTCTGCCTCCGCCCAGTCTATCGGCGAGAAATCCGAACAGCGGCGCCCCGATCAGGCCGGCAAGACCGAAACCCGACAATATGAGCGAAGCCGAGGTGATGTCGAGACCACGATCCATCGACAGGCCGACAATCTGGGTGACCATGACCAGCCCCGCGGCGCTCAACACCGATACCGCCAACGTCAGCACCAGGAACGGACCGCTGGTCAAGATACCCCGCGTCGTCATGCCCGCTGCCTGGCCTGCGGCCGCATCCGCCTCGCCACCCCCGCTCGCCTGTTGTCCGATCCGCGCCGGATGGTCGGCCAGCAGCAACAGCAGCGGCAACAGCGCCAGCATCAGACCAGCACCTGACAGGAAGGTCAAGGACAGGCCGTGCGCCGACAGCACCATTGCGGCGGCCACCGGCATGATCGCATTGCCGATGGGAATATTGGCCAGCCCCAGCGCCCTTCCCCGGCCTGCAACGAACCAGTTTCCGATGATCGTGGTGCAGGGGATGATCGCGAACAGGCAGAACCCCGGTCCGACCAGCAGCAGATAGCTCGCAAGCAGGACATAGATGGAACCGGTGAACGCTCCGACGGCAAGCCCCGCCGCGTTCATCACGATTCCCGTCGCCATTAGAACGCGCAGCGGCACCCGCTGCATCAGAACCCCCACCAATGGCGACATCAGTCCCATGCTGAGCGTGAGCATCGAAATCCCTGCCGAACTCAGCGCCCGACTGGTCGCGAAGTCGGACTCGATCGCAGCCACCACCGCGCCATAGGCCGAGAAATTCACGCCCAGCGCGACATTGATCAGCACAAAGCAGATGCCCACCATCCGCCAGCCGGAGAACCTGGCAGGGGCGCTTTTGTGCTGTCTCATGTCCGGCATCGGCATCCCGTTCCAAGGTCGCGACGGAATGCCCGCCCATTTGGTTTGCTATATTACTATATCGGGATTATGGGAATGGCAACGGCCCGTTCGGCGGCATAAGTCAGCCAGCAGGACCTACGGAGAGAGGACGAAACCCATGGCCATCCTCATCGGCGGCCCCGCGCGCCAAATCGCCTATTTCGTACCTGACGTGGTCGAAGCCGCACGCAAGCACAGCGCGATGTTCGGGTCCGGACCCTTCTACGTCGTGCCCGAGATTCCGTTGACCACCTGCCTCTATTATGGAGAGCCATCGCATTTCGTGCATAGCTCCGCTTATGGCCAATGGGGCGAAGTCATGGTCGAATTCGTCCAGCAGGACAGCGCAGAGCGCTCCTGCTTCACCGATCTTTTCCCGGATGGCGCGCAGGGCCTGCACCATGTCGCCCTGATCGTGGATGATCTGAAAAGGTCGATGCGCGGCTTCGAGGAGGCCGGGCATCGTGCCGCGCTCTATGCCGAAGTCGCGCCTGGGCAGGGCTTTGCCATGATGGATTGCGTGGCCGAGCTTGGCCATTTCATCGAACTGTACGAGCCGACAGAGGCTTTGCTCGGGGTTTATGATCTCGTCCGGACCAGCGCGCAGGAATGGGACGGGTCCGATCTCATCCGCGCCCTAAGCTTCTCGTGACGCGCTGCGACTTATTCGGCAGAATTTCCTTGGAAACCAGCAATCATCACGTCGATCAGCCGGATCGTCTGCGCCAGCCTGTCCTCGCCCATCAACCGGTGGATACTGACGTCCTGATCGGCCGCTGCCGTCTGAAGCTGGTCGCGCACCGCGCGGCCCTTGTCGGTCAGATGGACGGTAATGACGCGCCTATCCTCAATGTTGCGCCGTCGATCGATCAGGCCCGCCGCTTCCAACCGGCCAAGCGTCTTGCCGGTCGAAGCCTTGCCGATTTCGAGCCTGCGCGCCAGTTCCACCTGCGACAGCGGCTCCTCGATCCACAGTTCGCCCAGCACATAGGCCTGGGCCGGGGCAACGCCGGTGCTGGCAATGCGCGCCATGTAATCGGACTGCAAAAGGCGCGACAGCAGTTGCATCTTGTAGGCTACCGTATCCTTGAAGCAGTGATCGTTCACGTCTTCGGCAACGTCGGCGATAATTCCGCCCGCAATATTCATCGTCTCCGGCCCCTCCATGCATTACCATCGCGGTCCGGCCCTCGATCTTCGGGCCCGCATACGCCGATGGTGTCCGGCAATTTCCATAACACACGCAGTCCGGCGCGCAACCGGTGCCCTGTCATGCCGCACCGATCATCGGCACGCCATATTCCACCGCAGGCACACTGATCTGGGAGAATCGAAATGGCCCGAAGGCTCGAAGGACGTATAGCAATCATCACCGGCGCATCGCGCGGACAGGGAGAGGCCACGGCAAGACTTTTCGCCGAAGCAGGCGCGCGCGTGGTACTCGCCGATGTTTCCGAGCCCGAAGGCTCGGCCGTCGCCGCAAGCATCGGCGCCGGTTCAATGTTTCATCAGCTCGATGTCTCGAGCGAGGAAAGCTGGGCCAAACTGATGGACCGGGTCAAGGCCCAATGGGGTGCGCCCGACATTCTGGTCAACAATGCCGGAATCGTCCATCCGGTCGATGCGCTCAGCCTCGAAAAGGCGGATTTCGAGCGCGTCCTCTCGATCAACCTGATCGGCGCATGGCTTGGCATAAAGGCCGTCGCGCCCGGCATGATCGAAAAGGGCAAAGGCGCCATCGTCAACATCGTGTCCAGTTCCGGGCTGATCGGCATGAACGGATTGACCGCCTATATGTCGAGCAAATGGGCGCTGCGCGGTCTGACCAAGAACTGCGCGATGGAACTGGGTTATCGCGGCATCCGGGTGAACGCGGTGTTCCCTGGCGGAATCAACACGCGCATGGGCAACGTCACCAACGATCCGCCCGAAGAGCTGAACAAATACTATACCGGCCAGACCATACAGCGCATCGGCGAGCCGGAAGAAGTCGCGCAAGCCAGCCTGTTCCTTTGCAGCGACGATGCCTCTTATATTACCGGAGCTGAAATCGCGGTCGATGGCGGCCAGACGCTGGGAGTGTTCACCCCGTTCCTGCCAGGCGCGCCCGACAACCTCTAAAGTCAGCCGCACCACAGGGCGCAGCGTTCGCCCTGTGGTGCCCGGCCTTGGGCGCATCAGATATTGCTGTTTGCGCCGTCGATGAAATATTCGCCGCCCGAGATATAGGACGCCGCGTTCGATGCCAGGAACGCAACCAGCGCTCCGGTTTCCGCCGGATCGCCCATCCGTTTCAGCGGGATAGCGTTGAGGATCGCATCGCGGATGGCAGGATCCGTCACCTGTTCGAAACCCTTGCGCACCATCTCGGTATCATGCGCGCCGGGATGCACCGAATTGACACGAATGTTGTACTGCCCAAGCCAGGCTGCCGAGGTTTTGGTCAGGTTTGCCAGCGCCGCCTTGGTCGCAGAATACACCGTGGTCGACACAACCACCTTGCGCGTCGAGTTGGACGAGATGTTGATGATCGATCCCCCGCCCTGCGCCTTCATATGCGGTATCACCGCCTGAATGCCGATAAACGGGCCAATCAGGTTTACGTCGAGGATCGTCCTCAACTGTTCCTCGCTTGCGGACTCGATCGTCTCGACAAAATTGATCCCAGCATTGTTGACCAGGCAATCGATCCGGTCGAACCGGCCAAGCGTCTGTGCAACTACACTCTCCCACGCGGCTGCATCGCGCACGTCGTGATGCAGGAATGCTGCTGCGTGCCCCGCCGCTTCCATCGCGGTGACCAGCGCTTCGCCCTCCCTGTCGAGAACGTCGGTAACCATCACCTTGGCGCCGTTTTCCGCCAGCCCCCAGGCGATGCCTTCGCCCAATCCGCGGGCCCCGCCGGTCACGATTGCAACCTTCCCCGTCAGATCGCTGCTGCTGGTCTTGCGCATGGATTTCCTCTCCTGAAATGCCGCCCCGGATGCGCGGAAACGCTTGTCGCCACGAGAAAGGATGCTAGCATATTATCTCGGCAATGCCAGTCGATGGCATGATATATTCAGGGATGAGGAGAAGTCCGTTGACGCGCAGGACAGGAGTTTTGAACCAGATGGCGTATGTGGTGCCCGACATCCAGCAGGGCATCGACTTCTGGACGCGGACCATGGGCGTCGGTCCGTTCTTCGTGTTCCCCGAACTCCATGCCGAGAGGGCCGATTATCGGGGCAAGGACTTCATCTACCAGTTCGGCGCAGCCATCGCCTTTTCGGGCGACCTCAACATCGAGTTGATCGAACCGCGCGGACCATCGATCTTTGACGAGTTCCTCACGGCGGGCGGCAAGGGCGTGCATCACACCTGCCGCTTTGTCGAGGATATCGCCGTCAGCCAGGCCGAGATCGAGGCCTTGGGCGCAAAGCGCCTGCAGGGCGCCTGTTTCGGCCCGGGATCCGACGTCGCCTATTACGACATGGTCGGCGATGAAAGCGTGATCCTCGAACTGGCGCAATTGACGCCTGAGACTTACGGCCTTTTCGACGCCCTCAAACAGGCCGGCCACGACTGGGACGGGGAAAGCCGCACGATCACCTTTTAGCGTAACGTCCCCAGCGGTCCCATGCCTTCTCGATCCGTCACGCGGCCCTGGTCTCGCTGCCGGATTGCGATCCGCTGGGCTGCGGGCGATACCCTGCGATATAACGGTCGATCATTTCGTGATATTGCGCCACACGGCGCTCCTGATTGGCAAGGATCGCGCCGCGATACCCCCGCGAGCGCATCCCTTCCTGCTGCCCGGCCATGACCCAGGCATCGCCATCGAGAACGACGCCGAGGCTCTTGTCGCCATATTCCAAAATTTCGCGCTGGGCGCCTGCCGGCGATTGCTCACCTTCGGCGGTGACCAGATTGATATGCGAACTGATACCGCCGAAACTGTAGTACCAGCAGTCGAACAGGCAACGCTCGGGATCATCGCGATCGGGCATGGCGCGCAGCAACAGGAATCCGTCGGGATTGATCGAGGCGGCGGTGTTGGGAAACACCGTATAATGGAACACGTCGGTGAGCTGGTCGTCCGTCAGACGGTCATAATGGGTGATGCCGCGTTCGGGGCCCAGCTTGCGCTTTTGCTGCTGCACGGCCACGCGAGCATCGGTCTCGCGCCCGATGAAGTCCGCAGGATCAAGCCCCCACGCTTTCAGGTCTGCCTCGATCGGGGCCGTCATCCGGTTCTTTTCGGGCGGAAGCCGGTCCGAGGGGAGGCAGCATTTGGTCTGGCCCAGCGCATGGCCGTTGTCGAACAGTTCCAGCCTGGTCTGACTGTAGTGATCCTCTGAATACTCGATGCCTTCGGGATGGGCCGTGGGCAAATGATAGGTCTCGTGGAAATTGTCCATCAACAGCTTCCAGTTGCAGGGCATCTTGACCGACATTGCCTGCACCCGCACCATGGTCTCAAGCGGGTAGGCCTCCCACTCGTCCCAGATCGGCCCCAACGAGTCCTTCAGCGGCGCACAATCGGGATCCATGTTGATCCACACAAAGCCGGAAAACAGATCGCAGGCAATTTCGGCAAGCCCTGCCCGCGGGCACGGATCGCCACCGGGAAAGTCCTCGGGATCCTGTGCATAGCTGCACGTCCCGTCCAGCTCGAACCGCCAAGAATGATAGGCGCAAGTGAATGATGGCATCGACCCTTCGTCGGTGTGAACCAGCTTGTTGCCGCGATGCTGGCAGACATTGTAGAATGCCTTCACCGAACCATTGTCCTGACGCACGATCAGGATGGATTCGGACCCGACCTGCTCCAGCATGAAGTCACCTGCTTCGGGAATATCGTCGGCGCGAATGGTCATCAGCCAGGTCTGCGTCCAGACATGGTCCCATTCGGCCTGCATGAATTGTCGCGATGTGTAC
>JBKBTF010000001.1:0-133120 GCA_046291395.1 Blastomonas sp. | reverse complement strand
TGTACCGCTCTCCACCCAGCGGACGACTGCGGCCCTGCATGACGTTTCCGGTATCGATTCGGGCACCCATAGCACTGTCTCCCAAAGGTGTTATCCGGCTGTTTATCGCCAGTTGCAGATACTCGTATCTTAGATTACTATCTAGTGCAATCGCAGCTTGAGAGGCGATGTGGGAGAGAATGAATGACGTTGAATCAATGGCCTGCGAGGGCCGAGCTGGTTGCGTCGTCATGGATGGCCGAAGGCCAGCGGCCTGCGATTGACGCTGGCCCATGCCCCATTCCCATCGAGCGCAGGGCAACGGCCGCCTTCGCCGCAGGCTTTGCCGGCGTCGGGCTCAATCGCGCGGATTACGAAGCACTGGTGCAGCGCCACGGCCTGCCGGGCCTTGCGCGCATCCTGTCGGATGCCGGTATACGCCATGCCGAGCTGGAAACCGTGACCGGGTGGTGGAACGAGGATCCCAACGGTACGCAGTGGCGCAGGGCATTCGATCGCATGCTGGAATTCTGCGCTTACTTTCCGGTGCGGCAGATCAAACTCAACGGCGATTTTACCGAACCCGGGCCATCGATCGAAACCATGCGCGCCGGCTTTGCCGCGCTTGCGCGCGATGCACAGACCGCAGGCACCATCGCCGCGCTGGAACCGGTCGCGTTCTCCAACGTCCGCGATCCGGCGACTGCACGTGCCATCATAGGGGAAACTGCCGGCCAGGGCGGCGGCGTGATGCTCGACTGCTGGCATTTTGCACGTGGCGGCCTTCCGCAACGCGATCTGGGCGGAGTCGAGCGCCAGGCGATCAGCGGGGTCGAGATTTCTAACATCGGACCTGTCATTGTCGGCTCGCTGTTCGAAGACACGGTGGATCACCGTCACGTGCCGGACGAGGGGCCCTATGATGTGGCGGCCTTCCTCGGCGCTGTCGCCGCAACCGGATATGACGGGCCGATCGGATGCGAAGTCCTTTCCATTGAATTGCGCGCCATGCCAATCGAACAGGCGCTGCAAACCGCTGCCGCTTCGACCCGCAGGATCGTTGCGATGGCGGTGCCAGCCGCTTCCTGATGCGGAGGACCATGCGGAACCACGTGATGCAGGCGCCCGTCGCGCGCTGGCGGGAATCCGATAGGCTGGCAATTCGGGAGCGGGACTGACAATGGCAGACAGACGCAGGGTCCAGCTGATCGTCGGGGCCGAGTTTCACGATGACGACTATGTGCGTCGCGAACTGCTGGCGATGCTGGCCGACGATCCGCTCAATGACGTGCGGTGCGACAGCGACTGGCGTAATGCGGGTCTGCTGGACGCGATCGATTGCCTGGTGACCTATACCAGCAATGTCTTTCCCGATGTCGCGCAACGCGCCGGCCTTGAGCGCTTTCTACACGGCGGCGGGCGATGGCTCGCGATCCATGGCAGCGCCGCCTATACCGAATTCAAGCCCCCGGCGGTCGATATCGGCGGGATACGTCTGCCGGGCCTGACCGATACGCCCGACCGGCAGAGCGAGTATATGAACCTGCTGGGCTGCCGGTTCGTCTCGCACCTGGCGATGCAGCAGATAGAGATCACGCCATGCTCGGACCACCCTGTGGTGGCAGGAATCGCACCCTTTTCCGTGGTGGACGAACCTTATGTGCTGGAAATGCGCGGGCCATGCGAAGTGCTGGCCATGTCGCGCTTCACCGGCGAAGCCCCGGGCTATGTCCGCGGGCCATGGCTGGAGGACGAGCCGCGCCCGCAGATCACGCTGCATCGCATCGGCAAGGGTGAGGTGATCTATATCGCCCCCGGCCACGCCTGCGGTCCCTATGACCTGCGCCCTTTCATTGATGAAATTCCGGTCCAACGCGGCCCGTGGACAGTGCCCGAATATCGGGACATAATCGCACGCGGCTTGCGGTGGTGCGCGCAGCTCAGAATGTGATCTCCACCGCGTCCCCCGACACTTCCGCCGGATAGAATTTGAGCGGACATACGGTCAACGGCGAAAGCGAGCGCCCATCCTCGAGGCTGAAGCGCGCGCCGTGATGAGGGCAGAACAGCGAGCCGCGCCGCACTCTTGCGCCTTCGAGCGACAGGTCCTGGTGCGGACAGGCCTCGTCCATGACCCGAACAGTCCCGCCATCGCGGCAGACCAGCAGGCGCCGGCCTTCGACTTCAAGGATCGCGGAGCCGCTTTCGGGCACCTGCGCCAGCATGATCTTTGCCACGTCGCTTGACCTGCCTCAGACTGCGGTCCGCATGCCTAACGCGGCCGATGCCTCGACGGCGTCCAGCAGCCGATGACGCTTGACCGCCTCTTCGAAGTCGGGGCAGTTCCTGGTGCCATTGCGGATATCGCCCGCCAGAAGTGCGTACGCCTGTGCCACGTTCTGCACCATGGCGGGAGCCTGTTGAGTCCAGCTGCAATCGGCGGGGATATCCAGAACCTCCACACCCTGCATCTCACCGCGACCGCCTCTGATCGTCAGGTCGAACAATTGGGCATGCCCGCCCGGACCGGTGATGACGATATCGCCTTCGGTCCCGTTGATTTCGATCAGCAGGTTCGTGCCGCGCGAGATGCCACCGCGGTAGTGGATGGATCCGACCGCGCCGTTCTCGAACACTGCACCGACGACGATCTGGTCCTCGGATGTTAAGGCCAGCGGCGTGTTATCGGGCACCAGCATCGCTGTGGTGCGCCGGTTGGCAAGCATGGCGACAAGCTCGGTCACCTCGCCCACGCAATGGCACAACGCATCCAGCGTGTGCCCGAAGGGAATCGAAAGCAATGTCGCCCCGTTGGACTTGTCGTACGTATAGGCATTGGGCTGATCGACAACCGCCCCCCAGTTCATTCCCGAACCGATCAGCGAAACCGACAGCACCTCACCCACATACCCTTCGGCGATCGCCTGCCGCAGATAGCGGAAAAGCGGTGCCGATCGCGCCTGCATGCCGACGGCCGCGACGATTCCCTTGTCTCGCGCCAGGGCGGCCATCTGCTCGGCCTCGGCCAGCCCGTTGCCCAGCGGCCATTCGCAATAGACATGCTTGCCCGCGGTAATCGCCGCTTGCACCAGCTTGAGGTGATGCGGCACCTTGACGGTCACCACGACCAGATCGACAGCGGGGTCATTCACCAGATCTTGGTGGTTGTCATAGGCCCCGGGCACACCGAATTCGGCGGCGGCTGCTTGTGCGCTTTCCATCCGAGTCGTGCTCAGCGCGACGATCTCGTACGCATCCAGCGAACGCAGCGCGGGAATATGGGATATTGCCGCCCAGCTTCGGCCGGGAGCAACGCCGATTATGCCCACACCGATTTTGCCTGCGCCGATTTTGCCTGCCATGTCCGTAATCCGATCCTTTCACCGTCGGCGTTCGCCGATCGCGTCCAACCCTTTTTCCATCGATAGGTCGTATGCTTGCATACTGCAACCGTTCACATGTTGGCTTGAGGCCGTTATCTCCGACGGGGCGTCCATGCCGGATATCGATCGCAGGGCAAAAAAAGGGCGACAGCTTGCGCCGTCGCCCCATCAAGCCCGGCTCGAGAGCCCAGGGAGAGTTCTTGCCCGACGTTCAGCCGCCAAAACGGTATGACAGGCGCAGCATCATCTCGCGCCCGCGGCTGATCGATGCAAAGCGATCAAGCGTCGTGCCCGCTCCGGTCGGATCGAACGCGAAAGGCACCAGGCTGCTTGCGACGAAATAATACTCGTTGGTTAGGTTGCGTCCGATCATTGCCAGTTCCCAACGATCGTCTGAGTCGAACAACCGGAAGGTAGCATTGAGCAGCGTGTATGCAGGCTGGCGACCGTTTGGAGCCGACGAGGCGTCGGTCAGATAGCTGGTCACATAGCGCACATCACCATTGAGACCGAGTTTGATCCCGTCGGTCAGCTGCGTCTCGTAATTGAACCCACCTTGCAAGTTCCAGTCGGGTGCGCGGATCAATTCCGTACCCGAAAGATCTTGCGTGCCGTCTGCCCGGCAGCCCAGCGCGGCATTCTGCCCGCCATAGCATGGCGCGTTGCTGTATTCCGAGTATTTGCCATCGTTATATGCGGCAGCGCCGTTGATGCTAAGTCCATCAAGCGGCGTCCGATAATTGAAATCGAACTCGAAACCCTGAACTTTGGATGCACCGGCGTTGCGGATTGAGTTCGTTGCATTAAACACGACCGTTACCTGCTGATCGTCAATCTTATAGCTATAGGCTGCCATGTTCACCCGAAGGTTCCCGTTAAACAGGTTGGCCTTCAACCCTGCCTCGAAACCTTTGACGGTCTGTGGATTGTAGGTCAGGTCCAGGACGCCGCCGGGGGGATTGAAGGTAACGGATCCCGAGTTGAAGCCGCCCGACAGGAAGCCGTGCTTGTAGGAGGCGAACACCGTCAAGTCGCTGTTCGGACGATAGCTGGCCGTGACTTCCGGCGAAAAGTCGGTCCATGCATCCTGGCGTGTGCTCAGGACACCCAGATTGTAGGAAGCAGGGTTACCCGCAGCAATCAGTTCTGGCCGTGTCAGAAGCACCAGCGATCGATCAAAAAACGGAGTGCCGGGGAGGACGCCGTCCGAAAGACCTCCACCAGAAAGAACGAGGGGCAAACTCTTCTCCTCGCGTGTATACCGACCACCGACGTTTAGCTCGATCGTGTCAGTAGGCGTGAAGCTGACCTGCATGAAGCCGGAATAGGCCTTGCCCTTTTGCTCAAAGAAATAGTTGTTGATGAGCGCAGGTGAATTCGGCCCCCCAAAGCCAGGCGCCAACAGGTCGAAGTTACCACCGAAAAGATAGGTAATCGACCCAGTCTCAGCTTTGGTGTCGGCAAAATACAGGCCCCCAGAAACATTCAGTGGACCGTCGTACTCAGTGTTCAGTCGAATCTCTTGGCTGAACTCTTGAATTCCCAGCACGTTGCAGCTTGGCAAGAGAATAGTCGGGTCATTTTCGTAGTTTTGGCACTGGTCGACATCGACCTTGTAATAGCCCGTGACCGAGGTCAACCTGATGTCACCCAGCTGGTAATTCAGTTCCAGCCCACCCAACAGTTGCTGTTGGTTGTTGAAATTCATTCCATCGTCGCGGAACAGGCTGATGTCACCGCCGATCCCTGCAAGAACGGTTCCGTATCCTGCGTTCGAGTTCGCGCCATCGTTGGCGGAGCACTGGTCAACGGTTCCACCAAGGAAGCTGGAAAAGCGGTTGCCGTAAGGACAGCTGATGAAAGCGGTGTTGGACGCAGGGCCATCGCCCTTCACCTCGCCATAGCTGAACTTCAGCTTGGCATCGAACGGGCCGCCATCATCGAACTTCAATGTACCGCGCAGGGCCCAATCTTCGAGAGTGGGATTGCGGCTGCCGTTGAAATAAGGCGAGTTTCGAGGGGTCACATCCTTGAGATCGCCCTTCATGTCGGAATAGACGCCTGCAAGGCGGAAACCGATCGACTCGGTAATTGGCCCTGAAACGTGACCTTCGATGCGGACCTGATCGGCATGGAACTCATATCCGGCCGATATTTTTGCTTCCAGCGAGGCGGTCGGATCGGCCGTACGGATGTTGATGATGCCGGCCGGGCTGTTCTTGCCGAAGAACAGCGCCTGCGGTCCCTTCAGCACTTCGACCTGTGCCATGTCGAAATCGCTCATCCGGCGGACGGTGGCTTTGGTAACCTGCACGCCATCGATGTTGAACGACACAGCCGAGTCGCCAAAGGGATTCTGGTCGGGCCCTTCGATGCCGCGGATGTTGATATTGCCGCCCTGCACCGAACCGCCTTGCGGCCCGATCAGCAGCTGCGGCGTCAATCGCGCCACACCGTCGAGGTTGGTCACGCCCTGCGCTGCGAGCTGCGGGCCGCCAAGCGCGGTGACAACCACCGGCGTGGAAATGAGGGTCTCGTCGCGCTTGCGCGCCGTCACGATGATCTCGCCATCCACCGGGATGTCCCGGTCCGATGATGCCGACGTGCCGGACTGACCAGCCGTCTGAGCAACAGCCGGCACACTAGCAAGCGCGACAGCGATAGCGCCCAGACTGACGGTTTGCAGAATACCCATAGATCACCCTCTCCTTGACTTGTTTTTTTATGCCGGCGTTTTCCCCCCGACACCCGACACGCCATTCCTCAACGACTATGCAAGATGGTACGCTTATGTACGATACCGCTGTCCGCGTCTAGAAAAAAGAGTACGTCTGCGTACGATGTTTTTTCTGGCGGCGGGACACTGCTAATCGTCGGATTGATCTCCCACCACTCGTAGTCTAGCGTACCACATGCCTGCTCCGGTGCGAAGGGCGGCGGTTTGAAAGGAACGCGGATGTCGGAAACTGACTGGAACAGCAATCTTGGCGGCGGATTCGGGCGGCACGAGGAGAAGGACGAATTCTTCCACGGCACCGGCCCTGCAGGCGACACGCTGACCGAAACCTGGTTCTGGAATTTCCATGTGCCCGATGCGAACATTAACTGCTTCGCCTATTGTTGGGTCCATCCCAACCTGGCGATGTGTTCGGGAGGGTTGATGATCTATCAGGGACACAAGCCCAGCCATCTGGCTTGCGAGTTGTTCGACTATCGCGACTATCTCTCGATGGACGTCGTAGGCGACGGCAGCACCATCCGATATCCCAACGGATTGACCGTCACCGTTATCGAACCCCTGACCAAATTGCGGATGGATTTCGACGACCCTTCACGTGACACGAGCTTCAATGTCGTCGCCACGGCTGTCGATGTACCGATCATGCGCGCCAACAACCACCATTTTGAACAGCTGATGCATGTGACCGGTACACTGCGGCTGCGCGGCCAGGACCATATTGTCGATTGCCATGCCGTGCGCGACCGCAGCTGGGGGGAGCTGCGCCCCGAAACCAATGCACCCGTTCCGCCCTATACCTGGGTAACGGGCGCCTTCGGTGCCGATTTCGCGTTCAATGTCGGCTCTCATGACGACCCCGCCCGCAGCCCCGACTGGCAGGGTATCATGGATGCACCCCCGCGCATCTTCAACGATGGGTGGGTGCTCAAGGATGGCGGCCAGCGCCGGATCGTCAAATCCAGCAAGGTCACCCGCCGCACCGGCGTTCGACACGCACCTGTATCCCATGAGTATGAATTCGAAGATGCCAGCGGCGAACGCTACCGCATATCGGGCACTTTGGTGGCGCAGACCGAATGGGGCGGCTGGTCGAACATGACCTGTCATCTGGGTCTGGTCAAATGGGAATGGGACGGTCGCACCGGCTATGGCGAAAGCCAGGAGGTGAGCTGGAACGAATACAGCTATCTCATGCATCAGGCCTCTGGGGGCAAAGTACGGTCATGACAGCCTATATGATCGTCATTCTCGATTGCACCGATCCGGCATGGGTGGCGGAGTACCGCGCCCATGTCCCCGCCCTGATCGAACGCGCGGGAGGGAGGTACCTCTCTCTGTCACGCGCGCCGGCGCTGCTCGAAGGCGATGGCCCGGTTCCTCAGACGGTAGCCATCATATCCTATCCGTCGGCAGAGGCGGCCAGGGCGTTTTTTGCGTCGGAAGAATACCGGCCTTATGCCGAAGCACGGCAGCGAGGCGCGATCACCACGATCTATCTGGTCGATGGCGAGACCATCGCTGCCTAGCAGGCAGACGGGAAAAGCGCCTTTCGCTTTTCCAGAAACGCGCTGACGCCTTCGTCGAAATCGTCGTCGACGACACATCCGAGAATGCCTGCCGTCTCGGCTTCGAGCATTTCGTCCAGCGTGCGGGCTGGCGTGGCGTTGACCATGCGCTTCGTCGCCTTCAGCGCTCGCTGAGGTGCCTTGGCGAACCGGCGGGCCATCGCCATCGCCACCTCGTCAAGTTCCTCTGCCGGAACGATCTCGTTCAGCATGCCCAGGCGGTGTGCCTCTTGCGCGTCGATCTTGGCAGATGTCAGCAACAAGGTGCGCGCCATGCGCGTGCCCACGACTTGCGGCAGCACGGTGGTAATGCCGCCATCGGGCGTCAAGGCGATGCGATTGTGAGCGAAGACGAACACGGCGCTGGCATCGCCGACGGCGTAATCGGCCACCAGCGGATAGAACAGCCCGGCACCCGCAGCGGCCCCGCGCACGGCGGCGACGATGCCCCCGTCAAAGGCATGCACCGCCTTCACCAGTTCGCTTACAATATGCATGCGGCGGGCAAAATCCTCGGCACGTTCCGCTTTCGACTGGGCAATCGATCGCTTGAAGCCGGCCACGTCGCCACCGGCGGAGAACATCTTGCCTTCGCCCCGTATGACGATGCTGCGCACCGAGGGATCGGCCTGCGCGGCGCGGAACACCGCGGCAAGCAACGGCACGTTGTGCGATGGCACGGCATTGCCGAATTCGGGACGATTGAAGGACAGGCGCAGCACATTATCGGACAGCTCGACCAGAAAACTGCGGTCCTCAGGGGTTTTCAACATAATTGCTCCATTCCGGGCCGCATCGCGCCAAGGCGATCGGGACATATCGTACGCTTGTAAACTATAGGGTCTGCGGGCGTGTCAATAGACTGCCGGCATCCCCGCCCGGCCGTTAGATCCAGTATATCGCAACGGCAGAGTCAGTACCCTGGAGCGTCGGACGGATCGTCGCTCACATAACGCGACAAAGTGTGATGCAGCAGCCTGATTCGCGATTCCTGATATGCGGTGAAGCGGATCGGCATATCACCGCCATCGCTGATGCCGCGTTGGCAGGCAGCCAGCCCGTTCGCATCCTGATCGTAGATATAGGCCTGCCACTCCGGCAGGACGTTCGCCTCGGCAAAGCTCTGGCTTTCGGCCAGATCAACGATCGTCGGCTCGGGAACTTCGCCGGTCGCGGGCTTGGGGCGGAAGACCCAGAACTCGAAAATCGTGCGTTCGGGGTCAAGGCGGTCAGGCAGAAAACGATAGACGAAGGGATAGGGCAATGACCTGAAAATCACCATGTTCGGGAAGAGGTTGTACTGGATGGCATCGGCTGCCTCGACATCCGATAGGGCCGAATAATCGTGGTCGTGCATGGTGCTATACGTCTCGCGCATGCCTGCGATCATGGCGTCGCGTGCTGTCACGCCGTCTGGAAGCTGGACAAGGTCGCTTTGCGCTCCGGCCACCACGCGCGTAGCGAAGTCGATGATTTCCTGCTCGCTCAGCATCTTGGGTAACTGGTCGCTGTGGATGCCCACGGGCTCGAGAAAACGGCTGACATGCGGTTCGTCGGGCCAGACGTCATATTGCGTGCTTGATTCGCCACCAAAGGGCAGTGCCTGCGGATGGATGCCCGACAGGTGATAGGCTTCGAGAAACGCCTCGATGCACGCTTTCCAATTGGCGCGCATGGGCCGCCGCATGATGGCCGAGACATAGCGCTCTCCATAATCCCATTCCGCAAAATGGGGCACCATCCTGCCAAGATACTGCACCAAAGGTGGCGAGGCTGGATCGCGGTTGATGAACACGAAGCCCTGCCACAGCTCGGCCCGGATTTCCCGCAGTTTCAGCTCGTCCATGCTGGTGTCCTTGAAGTCCCAGCGCGCAGGCACATGATCGACCGAACCGTCCAGCTTCCAGGCAATCGAGTGGAACGGGCATTTGATCCTGGGGACGCTGGTGTCGCCTTCACACAGCTTCATTCCGCGATGTGGACAGCTGTTATAGAAGGCGCGGATCGCGCCGTCGTCGCCGCGCGCAATCAGGATGGACGCGCCCGGTCCTTCATAGATGTGGCAATCGCCAGCTTCGGGCACTTGCTCCTCGCGGCAGGCAAATTGCCAGACTCGCGCCCACATGCGGTCACGCTCCAACCGCGCGAATTCTATTGAGGTATATCGTTCGCGCGGCACGGCGCGATCGGGCAGATCACCTTCGGAATATTCGCGGAACAGCGCTGGCGCAGGATTGGCATCGCCCGCGGCGATGTCCTGGAAATGGTGGCTGGGGCTATCTCTGTAGTCAGGACCGCCGCGCCCCTTGCTTGTTGCATGCTCCATCGAAGCGATCCTTCCTGTTGTGTTCACACCAGATTCTGGTCCAGCCCTTACCCATCGGGCAAATGTCGGACGGTTGCGTACGATCCTATACCGTATGCTAGAATATCATGTCCAGTTTGGACTTGCTCCCCGGCGGCCGAATCATATAGTTAGCAAGCACACGATATACGGCCGGCGGTATTAGGGGAGAGAGAATTGGATATAGAGCGCATCCGCAACATGGTGATCGAACCGATCGTCCAGACCTATGATTTCCGCGATACGATCCTGTATGCGTTGGGTCTTGGCTGTGGTTCAGACCCGCTTGATCGGTCGGAACTGCCCTTCGTTTACGAGAAGGACCTGCGGTGCCTGCCGTCCTACGCCAACGTTCTGTGCCATCCGGGCTTCTGGGCGCGAATGCCCGAATTCGGAATCGACTGGATCAAGATCCTGCATGCCGAACAGGATTTTACGATCCATAATCCCCTGCCCCCCACCGGCGCGATCCGCGGCGAATATCGGGTGCTGGGGATCGAGGACAAAGGCGAGGGACGCGGCGCGTTGCTGCATCAGGCGAAGGACCTCTTCGACCATGCCGGCAATACCCATCTCGCCACGGTCCGCTCGACGCTTTTCATGCGCGGCAATGGTGGCGAAGGCGGCTTCGGCGAAACGCCCGCAGTGCCTGAAAGTCTGCCCGAGTCCGCCCCTGACGAAGTGATCGAGATCGCCACTTCGCCGAACCAGGCATTGGTCTACCGGCTGAGCGGCGATTTCAACCCCATCCACGCCGATCCGGATATTGCGCAACAGGCCGGCTTTGCGGTGCCGATCCTGCATGGGCTTTGCACCAATGGGATAGCGACACGCGCCATCCTGCGCCAGTTTTGCGGCAATGATCCGGCCAAGCTGAAATCCATGTTTGTGCGCTTCAGCAAGCCCGTCATGCCAGGCGAAACCATCCGATGCGAATTCTACATCGAAAATGCAGGCAATATCCGTTTCCGCGCCATAGCCAAGGAGCGCGCTGCCGTGGTGCTCGATCGCTGCTCCGCGCGTTTCGCGGTTTAGCACTCAACCGACAGGATCGGGGCCATATGGCAGGGCGCTGGCGAAGGTCAGCGTCTCGTTGACCACCGATTTCGCCAACGAGGCGAGAATTTCGCCGATCTCCGGGCTCCGGCGCAAGTCGGCGACTGCGTCCATATAAGTGTTTGCATCGGCTATCTGCCAGATATGCATGAAGGTGTTGAGCCGCCCGGTATCCTGCGAAAACGCATGCAGCATGCGGCAACCGCGCTTTTCCATCGCTGCCCTGACCCTCGGCGCGACCGTTAGAAATTCCTGCACGCCGGCATAGGAGAGTTCGAGATGAGCAACAAGATACACGGGCAAGCCCCCCTTAGTTTTTCGCCATGTCTTCAAGGAAATGCGTGCGCATCTTGCCACGCTGGACCTTGCCTGCGGCGGTACGGGGCAAGGTGACGCCGAATTCGATCCGGCGGGGCACCTTATAGGCTGCCAGCGACTTGCGCGCGAAGGCGATCACCTCGTCCGATTGCGCAGACATGCCCGGTCGCAGTTCGACTGCGGCTGTGACGCCCTCCCCCCATTTGGGATGCGGCAGGCCGAACACGGCACAATCGAGGATGGCAGGATGCTGGCGCAGCACGGACTCCACCTCGGCAGGATAGACATTCTCACCGCCCGAAACGACCATGTCCTTGATCCGGTCGGTCAGGAACAGATAGCCTTGCGCATCGATCCGCCCGCCATCGCCCGATTTGTACCACGGGCCTTCCATAGCCTTGGCTGTATCTTCGGGCCGTTTCCAATAAGCGGCGAACAGGCTGGGTGATCTGAGCCAGATTTCGCCGGGGGTATCGACCGGCAACGGCCGGCCCGTATCCGGATCGCGGATCTCGATCGTGACTCCGGGCATCGGACGGCCCACCGATCGCAGCAGATGTGGCCGCGAATTGTCGTGATCCGCAGGTTGCAGCACGGTTGCCGATCCGCCGATTTCGGTCATGCCATAATATTGCAGGAAAAGGCAGCCCAGCCGATCGACCGACTGTTCCAGCAGCTGCGGGTCCATCGATGCCGCGCCGTAGTGGATGCTGCGCAGCCTTTCCAGCCGGACGCCGCGCCCGTCCATCTCCTCGATCAGCGCGCGGACCAGCGTGGGAACCATGAAAGTCCGGGTTATGCCGTGCGCCAGGCACAGATCGAGCATGCCTGCAGGCGTGGTGTTGGAAGTGAGATAGACGGTAACGCCCCGGCACAGTGCCGTCTGCACCCAAGACAGCCCGCCGATGTGAAAGACCGGAAGCGGCGAGAGCAAAACCTCGTCATCCTGCCAGCTTTGGAATCCCGGCAACAATTTCTCGCCATGCCGCATGAAGCCCATCGCATATTGCGATGTCATCACCCCCTTGGGCTTGCCCGTCGTGCCGCTGGTATAGAGCTGCAGGAACGGCGCGTGCTGGTCCACGGGCATACGCGGCGCAGGTGGCTTGGCCGCCAGCGCGGCGCGCAGTCCTTCGGGACTGCCGTCATCGACAATCAGGCGGGGCAGGCTCTTTGCGTCAGCCTCCTCCAGCGTCGCGGCGAATTCACGATCGGCGATAACCAGTTTTGGCGCAGAATCGTCCAGCACATAGCGCACCTCGGGTGCAGAATTGCGCCAGTTGATCGGCACCATGACCACGCCACATCGTGCTGCGGCGATGTGAGCAACAATGAACAGCCCGTCGTTCTTGCCCAGCCAGGCAAAGCTGTCGCCTTTGCCGATATCATAGCCCTGCAACAGCGCCACAAACCGGTCGCAGTCGCGATCGAGCTGCGCATAGGTCCAGCTGTGACGATCGTCGATCAGCGCCGGGCGATCCGGCACCGTCTGCGCGAAATGGCTCGGATAATCGGCCACCGCCAGAAACCCCGCCTCCGTGAATTCAGGCCCTTGCGAGCAGGCCAGCGGCGCGTCCTGTGCCGACATTCCTATCCCTTTCATCTTGCTTTTGTTCGGCCAAAGCCAGAGATAGGTTGCTAGCATACAAGTTTTGACGCCCGCAAGGTCGGACTGGTTCGAAGCGGGGACAAAGCCCCCATGAAGGAGAGGTTGGGATGCTTTACCAGACAGGCCCGGTGGCTCGGGGGCGCGAAGCGGGCGGGCTGCGCCTGGTCGTCACCGACGGCGTTCCCAACCCCTGGAGCGAGGCCGCAAAGGGCATGCTTCACGTAAAGCGGATTCCTCATCTTCGGGTGCCCCAGCATCCCGGCGAGGAGAATGCGAAACTGGTCGCATGGGTCGGGCTCAACAACAGCCCCATCGCCATCTGGAACGATGAGCCGCCAAGGAACGGCTGGAGCGATATCATCGCGCTGGTCGAGCGGATCGCACCTTTGCCCTCTCTGGTCCCGCCCGATCCGCAGGACCGCGCGGCCATGTTCGGCCTGTTGCACGAACTGTGCGCCGAGGACGGATTCGGATGGAACCGCCGACTGGCCCATTTCCACGCGCTTGCATCGCTGCCCGCCGCGCAGGGCGACGGATCGTTCCAGCGGCTGTACGGCAAATATGGCTTGGGCGGCGATCCCGAACACTGCCGCAGCCGGATGATCGCGGTGCTCGGCCTGCTCGGCGAAAGGCTCCGGCTGCAGCAGGATCGTGGCCAGACCCTCTATTTCGGCGCGCTCACCGCGCTCGATATCTATTCTGCCTGCTTCATGGCGATGGTCGTTCCGCTGCCGATCGAATTATGCCCGACCAGCCCGGAACTGCATGCAAGCTATGGCCTGCAGGACAAGGCCATCCTGGCCGCAGTCGATCCGCTGCTCCTCGACCATCGCGACAGGGTCTACAACCGTTGGCTCGAATTGCCGATGCGCCTGTAACGCGGGTCAGGTGCCTAGAAGCCCCATCGAGTCATGCTCGATCGCGGCCATGGCGGCGCGCACGGCGTTCACCGTATTGATGGCTTCGGGTTGCCAGATGCCGCTGTTGTTCAGCCAGGTCATCACCGGATAAAAGCAGGTGCAACGATAGAGGAACCATGCATCCTCAACCGACGGCGGATACGCTACGCCGTGCGCTTTAAGCCGCGACACGAAATGCTCGATCAGCGCACGGTCCCATCGCCGCCGGTCGAGCACGTCGAGGCTGCACAGCATGAAATAGGCAAGTCCGATCGGCCAGTGTTCGGGGCGGGCGACCCAGTCGATCACGCCGGGTTCGCCATCGGCAGTGACGAACAGATTGCCCAGATGCTCGTCCCCATGGATCATCACCAGCGGCGTCTGCTTGAGCAGCGACCACATCGCATGCCAGGTCGCCTTGGCCCGATCCATGTCCTGAAACGCGTTTGGCAGCGCCCGCCCGCGCGGCAGGGCAATGTAGGATAGCCAGCTCTCCGGATTGAAAAAGCCCGGAAAATAGACTTCGTTCACCAGCCGCCGGTTCTCTCCTGCCAGCGTGTCGGGGCCCATTTCGCCGCCCGGCGCAAAGGCGGGGCTGTCCCACTGGCTGGCATACATGCGGGCAAAGGCATCAATGAAGCCCATCGCCTGCCCCAGATTCAGCGTGTGATACGCATCGAAAAACACCGCGCCGCGCGGCGACATGTCTTCCATGACGATATCGGAGGCCGTTTCGGTCACGTTGATGTGATGCCAGCGCGGCATGGCTGGAGCAGCGACCATCGGCACCAGATCGCGCAGCGACCGCAACTCGTTCGCCATGGCCCATGCAGAACCGGTTTGCGGATCGTTCTCGCCGGGAAAATTGCTCTTGACGATGAAGGTGCGCGGTCGATCGACGGTGTCGGCGTAATCCACCTCGATCCTGAACTTGTTGCGCTTGAAGCCGAAGATTGGGCCGCATCGGACAGCAGCCACCTTCACTCCCGGAAAATCGCGAGCCAGTGCGCGTTCCACCCATTCGCAGGTGACATCTTCATAACGCTGCAGGGGTGACGGGCTGGGCATGGGCTTTTCTCCATCTGGCATTCGCCGTCGGTGCAGGCTGGTATAGTACGCAAGCGTACTCTATATCGATATCAACCAATATCACAAGGGAGAGCCAGCCATGCGCAGCGCCATTTTCCAAGCAGCAGGTCAGCCACTCGCCATCATGGAGCGCCCGATTCCCAAGCCTTCGACGGGGCAGGCGCTGATCCGGGTGTGCCGCTGCGGTATCTGTGCATCGGACCTGGCGATGACCGCCGGGTCCCCTTTTGACATGCCTGCAGGAACCGCGCCGGGGCACGAATATTCGGGCGAAGTGGTGGAAGCGGGGGCCGAAAGCGGCCTGAAACCTGGCGACCGCGTCACCGCTTTGCCGATTGCATCGTGCGGCGATTGCCCTGCCTGCCGTGCCGATGCGCCGCTGCAGTGCGCGCAGTTCAGATCGATGGCGGGAGGCTATTCCGAATATGCGCTGATCGACGGCCGCGCCAGTTTTCGCCTGCCAGATGCGCTGAGCTTTCAGGACGGTGCGCTGATCGAGCCGCTCGCGTCCGCCCTGCGCGGGATCAACACGCTCGATATCGGTCCCGACAGCCGCATCGCTGTGTTCGGCGCGGGGGCCATGGGCGCGGGCGCGATCTTCTGGCTGCGCAGGCGCAGCGCGGGCCGGATCGCCGCCATCGCCCAATCGCGCCGTGGCGAGGACCTCGTCGGCATCATGGGCGCCGATGGACTCGTCACCACAGGCGAGGCAATGGCGGGCGACCTCACCGAGTTGCTTGGCGGGTCGCCCGATATCGTGATCGACGCGGCGGGTGCCGGCGGCATCCTGCAGCAGGCTATCGACCTTGTCGGGTGGAAGGGCACAATTCTTTCGCTTGGCGGTTGCATGAAGCCCGATCCCATCGTGCCATTTTTCGGCATGATCAAGGAAGCGACGATCCGGTTCAGCGTCGCTTATGGCCGCAGGGAATTCCGCCATGTGCTCGATACACTGGAAGCGGGGCATTGCGAACCGCGCGCAATGGTGGGGGACACGATCGGGCTGGCGGATCTGCCCGCCCGCTTCGAGGCGATGCGCAGCGGTTCGCACGCCGCCAAGGTGATGGTCGACCCCAGCCGGAGCTAACCATCGCCCTTGCGCGCGAGCCTTATGGCCGCGCGAACACCGACCGGATCACATTCAGGAACATAGGCGTCATCGAATGGCCGACATGCGCGATCTTGATGTCGTGCAGCCGCCCTGTCTCATAGGCATTGGTGCTGAGCTGGCTTGCGGTCAGATTCCGCAGATGCCCCCATATGCGGAAAAACCGCAGCCGCTCGGAATCGATATCGTACCCGCCGGCTTCTTTGTAGAGCCTCATGAACCGGTCCCAGTCGAGCGAAGTGCCGACCGTATTGGCGATATAGCCGATGTCGTCGGCCGGATCGCCAATATGGGCAAATTCCCAATCGACCACCGCGCTCAGGGCTCCGTTATCAACGATGAAGTTGTGAAATCCGATGTCGCCGTGCAGCAGCCTCGGCTCGCCGGGCGCATCGGGCACGTTGTTGAGCAGATAACCGAACAACCCCAGCACCGCTGGCGTGGGCTCGACCATTTCTGCCAGATACAGGTCGCGGAACGAGGTGATGTAGTGGGTCGTCACCTCCTTGCAGCTCATATCCCACAGGTCGTCGCGGATACCCGAAGTCAAATTGCCCAGCTCGCGCATTTGCGGCAGGCTGTGCAGCTTGCCCACGCTGTCGGCCAGAAGCCGGGTGAGGTCGTCTGAAACCTGACCTGCCGATCCGAACACATCACCCCCGGTGGTGCCGGGCGCGCGCCGCATGATCAGGAAATCGCCCCCCGGCAGCAATGCATGCTCGGTATCGCACCACATGGCTTCGGGCGCGGGAAAGCCCTTTGCAAAGGCCGCCTCGATCACCGGAGTCTCATTCGCAATGCGGTGGCAGTCGTTGTCGATCGTCGGCGTATCGCGGTCGCGACGCATCACATAGTCGCCTGCGAACTGCACACCTTGCACGGTGAACAGCGTGGTTTCCTTGCCATATCCGCCCGGCAGCCGTTTGAATTCCGAAACGCGGATGGTCGGGTCATCGAACCGGTCGGCCAGATACCCGGCCAGGCTATCGGCGGTGATATCCGTGCTGTCGCTGCCACGTTCCAGCACGGTCTTGCCCATACGCTCTTCGGTGCGCAGCATTTCCGCCTCGGCCAGTTCGACCGCCATGCGATCGCGCTCGTCCTGCGGCAGCCGGTCGTCGCCGTTCAGTCGCGCGCTGAGCAGGCCCCATGCCTTGAGCAGATGGCGTTCGGCCTCGTCCAATGCGACCTTGCCGTGCGGATCGGCGGCCGCGATTGCCCGGCGCAATCGCGCGAGCTCGTCCGCCAGATCGGGCGCTGCGGTATCGAGCGACAGACGCGATGGCAGGCCGGAAAGATAGGTGTCGAGGCGCAGCGTCCAGCGATCGAAGACCTCGCGTCCGTGCAGCAGGCGGGTTTCCATCAGCGCCAGCGTCGCTGCTACCGCCTCCTCGTCGGTTGCATAGCCGATTTTGTCGCCGACAATGCGGTGACAGGCTTGATTGAGCGCTTTTGTCAGGCGCGGAATATCCAGCAAGGTTACTCTCCGTCTCGTCGCCGCCGTTCCATGCGGCAGCCAATATCATCCTACCTTCGGGCAGCCCCCGTCGCCGGGTGGCCGGTCACGCGTGGGCGACGGGGCCTTCCTGCCTGGCACCTGCGCCGAGCTTGGGGCCGGGGTCGAATTCAAGGTTCAGGCTGCCGATCGTGTGGAACATCAGGCTGGGAAGGTAATCGGTCTGGCTTCCCTCGGCGATGCGGATATTCTGCATGCGCGAAAGGAGCTTGGGGAATGCGATCTGCATCTCCTTGCGCGCCAGCATCTGCCCGAGGCAACGATGCGGGCTCGGCGCGCCAAAGGCGAAATGACGGATCGCATTCTTGCGCCGGATATCAAAATCCTCCGGATTTTCGAACACGGCCGGGTCGCGGCTCGCCGCATCGTAGCGCAGCAGAACAGCTGCACCCGCCGGAATTGGCGTTCCGGCCAGTTCGGTATCATGCTTCGCGATCCGCCACATGGAACTGGCAGGGGTTTCATAGCGCAGCATCTCTTCCACCGCATTGGCCGTCAGGGCCGGGTCGTCGATCAGCGCCTGCAACTGTTCGGGACGACGCAGCAGCTGCACCAGCCCGCTCATCATCGTGTTGCGCGTGGTTTCATTGCCGGCGACCGAGGTTTCGAAGGCCAGCGCGGCAACTTCTATATCGGTCAGCGGCACCACCCCTTCCACATCGATATGAATGAGGTTCGAGATCAGATCGTCGCGCGGATTGGCGCGGCGGTCAGCAACGAGGTCTTTCAGGTAGCGCCGGGTCTGCGCGATCAGCCTCGCGGCCTCCATCTCCTGCTCTTTCGTGCCCATGCGCCCGACGACGGTGATGACCGCATCCGACCAATCCTTGACCCGCCGGAAATGCTCGCGCGGCATTCCCAGGATATCGGCAATCACGTAGGTCGGCAGCAGCACCGCGAACTCGTCGACAAAATCGCAACGGCCGCGTTCAATGAAGGCGTCGATGAGCTCGTCGCACAGTGTCTCGATATCTGGGGCCATATTCGCAACGCGCCCGGTGGCGAAGGCGGCGTTCACCTGCGCACGGAAACGCTTGTGATCGGGATCGTCGGAGCTGAGCAACAGTCCTGTGGGCAGCGGCTCGCTGTCCATGATCTCGGCGACTTCGGGATAGGCATTGCCAGCCATCAGCAGGTGGCCAAACTGGTTGGTGAAGTCCTCCACCCGACGCGCACACTCCGAAACCGCCTTTGCCTGGGTGACGAGGAAAATCTCGTTGCCGTTCGGATCGATGGTCCGCTTGACCGGTGTCTCCTCACGCATCCGGGCCATGAGCGGATAGGCATCGATCAAGGTTTCCGCTGCATAGAATTCGTCGCTCATCCAAATGATCCTCTGATTGCGGGTGGGAGTAATGCCCGACCCAGTCATATACCGTTATCTAGCGTACCATTTCCAACGGCGATAGGAAACGGGCGATTTCGATGGGTGTCGAACGTGCCAAGTCCGCCGTCACGCCAGCGAGCCAAAAAACGCGCGATATTCGTCGATCACGATTTCCGGCTGTTCCGCCGGAAGAAAATGGCCGCCCGCCGCAACGTGCTTCCAGCGGCGCAGATCGGTCCGCTCAGCCACAAGTGCCCGCGGCAGGAATGCCAGTTCGCGAGGGGCGATGGCGACACCGAACGGCACACCGATGGTCTTTGCCGCATCGTTCAGCAGCGGCCAATCCATCTCCAGACCAAAGCCTCTGAACTGCTCGGCATAGATGCGCATCGACGAGCCGATTGAATTGGTCAGCCAATAAAGCGATGCGGTGGTGCACAGGAAGTCGCGATCGAACGCCTGCAACACGTCGCCGCCGCAATCACTCCAGTTGCGGCGTCGTTCCCACATCCACGCTGCCGTCCCGACGGGCGAATCCGCCAGAGCATAAGCCAACGTCTGTGGGTCGGCGGATTGCACCGCGACATGGCTGGTGATGGTCGGCAAGGCCTCGAACGCACGTGCCAGCATCCACTGCTCGTCCTCGGCAAAGGCTTCGGGGCCGATCGTCGCAGGGTTGAGCCCCGGGAGCATCAGCAGCGAGACGTGCGCGCCGATCACATGGTCCGGATGGGCATGCCCCAGTTCGGAGGTCACCGCGGCGCCCCAGTCGCCCCCCGCCGCTGCGAAACGGTCATAGCCCAGCATATCCATCAACTTGACCCAAAGCTCGCCGATCCGGCGCACGCCAATCCCCGCCGTTGTCAGCGGAGAGGAAAAGGCGACACCCGGCAGAGACGGGACAATCACGTCGAAGGTCTGCCCATCCCCATCGCCGCTCGCCAGGGGTTCAATCAGCCGGTGCCAATCCCAGAAGGTCCACGGCCAGCCATGGGTCAGGATCAGCGGCATCGCTCCGGGCTTGCCGCTTTTCAGGTGGACGAAATGGATCGGGATGCCGTCGATCTCTACCCGGAACTGGGGCAGCCGGTTCATCGCCGCCTGCTGCTTTTCCCAATCGAAATCGCGCGCCCAATAGCCGGCAAGATCGACCAGCCAGTCCTGATTGACCCCGTAGCGCCAGTCGCCATTCCCGAAATCGCCTGGCCAGGACGTGGCCGCAATGCGTCGGCGCATCTCCTCCACCCTGTCGGGCGGGATCGCGACCGAATAGGGCACGGGCCCGCTCACCACGGAAACGCCCGGACCGGCGAGGCTTCCCCCAGCCATTTGGCGAAACGTGAATCCGGCCGTGACCATTCCATCGCGGCATGCCGCCTGGCGATCAGCCACCGCTCACCCGCGCGCCTGAACTGGTCGTCGTATCGGCCGAAATGATCAAAGCCCAATTCGCTGGTCACACAGACGTATGTG
Organism: Blastomonas sp.; assembly: GCA_046291395.1. Classification (GTDB taxonomy): domain Bacteria; phylum Pseudomonadota; class Alphaproteobacteria; order Sphingomonadales; family Sphingomonadaceae; genus Blastomonas. The sequence goes on along the minus strand of JBKBTF010000001.1, from coordinate 112,714 downwards.
GTAGCATCGGCGGTGCCGTCGCCCGTCAGTTCGACCATCGTGCTGGTCAGGTTATGACGCTGGAAATTACCCTCGACATAGGCACCGCGGTTCTTTGCGCCGGGCCTCAGCATTGCAAGAATTTCGTCGAGTCCATGCGCTTCGCCCAGCCCTCGCACGACGAAATGGGCATCGGGATGAAACACCTCGCAATGCCGCTCATAATTGCCGGTGTCGGTGTTGCGGTTATACAATTCCATCGTGTAGCGGATCGCCTCGCGCGCCAGCATCTCGTCGAGCTTCATGCCATTTTCCCTCGTTGGTCAGAACAGGCTCCGCGTCCAGCCGCCATCCACGGCTATGGTCTGGCCGGTGATGTAGCTGGCCCGATCGGAACACAGGAAGGCGACCAGCCCGGATACCTCGTCGGGACGGCCCGCACGGCCCATCTGGATAACCGGAGGGTCCTCGCGCTGTTCGCGCGTTCCCCCGCCGGTTTGCGCGTCGGTATTGAGACCGGTGTCGATGCTGCCCGGCGCGATGGTGTTCACCGTGACGCCAAAGCGCGCCAACTCGTTCGCCAGGCTGCGAGCCAGCCCAACCGCCGCTGTCCGATAGGTGTTCGACAGCACAATCGAAAAGAAGCGGTGCGGCTCCTTGGCACAGACCGAGCCCAAGTTCACGATCCGCCCGAAGCCCCCGGCTTTCATGGGTTCAATGACCTCGCGCGCGAGCATGGCAAAGGATAGCACCACCTGATCGTTGCTCTGGCGGAAGTCATCGAAGCTGCACTCTTCGAAGGAGTAACGCAGTACCGAACGTACATTGCCAATCACGATCTCGGGATCGCCGAATACCTCGCGAGTGCGAGCCACGGCATCGCGGACGCCCTCTTCGGTTGCCATATCGGCGCTGATCGCCAAGGCACGCCCACCGGCAGCCTCAATCGATGCGACCGTTTCGGCAAGCGGACCTTCGCGCCGGGCGACGACCGCGACCATAGCGCCCTCGCGCGCCAGTTCCTCGGCGATCGCACGGCCCATGCCGGCGCTGCCGCCGGAGACCAGCGCGACGCGGTTTTCAAGCCCCAGCTTCACACGAAGCCGTAAGGGTCGTAACGGCCGTTGATGAACAGCTCGACCTGAGCGCTGCCGCGTGAAACCGATCCGTCAGGCGCAAAGGTGGTCACGCGCGCCAGATATTCCGGCCCGTGCACCTTGGTCCCCTCGCTGGTGCCGGTATTGAACCCTTCTGCAGCGCTGGCCCCGGTGACGGCGTGCGGCGTGTATTCGAAGGGCTGGATAGAATAATCTGCCTGTTCCCATTCGATCGCCAACTCCTCGGACCCGTGATAGGTAAAAAAGGTCCCGCCGTCCTTCCAGCTGCCGGGAAAGGCGCCCATCGGCTGCACCACCCATGGCGGTGTCTCGATATCGAAGACCTGCTTCCAGTCGCGCCCTTCGCTGTCTTTCAGCAAGAAGGTGGCCTGTTTCAGGATACGCGTGCCTGGCTGAAACTCCATCGCGTGCGTCGCGGCCACCAGCTCGATCGTTTCCACGTCCCAGCCCTTGAAGACATTCCCGCCGAACGGCGTGCCGAACACGTCGTTCATCTTGCACTGAACCCCCTCGGGCGTCTCGTGGACGTGGTAGAAACCGCTATAGTCACCCGTGCGGAAGCAGGTCCAGAAGCGCATTGCGCGCTTTGGCCCCGCGTCCTCCTCCTGCGGAGGAAGCAGCGTGGGTAGCGGCGAGAGCGGCGGGCGCGAGGCGTAAAGCCCCCAGCTGTGATCGCGCGAACCCGACCAGCCTTCAGGTTCGACGTGCCAGCTGCGTTCGCGCGACCTGATCCAGCCCGTGCACTTTCCAGCCTGCGAATAGCGGCTCTGGTCGGTGGTGCGACGGCCGCGATGGGTCGCGAAGTGATGTTCCTCAAGGAACGCGGGCGAGGTGCCTTCCCACATCACGTCGAAGGTCAGACCGCTGTCGTTATCCGCCAGCTCGATGCGAATGCGCCGCAACGGCTCGATGATCGTCATACGGTATGGCCCGACCTCCAGCGCGACGTTGCGCCGCCAGCAGCGGTTGAACCGGATCGTGGTCTGATGGCCTGCGATGTTGAGGAGCACGCAGCCGCCGATCATGTCGCTGTTCGGATTGATCCTCAGGTACGTGCCGAGGAACACCTTTTCATCGGCATTGAAAACCCCGAACCAGTATCCCTCGTCCCATGCATAATCGGTCGAGGGGATGTAGGTCACCGGATAGGGCGTCTGGTGAACCGGGTACTCGTCATATTGGCTGAGCTTCACCGTTTTTCTCCATTGACTTCGGGGCTTTCCCGGTCAGGCTGCTTCGCGACCGGGCAAGGGATTGTTGGCCAGCACTTCCTTCGCCACTTCTTCGCCCGAAATGCGGCCGAAGGTCAGCGCACTGCCGACCCCCATGCCGCCGCCCGAATAGCGTTTGCCCTGAATGCACCCGACGGTTTCGCCAGCGGCGAACAGGCCGGGAATGATCTGGCCATTGCGGTTGCGCACCCGCGTCGTCGCATCGATATCGACACCGGCGCTTGTCTGGCCGATCACCGATGCGCGCACCTCGACCGCGAAGTACGGAGCGGCGTCGATGGGAAAATGCTTTGGCGCGTTCTTCTCCCACTCGGTGTCCACGCCGTTGCGCGCGTCGCTGTTATAGCGGTGCGCCGTAGCGCGAAGCGCGTGCCGGTTGACCCCGATCATGTCGGCCAGCGCTTCGAGCGTATCGGCCTGTTTCACCCGGCCCGTTTTCACGTGCTTGCGGATCAGCGCCTCATCCCATGTCTGCGATACCTCGCCGGTGTGATAGGGATCGGAAAAACGCTTGTCCGAACTGCCCTCGATCAACGTCTTTTCATCGAATATGCCCCAGGCATGGGCGCGGGGCTGCTCGTTGATGAGATAGCCCGAAACGGCATAGGGCGCATTCTCCGGCATGAAACGGTGGCCGTCATCGTTTACCAGCATCATCCACGGCGGCAGAAACGCCTCGACCGATTTGGGCACCAGCGCGGCCGAGGGCAGCACCAGTCCGGTATCGATGCCGGTAATCTCTGCCCCCACCTGCTCGCCAAGCTTGATGCCGTCGCCCAGGATGAAGGGCGCGTCGTCATGCACGGCGTAGACGATGTCGCCATGCTGCGCGGCCGACGGGAAGTATTTTCCGCGCATAGTGGGGCTGTTGCCCAGCCCGCCTGTTGTGAGGATCACCGCCTTGGCCAGCAGGTCGACGCCATCGGCATGCACGCCGCACACCCGTCCGTCCTCGACAAGCAGCCGTTCGACACGCGTCTTCAATGCCGTCTCGATCCCGCGCGCGCCGACCTCGTTCTTCAGCAGCTCGCCGATGGTGAAGCCCGCACCCTTGGTGCAATGTCCGCGCGGCACGGTATCGACGCCCGATTTGACCACCCATTCATATTCCGCGCCCAGCGAGATCATCCACTCGACCGCCTCGGCGCTGCGCTCTGCAAAGGTGCGGATGATGTCGGGCCGCGTCTGCCAGGCGTTCAACGTCATGACGTAGTCAAACATCGCCTGCGGGCTGTCATCGATCCCGTGCGCCTTCTGGATTGAGGTGCCCGCCGCATAGATGACGCCCCCGCTCAGCCAGGTCGCACCGCCAAGCTTGTCATCCGCCTCCAGGATCATCACGCTGGCACCGGCGTCCTTGGCGACGATGGCCGCAGTCATGCCCGCGCCGCCGCCGCCGACGATGATAACGTCGTAATCGTAGTTCATCTCACTCTCCCATGCGCCGTCATTGCCCGGTCGCGGCTTCTGTGCGTGTTGGACTGGGACTTCCGATAGGATCAGCCGACCAGGTCCAGGGTCGCTGCAGCTATCCGTTCGAGGTCTGGAGCGAATGCGGCTTCTAGCGGCTTGCTGAAGGGAACCGGGCAGAAGGCACCGCCCAGGCGCTTGACCCCTTTCTTGAGCGAACCGAACAGTTCCTCGTTGATCACGGCAGCGATCTCGGCACCGATTCCGAACTCCTTGACTGCTTCGTGCACGATCAAGGCTCGGCCGGTTTTGCGCACGGATGCCAATACGGTTTCACGGTCCCAGGGCGAGATCGTCCTGAGATCGATGACCTCGACCGACGTGCCGTCTTTCGCCAACTCTTCGGCGACAGCCAGCGCGTGAATGACCATCATGGAATGCGCGATTATCGTTACGTCGGACCCTTCACGCGCAACACGTGCCTTGCCCAGTGGAACCGTTTCGATGACGAAATCCTGCGGTTGGAAGTAAAGCGCGATGTTCTCAATGAACATGACCGGATCGTCATCCTCGATCGCAGCGCGCAACAGGCCGTAAGCGTCAGTCGGGTTCGACGGCGCGACGACCTTCATCCCAGGCGTATGCGCAAACCATGCCTCGAGATAGTCGGAATGCTGCCCCCCGGTGCCGAAGCCCGAGCCGGTCATGGTGCGCACCACGATGGGCACCGCGGTCTGCCCGCCCGACATGAAGCGCAATTTTGCCGCATGATTGGTCAGCATGTCCATCGCTACGGCGACAAAGTTCATTAGCATGATCTCGGCCACCGGGCGGTAACCGCCGATCGACGCGCCGATGGCCGAACCGATGATCGCCTGTTCGGAGATCGGGGTCGACCAGACGCGGTCCTCGCCATATTTGGTGGACAGCCCCTTGGTGACACCCAGCACACCGCCCTCTTCCGGGTCGGCAACTTCCTCGCCAATGACGAGCACTTTTGGATCGGCTTCCATCGCATCATGCAGCGCGCGATTGATGGCTTCCAGCATAGTGATTTTGGTTTTCTCGGTCATGGCATCCTCACGCGATTTCTTGGGCGAACACATCGCGCTTGAGCTCGTCTGCACTGGCAAACTCGGCGCTGTAGGCGGCCTTCACTGCGGCATCGATCGTGTCCCTGATGCCGCTTTCCATCGCGGTCAGCTCATCTTCGGTCGCGATCGCTTCGTCGATCAACCGCTGGCGCAGGATGGGCACGGGATCGGCCTGCCTTGCGGCTACCAGTTCGCCTTCGGCCATGTATCCGCTCATGTCGCCGACGAGGTGGCCGTTGAACCGGAAGGTCATCGCCTCGATCAGCGTCGGCCCTTCGCCGGCGCGGGCCCGCGCGATGGCGACCTTTGCGGCACCGTACATCTCGTCGGGATCGTTGCCGTTGACCGTGATGCCTTCGATCCCATAGCCTGCCGCTCGTTTGGAATACTGGTCGATGCGGGTCGACTTCTTCATCGAGGTATGTTCGGCATAGCGATTGTTCTGGCACAGAAAAATGACCGGCAGATCGCCGACAGCCGCCATGTTGAGGCTCTCGTGGAACGCGCCGATATTGGCGGCACCATCACCGAAGGTTGCGACCGCGACTTGGCCCTTGCCGTTCAATTTTGCAGCCCAGCCCAGACCGGTCGCGATGGGCATCGAACTGCCAACGATTCCGGTGGTCACCATACACCCGCTTTCGGGGTGCGTCAGATGCATCGGCCCGCCCTTGCCCTTGCATGATCCCGTCACGCGACCAGCAAGCTCCGCCCACATGACGTCGAGAGGGAAGCCCTTGGCCACCATATCATGAATGCCGCGATAGATGGTGCACAGGTAATCATCGTCGTTCAGGCTCATGGCGAGCGCGGACGGGATGATCTCCTGCCCCCGGCCGCTGTAATAAGGCGTGTTGAGCTTGCCTGCCTTCATCTCCTTGATGATGCGTTCGTCGTTCTGCTTGATCGTCGCGGCCTTGCGGTAGATTTCCAGCAAGGTCTGCTGATCGGGCCTGGGGTAGTTGGACATCTCTCACCTCTTGCTTTGGGTTTCTATCGCCGGCTACCGAACAGGTCGCGCGCGATGATCTGCTTCATGACTTCGGTAGCGCCCCCTGCGATGCGGGTGATGCGCGCGTCGATAAAGGCGCGGGCGATCGGGTATTCCAGCATGTAACCATAGCCACCGAAGAACTGCAGGCACTCGTTCACGACCTTGTTGTGCAGATCGGTGACGCACAGCTTCGCCTTGGCCGCATCGACAGGGCTGAGTTCGCCTTTGAGGTGCTGGGCAATGCACCAGTCGGTGAAAACGCGCATCGCGGTGGTCTCGGCCGAAAGCTGCGCGAGGGTGAATTGCGTGTTCTGGAAATCAGCGATGGTGCCGCCGAACGCCTTTCGTTCCGATGTATAATCGACCGTCCATTCGATGGCAGCTTCGGCGACGCAGATGCTGCGGATCGCCTGCGTCAGCCGTTCCTGAGCCAGCTTGGTCATCAGCATGGAAAAGCCCGCATTCTCGGCGCCGAGCCGGTTGCTGACGGGAACGCGCATATCGGAAAAGAACAGTTCCGAAGTGTCCTGCGCCTTCAACCCGATCTTGTCGAGGTTGCGCCCGCGCTGGAAACCTTCACGATCGGATTCGCACAGGATGATCGACACGCCGCGTGCGCCGGCATCGGGCTCGGTCTTGCAGGCGAGCAGGATGAAATCGCAGTTCTGGCCATTGGAAATATAGGTCTTCTGGCCGTCGATGACATAATCGTCACCATCGCGCACCGCGCGGGTGCGCATTTCCTTGAGGTCGCTTCCTGCGCCCGGCTCGGTCATGGCAACCGCGCCGATGGCCGTACCCGCGACCATTCGCGGCAACCATTCGCGCTTCAGGTCCTCGGAACCCCACGCCAGTATGTAGGGCGCAACCATTTCGGAATGGACCATGAAGCCGGGCCCGCTCATGCCCTTTTTGGCCAGTTCCTCGATCACCACCACATTGTAAAGCCAGTCGGCGCCAAAACCGCCATATTCCTCGGGGATGTCGAGACACAGCAGCCCGGCCGCGCCTGCCTTGGCCCAGACTTCGCGAGGAACGCGCTTCTCTTCTTCCCAACCGGAATGAAACGGAACCAGTTCGGTGTCCACAAAGTTGCGCACGGTCTCGCGGAAGATCTCGTGCTCGCTTGAAAATAAGGCGCGCTTCACGTTCTTTTACTCCGAAAAAACGCAGCCTGCTCGAGAACGCCGTGCGCCTGCTTGAGATGCGGAATATCAATCATCTTGCCGGCGAGACCGACCGTTCCAGCCCCCGGCACTGCGGCAAAAGCAGCGATGACACGCTCGGCGTGCTCGATCTCCTCGGGACTGGGCATATAGCTCTCGTTGATCGCCGCGACCTGCGCTGGATGGATCGCGACGCGTCCGGTGAAACCTTCCGCACGCGATGCGCGACTTGTCGTCCTCAGCCCGTCCTCGTCGCGAAAATCGACATAAAGCGTGTCGATCGCCTGAACGCCTGCCGCATGGGCCGCCAACAGGCATTGCGCGCGGACGATCCGATAGGTCAGCGCCCAACCGCCGGTCTCATCCAGATTGGTGCTGGCGCCGATGGCTGCCGACAGGTCTTCGGCACCCCATGTCAGCCCGGCCAGGCGCGGCAATTGTGCCTTGGCATAGTCACCCAGCATGAAGGGGGAAATCGCGGTTTCGGTCGCCACCGGAAGGATGCGGATCGACCCCGGTTCGATGCTTCCCACCTGCTCAAAAGCATCGAGATAATGCGACGTCCGGATGATATCCTTGGGTCCATTGCACTTCGGCAGCATGATGCCGTCCGGGCCATGGGGGATGACCGCAGCCATATCCTCGAGGATCATGCCGCTATCGAGCGGATTCACCCGGACCCACAGCTGGGTGTGCCGCTGGCCACGCGGGCGCGCGGCCAGAAAGGCCGAAAGCAGTTCGCGCGCCTGAGGCTTGTTCTCCGGGGTGACCGCGTCTTCCAGATCGAAGATCAGCGCGTCTGCAGCCGAGCTGTCGGCCTTGCCCAGCTTCTTTTCGCTGTCCCCGGGAATGAACAGGAAGGACCTGATCGGAAGGCGTTTCTCCACGGTCATGCCTCCGGCTTCTTCAGTTGCAGGCCAGACCGTTTGCAGGTCGCGACCAGATCACCATGCTGGTTGAAGGCGCGGTGCCGAAAGGTCACAATACCTTGGTCAGGTCGCGACTTCGATTCCCGCAACTCGATGACTTCGGTTTCCACGCGAATTGTGTCGCCATGAAACAGAGGCTTGGGGAAGCGGACCTCGTCCCAGCCGAGATTGGCGACAGCCGTGCCAAGCGTCGTCTCGTGTACCGAAATGCCGACCATCAACGAAAGCGTGAAGCCGCTGTTGACGATCCGCTGCCCGAAATCGGTGCCCTTCATGTACTCCTCGTCGAGGTGCAGGAGCGCAGGGTTGTGCGTCATGCAGGTGAACATGACATTGTCCGTTTCGGTCAATGTCCTGCGGATCGCGTGGTGGAAGACCTGCCCCACCTCAAGCTCATCAAACCAGACGCCAGCCATTATATCAGCCCCAGTATCGAAACGGCCGCGATGCCCAGATAGGGCACGCCGCCAAGGTTATGCGTGACGCCAAGCGAGGGATTGGGGAGCTGACGCTGGCCCGCATTACCCTGCAGCTGCGTGTAGACCTCGTATGCCATGCGCAGTCCCGAAGCGCCGATGGGATGGCCAAAGCACTTGAGGCCGCCATCAATCTGGCAGGGGATCTTGCCGTCCCGGTCGAACTTGCCGTCCAGCACGTCCTTCACTGCCTGCCCGTCTTCGGAGAGGCCAAGGTCTTCCATGGTGACGAGTTCAGTGATCGAGAAGCAGTCATGCACCTCGGTCAGGCTGACCTGCTCTTGGGGATTGGTGATGCCCGCCTCCTTGTAGGCCGCCTTGATCGCGGTGCGCGTGTTGGGCACTGTTGCCCCGTCCCAATCGGCCAGCTGGGTTTCGCGACCCGAACTGGTCGAGATCTGAAGCGACTTGATGGTGACGATGTTTTTCTTGCCCAGCGCCGTGGCGATTTCTGGCGTCGTGACGATCACACAGGCTGCGCCGTCCGAGACGCCCGAACAGTCAAACAGACCCAAAGGTTCGGCGATCATCGGCGCATTCAGGATCGTTTCCATCGCCACAGGCTTCTGGAAATGGGCCTTGGGGCTGTACTGCCCGTTCTGGTGGCTTTTCCAGCTGACATGTCCGATAGCGCGCTTCAGGTCCTCCTTCGAAACCTGGTAGCGCGTGCGATATCCGTCGGCCAACTGGGCGAACCCTGCGGGCGCCGAACCCATGGGCATCCACAAATCGTTGAATGTACCTTTGAAGGGCGGTGGCAGGCCGCCAAAGCCTGTATCCTTGAGCTTTTCCACGCCGACGGCCAGTGCGATATCGACCGCGCCCGATGCCACCGCATAGGCCGCACCGCGCAGGGCCTCCGTTCCGGTTCCGCACATGTTCTCGACCCGGGTCACGGGAATGCCGTCCAGCCGCAGCGCGACCGCCGCCGGGATCGATGAATTGCCGACATTGATCGAATCGCCCCAGCAACCGAACCACGCCGCCTCGATGTCCTTGCGTTCGATCCCGGCGTCGGCAAGCGCTTCTTCGAAGGCCTCCGCCATCAATTCCGGCGAACCGGCGTCCCAGCGTTCACCGAACTTAGAGCAGCCAGCGCCCAGGATGGCGACCTTGTCCTTGATACCCGATGCCATTGATCAAGCCTTTCCGCCGGCCAGAGCAGGCACGGCTTTCCAGAAATACCGGTTGTAACCGCGCTGCCTGTCGCGTTCCTTGATACGGAAAACCATGTCGAGCGGCGTGCCGGTCTCGATTCCGTCCGGCCCGATGTCGACGATCTCCATCTGCAGACGCGCCCCGTTATCGAACTGGACAAAGCCTACATAGAGCGGTGGCGAGGGGTAATAGGACAGCCAGTCTGCGGTCTGCGTCATCACCTTGGCGGGTGCATCGCAAAGCGAGACATCGGAAAACCTTTCGGCCGGCGCATGGCAGCGCGCGCAATACTGCAATTGCGGGAACTGGATGGTGCCGCAGTCTCCGCACTTGCCCGCCATGAAACCGTCCATCTGCGTCCGCGAGCGATACTGCTCGGTCAGTGCAGTCTTTGCCGACTTCTCCGAACGCATGCCCCATTCCAGGTCGATACCGCCGGCAAAGGACAGCAGGCGCAGATAATCCTGCGTGGCAACGCCCGCCTTCAGCGACCCGGTCACACCCCGCTTGGGGCGAGCCTCGGCAATGGCGTCGGTCACTTCGAAGATCAGCACGTCCGCGCCCTGGCCGAAACCGACGAGGAGGATCTTCTCGCCCGGGTTCGCGGTTTCGAGAGCCAGCGCCAGCATGAGCGGCGCATGCGCTGCGCCTGCATAACCGCATTCGCCATCCAGATCGGACACGATGTTGCCTGTGAACCTGAGCGTCTTTGCGATCGGAGCTGCACCGCCGCGAAGCATGGAGGCCATCGCAAAATGATCGATGTCGCCAATCGCAAGTCCTGCATTGTCCAGGGCCTCCGACACGGCAGCGGGGATCAGCTTTGCGTAGCCTTCATCGCGAATCCAGCGCTCTTCCCAGCCATAATCGAAATCGGAACCGGAATCGCGAAAGTGATCGACGAAATTCGAGATCGATGTCCCTGCCCCGATCAGCCGCGCGATCACGTTCTGTGTCCCCGTGACGAATGCGGCGGCGGCGGCACCAAACAGCATCTCCTGCTGGCTGGCAGGCTTGCCCTTGGGCTCGTCCGAGGCGATGAACAAGGTCGGCTCGCCGCTCTTCAGCGCCGCCAACAGGCCAGACGTTCCGGCGCGCTGCGTAAATCCGCTGTCGATGGACCGCAGATTGGTGGAAAGCCCCAGCGGACGCGCCATGATTGCGGTCGGCTGCAGATCGGCATAAGGCGACCGTGTGCTGGCAAAGCCGATGGCGCTGATGCCCGCCCTGTCGCTGTCTCCGAGTGCGTCGCGCGCCGCCTCGATCGCCATGGTCACGGCATCTTCGTCCCAGTTGCAGAAGGCGCGCACGCCCTTGCCCAGCCCTTTGAGATTGGGCGCCATCCAGCGGTGCGCCCCGGCGATCGCCGCTCTCTCCAGCCTAAGCCGCGGGATGTATGCCCCGAATGATGTGATCCCGAATTCGGTCATCAATGCCTGCCCGTTCTGTTCAGTATGATTTCGGAAGGTCGAGCACGCGCTCGGCGATATGGCTGAGGATCAGCTGCTCGGTTATCGGCGCTATCCGCAGCAGGATCGACTCGCGGAAAAGGCGTTCGACCTGGTACTCGGTGGAATAGCCCATACCGCCAAACGTCATCACCGCGCGGGTGCAGGCATCGAACGCTGCACGGCCACCCAGGAACTTGCCGGCGTTCGCCTCGGGCCCGCATGGAAGCCCTGCGTCATAGAGATAGGCCGAGCGCATGATCATCCAGTAGGCCGATTCCAGATAGGTCCAGTTTTCCGCGAGCGGATGCTGGATGCCCTGGTTCTGGCCGATCAGGCGCCCGAAGACCTTGCGCTCACCCGCGTAGCGTGCAGCCCGCGCCAGCGCGCCGCGGCCCAGCCCCACCGCCTCGATCCCCACCAGGATGCGTTCCGGATTGAGCGAGTGCAGGATGTATTTGAACCCATCGCCTTCCGCGCCGATGCGGTCTTCGTCCGGCACGAAATACTCATCAATGAAGGTGGCATTGGAATCGACCGCATTGCGGCCCATCTTGGCAATGCGCCGCACTTCGACCTTTGTCTTGTCGAGGTCGGTGTAGAACAGGGTCATGCCGTCGGTCGGCTTTGCGCAGTCTTCCTTGGGGGTCGTGCGGGTGAGCAGAAGGATCTTGTTCGCCACCTGCGCCGAGGACGTCCAGATCTTGCGCCCCGTCACCGAATAGCCGCCATCAACCTTCTTGGCGAAGGTCTTGATGCTGGTGGTGTCGAGCCCTGCATCGGGTTCGGTCACGCCGAAACAGGCGCGGTCGGTGCCCGCAATCAACGGGCGCAGCATGCGCTCCTTCTGTTCGGGCGTGCCGTGCACGACGACTGCATGCGGGCCGAACAGGTTGAGGTGCAGCGCGCTCGCTGCCGAATAGCCGCCTGCGCTTGCCGACACTTCATGCATCATGATCGCAGCCTCGGTCACACCGAGATTTGCGCCACCCACCTCTTCGGGCATGGTGATGCCAAGCCAGCCGTTGTCGGCCATGGCGCGATGAAACTCCACGGGGAAACGTTTGTCCGTGTCGCAGGCGCTCCAATAGTCGTCGCCGAAATCATCGCAGGTTTTTTTGACATTCTCCGCGATCGCCTTCTGGTCGTCGGACAACTCGATCTGCACCGTGCAATTCTCCTGCAGTGGGGAAACGGTTAGCGGCGGCCGGAAACAGCGCCTGTGGCGCCGTGCCATTTGCTTCAAATCGCCCCCGAAACCCGTTTTCTTCGCCGTGGCATTGACCGCTTTGGATGCAGCCGATCACCCGGAACGGAATATCGTATATAAGCGTACCATCTATCGTATCGTCGAGTTGAGTCAAGCATGGCGAGCGACTCTTTTTGGCTTTCGGCTTTTTGCTCCTCCCTGCACGGCTCCGGCCTGTGGTCAGATAGTAGCTTGCCATACGGTATCCTTTTTCGATAGGTTAGCTAGCGAACGATATCCACGGCCGCCATGCTGACGTTGCGCCCGAACAGAGGGAATCGAAATGCAGGGAGAGAGTAATGCCTCAGCTTGATGGCAAGGTTGCCCTCGTCACCGGTGCGGCCGGGCGAGACAATCTGGCGCAAAAAATTGCCGAGCGCCTTGCCGAGGAGGGCGCGAAAGTCGTGGTCACCGGTCGACATGAGGACGAACTGAAGCGCCTCACCGACAGGATCGGCGGCACCTATTGCCTGATGGACTTGACCCACAAGGCCGAGGTGGATGCCGCCGCCGATTTCGCGGTCGAGACCTATGGAAAGCTGGACATCGGCGTCAATGCGGTCGGCTGGGGTCTGATGAAACCTACGCACGAAACGACCGAGGCCGATCTTGACCGCATGCTGGCGATACAGTTCAAGGGGCCGTTCTTCTTCATCCAGGCGATGCTGCGCACCATGAAGGACGGCGGGTCGATCATCCAGATATCGTCGGCCACCGCCACGATCATGCTCGAGAACCACGCCGCCTATATGGGCAGCAAGGCGGGAATCGATCACGTCATCCGGACGGTCGCCAACGAATACGGCGCACAGGGAATTCGGGCGAACTCGATCTCCCCCGGCCTGACCCGCACGCCGATGGCCGGTCCCACGTTCGATATCAAGCCGATCATGGATGCATTCGAGCGGGAGTACCCGCTGGGTCGCGTCGGGACGCGCGAGGACATCGCCGAAGCCGTCGTCTGGCTTGCAAACGACCGGTGCTTCATGACCGGCCAGAACCTCCAGGTTAACGGCGGACTGACGCTGCGGCGCAATCCGATCCTGTCCGAGATCGGTGCGATCATGGACGAAGCCACATCGCATCTGCAAAGCTGAACCCGCACCAAAGGACTGCCACGATGACGACACCGAACAAACAGGCAATCACCACGTTTCTGGATGCGCTAGGGCAAGGCGACAGCGCGCGGATGGCAGGCGTACTTGCCGAGGGATCAGAGGCGCGCGCGATGGGAACGGGTGCCTTTTCGATCACGCGCGATCGGGAGACCATTCTTGCAGCAGCGGGAATGCTCAAGGCGGCGATCCCTGCCGGAATCGACTTCACGATCACGAGTATGACCGAGGAAGGCGACCGCGTTGTGGCCGAAGTCGAAGGCCGGGCCTGCCTTGCCGACGGGACACGCTACGACAACACTTACGCCTTCATTGCGCTGATGCGGGATGGCAAGATCGCTCACATGAACGAATATTACTGCACCTTGCTGGTCGAAACCGTGCTGGTGCCCTTCGTATCCGCGCAGAGCGCGGGGCAGGACGACTGAAGCTGTGCCCCAGAACGGTGAAAAGCCGATGGAACTGGTTCCCGGTCACACCCTGCCTGCAGTCAATCGCCAGATACGGCTGGCCAGCAGACCGAAAGGCTCGCCTGAGCCGGACGCGTTCCTGATGGTGCAGGACGCGGTGCCACAGCCCGGAGAGGGGCAGGTCCTAGTCCGCAACCTGTATCTTTCGGCCGATCCGGTACAGCGGGGCTGGATCGCCAACCCCGCCGTGCAGGCGGAAAACGCGACCATCCGGGCGCTGGCCGTGGGGATCGTCGCGCAAAGCCGCCTCCCCGGAATCGCCCAAGGCGACATCGTGTACGGGATTTTCGGCTGGCAGGATTATGCGTTGGCCGGACGGTCCGACATTCTGGCACATGTCGGAACCCCGCGCGTTGCCGTTTCCACCTATGCGGGCGCCCTCGGCATGCCGGGCGTCACCGCATGGCTGGCGCTCAACGATATTGCGCCGCCAAGGCTCGGCCAGACAGTGCTGGTCTCTACGGCAGCCGGGACGGTCGGCAGCATGGTCGGTCAGATCGCCGCGCTCGCCGGGGCCAGGGTAATCGGATTGACGGGATCGGACGAGAAGGTCGCCTTGTGCACCGGAAAATTCGGATATTCTGCGGCGTTCAACTACAAGACATGCGATCTTGACACGGTCCTGGAGGAGGCGGCGCCTGATGGCATCGATACCTTCTACGACAACGCCGGCGGACCGATTCTCGACGCGGCGGTCAGGCACATGAAGCGCTACGGCCGGATCATCGCCTGCGGCACGGCTGCGACGCCGAACTGGAACCCGCCGCCCACGGGTCCCAGGAACGAGCGTGAAGTCCTGATGCGCGCCCTGACATGGACGGGATTCGTGATATTCGACCATGCCGACCGGTTTGAAGCAGCCGTGACAGACCTCACCCGGTTGGCACTCACGGGCAACTTCCATTTCGAGGAAGACATCGACATCGGCATGGCAGCGGCCTGCCACGCCCTGCCTGCGGTTCTTGCCGGCAGGAACGTCGGAAAGAAGCTGATTTTCGTGGGGCAGGACTGATGACGGCTGCTGTCTGGCACGGGCACATCGTCACCGGCAGGTACCGATCACCGGGCGTGCAGCGCCGAATGGGTGCGTTCACCGCCCAGGACCATCACGCCACTTTGCGCGCGCACGTCCGCTTCGCGAAATTGGTACGCTAGCTATTGACTTGATTAAGTCGGCAGCCTTAAAGTCGTACGCATGCAAATGAACTAACTGGCTGCTCGCGTGGTAAAATGCGAACCAGAATGCGTGGGAGAGCTATATGGAAATCGACGCCACTCGCATTCGCGACATTTATGCCGCCGAGGTGCATGACATGCCGGTAACGCGTGCTAACCAGGTTCCGCCGTCCTATGAAGCCATCACCGCCGAATGGCTGACCGATGTTCTGTGCAGTGGCCACCCGGGCGCCAAAGTCATCGATTTTGCCTTCGATGCTCGCGACGATGGATCGTCGAACCGCCGAAGGATCTGGCCGACCTACAACGCTGCGGGAGAGGCTGCAAACCTGCCGGCAAGTGTGTTCTGCAAGGCGGCCGAATCGCTCGAAAATCGCATCGTTCTGGGCGTATCCGGCACTGCGCAGGCCGAAACGGACTTCTACAGGCTCGTACAACCACGCCTGCGCATTCCGACCCCGCGCGCCCGCTATGCAGGTTTCGACCCAGCCAATTTCGCCTATTTCATCATGATGGACGACATGGCAGCAGACGTCCGCTTCCCTGACGAACGGTTCGCGCTCGACCGCCAACACGCCGAGCAGATGGTCGAGACGCTTGCCAGGCTGCACGCACAGTTTTTCTGCAGTCCGGAACTGGGTACCGCCACGCTGCCGTTCAAGACATGGCCAGTCTGGTGGGCGGGCATGATGAAGGGTGCGCCCGATTTCGGCCGCTTCTGCGACAAGGGTTTCGAACGCATTGCCCCGCGGCTGCCGGAGCGCCTGGCCGGACGGCGCGCCGAAGTGTGGCAGGCGACGGAAGCATCGGTCCTGCGCCACCGGACCTTGCCCCATACGCTGATCCATAGCGATGTGCATCTGAAGAACTGGTTCGTACTCGGGGACGGGCAGATGGGGCTGCACGACTGGCAGTTGACCACCATCGGCCACTGGTCGCGCGACTTTGCGTTCTCGCTCACCACGGCGCTCACGATAGACCAGCGCCGCGACTGGTTCGAAGATCTGTTGCGCCTGTATCTCGACAGGATGGCGGCCCATGGCGCGGGGTCGATCGACTTCGACGAGGCCTTCCGCAACGTTCGCGAGCAGCTCATGACGGCATTCGCCTTCTGGACCATCACCATGTGCCCCACAGGCGACATGCCCGCGATGCAACCGGAACACACGACGACCGAATTCCTGATGCGCATGGGCACCGCCATCGATGATTACGATTCGATCGATGCCCTGATCCGGCCAGGCGTGGTGGCATGACCAGCGCAATCCACGCGATCCACCTGCTCGCCCCCTGATTGCATTCCACGGACGGCAGGCACTGGAACGACCTGCGCGGATCGATCCCGCATCGCGAATGCCCTGGCCCGCACCCGGCCGCTTCACTCAGGCTGCCGCGATCGGCCAGTGAAATCAGCTAAGCCACCTCATCAAGGACACAGCATCCATGCCCCAAGTTCCCGTCAACGAATATCCGTGGAAAGGCCCGTTTCCCGACACTGCAAACTGGAGCGAGAACTTCCTGCTTGCCGGGCAGGACCCCAAGGCCGGCGTAGGCTTCTGGATGCATTGTGGCCGGTGGCGCAAGGACCTCGCCATGTTTCGCGAGACCGTAGTGGTGCGCCTTCCCGACGGCACCGTCGCCGCTTCGCGCGCGATCGGCAATGCGAACTCGGCGGACGACGGCCCTGGCGGACCGCATTACGCGATCCGTATCGTCGAGCCGGGTGCAAAGCTGACCTATCGCTACAACGGCGGCATCCGCAGAGTACCCGCGAAAGACATGAAGACCGCCCTCGTGGCCGAAGGTCCGCGCACGCCGATGACGATAGCCCTGACCTTCGAATCCAATGCCGATGTGTGGGACCTGCACAATGTGGGTGGTTCGCAGGATTTCCTGCCAGCCGGGCATATCGAGCAGATCGGGCGCGTGACCGGCACCATCCGCGTGGGCGACGACGTCTATGACATCGACACCATCGCCAATCGCGACCATTCGCTGGGGCCGCGCGACAACAAGGACCTGATGAACCATCAATGGCATCAGGGCTATTTCGCAAACGGCATCAGTTTTCTGCTGTTCGATGCGATGATCCGCAGCACAGACAAGGTCGTGTTCTCCGAAGCCGCCGTTTACGAAGGCGACCGGCTGTACCCCGCCAAACTGGAACTGCCGTGGCGATGCGACGATGCCGCCCGCGACCATGATCCGGTTCGTTTTCGCCTGCATTATGCCAACGGTACGCTGGACATCGAGACAACCGGATATCAGTCCGATTCCTATCTGTCGCTCACCTCGCCCAACGACCAGTATGTCGGGGTTTACCCGTCCGTGGGCAAACCCACATTGGTGCTGGCCGAACAATCGGTCGGCCTCATGCTCAACGGGTCGGTCCGCGGATATGGCTGTTTCGAACGGACCATCAACGGGCACGTCGAACCGGAGGCCTGAGCGGCATGGCCACCCCCTTTCCTGCCGGCGGCCTGCCGGACGCAAAGCTCCGCCTTTTGCAGGAGGCGGAACGCGCGTTCGGCGAGCACGGCATTGCCAATTCCTCGCTGCGCGAGATCTCCGAACGGGCCGGTCACCGCAACCGGACCGCTGCGCAATATCACTTCGGCGATCGCGACGGGCTCGTCCTCGCAATCCTGCGCCATCGCCGTCCCCAAATCGACGCCTTGCGCGCTCGCTTCTTCGCGGCCCTGGGAACAGGTGTCGACGACGCACCCAGCGAATGGCTGGTCGAAGCGATCATTGGCCCGCTGCTCTTCACCGATCTCGACGTCGGACTTCAGGCCTATGCGCGCACAGTCTATGCATTGTTCCACTATGACATCGATGGATCGATCTGGCGGCGCACCGGCGATGCCGCTCCGCTGACACGATCGATCTATACCGCCTTGCGCGTCAGAGCCGAACCGGTGGGCGACCGCGCGTGGCAGATGCGCCAAACGGCCTTCGGACGGTGCTGCATCGACATGGCAGCGCACCGCAGCATCATGTTTCCAGACAGCGCCTCGGCCGATCCGGACACGGCTTTTCAGCTGGTGGCAATGCTGTGCGCAATGCTTCTGGTCAAGGCGCCCGACGGCGACGGCCCGAGTGCGTTTCGGACCAATTGGGCGATCTGGCGGACAATCGCGATTGCGGAAAACACCGTAAAATAAGGTGCAAGGGCAAGGCACGGGCAGGCTTCGGGCCATGCCGCAGGATGAGGAGAAGGATGCACCATGAGCGAAGTGTTCAAAGACAAAGCGGTTCTAGTGACGGGCGGGTCCAGCGGGATCGGCCGGGCCATTGCGATCGAGATGAGGCGCTGCGGAGCGGATGTCTGGCTGGTCGGGCGCTCGCAGTCCGATCTGGCAGACACCGCTGCCGCCATTGCCGAGGCTGGCGGCCCGCAAGCCATACCGGTCAGCATGGATCTGCGGCAGCGCGGTCCTTTGCGCGAGCTGATCGAGAAAATCGGCAGCCAACACCCGCATTTGTTCGCCGTGATCAACAATGCGGGCGTGATGTTTCCCGAACCGATCATGGACGGCACGGTGGATCGCTGGCAGTCCATGCTGGACATCAATGTCATGGCCCAGCTCGAGGGCAGCCAGGCTGCCGTCCACGCGATGCGGGCGCACGGCAAACCGGGTCATGTGATCAACATCGGATCGGTCCAGGGGCGGTTCGAAGAACCCGGCGTCTATGGCATTTCCAAAAAGGCCGCCGAGATAATCGGCGAATCACTGCGCAAAGAACTAGAGCATGACGACATCCGGGTTGCCACCATCATATTGGGCGGGTTTGCTACGCAGTTGTCCCGTGGCTTCAACCAAAAGAGCCTGAAGAATATCGCGGGCAACCTTGAGACGCTCGGCATCGAGCGGACCAGCCCCGAAATCAGCCGCATCGTCGGTGACCCGCAGCATGTCGCCAACGTGGTCCGGTACATTCTCGAGCAGCCGGTCGACATTAATCTGCACGAGGTGGTCATCCGTCCACCGATCAGCACGAAGGCTTGAGCGCCATGCCGCTCATTCACCCTGCGCCTGAGCACGCTACGAGGAAACACCGATGACACTGTCTGCCTATTTGTGGACCACAGCCCGGGAGCTGCGTACGACCGTGATGCCGGCCATCGACGACCCCTCAGTCCGCGAGACGTTGCACAACGGCCTGCGCATCATCACTTGGATCGCGAACGCTCTGGAACAGGACGCGCCGGACGGAACCACTGCGCCGGATGGTACAGGGGTCATCGCCGATACCGACCGTTTGCAGGGCCCTGCCGAAAACGCTGCGGCTTGGCGTGGCAGCGGCGCTGCGATCGCGAACCATGCGGCGAACATCGACACCGCCGGCCATGCCGCCCTGGCCGAAAACGCTGCAGCGATAAGTTGGGAAAAAGCCGCGCTGGACCAAGCGATAGCGCGCGTCGATGCAATCGAATACGGCACTAACGGTGCAAGCGAAGGCCGGCCTGCATATGCGATACGGCCAGAGCCGCTGCAGCAGTATCTGCGCCGCCGATTTGCTGCACCGGCACTGACCATCACCTCGTTCGTTCCGATCCACGGCGGCCGCTCACGCCAGACGGCGCTGTTCTCGGTCGAAGGCTGCGATGATCTGCCGCGCGAAATGGTCGTCCAGCGCGGACTGCCTGGCGGGGGAACCGGGCCCGGCTTCATCGATGAGGCGACCCAGTTCGATCTCATGGCGGCTCTTCTCGCCGCCGGAATGCGTATTCCAACGCCTGTATTTGTAGAGACTGAAGATCCCGCGCTTGGTGCAGCCTTCATCGTGGTGGAGCGCGCAAGCGGGCGTTGCGCAGAACCCGACTTCTGGCAGCGCCCGAAAGACCGTTCGCTCGTTTGCGATCTGGCCCGCGAAATGGCGTTGCTGCACAGCTATGATCCCGGATCGCAAGGCACCAAGCTCCCTCAGGCCTGCGAAAGCTATGATGAGGCAGGCTGGCTCGCCGAGCTCGACCAACTGGCTCGCGCCTGGCATGCCGATCGTCATTGGCCATCGGTCACCATGTCGGCAGCGATCGAATGGATGCGCGCCAATGCGGGCTGTATTGAGGACCGCCGCGGGCTCGTCCACAACGACTTCCTGTTCCACAACATCATGGCCGAGAACGGCAGTATCACCGCTGTCCTCGACTGGGAAATGACCTCGATCGGCCATCCCGGGGAAGATCTGGGCTATGCCTATCCAGTGATCAAGGCCTGCGGGAACTGGCCTGAATTTCTGGAGGCTTATCGAAATGAGGGTGGCACCGATATCTCGCAGCGCGAAATAGATTATTTTGCGCTGCGCGCCGGGCTGCGACTGATGAACATGGTCATGACCGGCGGGCGCAATGTCTTTGAAAGTGGCAAGGCTGCTGGTGTGCTGCCCGCGAGCGCCGGAGCGCACTTCACCCAGCGCCTGCTGCACCGCATTGCCGGCGTTCTAGAAGATGTGCTCAACCGTGACACTAAGGGCGACACGGCCTGAACTATTTCGCCCTGGAATTCCGACCAGTCATCCATTCGCCAGGCGTGGGGCTGCAGATCGATATGCTTGGTCAACACGTTCTCTCGCAGTCGATTGCCAGGTAGGTAGAGAAACCAGAAATGGCGCCGGAATGCCATATTGGGCGTGCACTCCTGTCGCAGAAAATGACGGCAAGATACCGATCTTCCGTCATATCTAACGACGGGAACTGTTGCTTGTGCCAACCTATCGGGGCCAGAGCTCACCAATGGCAGGACGCACGCGCTGTATCTGTGGGGCAGCGCCAAATACGCCGCATACGGTGAAAGGATCATCAGCGATCAGACGCTTCACCGCGTCCTCGCTCGAAGCCGAAAGCAGGAAACTGCTGCCGACCGGGACTGCGTCATTGTCGTCGCCCGACATCATTGCGCCCGCAACGAGCACAACATTCCCTTGTTGGTTCCAGTACTCGACATGTTCCTGCCGATGCGCGGAACGTAGCTCCCCTGCGCCATCAGCATCGCGCGCAAACACAATATAATGCATCATTCGGCTGCACCTCACTTTGCCCGGCGGCGGTCTTCGATCATCCGGCTGAGATTGTTGCGAACCTTCGCGAGGGTTTCTTCGGCCACGCGGCGGTCCCTGTCGGAAATACCATATAGAATCTCATTATTGAGATCATCGGCTAGCACTATCATCTGGCGAATGACCTCGTAGCCCTTGTCCGTGATATAGACGCGTTTCAGCCGCTTGTCGCTGTCGTCCGAGCGACGTTCAACCAGGCCGCTGATTTCCAGCCTTCGAACCAGACCACCAATGGTGACCTTGCCTACGTCCATCAGACGAGCGATCTCGGCTTGCATCATGCCCTTCGTGCTCGAACGGGACAGTGTTGAGAGTATCGACCACTGCGAACGCGTCAGACCCAGCGGCCCGACCGCATGGTCCATTACAATGCGACGCATGCGTGAAACGTCGTGCACTACATAGCCAAACCGATGCTGCTTCGCGCTGGGAAGCGGCTCTTGGATTTCACTATCAGTTTCTTCTGGCAATTCTTGCTCCCCCTTGACCATGTCCAGATCGCAAATTGGCTCGAATCCGGCAAGTTGTAAACGCGCTTACGACATTGTCACATTATTGGCCCGAGTCAAATGCAGTACGAAGAGACATTACTGCAACAAGAATCAATGCGTTTTGGTAGCGCTTTCGCAATTTTTTGCGCTCGCCAGCCCAGCCCTTGCATGGACGGCCGGGCATCCCGAAACATCTGCCTCATCAGCGCTCCATCGGATGCAGGCATCGACCAAAGCAAAGTCCCGCGGCAGCCGGCAACCGCTTTGCAAAGATAGAATGCTAGGATACGATCTCCCAAACATCGAATATTTTTCGAAGCGGGAGAGAAATCGCATATGTCTGTACAGACCCATTACCGTTCCTGCCCCTTTTGCGAGGCCGCCTGCGGTACGATCGTCAGGGCAGATCACGACAAACGCACAATCGAAGGCGTCCGCGGAGACCCTGAGGACCCCTTCAGCAAGGGCTTCGTATGCCCCAAGTCCTATGCCCTCACGCAACTCCATTCCGACCCCGATCGGCTGCGCAAACCACTGCGGCGAAAGGGACGCGATTTTGAGGAAATCTCCTTTGAGGAAGCGATTGCCGAGGCAGGGGACCGGCTGAAAGCTATCCAGCAGAGGCACGGGCAGCATTCGGTCGCCTATTATCTCGGCAATCCGTCCGGTCACAAGCCGCCCTTGCTGCTTTACGGACCACTGCTGGTCAAGGCGCTCGGGACCATGCAGTTCTACACGCCCGGAACGCTGGACCAGATCCCCAAATATCTGAGCGCGATCTACATGTTCGGGGGGCCTACCTTGCAGCCCTTGGCTGATCTTGACCGAACCGACCACCTGATCGTGATCGGTAACAACCCGGTTGTCTCGCAAGGATCGATGATGGTCGCGCCCGGGATCGGCAAGCGGATTGAGGGTATCAGCCAGCGCGGCGGCAAGGTGGTGGTGATCGATCCGCGATACACCGAGACGGCGAAAATTGCCGACGAATATGTCGCCGTGAAGCCGGGTACCGATGCACTGCTGCTACTGGCAATGGTTCACGTCATCGATCGCGAAGGACTGGTCGACCTTGGCAATGTGGCGCACATGACCAAGGGTCTGGACGAGATCAAGGCTATTGCCCGCAGTTATCCCCCGGTCCGGGTAGAGTGCGCGACCGGTATTCCGGCCGACACGATCGAGAGGCTCGCCATTGAGCTTGCCAAGGCACCAACAGCCGCGATCTATGGCCGGACCGGCACCTGTACGCAGCGCTTTGGTTCGATAACATCATGGCTGATCGACGTGCTCAACACGATCACTGGCAATATGGACCGTATTGGTGGCAATCTGTTCACGGGTGGCGGCATTCCATTGGGTGTGTTGTGGGAAGACAATTGCAAGGACGGAGTCTTTCCGCACGGTCGTTGGCATTCGCGCGTCAAGAACCTGCCTGAGACCGTCGGCATGTTGCCAACCGCAGCGTTGGCCGACGAGATGCTGGTACCGGGCGAGGGACAGGTCCGCGCATTGGTGACGCAGGCGGGCAACATCGTCCTGTCCAATCCCAATTCAGCCAAGCTGCAACGCGCCTTTTCCGGGCTCGACTTCATGCTCTCGCTGGACATCTATGTCAATGAGACTACCCGCCATGCCGATATAATTATCCCCGGCCCGTCGTATGTTGAGCATTCCGATTTCGCCGCAGTCACCCCCTATGAGATGATCCGCAAGTACATCAAATGGGGCGAGCCAATCTTCCTGCCAGAAGAAGGCGCGCTGGAGGACTGGGAAATCTTCACCGGGCTGGCGGCGCGCATCACCGGGACCAGCCCCGCCGAGATCGAAGAGAACTACGTTCGCGAACTCATCGAGATTGCCACAAGCGTGGGTCGGCCCGAAGCGCGCGGTGTCAGTTACGATACTGCCCGTGCTGCTGTCGGCAATATTCCGGGGCCGGACAGGGTCTTCGACATATTGATCCGAGGAGGGCCGATGGGCAATGCCTTCGGCGCAGTCCCCGCCGGGTTGAATTTGGAAAAGGTTAAGCAGCATCCCCACGGACTCGATTATGGTCCCCTCGACGAAGGGATGCTGGAAAAGATAATCAAGACTCCTGATGGAAAGATCGATCTTGCCCCGGACCATTTGACCGCCGATATCGACCGGCTCGAACAATACCTCTCTGAGCCGCAAACTCCCAACCAGATGTTGATGATCGGGCGGCGCACAATGCGCTCAAAGAACGCCTGGATGCACAACATCCATCTGCTCGTAAAGGGCAAGGATCGCTGCACCTTGCGGGTCAATCCCGAGGATGCAGCTCGCCTTGGACTTGTGACTGGCGGCAAAGCACTGGTTAAGACCCATGTTGCCGAACTGGTCGTGCCGGTTGAAGTCAGCAGCGAGATGATGCCTGGTGTCGTCAGCCTGCCGCATGGCTGGGGACATGACATTGCAGGTACGAAGCAGCGCGTCGCGCGCGAACATGCGGGAGTCAATGCCAATGCATTGATCGACGAGATGCTGCTCGACGCGCCTTCTGCCTCGAACATCCTAAACGGCGTTCCGGTCGAGATCAGCGTGGTCACGGCGCCAGTCGAACCTGCATGACTCGGCCGTCTCCGCCATTTCCGCCAAGTGATCGATCCCGAAGCTGGCCCTGCCGACTGGCCTCTTCGCTGTCCGTGAGGGGGTGCAATTGCCGCGCTCGTGCGGGCGGGCTGCCGGTTGCAGCTTCGCTTCGAGGCGCGGATCTTGCCCTGCTTGCCCTGCTTGCCCTGCTTGCCCTGCTTGCCCTGCTTGCCCTGCTTGCCCTGCTTGCCTGCATGCCTGCTCAGCGTGATCCTTGTCGGCGGACATCGTCACCCGGCAGGACGTTGGCATGGCCGTATTTCTCGACGCCGTTCCGCTGGCATTGGCGAACCCGCCGTCCAGGATCCAAACACTGGCGAAAGCGCCTAGGCCTTTTTGCCGCGGCGGGCGGCGGCAGAAGCGCAAGCCCGAAGCCGTCGACAAGGAGACGACAAGCATTGGGTATGCATGGCCAGGAACCTGGATCGACATCCCACACATCGGTGCCCATGGTGAAGGATCAGGTATCGTCCTGATGCGGCCTTCAGAAGGCGATCGCCCTACCTGGCGGCTGTAACCGAACGGCCCGCACTTGGGGGCAGTGTCGTCGCGCGCCAATCGATCGGGTATGCGATATGTCGACGATCATCGCATCGGCAGGACGTCCTTCGGCCAGACAGGGAGCTTCGAGCACGCGCCTTGGTGCGGGCTCTCCGATCGCCAAAAGCCGCAGGCCCGCCCGGTGCGGTGCGAACGCGCGTGGCGACGATATAGGTGCCGCCTGTCATCAGGCCCTGTGCGATTTCGCCGGTTCAAAGCGGCCTTCAATACCGCTCGTGCGATTTCCCGGCCGCGCGTGTTGCTTACGCCGCGAACAATCGTAGCGTTCGACTGCCATTTGCAGGGGGCGAGCAAATCGTTCGCGCCTGAACAGAGCGAAGCCAGAACAAGCGTGCACCACACGCAGTACCAAGCGTGCACGACACGCACTTTTCGAGGGGAGAGGCAATGAAGGTTCGAATTCTCAAGGCAGCGATGCTGCTCGCGACCGCGATTGGAACAACCGTAGCAACGCCGGCGGTAGCGCAGATGGCTACCGCAGAGGAAGACGAACCGGCAGCGCGGTCGCGCGCCAGCGGTTCGGAAATCGTCGTGACCGCCCGTCGCAGGGACGAGCTGTTGCAGGATGTTCCGATTTCGATGACGGTCTACAGCCAGGACCAGCTCGACGACCGCAACGTCGTCTCGGGCGCCGATCTGGCCGCCTACACGCCCTCACTCACCGCCAACAGCCGTTTCGGCGCGAACAACACCAGCTTTGCGATCCGCGGTTTCACGCAGGAGCTGCGCACCACCGCTTCGGTGGCCGTGTATTTCGCGGACGTCGTGGCGCCGCGCGGCGGCAATGGCGGTCTCGTAGCCGGCGACGGCGCGGGCCCTGGCAGCTTCTTCGATCTGCAGAACGTGCAGGTGCTCAAGGGGCCGCAAGGAACGCTGTTTGGACGCAACACCACCGGTGGCGCGGTCCTTCTGGTTCCGCAGATGCCGACCGACGAGTTCGAAGGCTATATCGAGGGAAGTTACGGCGACTACGACATGACCCGCCTGCAGGGCGTGATCAACGTACCGCTGGCCGACATGGCGCGGCTGCGGCTGGGTGGCGATTATTTCACGCGCGATGGCTATATCAACAACATCTCGGGCATCGGCCCGGACAAGTTCGGGGATTCCGAGTATATTGCGCTGCGCGGCAGCCTTTCGCTCGACCTGTCGCCCACGCTCGAAAACTACACCATCGCTTCCTACAGCCGCTCCGAAGACAACGGTCCGATCCAGAGGGTGACCGATTGCGCCCCGACCAGCCGGCTGGGCTTCCTGGCCTGCCCCCAGGTCGCTGCGCAAGCAGGCCAAGGCTTCTATACCGTGCAGAACGGCCTGCCCGATCCCAGAAGCGTCAGCAAGCAGTGGCAGGTCATCAACACGACGACCTGGCTGGCTAGCGACGAACTGACGATCAAGAATATCGTCAGCTATGCGGAGTTCCGCAACCAACTGCGCGGCGAGATCTTTGGCACGCTGTTCCGCATGCCTGCTTCGATCACGGTTCCGCTCCCGAACGGCGCTCTCTTCCCAGTGCCCACTGGCCCGCTCGCCGGAACGCCGTTTACCTTTGCCCAGTCGCTCGAAGCGCCCGGCACCGGTAACGCCGCGCAGTACACCTTCACCGAGGAGCTTCAGTTGCAGGGCAACGCCCTCGACGGCGCCCTCGACTGGCAGGTCGGTGCCTATTACGAGCAGAGCAAGTCACTCGAACCCACTGGCACCCAGTCTCCGATCCTGCTGGCGTGCAGCAACGCGGCAGCATTCCAGTGCTCGGACCCACTTGGCATGTTCTTCACAGGTCTTGCGCGACAGGCCAACCCGGCTGCGCCCCCGGTGCCGGCCGGCAGTCTCAATTTCGCGCTCGGCCAAGTCTCGTTCCGCAACGTCGCGCTCTACGGCCAGGCGACCTATGATCTGACCGAAAACCTCTCGCTCACCGGTGGATTGCGCTATACTTGGGATCGCACCAGGGCCGAGGCCCAGCAGGTTACCTATCGGTTCTTCGCACCGAACCAGCCAGTTGGCTTCTGCACGCTGACCCAGGTGCCGACGACCTCGCCTGCCAATTGCGTAACCCGCAACCAGCAGAGTTCGGACGCGCCGACCTGGCTGATCAACCTTGATTACAAGCCCTCCGATGCGGTCTTGCTGTACGCCAAATATGCCCGGGGCTATCGTCAGGGGGCAGTCAATTATTCCGCGCCGTCCGCGTTCCAGACCTTTGGGCCGGAAAAAATCGATACCTATGAGATCGGCGCGAAGTATTCGTTCCGCGGTGCGTTGCAGGGCTATTTCAACATCGCCGCATTCCACAACGATTTCTCCGATCAGCAGCTGGCGGTCAATCTGATCAGCAGCCGGAGTCTGGCGGCACCGACCCAGGCAGTCATCAATGCCGGCAGCTCGACGATCAAGGGTATCGAGGTCGATACGTCGATCTCACCCTTTGAAGGCTTCCAGATCGGCGCCAGCTACGCCTATCTGGACACCAAGGTCAAATCACTCACCGTTCCGCCCCCCGGGGCCGTTTTCGACATCATTCAGCCCACGACGACCCAGGGCTCGCGTCTGACCTTTACCCCGGACCATGAGGCCACGATCTTCGTCAACTACACCCTTCCCGTCCCGGAAGAGATCGGCGAAATCAGCTTTGGCGCGGTGTATACCTATCGCGGCGATTACCGCGTGGTCAGCGGTCCGTTCGGTCTGATCGACTCCAACGAACTGCTCAACCTCAACGCGAGCTGGAAATCGATCGGCGGTTCGCCCATCGACCTGTCAGCCTTCGTGACCAATGTGACGAACGAGAAATACTTCATCTCGGCCAACGACCAGATCAGCAGCGGTGGGTTCATCGCGCGGACCTTCGGTCAGCCACGCATGTTCGGCATGCGGTTGCGCTACAGCTTCGGCGGCTGATCGAGCTCACTGCAAAGGGGGAGACGAACCGGCGCCGTGTTTTGGGGGCATTGCCCCTTGGACACGGCGCCGGTCGTTTGTGTCAGCGCTGTTGGCCTGCCCGCGTCGTGCGGGCGCCGCGATTACCGGAGCTTCAGCAGCCCGCCCGCCGCGCGAATGCCGGCGACCGTGCCGCCATCGACCAGAATGTCGGTTCCGCTGATATAGCTCGCCTCGGACGAGGCAAGGAATGCCGCGACCGAGGCGATTTCCTCCGCCCGGCCCTCCCGGCTCATCGGCGTCACCCGGATCATCCGCTCCATCTCGGGACCGGCAGCATTTTCCAGGCGGCCCATTTCGGTGTCGATGATGCCGGGCGACAGGCTGATGATCCGGGCACCGACGGCACCGAAGGCGGGTGCCATGGCCTGTGCGTAAAGCTGCACCGCGCGCTTGGACAGCGGATAGGCTGTGCGCGGCGAGCGCAGCATCAGCTTTGCCAACGCCGGCATGCCGCCCGCAATCAGCTTGCGCGCGGCACCATCGACCAGCCGACCCTGCACAAGCTGCCCGGACATCGAAGCAAACAGCACTGCGGCCGAACCTACCGCGAAATGCGGCAGCAAGGCATTCACCAGATCGCGCGCTGCTTCGAAATTGATCGCGAAGACGCGGCGGCCATCGGTCATCGAGGGCGACACCCCGGCGGTGTGGATCAGCGCGGCGATCGGGCGCCCGTTGAGCGACGTGACAAGCCGCTGGCGATATTCGCCTTGCGTTATGTCGCCGGACAACAGGTCGATGCTGGCCGCGCCCGGCAGTTCCGCTGCGAGGGATTCAAGCGCCGGAGCGTGCAAATCGGCAAGGATAAGCGCGCGGCCCTCGGCTGCGAACCGCCGGGCGCAGGCCGAGCCCATTCCGCCCGAGGCCCCCGTGATAATCACGACGTCGTCCATCTTGCACTCCCAATCGGACCGCTAGCATTGCGATTCAGGCGTGCGCACGACCAGCCCGTCGAGCGCAGCGGTGACCATGATCTGGCATGACAGCCGCAGCGATGGGTCGCCGTCGCCGACGCTTTCCAATATCGGTTGCTCGATTTCGGTCGCTTTTCCAAGCAGATCGCACCACGCCGGGGCGATATAGACGCGGCAGGTGCCGCAATAGGCGTTGCCGCCGCACACCGCCTCGATCGCACCCACGCCAGCGGCGACGGCATTTTCCATCAGCGAGAGACCCTCGCTGGCCTCGATCGTGTGTTCCGCGCCATCGGCGGAGAAAAAACGCACCTTGACCATTGTGCTGCCCCGCCGCTCAAGCGGGATCGCAGGCGACGACCGCGCCGCGCAGCTCATAGCCCTGGATCTGGTCGTTCCACAGGATTTCAGGCGCGCTCTCGAGCCGGATTCCGGGTAGGCGCAGCAGCCGGTCGAGAAACATCCGCGTCTCGTGCAAGGCAACCTGCGCGCCGGGGCAGCGATGCGGTCCGTCGCCGAAGCTCATATACGAGCCGATCGCCTTCATCCGCTTGGCCCGGTCGGGATCGAGCCTATGCGGGCACGCCCCGGTGATCGCCTCATCGGTGTTGGCGGCGCGGATATCGATGCAGACCAGTTCGTCTGCTGTGACGTCTGCCTCGCCCTCGAGAGGCACCGGCTGGCGCGCCCGGCGATGGAGCAGCGAGGCGACGGGCTCAAGCCTGAGGATTTCTTCAAGGATCGCAAACTGCGTCTCCTCGCCATCGCTCAGGAAACGGCGGAGCAGTTCTGGGCTATCGAACAGATGCCAGGCCGCCATCACGATGTATTCGCGCGTGGTCATCATCCCTGCGCCAGCATAGCTCATGCATTCCATGATCATGCCGCGCTTGGAATATTTCTCCTTGATCATATAGCTGATCACATCCTCGCGCGGCTCGCGTTTTCGTTCCTTGATCGCAGGCACCAGGTCGCGGCTGTAGAAGCGCTGCACCAGGGCGATGACCTTCAGCCTCCACGCCAAGCCGCTTAGAAAGCCCGACGGGCGGCGCATCGACGTCTGGAGCACCGCCTTCACCCGCATCGCAAGGTTTGTGTTGCTGTCCGAATCGGTCAGCCCGATAATTTCCGCCGCGACATTGACCGCCATCTGCCAGCTCAGTTCGTCGAGCGGGGCAGACCCGCGCCGCTGCAGGTCGGCGACGATCGTGTCCATCGTTCGCTCCATTACCGCGCGATGCCGCGTGGCAATGGCCTTGGGCGCGAACAGGCCAGCAACGCCCGCGCGGCGCTTGCGGTGCTTCTCGCCATCGAGAAAGAAGAACGAGACCTCGTCGGGCTTGCTGAGATCGGTCATTTCAGCGGCCGCCCCGGCCTGGCTGACTTCGGGCGAACGCAGCACCTGACGCGCGGCGGCAAAGCGGCGCATCCTGCGCGCCCCCGGCATCGGCGCCAGCCTCGCCTCTGCAAGCGCCGCGCTCTTGCGATCGTCGCGATCGCTGGCTTCAAACATAGCCGGGGTGTGCGTGCTCATCGTCCATTCCATCCTCGATTTGCCGGGCACAACCTGTGTCTGGGTTTGCCCGGACGATATGACACACTATGGATCATAAATCAACCGGCGGGGTGATCGCTATGGCGCACCGATTGCCTTTGCCATCAAGACCCGCCATGTCTGCCGACAGGTTGGCTACTTGGAGTTCGGGATCGAGATGGAGCGTGACATGCAACCGGCGCGACGCCTCGCATCGACCGATTTGCGGATCGCGCGCACCCGTGCGGCACTGCATCAGGCGTTTCTCGAGCTGCTTGTGCAAACCCCGTTCGAACAGCTCACCGTCAAGGCGGTGACCGCCAAGGCAAAAACCGGCTACGCGACTTTCTTCCGGCATTATCACGGGCTCGACCAGTTGCTGGCCGACGTTGCCGCCGAAGAAATCGACCAGTTGCTGGCGCAGACGATTCCGGTGTTCGACACCGTCAACTCGCTGCGTTCGTGCGAGGCATTGTGCGATTATGTCGCCGGCAAGCACGGGCTGTGGCGTTCGCTGCTGACCGGCGGGGCGTGGCCGAGGGTGCGCGAGGAATTCGTGGCCAAGGCGCATGATCTGGTTCCCGCGATGGAGCGTCCGGAAAGCCGAATTCCCTCCAGCCTGGCGGTGGTGTTCGCCACCTCTGCCGTGCTCGACATCCTGGCATGGTGGCTGCGCGATGAAAGCGACAGGCCTTCAAGTGAAATTGCCGCCTATATCAACACGCTCGCGGTATCTCCGGTGGTCTGAGGCTTGCGTTCGCCAGTGACCTTGGCCTTGCCGAAAATGCCCATCTTGCACGTCCCTGCGATCGTATCGCCCGTGACGACAAGATCGTATTTGAGCGTGATTTTCATCGGCTTGACCACCTTGAGGTCGAACAGCAGCCGGTTGCCATCGACCGTGCCCGAAAAGTCCTGGCGCCCTTCGGACGATGCGAGATAGCCGCTGAGCGCGCTGCCTTCGCTCTCGAAATGGCCGGTCATCGGCTGCGGCCCGACCGGCGACTTGAGCACCAGCGCCCAATCCCCCGATGGACCCGCGTCCGATTGTGGAGCAGCAGCTGCCACTGCGGTCTGGCCCCCAGGCAGCATCGCCGCATCGGGCGCGGGAATGGCATCGGGCGCGATTTGATCGTGCGGCACGACTGGCGGTTCGGGGTGCAGGTTCGCAGACGCAGTCGGCTTGCTCGCTCCCAGATCGCGCCCTTCGATGACGCTCAGCAGCCGCGTCGGCGAGAGCGGAAGCGCCAGCGGAATCTCGCCGAACGGGGCGAGCGCATCGGCGATGGCATTGACCAGTGTCGGCGGCCCGATGATCGCACCGCCCTCGCCCACGCCCCTGATCCCGCCGGTCGAGGCTGACGGCGTACACAAATGCAGGAACTCGATCTCGGGAATGTCCGAAATCGCGGGCAGCAGATAGTCCTTGTAGGTCGCGGCGGTGGCATTGACCTGTGCGTCGTAACCGACCTCCTCGAGCAGGACCGTGCCGATCCCCTGCGCCAGGCCGCCGGCGATCTGTCCTTCGACCACCGCCGGGTTGATGATCGTCCCGCAATCCTCGCACGATACCCAGCGCTTGATATCGACGAACCCGGTGGCGGCATCGACCTCGACCACGCAGGCATGCGCAGCGCTGGTATAAGTGATTGGCGGCGGCTGATAGCGGTGCTGCGCCTCCAGCCCGCTCTCGAAGCCGGGAGGCAGCCGATCGGGTTCGCCGTAAGCGATGCCGGCGATTTCGCGCAGCGAGCGCGACATCGGCTCGGCACCATCGACATGCACCATGCCGCCTTCAATGCGGATCGCCTCGGGGCTGGCGTTGAGCAGATGCGCGGCGAGTGTCTACACCTTGGCCTTGAGGATCCGCGCGGTCTCGATCGCAGCGCCGCCTGCGATCACGCCCTGCCGGCTGCCCGCCGCGCCCGGGCTGAAGCCGCCGTGCTGGCTGTCGCCCTCGAACACCGTGACGTCCTCATAGGCCACGCCCAGAGTGTCGGCGATCAGCTGCGCCATCGTGGTTGCGGTGCCATGGCCCTGCGAGTGGGTGCTGAGGCTGGCGGTGACCTTGCCCTCGGGCTCGATGCGGATCTGCGCCAGCTCGCCGGTCATGCTGGAGATCGATCCTGCGGCACCCGTCGGCTCGATATAGGTCGCGATGCCGAGCCCGAGATAGCGGCCCTGCGTGCGTGCCTCGGCCTGTTCGCGGCGGAACGCAGGCACATCGACGAGGGCAAGCAGGTGGTCGAGACATTCGGCCGGGGTGACATCGGTGAGCTCGAGCCCCATCGCGGTGGTGCGCGGCTGATCCGCCAGGCCGATGAGGTTGCGCCGCCGCAGGTCGATGGGATCGATGCCCATCGCGCGCGCCGCCTTGTCGAGCGCGGTCTCGCGGACGAGCGATTCCATCGCCCAAGGGCCGCGATACGCGGCAAGCCCGTTGGTGTTGGTGTACCAGCCGCGCGAATGAAAGCCATAAAGCGGCAGCTTGTAGGCCGCCCACATGAACATGTGCACCGCGATATTGGCGTCCGCGCCCTGCGGATAGGCGCCGTTGTTGACGCTGTAATCGGCATGGCTGCCGACCAGCCGGCCGGTCTCGTCAAAGCCGACCTTGAGCACAATGTCCTGCTCGCGCGCCTGGTTCGAGGCGGTCAGGCTCTCCCACCGGTCCTCGATCCACTTGAGCGGCCGCCCGATCAGCATCGCCGCGACGATCACCGCCATCTCCTCCTTCCAGGGATGGTTCTTGAGGCCAAATGCGCCGCCGACATCCTTGGCGATGACACGGATCGCCTTGGACGGCAGCCCCAGCGCCAGCCCCACCCAGCGCGCCACCATGTGCGGGCTCTGGCAGGTGATGTAGAGCGTCAGTTCCTCCGGCCCGCCGGGGCTGGCGACGACGCCGCGGGTTTCCATCGGCGAATGCGAGACGCGCTGGTGGGTCACGCGGTGCTCGATCAGGTGCGCAGCATTGTCGAGCGCGGACCTCAGCTCCTCGTCGATATCCTCGTCGCCCATTTCGGCGGCGATATTGTCTTGCCTCCCCGGATGGATCGCAGGGCCGGTCATCGCATCGGCGATGGTGACGACGGGTACCTGCTCGTCGTACTCGACCTCGATCAGAGCTGCGGCATCTTCGGCAATGTAGCGATCGTCGGCGATCACCAATGCGACCGGCTCGCCCGCATAGGCGACATGGCCGCCCGCCAGCGGCGCCATCGGAACATCGCTCGCGACAAGATAGAAGCTCAGCATCGTGACCGGCTGTGCGGCGAGATCTTCTGCGGTGTAGACTGCATGAACCCCGGGCAGGTCGAGCGCCGCCGCGCGGTCGATCGAACGGATCGTGCCGCGCGCGATCGGGCTGCGCACGAAGGCGCAATGCAGCATGCCGGGCAATGCGATATCGTCGACGAACTGCCCGCGCCCGGTCAGCAGACGCGGATCCTCCTTGCGCTGGACGCGCGCGCCGACATAGCGCGCGGCTCCGACGCCGGGCCTGGCTGCGACGCTCATGATGCCGTCTCCGTCGCCAGCCGTCGCGCGGCGCGCCGGATGCCCTGATAGCCGGTGCAGCGGCACAGATGCCCCGACATCGCCGCCTCGACCTCCTGGAGGTTGCCCGGCTCGCCGCTGCCGGTCAGAGCTGCCAGCGTCATCAGCACGCCGGGGGTGCAGAAGCCGCATTGCAGGCCATGTTCGTCCATCAGTGCCTGCTGCACGCGGTGCAATTTGCCGCCCGGGTCGGCCAGCCCCTCGACCGTGGTGATAGTCGCGCCGTCGGCCTGCGCGGCGAGCATCAGGCACGAACGCACCGCAAGCCCGTCGAGGATCACCGTGCACGACCCACACGCGCCGTGCTCGCACCCGGCATGGACGCCGGTATAGCCCGCCTCCTCGCGCAGGAAATCGGTGAGCGACACGCGACCCTCGACCATGGCCTCGCAGCGGCGCCCGTTGATCGTCATTTTCACGCGGTGCTCGCTCATGGAATCGCTCCTTGTGCCAGGGCTTCGCGCAGCAGCCGTTCGGCAAGCTTGCGGCCAACTGTTCGGCGGTATTCGGCGCTGGCCGCCTTGTCGTCGAACGGCGCGGTGTCGCTGATCGCCAGATCGGCCAGCGCGGCGAAATCGAGCTGGTCGGCATCGGCCCCGGTCAGGCGCTGTTCGAGGCCGGTGGCGCGCACCGGCGTCGGCCCCATGCCGAACCATGCCAGCCCGGCCCTGGTAATGCGCGGCCCGTCGCGCTCGATCGCCCCGACCAGTCCGGTCAGCGCATAGTCGCCGGGGCGGCGGCTGATCTCGCCGAACACGGGCAGGTGATCGGCCGCCCAGTCGGGAAATTCGATCGTGGTGAGAACTTCGTCGGGCTCGAGCACCGTGGCGTAGGGGCCGATATAGAATCCGCGCGCCGCGACAATGCGCTGGCCCGCGGTGGACTGCAGATGCAGCCGCGCATCGAGCGCCACCGCTACCGCAGGCATTTCGGCGGCGGGTTCGCCGAACGCGATCGACCCGCCCAAAGTGCCGCGATTGCGGGTCTGGTGATGGCCGACATGGCGCAGCGCCGCGACCAAAGCGGGCAAGCGTCGCTGCAGCAGCGGATCGGCCAGCGCCGCGTTCTGCCGCGTCATCGCGCCGATGCGGATCGCGCCTGCCTCCGCCCGGATGCCGTGCAGTTCGGCAATGTCGGCGAGGTCAACGAGGATGAACGGCTGGCTCATCCGCAGATTGAGCAGCGGCATCAGCGTCTGCCCACCCGCGATCACGGTCGCGCCGCCGCCCGCCTCTGCGAGCAGCCCCAGCGCTTCGGCCAGCGTTTTGGGGCGGGCATAATCGAACGGCGCGGGCTTCATCGCCGCGTGCCTGCCGAACGCCCGGCCTGCCATCCGGCGGCCAGCGCAACCACGCCGAAGATCGCCACCAGGATCAGCCAGAACATTCCGGCGCCTGCCGCACCGACACCATAGCCGGCCAGCAGCGCGGCAAGCGCGACGAGAACGAGACCGAGCGGAAAGCCTGCCGCCGTGTCGGCAGTTACTGGGGTGGCATCAGGCCTGTTTGCCGGAGCGCTGCCTGCAGGTGCGATAGTGGGGGTCGCCGCATCCACCTGCCCCGCCGAGACATTGAGCTGGCGCTCGAGCTTGGCGAAGAAATCCGCCGCCAGCCGCTTGGCAGTCGCCTCGATGATCGGCCCGCCAAGCTGCGCCAGCCGACCGCCGACATCGGCCTCGACCTCATAGGCAAGCAGCGTCGTTTCCGCGCTCTCCTGGGTCAGCACGACAAGAGCGCGGCCCTTGGCGTGGCCCGCCATTCCTCCCTTGCCTTCACCTGCGAGCGTGTAGCGTTCGGGCGGCTGCTTGTCCTGCAGCTCGACCACCGCATTGAACCGCGCACCGATCGGCCCGATCTTGATCTCGGCAACACCGATGAACCGGTCGGGCCCGTCCTGCTCGAGGCTCTGGCAGCCCGGGATGCACTGGCGCAGCACGGCAGGGTCGTTGAGCGCGTCCCACACGCGCTGCCGGTCGCCGGCGATCCGCTGCTCACCGCTGATCTTCACGTTCCGCCTCCCTTGCCGATCCGCGTCCCATCGACCGGGAATGTGCCGAACGGACCATTCTTGCTGTCGCCCGAAAGCATATCGCCGTTGATCGCCAGGTCATATTCGATGGTGATCTTGAACGGCACATAGGTCACGCCCGTAAAGCGCGCGCGGCCGTTGGCGATGCTGCCGGCCACGTCCATTCCGCCCTGTTCGGCGGTGACGGTGCCGGTGATCCTGTTGCCGTTGACCTTCAGATCGGCGGTGGCGGGCGTCTTGCCGATCGGGCTGTCGATGACCAGCCGCCACTTGCCCGCGATCGCCTGGTTGGCGGTCCCGGCAGCAGCCTCACGCCGCTTGGCCTGTTGCGCCGCCCGATCCGCCTCTGCCGGTGCCTGCCGGGCGCGTGCGCGCAGATAGAGGCGGATATCGCCAAGCTGCTGGCGGGAGAGCTGCGGATAGGCGGGCATGCCGTTGAGCTTGAGCGCGCCCCCTGCCACCACCGCGTGGAAAGCCTGCTCGTCGGTGATCAGCGGCGAGTAGCGAAGATCGGGCGCCGCGCCGCCGCCCACCGCGTTATAGCCATGGCAGGCGATGCAGCCGGTGGTGCCATAGAGCAAAGCCCCTGCCTGGATGCGCCCAACGTCCATCGCGAAGTCCGGATCGGCAGGCGGCGTGCGCACGGGATAATCATAGGGCGGTATCGTGTCGGTGCCGCCGATCCTGAAGGTCAGCACCTGGCGCGGCAGGCGATAGTCGGTGCGATAGGCGGCGTTGCCCAGCGACATCACACCTGCGCCATTGCCGCCGTTGCCGGTGATCACGGTGACATATTGCACGCCATCGACCCTGTAGGAGATCGGCGCTACGACGACCGGGGCGATCGTCTTGTACGACCACAGTTCCTTGCCGGTGCGGGCATCGAGCGCGACCAGCCTTCCGTCCATCCGGCCCTGGAACACCAGATTGCCCGCAGTTGCCATCACGCCGCCCGGCCAGCTTCCGGGAAGCTCGACCTCCCATTGCGCCTTTTGCGTGACCGGATTCCACGCCTTGAGCGTCGAGCGGTTGTTGTTCTCCAGTTCTGCCTCGGGCAGCAGGCTCACGCCGATACCCAGCCCCAGATCGCCGCCGCCCTCGCCAGAACCGATCAGCGCGCCCTTGTCGAGAACCGGAATGTAGACGAGGCCAGTGCGCGGCGAATAGGCCTGCGGCAGCCAGTTGTGCGCGCCTCCCGGTCCCGGCCAGATCTCGAACATTTCATCGCCGCTCTTGTAGCGCACGCCGGGGTTTTCGATCGGACGCCCCGTCTTCATGTCGATCCGCTCGGCCCAGGTGACCTTGGCGAATTTCTCGGCCGAAAGCAGCTCGCCGGTTTCGCGGTCCAGCACATAGAAGAAGCCGTTCTTGGGGGCCTGCATCAGCACCCGGCGGACCTTGCCCTCGGTCGTCTTGAGCGTCGCCAGCGTCATGTTTTGCGTGGCGGTGCAATCCCACTGCTCGGCGGGACAGACCTGATAGTGCCAGCGATACGCGCCGGTGGCCGCATCGACCGCGACGATCGAGGCGAGGAACAGATTGTCGCCGCCGCCCGGGCTGCGCTTGAGGTGCGCATAGGGATAGCCGTTGCCGATGCCGAGATAGATCAGATTGAGCTCGGGATCGTAGCTGAACGCGTTCCACGCGGTGCCGCCCCCGCCGATCCGTTCGCCGTCCTCATACCAGCCGCTCCAGGTCGAGCGCATCAGCCGCTCGGCCTCGGTGGTGGCAGGCTCGGCCGGATTGCCCGGAACGGTGTGGAAACGCCATGCAAGCTTGCCCGTCCTGACATCATAGGCCGAGACCCAGCCCTGGATGGCGCTGACGTCCGCGCCGCCATGGCCGATGATCACCTTGCCATCGAACACGCGCGGCGCGCCGTTCATGTTGCGCATTTCGGTCGCCGGATAATCACGCGCCTGCCAGATTTTCCTGCCGGTTCCGGCGTCGAGCGCCATGACGATCCCGTCGGTGGTGCCGAGGAAAATCCGGCCTTCCGAATAGGCGATGCCCTTGCTGCCCCAGGACAGTTGCAGCGGATTGGCCGCGCGTTCGCGGGTTCCGCCGTCGAATTCCCACAGCATCTTGCCGGTCACGACATCGAAGGCGCGGATATGCGAATGGCCGCTGGTGACGAACAATTTGCCCTCGGCGGCCACCGGCGTCGATGCGCTGTAGCCGGGATCAAGATCGTAATGCCATGCCAGCGCCAGTTCGCCGACATTGTCGGTGTCGATCTGGTCGAGCGGGCTGTAGTGCTGTTCGCCCGGCGTCCTGCCGAAGCTGGGCCAGTCGTCGGGATCGGTCATCGCCGTGGATTCGGCTGGCTGCGCGTCAACCGCCTTATCGCGGGCGAAAATCAACACAGCTGCGGCTATCGCGATCAGAATGGCGATGATGCCGACGATCAGCCAGATTTTCCGGCGCCTTATGCGCGCCTCGGGCCGATCACCCGGTCCATCCGTTGCCCGCGCGCCCGCGCCCGAAAACCGTTCTTCTCCAGCACTGGTCAAGCATCATCTCCACACAAACCCGCAACGCGTGCCATCGCGGCACCCGGGCTGCTTTGAGACAGACCATATCAGATTATGAGATACGAGCCACTGTGTATTATATCGACCTAGCGATCACATTGGATGTCCGATGTGGTCCTGCTGCGGCCAAAGCGCGTCGGCGGCCGCCAGCGCATTGGCCCCGCGCCCGCCCAGTTCACCGATCAGCGCCTTGAGTCGGTAGGTCCACAGATGCAGCGGATGCTCGAGCGTCATTCCCATGCCGCCGAGGAACTGGTGGAAGTCGTAGACGCTGAGCCGCGCCGATTCCTGTGCATACCAGCACGCCATCGCCGCATCCGCGGAATCGAGCGTGGCAGCGGCCTTCATCGCGAGCCAATAGACGCCGTTGGAGCGCACCTGCGCCTCGGCCAGCCGGTGCCGGATCGCCTGGAAGGTGGCAAGCTTGCGGCCGAACTGTTCTCGCTCGCTGACATAGCGCACCGTGCTGTCGAGCGCGGCGGCGAGCAGCCCCGCAGCCTCGGCCGCCAACGCTGCCTGCCAGCGCGACCGCAGATCGGCGGGCGAGACATCGAGCGCTGCGCGGTCCTCGGGCAAGCCAAGCAAGGTCGCCATCGGATAGGCATAGAGCGCCTCCGGCTCGGCGCGAATCTGGTCGGCGCTGGCGACGAAGCTGGTGACGGCATCGTCCTCCAGCACGATCACCGTCGCACCCGGCGCAAGGAAACGCAGCGCGCGCTGGGTGCGCATTCCGTCGAGCAGCACCAGCGGTCCCGTCGGCGGCGTAGCGAACAACGGCCGCATGAACGCGCTCGCGCCAATTTCGCTGGCCCAGGGCAGCCGGGCGATACGTTCGACGACGATCGCAGCCGCTTGTGTGCCGAGATCGGGGTCCGCCGCTACGTCGAGAAAGCCGCCCTCCCGCAGATCACGGTCGAGCCCGGCGTGGGTGGCGGCGAGCGGCGCATCGTGCAGCGCGGGCTCCGCGTAACCCCGCGTCAGAACATCCAGCGCGGCGAGGATTGCCGCCTGATCCTCGGTCATGATCAGATCCATCAGCGTGGCTCCCGCGGCAGGTTGAGAACGTCGCTGGCGATCAGGTTGAGCTGGATCTCGGCCGCGCCGCTGGCGATCCCGGCGACGATCGCACGCTGGTGGTGCATCTTGAGGAACGGGTGCTCGTCGACCAGCGCGTCGGGCAGGTGTTCGCTGACGAATTCGGCGACGCGGCGCTCGCACGCCACGGTGGCGGCGCGCGCAGACGAACTCTCAGCGCCGATTTCCTGGCCCTCGACGCGGCGGCTGACCAGCGCATAGCTCGCCAGGCGTGCGGCCTCGCACAAGGTTGCCGCCTCCGCCGCCTCTATCCGCACCGAATCGGCCTCGAACGCACCGCGTTCCTGCAGGACAGCCACGGCGCGTTCGAGCGCGGCGCGTGCCAGCACGAACCGCGGAATTCCCAGCCGCTCGTTGCGGAGCGAATAGGAGATGATCTCCCAGGCCTGGCCCTCGTCGCCCAGTCGCGCCGAGGCAGGCACGCGGACATCGTCGAAGAACACTTCGTGGATATCGCCCTCGCCGATCAGCGAGGGGATCTGGCGCACGGTGATGCCCGGCGTGTCCATCGGGACGAGCAGGATGGTGATGCCGCGCTTGCGATCGTCGGAGGTGCGGCACAGCAGAAAGCAGGTCTGCGCGAGCGTGGCATAGCTGGTCCATATCTTCTGGCCGTTGATGACATAGTCGTCGCCCTGTCGCTCGGCGCGGGTGCGCAGCGAGGCGAGGTCGGACCCGGCGCCGGGTTCCGAAAAGCCCTGGCACCACAAGGCACGACCCTCGGCGATCGGGGGCAGATAACTGTCCTGCTGCTGCTGGCTGCCATAGCGGATCAGCGTCGGGCCGATCCAGTTGACGTTCATGTACTGCCCGCCGCGCGGCTCGCCTGCCGCCCACATTTCCTCGGCCAGGATTGTCTGGAACCAGGGGCCGAGCCCGCGTCCGCCGACGTCCTCGGGCCAGTGCGGCACCAGCAGGTCCTTGTCCGCGAGCATGCCGCAAAAGCGTTCGGCAAAGGCGGTGAGCTCGCGCGAGGCCGGGCCGTGTTGTGCGAAGCGTTCCCAGTCCTCGGGCAAGGTCGCCTCCAGCACATCGCGGATGCTTTGCCGGAAGGCGGCCTGTTCCTCGGTCCATTCGAAATGCAAGTGCGCATCCTTTCCGTCGCCCTCAACAGGCAGCTCGC
Source organism: Blastomonas sp. (assembly GCA_046291395.1). Classification (GTDB taxonomy): domain Bacteria; phylum Pseudomonadota; class Alphaproteobacteria; order Sphingomonadales; family Sphingomonadaceae; genus Blastomonas. Next base: position 72,243 of record JBKBTF010000001.1, on the reverse strand, counting down.
AGCGCCCGTTCACCGCTGGCGCGTTCTAGACAATCGGCAGGCGAGCGAACAGGCAAAGCCGTATCGCCTTGCCGATATCGCCTGCGGTCGCTTGCGCCTGCCTGCGCCTTTGAGGCCTAGCCTGTCGCCATGACGAGCACCCTTGATGCACTGCGCAGCGAGCTCCGCACCTGGCTGGCCGACAACGCGCCCAGGGACTGGCGCGCGGCCAGCACCCACGATCAATTCGCCGCGAGCCAGCGCGACTGGTTCGCCAGGCTGGTGGCGGCGGGATACGCCATCCCGCACTGGCCCAAGCCCTGGCCCGGCGGCGGTCGCTCGCTGGCCGAGCAGAAGGTGATCTACGAAGAGCTGGCGCGCGCCGATGCGCCGCGGCTGCTGCTGTCGTTCGTCTCGACCTATCACGCTTTTGCGACCTTCGCCGAATGCGGCAACGAGGCGCAGCGCGCGCGCTATCTGCCGGGAATCCTTGCGGGCGAGACCTGGTGCCAGGGTTTCTCCGAACCCGGCGCGGGATCGGACATGGCGGCCATCCGCACCCGGGCGGTGCGGGTTCCGCGTGACGGCGGCGACGTCTATGTCGTGACCGGGCAGAAGGTCTGGTCGACCATGGCGCAATATGCCGATCACTGCCTGCTGCTCGCGCGGACATCGGACGAGGGCGCGCGGCAGGCGGGGCTGACCTATCTGGTGATGGACATGAAGGCGCCCGGGGTCACCGTGCGCCCGATCCACCAGATCCAGGGCGACGAGGAGTTCGCCGAGATCTTCATCGACGAGGTGGAGATTCCCGTTTCCGCGCGCGTCGGCGAAGAGGGCGGCGGCTGGGCGGTGGCGCAGGCGACGCTCGCCAGCGAGCGCGGACTGACATTGATGGAACTGTCGTACCGGATGCGCGGCGCATTGTGGCGGCTGGCCGAGGAAATCCGCGCGGCGGGGCGCGAAAACGATCTGGGCTTGCTGCGCGATTTCGGGCGGCTGGCAACCCGGATCGACGCGGTCTGCGCGCTCGCCGACCGGTTTCTCGACAAGCGCATGCACGACGACGAGCAGGTCGGCGACGCGTCGATCGTCAAGCTCGCCTATGCGCGCTGCCTGCGCGCCTATGCCGATCTGGGCGTACGGGTGAGCGGCTTGTCCGGTCAGTTCCACGCGCCGATCACCTTCGGCGATCTCAACAGCGGCAACTGGATGGCGGACTTCATGAATTCCTATGCCTGGACCATCGCCGGCGGCAGCGACGAAATCCAGCGCAACATCATTGCCGAGCGCATGCTGGGAATGCCGCGCGAACCCAAACACTGGACGCTGGCGGAGAGCAAGCCATGACCGTCACCTGCGAGGAACTGCGCGATTCGGCGCAGAAGGTCTTTCCCGACTGGGAGGCGGCGCGCGATTCCACGCAAAGCTGGCAGACGATCTCCGATCTTGGCTGGTTCATGCTCGCCGTGCCCGAGGATCAGGGCGGGCTGGGTGCGGGTCGCGCCGAACTCGCGGTGATTTTCGCCGAGTGCGGGCGCGTGTTGCTGCCCGGCGCGGTCATCGCGCAGTTTCTTGGCGTCGAGGCGCTGGCCGGGGCGCAGGATTTCGCCGGGCGCGAGAGCCTTCTCGAAAATGCGATGGCAGGAGAGATCATCACGACCTCGCTCGAACATGGCTATGGAGGCGCCACGTTGCGCTGCGTTCCCGATGCGGACCGCGCGCGCCATATGCTGCTGCGCCAGGACGGAGAGATCGCGCTGGTCGCGCTCGATGGCGCGGAGATCTCGCCAACCCCTGTCTGGGACCCCTCGCGCCGTTTGTTCGATGTGACGCTCGCCGCCGACGCACCGCGAACGGTCCTCGCCAGTGGCGAAGCGGCAGCACAGCTCGGCGCGCGGCTCGACGGCCTGTTGTCGCTGGCACTCGCCGGCGATGCACTGGGCGGCGGCGATGGCCTGTTGTCGATGACGATCGATTATCTCAAGGACCGCAGGCAGTTCGAGCGCCCGCTGGCGATGTTCCAGGCGCTCAAGCACCGCGTCGCGAATCTCAAGGCGGCGCTCGTGACCGCAGAATCGCTCTACTACGACCGCGCCGGAGCTTCGACCGATCCGGTCGCGCTGGGGGCGATGAAGGCGCATGCCTGCACCGCCTTTCGCCAGATCGCCGAGGATGCGGTGCAGCTGCACGGCGGCATCGGGCTGACCGCCGAATATCCGGTGCACCTGTTCTTGAAGCGCGCGCTGCTCGATGCAGCGCTCGGCGGCGATGCCGATTTTTGGGAAGAGCAGGCGGGCCGCCAGGCGCTGGCGCCCGCCTGAGCTCAGCTCATCAGGTCGACCACCGCTGCGACCATCGCGTCGGGCTGAACGATAAACGCGTCCTCGAGCACCTTGGCAAACGGTACCGGGCACTTGGGCGCGCCGAGCCGGCGAACCGGCTTCTTGAGCTTGCCGAACAGCTCTTCCTGGATCGTCGCGGAGATCTCCGCACCGGGTCCGAAATCGCGCACCGCTTCGTGCGCCACGAGCACGCGGCCGGTCTTTTCTGCCGAAGCGAGCACCGTGTCGCGGTCCCAGGGCGAGACGGTGCGCAGATCGACCAGCTCGGCCGAAATGCCCAGTTTGTCGAGCTCGGCGATCGCTGCCTTGGCGCGCACGGTCTGCGCCGACCAGGTGACGATCGTGACATCCTTGCCCTCAATCGCGACATTGGCCTTGCCCAGCGGGATCGGCCCCTGATCGTCGGGCACTTCGGCGGGGACGAACAGCGAGCCCGCCGATTCGATGAACAGGCACGGATCGGGGTCCTGGATGCACGACAGCAGCAGGCCCTTGTAGTCGGCAGGGTTCGACGGACAGACCACCTTGATGCCGGCCGCGTGTGCGAACCAGCCTTCGAGATGGTCGGCATGCTGGCCTGCAGTCTGCCAGCCGGCACCGGTCAGCGTGCGGATGGTCAGCGGAACGCTGGTCTGGCCGCCCGACATGAAGCGCAATTTGGCGGCGTGGTTGAAGATCATGTCCATCGCCACGGTGGTGAAGTTCATCAGCATGATCTCGGCCACCGGCTTGTACCCGGCCATCGCCGCGCCGATGCCGGCACCGATGATCGCCTGTTCGGAAATCGGCGTCGAGCGCACGCGCAGGTCGCCGTATTTATCCGACAGGCCCCGGGTGGCACCGGTTACGCCGCCACCCTCGCGATCGCCGACATCCTCGCCGAACACGATGACCTTGTCGTCTTCACCCATCGCCTGGTGCAGCGCGGAATTGACCGCCTGCAGCGAATTCATCTTGGTGGTGCTCATGCTGCCAACTCCCCGGCAAAGACATCGCGGCGCAGTTCGTCAATCGAGGGTGGCGCGCTCGCCAGACCGAATTCGCGCGCGGCGTTCACCTCGGCCTCGATCTGCTCGCGCATCTTGTCGAGCTGATCTTCGCTGGCATGCCCCTCGTCGAGCAGTCTCTGGCGGAAGATCGGCAGCGGGTCGCGTGCCTTGGCTGCATCGAGCTCACCCTGCGCCATATACTTGCCGTCATCGCCAAAGACGTGGCCATGAAAGCGGAAGGTCATGCACTCGAGCAGCGTCGGGCCTTCGCCCGCGCGCGCACGCTCGACCGCAGTGACGGCATGCGCATACATGTCCCACGGATCGTTGCCGTCCACGGTGTAGCCGGGCATGCCATAGCCGATCGCGCGCTTCGATATCTGGTCGACTGCGGTGCCGTTGGAGAAGCTGGTGTGCTCGGCATAGCCATTGTTCGAACACACAAAGAGCACCGGCAGCTTCCACAACGCGGCGAGGTTGAGCGATTCGTGGAACGCGCCGATATTGGAGGCGCCGTCGCCGAAATAGGCGACCACAACCCGGTCCGAGCCGTCGAGCAGCGATGCCCAGGCAAGGCCGTTGGCGATCGGCATCGATGAGCCGACGACGCCGGTCGTCACCATCACCCCGGTTTCGGGATGGGTGAGGTGCATCGGGCCACCCTTGCCCTTGCAGGTGCCATCGACACCGCCGGCGATTTCCGCCCAGAGCGGCTTGAGCGGCATGTCCTTGGCGACCATGTCCTGGATGCCGCGATAGATGGTGCAGATCTGGTCTTCCTTGCGCAGCAGGTGCGAGACGGTCGCTGCAATGACCTCCTGCCCGCGCGCCGAATAATAAGGCATCCGCAGGCGGCCCTTGCGGATCGTCGTCAGGATCGCGTCGTCGTTGCGCTCGATGCGCAGCATCCGGCGATAGATATCGACAAGGGCCTCTGGATCGGGCTGCGGCGCGTTGGTCGCGGCGTTGGTCGCTGTGTTCATGACGTTCCTCGGTTGGCCTCACTTGGCCTCGGTTGGCATCTTGCTCGGCGGCGACTGTCGCGACGGCGGCGGGCGAGGTCAATTGAAGCCCGCCGCGCCACGGCGATATCTGCCGCGCACGCCGCCGGGTGTCCTGCGTACGGCTGGGTTCAGGCGCCGAGATGGCGCGCGCGGGCCTCGAGAATGTCGGCCAGATGGTTGACCGGATCGCCTGCGACCACCCCGCCTTCGACCGGCAGCGTGATGCCGGTGATCTGCCGCGCGCGGTCGCTGGCGAGGAACAATGCCGCCTCGGCGACGTCGCGCGGTTCGCCACGGCGCTTGAGCGGCTGGTTGGAGAGATAGATCGCGTCGATGTCGCGCGCCAGCGCCTGCACGTTATCAGCCTGCGACCCCTGCTCGAAGCTGCTCATCGCGGTGCGGATGTGCCCGGGCACCAGGCAGTTCACCCGGATCCCGTGCCTGGCAAGGTCGATCGCGACGCTTTTGGAAAACTGGATCAGCGCTGCCTTGCTGGCGCGATAGGTCATCATCGCCTGCCCCGCGAGTATCCCGGCGATCGAGGCATTGTTGAGGATCGCGCCGCCGCCACCCTGATCGCGCATCGCGCGCGCCGCCGCCTGCGTGCCGACCATCGGGCCGAACAGATTGACCGCGATCACCTTGTCGAAATCCTCGAGCGTGTCGTCGAGGAAATCGGGAAACGCGCCGCACGGGATACCGGCATTGTTGAACATGATGTCGAGCCGCCCGAAGCGCTCGACCGTCTGCGCCACCAGCGCCTCGATATCCGCGCGCTGCGAGATGTCGCTGCGCCGGTACCAGGCGTTGGCGCCGATCTCGCGCGCCAGCGCCTCGCCCGCGTCATCGGCGATGTCGGCGATGACGACCTTCGCGCCCTCGGCAGCGAACAGTTCGACGCTGGCCTTGCCGATGCCGCCGGCACCACCGGTAACGATGGCGACCTTGCCCTCCAGTTCGGCCATGTCAGGTGCGGGCTGCAAAGGTGACGGGCAGGCTTGCCATCGATCGCGTGGCCACAGTCGGCAAAAAGCTGATGTCGTCCTCGTCGATTGCCAGCCGGAAGTCCGCGAACCGCTTGATCAGCCGGCGCGCGGCGACCTTGATCTCCATCCGCGCCAGCGCCAGCCCGACGCATTTGTGGACGCCGCCGCCGAAGCTGACGTGCTTCATGATGTTCTTGCGGTCCATGTCGAAGTCGCGCGGATTGGGGAATATCTCGGGCTCGTCATTGGCCGAGGCATACATCAGCAACAGATGCGCGCCCTTGGGCAGGGTTTTGCCGCCGAGTTCGACTTCCGCGGTGGTCATCCGGCTGAGTGCACGTACCGGCGGCTCGATCCGCAGCAGTTCCTCGACGAAACGGTTCATCTGCCGGTCGTCATCGGCGATTTCGTACAGCCTCTGCCCGATCTCCGGCTCGGTGGCGAGGATCAGGACCAGGTTGGACAGCGCGGTCGCGGTGGTCTCGTTGCCCGCCACCAGCAATGCGCGGATCGAGGAGATCACCTCGATGAAATCAAGCTTGTCGCCATCGCCGATGCGCGCATGGACCAGATCGGAAATCATGTCCTCGCGCGGCTCGGCCTCGCGGGCCTTGACCTCCTTGATAAGAAACTGCTGCAGCTCGCAAATCCGCGCGGCGTTGGCCAGCATGTCCTCGCGGTTCTGCATCCGCCCGATCTGGGCGGTGACCGCGGTCGACCAGTCGGCGATCTTGTCCTTGATCGACCAATCGAGGCCGAGCTGCTCGCAGATGATGCGGATGGTCAGCGGCTGTGCGAAATCGCTCACCGCATCCATGCTCTTGCGCCCCTCTTCGGTGGTGCGCTTGTCGATCTCGTCGAGGAGATCGTCCACCACGGCCTCGATGCGGGGCTCGAGCTCCTTGACCCTGTGGCCGGTAAAGGCCTGCTCCATGAGCTTGCGGATGCGGGTGTGATAGGGGGGATCGGACATGATCGCGTCGGGGAAATAGCCACCCCCGTCACGTTCGAGGATCGAGCGGAACTCGTCGTGAAAGCCCTTGGCCTGCTGTTCGTGATAGCCCTTGTTGACCGAGAAGGTCAGCGGATCACGCTGCACCTGCTGGATATCCTCCCAGCGCGAGACGAGATACATGTCGATCGTCGAATCATAATGCACCGGATCGAGCTTGCGCATCGCGGAATAGAATCGGCGCGGGTGCTTGTGCACCACTGGATCGAGCAGCGAGCCCTCTTCGATCAGGCGGCGATCCTCTTCGGTTGCCGCTTGCGTGGCTGGCTGGGTGTCGGCGGTTGCTGCCATGATCTCTTCCCGTTTTCTGCCCGCCTTGCTGACGGGCCTCTGATTCAATGATCTGATTGTGCCAAGGAAAACCCCGCGCGGCCATGCCTCCATCCGGCGGGCACTTGACCCGGCGGGAAAAGCGCCCCTGTCCCGATCAGAGTTCGGGCGCCACCGTGGCGCGCAGCCCGGCGAGTTCCGGTGTGAGCTCGATCTGGCACGAAAGCCGGCTGGTGGGCTGGCGGATATCGTCCACCATCGCGAGCATGTCGTCCTCCACATCGTTCGGAGCACCCACCACCTCTGCCCAGGCCTGGTCGATATAGACATGGCAGGTTGCGCACGAGCAGGCGCCGCCGCACTCGGCGATGATGCCCTCGACCTGCGCCAGCCGCACCGCCTCCATCAAGGACGATCCCGTCTGGGCGTCATCAATAACCCGTTCGTTCCCTTTGACATCGGTAATCGTGATGGTGATGGCGACCATGTTCGTGCTGCTCCTGTGTGATCGGCGCTATTCATGCCCTATCGCCGCGCGCGGTAAAAGGCATGCCGCTTGCCCGTCGCGGCAATCGCCCCGGCGTTGCGATCCCTGTTCGCGACACTTGTGCAGACACCCGGCAGTGCGGCTCCAGTCATTTGGAACACTGCAATTGGATCGTATTCCTAAACGCACAATCAAGAGAGGAGCGCCCCATGGGCAAGACCCTGATCAGAAACGCAGTCATCTTCGATGGCATGGCAAGCACGGTCCGCAAGGGCGATCTGCTGATCGACGGCAACAGGATCGCCGAGGCGGACGGCTCACCCGCTGACGTCGTCTTCGATGTCGGCGGGCGGTTCGTGATGCCCGGAATGGTCGAAGGCCATACGCACCTGTCGTTCGAGAACGTCGCCTCGACCGAGAATCTGATTACCCCGACGCCCGAGACGCAGGTGTTCACCGCCGCGCGCGGTGCCAAGGCGCTGATCGAGGCGGGCTTCACCAGCGCTTATGGGGCCTCGGAAGCCAAATTGCGGCTTGCGGTCGCGGTGCGCGACGAGGTCAACGCCGGCCGCCTGCCCGGGCCGCGCATCCGCGCCGGCGGGCTGGAGATTACCGTTACCGGCGCGATGGGCGACGAGGCGCGCGACCATGATCCGCGCAAGGGACCTTCGGATGTCATCGATGGCCCCGAGGAGATGCGCAAGGTCGTGCGGCGGCATTGCCGCGAGGGCGTCGACAACATCAAGCTCGATGTCTCGGGCGACCCGTTCTATCCCAACACCCCGGGCCACACGACCCCGATGACCTTCGAGGAGGTCAAGATGGCGGCGGACACCGCGCACGCCTATGGCAGGAAGATCAACGCCCACACCCGTTCGCTTGCCGGATCGAAAATCTGCGTGCGCGCCGGTATCGATGCAATCTTCCACGTCGAATATGCCGACGAGGAGCTGTTCGACATGATCGAGGCGGCCAAGGACCGCATCTTCGTGGTGCCCACGGTCGGCCTGTTCCACCAGATCATGGCCGGCGAAGCCGCAGGTCACGGCCTCTCCGCCGAGGTCGGCGGATATATGAACATCCCCGAACTGCTCGAGAATTCGTGCCGGACGCACACCGAATTGCGCAAGCGCGGCGTGCGTCATCTGATCGGCGGCGATTACGGTTTCGGCTGGAGTCCGCAGGGCACCCAGGCGCGCGATATCGAGTTCTTTATCGAATATTACGGCTATTCGCCTGCACAGGCGCTGACCTGCGCCACCGCAAACGGCGGCCTTGCGATGATGCCCGATGGATCGCTCGGCACGCTCGAGCCGGGCAAGCTCGCCGACCTGATCGTGGTCGACGGCAATCCGCTCGAGAATCCGGGCGTACTCGTCGGGCCGGACAATATCCTGCTGGTCATCAAGGACGGCCAGATCTGCAAGAACACTCTTCCTGCCGCAACCGACGCCGCGCCGATCCCGACGCGCGAAACGGTCACCGCCTGATTTCCATTGGAGCCTAAACCATGAACGTCCAGACCCCCGGCAAGTTCAAGCCCGGCGAGGCTCGCCACCCCGACGAGTCGACCAACGATATCATCGCCGCCGACCGCAACCCCGCCCCCGGCTGGGCGCTCGATGTCAGCTATGAATATCTCGGCAGCGATGATGTCAGCAAGGACCGCTATGTCGATCCGGGCTTTGCCGCCGAGGAATTCAAGCGGCTGTGGCCGCGCACCTGGCAGATGGCCTGCCGCGAGGATCACATCCCCGAAGTCGGCGACTATTACGTCTATGATCTCGGCACCTTCAGCTTCATCGTGGTGCGCAGCGACGATGACGAGATCAAGGCGCATTACAATGCCTGCCTGCATCGCGGCACCAAGCTGAAGCCTTCGGCGACCGAGGGCTTTGCCAACGACATCAAATGCCCGTTCCATGGCTGGAGCTGGAACCTCGACGGCTCGCTCAAGGACATCCCCGAGAAATGGGATTTCCCGCATCTCGAAGGCCGCAAGATGTGCCTGCCACAGGCGCGGGTCGAGCGGCTGGGCGGCTTCGTCTGGGTCAACATGGACCCCGCCGCGCCCGATCTGCGCAGCTATCTGGGTCCGCAGGCGCTGGCGCATCTCGAGGCGTGGAACCTCGATAACCGCTATATCTATCTGCACGTGCAGAAGAGCTATCCCGCCAACTGGAAGCTGACCATGGAAGCCTTCATGGAAGCCTATCACGTCGGCGACACCCACCCGCAGGTCGCGCCCGCCAATGGCGACGTCAATTCGCAGTACGACGTCTATGGCGATCACGTCGACCGCTTCATCTCCACCCTGGGCGTGGTCAGCCCCAAGCTGCGCCACAAATATTCGGAAGCCGACATCATCGAGAATTTCACGCTGGGCGACAGCGCGGCACTGGGCGGACAGAAGCCGCAGCTCAGGGAAGGCGAGCGCGCGCGTCAGGTGATGGCCGACATGTTTCGCCAGATGTTCGAGGCGGCGGCCGATACCGATCTCAGCCACATCTCGGACACCGAACTGCTCGACACCTATTCGTACACCTTCTTCCCCAACCTGTTCCTGTTCCCCGGCATCTCGCTGCCGATGATCTATCGCTTCCGCCCCGATGCGCGCGATCATCGCCGCACGATCTACGAAGTGATGTTCATGCGGCCCAAGCCGCGCTCGGGCCAGTTCGAAACCGCCGAGGTGCAGATTCTGGAGGACCACCAGAGCTTTGCCGAGGCGGTAGGGATGGATCCCGGTTTCGGCAGGATCCTCGACCAGGACACCGACAATCTCTACGCCCAGCAGGAGGGGCTCGAGGCGAGCGCGAAGACGGGCTTGTCGCTGGCAGACTATCAGGAAATCCGCGTGCGGCATTTCGAGCAGACGGTCGACAAGTACATGGCGATGCAGCCGTTCTCCGCGAAAATGGAAGACCTGCAAAAGGGATGAGCGAACGCCCTGTTGAAGCACCGCGCTACGATCTTTCGGGGCGGATTGCGCTGGTCACCGGCGCCTCGTCCGGCCTGGGACTCGCATTCGCACACTGGCTGGTGGATGCGGGTGCAAAGGTCGTGTTCTGCGCGCGCAGCCTCGGCAAGGTGCGCGATGCGGCGAATGCTGTGAACCAGCGCGGCGGCACCGCGATGGCGGCGCAGATGAACGTGCGGGACGAAGCTTCGGTCATCGCCGCCTTCGATGCGGCCGAGGCGCATTTCGGCACGGTCGATACGGTGATCTGCAACGCCGGAGTTGGCCATGGCGGACGCTCGACCGATGCGTCGCTCGCCCAACTGCGCGAGACGATGGAGACCAACCTGCTCGGCGTCTATCTTACCGCGCGCGAGGCCGCCCGGCGCATGATCGCGGCGGGCTTTCGCGATCACGAGCGCGGGCGGGTCGTCTTCATCGGGTCGATCACCGCCGAGCAGCATCATACCGGCGATGCGATGTATGCCGCGACCAAGGCCGGGATCACGCATCTGGCACGAAATTTCGCCAAGGAATGGGTGCGCCAGGGGATCAACGTCAACACCCTGCAGCCTGGCTGGATGGAAACCGCGATCAACGCCGACTGGGTGACCACCGACCAGGCGCAACAAGATATCGCCGGCCTCAACCGCCGCCGGATGGTGCCGATCGAAAGCCTGCGCGATCCTTTGCTGTTCTATTGTTCGGACGCATCGCGCCATGTTACCGGCACGCTGCTCACCGTGGATGACGGGATATTGCTATGACTGCGCTGACTGGCCTGACGATCATCGAGACTGCCGAGCGCGTCGTCGGCGAATGGGCGGGCAAGCTGCTTGCCGATTTCGGTGCCGAGGTGATCAAGGTCGAGCGCCCCGGCGGCTCGCCCACCCGCGCGCTCGGCCCGCATGTCAACGGCGCAAGCGCGCTGTTCGCCTATTGCAACACCAACAAGAAATCGGTCGTGCTCGATCTGGAGACCGAGCAGGGACGCGCGACGCTCCTTCAACTGCTCGCCCGCGCCGACGCGTTCATCGACGATCATGCCGAGGACTGGTGCACAGCGCGCGGGCTTGGCCCGGATGCGGTGCGCGCGGATTTTCCCCGGCTGGTGCACTGCCTGATCACGCCATTCGGTCAGGGCGCGCCCGCCGATCGCCAGCACGCCTATCCGATCAACATCATCAACGCCGGAGGCTGGGCCTGGCATACCCCCAGCGAATCGCGCCCGTCCGACCCGCCGCTCAAGGGCGCGGGCCGGTTCATGCCCAGCTATGATGCGGGGATGGACGCGGCGATGGCAACCGCCGCCTCGCTGTGGCGGCAGCGGCGCACCGGGCTCGGCCAGACGATCGACCTTGCCGAGGTCGAGACCCAGCTCAGCCGCGCCGACATCATCATCGGCCGCTGCCTGGCGGGCGACGACGAACCCAGCCATGCCCGCACCCGCTATGACATGGGCGGCCCCGGTGCGTCGTTCGCCTGCGCCGATGGCTTCGTGCATCTCTACATGACCACCGGCAAGCACTGGAAAGGCTTGCGCGAGCTGATGGGCCAGCCTGGGTGGATGGCGGAATTCCCCGACAATTGGCTGGAGTTTCACTGCACGCCCGACCGGGTCGCGGTGTTCCGCGAGAATTTCGCGCCATGGATCGCGCAACAAACCAAATTGGCGGTGACCGATGCCGGACAGGCGCTGGGTATTCCGCTTGCCCCGGTCAACGATGCAGAGGATCTCAAGGCCAATGCCCAGTATCGCCACCGCGAATTCTTCCGCACGCTCGACCACCCGCAACTGGGCGAACGCGAATATCCATCGGTGCCGTACCGAATGAGCGCCTCTCCAGTCGAATTGACCCGCCCTGCCCCTGCGCCTGACGCCGACCGCGACACGGTGCTGGCATGAGCGTCGATACCGCGTTCGCGACAGGCCCTTCATCGGCCACCGGCCCGCTCGCCGGGGTGCGTGTGCTCGGCCTCGTCAAGGTCTGGGCCGGGCCTTATGCCACCAAGATGCTCAGCATGCTGGGCGCTGAGGTCATCAAGATCGAGAGCAATGACGCGCTCGACGAGATGCGCGCCTATGGCGGGGTCGATATCGAGCACGCCCCCTATTTCCTCAGCCAGAACACCGAGGTGCTCAGCGCTCGCGCCAATCTCAAGAGCGCAGAAGGCATCGCGCTGCTCAAGCGACTGATCGGCGAGGCCGACATCGTGATCGACAATCTGCGCCCCGGCGCGCTCGATAAGCTCGGCCTCTCCTATGCGGCGATGAAGCAGATCAAGCCCGACATCATCCATGTCGCGATCAAGATGTACGGCAGCGAAGGGCCGCTTGGGCAGCACACCGGCTATGCGCCCAGCTTTGCGGCGATCGGCGGGCTCAATTTTCTGGTCGGGCACGAAGGTGCCGAGCCGCGCGGCATGAACATCCGCTATGGCGACACCTCGGCAGGCGCCGCCGCAGCCTTCGCCGCCATCGCCGCGCTGCACCATCGCGAGCGGACCGGCGAAGGCCAGTTCGTAGACTTGTCGGCGGTGGAGGCGATCTCCAGCCTGGTCGGCGACAGCCTGTTCGCGCACGCGGTGACGGGCGAGCTTCCCCGGCACGAGGGCAATTTCGATCCCGAACTCAGCCCGCATGGCGTCTATCCGGTGACAGGCGGTGGCTGGCTGAGCATCGCCTGCGGGTCTGATGACGAATGGCGCGCGCTGGCGCAGGGTCTTGGCGCGCCCGAGCTGGCGGACGATTCGCGCTATGCCGACCACGACAGCCGCATCGCCAATCGCGCTGCGCTCGATGGCGCGATTGGCGAGCGCACCGCCGCGCAGGACGGCGAGGCGCTCGGGCTTGCGCTACGCGAAGCCGGGGTCGCCGCCTATCCCAGCGCCAGCAGCCTCGATCTGGCGACCGACGGGCATTTCTGGGCGCATGAGGCCTATCGCATGGTCACCAGCGGCAACGGCGATGTCCGTCCGGTGGTCGGCCCGCCCTGGCGGATCACCCCCGACGCGCCCCGCATCGAGAACGGCGCGCCCACGCTGGGGCAGCACGACGACTATGTCTATGGGGCGGTGTTGGGCCTCGACGAAGCGGAGATCGCGCGGCTCAAGCAGAGCGGCGCGATCGGCTGACGCACCGGCTGCCCACAGGGGCAGCCGGTGCAGCAGCCTCAGCGCGCGAGGGCCTCGGGCGCGACATAGCGGGTGGTGGAGATGCCGCCATCGACCGCGATCGTCTGGCCGTTGACGAAGCCTGCCGCATCCGAGCACAGGAATGCCACCATCGCGGCGATATCGTTGGCGGTGCAGTCGCGCTTGAGCGGCGTGAGCTCGTGGTTGTTGCGACGGAAATAATCGACGTTCCAGAACGCATCGGTCATTTCGGTGCGCACCACGGTGGGCGCGACATAGTTCGACCGGATGCCGCGCGGGCCATATTCCGCAGCCATCGTCTGCATCAGGCCGATCTGCCCGGCCTTGACCGTGCTGTACGCGCCGCCGCCCAGCGTACCATAAAGCCCCCAGGTCGATCCGATGAAGGTGAAGGTGCCGCCCTCCCCGATTTGGGCCAGCGCCTCGCGGCTGAGGCGGAATGGCGCGCGCAGCGACACGCCCAGCACCTCGTCGAGCATCTCGTCGGTGGTCTCGTGGACGGGTCCGAAATTGAACGAGCCGGCATTGTTGACGACATGATCGAGCCGCCCGAACTTTTCCATTGCGCCCGCGACGATCGCCGCCGGACCTTCATGCCCCGAAAGATCGGTCGCGACGAAGTCGAAGTCCAGCCCTTCGCCGGCCAGCACGGCCTTGAGCGCCGAGAGCTTGTCGGCGTTGCGGCCGGTGCCCAGCACCGCCATGCCAGCGCGCCCGAGGTGGCGGCAGATCGCTGCCCCGATGCCGCCGGCGGCACCGGTGACGATCGCTGTCTGCTTGCTCATGCGGAAATCTCCTCCTCGGCGGCCTCGCCGCGACCCAATTGGTTGCCCGCGCGCTCGGCGATATCGTCGGCGGCGACGAACCCGAATGTCAGTGCCGGGCCGATCGTCGCACCCGCGCCGGGATAGATATCGCCGAACGGGCTGTTCGACTGGTTGCCCGCAGCATAGAGCTTGCCGATCGGCTGGCCCTGCTGGTCGAGCACGCGCGCGCGCTCGTCGCACTTGAGCCCGCCCTTGCTGCCCAGATCGCCATTGTTGATCGGCACCGCGTAGAACGGTGCCTTGGCGATAGGCCCGAGACAGGGATTGGGCGCAACGCTGGGATCTCCGAACATCTGGTCATAGGCATTGCCGCCGCGACCGAATTCGGGATCGGTTCCGGTGCGCGCATATTCGTTCATGTTGGTGACCACCCCGGTCAGCGCGTCGCGCGGCACGTGGATCTTGTCGGCCAGGGCCGCGATGCTGTCGGCGCGGAAGACATAATGGTCCCACCAGTCGCCGGGCACCTTCTTGTCGGGCATGATGATATTGGGCAACAGCCCGCCGGCGCTGAACTTGTCGCGGAAAGTGGCATCGAACACCAGCCAGCACGGGCAGTTTGCGCCGGTCTCGAGCTGATCGCGGACCATCGCGCGGCCAAAGCTGTCATAGCCCATCGCCTCGTTGACGAAGCGCTTGCCCAGACGGTTGACGCAGACCGAATGCGGACGTCCGACATCGAACGCCGCCTGGTGAATCTCGTGGAAGTTCGAGGCTCCTGGCATCGGCAGTTCCATCGTCGGGATCCACCAGCCGTCTTCGGTATGCTCGGTGGCCGCACCGATCGCCTCGCCAGCGAGCAGCCCCTCGCCGCGATTGGCATTTTCCGGCGTCGAGGAATGGCGGATCGAGCCGGGGACCGGATAAAAGCGCTCGCGCAGTTCCTGGTTCCATTCGAAGCCGCCTGCCGCCAGCACCACGCCGTGGCGCGCGGCAATCGCGTAGACGCGTCCGAAATTGCTGACCTCCACGCCCGTCACCGCACCATCGCGGCCGGTCGTAAGCCGTTCGAGCTTGGTGTCGGTGCGCAATTCCACACCGCGCGCAAAGGCGCGCTCGTAAAGCGCGCCCATCAGCGCCGCACCCATGGTAAAGCGCCGGTCACGATGGCTGACCTTGCGCGTCTCGCGATCAAGATGATAACGCCGATAGATGTTGGCGACGGTCCGCCGCCATCCCTTCGCCTGCATCATCAGGGTGAAAGTCTCGGTCAAATCCATCGCGTATTTGCCGAACAATTTGAACCGGTTATACTGCTCGCGCATCAGCGGATAGCGCTCATCGCCCAGCTTGCGCCCGTCGAAGGTCGGCACCATCAGCGATCGGTCCGACCGCGCGCCGGGCTTGTCGGGGAAATAGTCCGGCCACACCCCGGCGTTCACCTCGACCCCGGTGGAGCGCATGAAGGCGAGCATTTCGGGCGCCTTGTCGACAAAGGCCTCGAGCCGTTCGCGGCTGACCGGCACGCCGATGATCGATTGCAGATAGGTCAAGGCGGCCTCGCGGCTGTCGTCCTCTGATCCAGGCAGCTGATGATTGGGGACCCACAATACCCCGCCCGAGGTGGCGCTGGTGCCGCCGAACTTGCGTTCCTTCTCGACGATCAGCACCGATAGCCCGCGATCGGCCGCGCGCAGCGCCGCCATCGCGCCGGCTGCGCCCGATCCGACGACGACCACGTCATAGGTTTCATTCGCCTGCATCGCGCTCACCAGTTCGGCACCTGCGACAGATGCGAATCTGCCGGGAAGATGAAAAATTCGAGGAAATGCCCGGTTTCCTCGCGCGCATCGAAATAGGCATATTCGCCGCCCATGGTTTCTGCCGCCACCGGCAGCGAATAGCGCGCTTTGGCCGCATCCATCTGCCGGTCGAAATCGGCGCGATTGCCGAAGTGCCGACCCAGATGATGGAAGCGCTTGGCATAGCCGGTATTGGGCAAGCCGGTGCGATAGACCGAGCAACCACCCGAGATCGGCTGGATCACCTCGAACTGAAGGCCGTTCTTGTTGGCGAGCGCGAAATGACACACCGCCGTCTTGCCCGGACCGGTATCGAACTCGGCATCGGGCATTTCCATCCATCCGCCGATATCGTGCTGCGCTGCCAGCTCTTCCATGGCGCGCCGCCAGTCGGTGGTGATATAGGCGAATTGAAAATAATCGAGCGTAGCCATCGCGCATTCTCTCCCGCTTGCTTATGCGTGCAATTCCGGTTGTCAGATGCGGGTATAGGCAAATCGTGCGGGCTGGGCAGGTGTTCCGCGCACCCGCCCTGCCGATATCGCCCGCGCGGTTTGCCAGCACGCAGCGGCGTTGGCAAAGCAGCGTCCATGACCGAAAAAACGTATGTGCAGGCAGCGAAGCTTGCCGACCTTCCCGATGGCGAACTCAAGCTCGTCGAGCTCAACGGGCGTGGGATCCTGTTGTGCCACAGCGGCGGACAGGTCTATGCGGTGCGCAACAAATGCAGCCATGCCGACGAGCCGCTCGCCTGCGGGCGGATGCGGCGCGGCTGGATATCCTGCCCCGCGCACGGCGCGCGGTTCAAGCTGGACACCGGCGCACCGATGAACCCGCCCGCGACCGAGCCGATCGAGACGTTCGCGGTGCGGCTCGTCGATGGCTGGATCGAAGTCGCGGTCTGACCGCCGGTCGCCGTTCGGCGGATCAGGTGACAGGTACCGCCAGCCGTCGCTCGGCCATGCTGCGGATTGCGGCAGGCTTGACCTTCTCGTTGCCGGTCACCGAAAAATCCTCCTCGGTGCAGATCAGGATCTGCTTGGGCAGTTTGAAGCTGGCCAGCCGCTTGCCCAGATGGGCCAGCAGTGCCGCTTCCTCGACATGCGCGCCGTCGATCGGCACGATGCAGGTCACCACGCGCTCGCCGAGCAGAGCGTCGGCGACCCCCACCGTCTGGCAGCGCTTCACCCCGGGCCAGTTGCCGATGATCTCGTCGACCTCCTCGGGCGCGACATTGGCACCGCCGGTCTTGATCATCACGGTGAGGCGGCCTTCCCAGAAGAATCGCCCCTGTGTATCGACCCTGCCGCCATCGCCGGTCCGGTAGAAACCCTCGGCATCGAAGCATTGTTCGGGGCTCTTGCCCAGATAGCCGCGCATCAGCGTCGGCCCCTTGATGCACATTTCGCCGTGCTCGCACACCGGAACGGTCGCACCGGTCACCGGATCGACGATCTTGAGCGTATTGCCCGGGAGCGGCACGCCGTAACTGCCGGCATAATCGTCGGCCGTGGCCTCGATCCCGATGCTGGTGCAGATCGACATCGTCTCGGTGGTCCCGAAGGCCTGCGGCACCTCCCAGTCGGTTTCGACCGTTGGATGCGCGCGCAGCAGTTCGCCGCGCGGAATGAACTTGAGCGAGGAGAGGTCCGCACCGGCCCAACCATCAGCCGCCTGGAGCCGCGCCCATTGATGCGGACGGCCGTTGGCGAAGGTGACGCGCTCGGCCTCGATGACCCGCAATGCGTCGGCGGCATCGAAGAAGCGTTGCAGGATCACCGCCCCGCCGGTGCTCAATGCGGTGCCGACGACCATCGAGATATTGCCCGACCAGAAAAATCCGTTGCCGGTCCATGCCCGCACCGGATCGCGCATGCCGAACAGGCGCGGCCAGCGCCACCACTGGATGGTGAAGCTGCGCTGGTCGTGGACGATGCCCTTGGGCAGGCTGGTGGTGCCCGAGGAGAAGAACACCCCGCCCGGATCGGCCGGCGCGATCCGATCGAGCCGCGCGAGCGCCTGCCCCTCGGTGACGCCATCGCCGGTGGCGAGAAAGGCATCCCAGCCCTCGATCGCCCCAAACGGCTCGCCCTGTGTCACCGCCAGGCGGCGCAGGAACGGAAACGCCTCGCTCGCCAGCGCGCCGGGGGTGGCGGCGGCGATATTCGGCTCGATCCCGGCGAGCATTGCGCCGAAATCCTTTTTCAGCACGTGCCCCTCGAGCAGCAGCACCGAAATGTCCGCCGCCTTGAGCATATGCGCCAGCTCTTCCGGGGTGGAAAAGGTCGACAGCGCCACCGCCGTCCCGCCCGCGATCGCGGTGCCGAAAAAGGCGGAGAGGAACTCGGGCCGGTTGGTCATCAGGATGCCCACCGGCTCGCCGCGGCCAAGGCCTCCCGCGATCAGCGCGCGCGCCACCGCCAGCGAGTGCGCCCACAGCTGGTCATAGCTCCAGCTGGTGCGGGCCGCGCCCTCGTTGAGCACCACCGCCTCGGCGCTGCCGAATCGCCCCGTGACTTCGCGCAGATACCCGCCAATCGTCAGGCTGCCGAGTCCGGGCTCGTCCTCGATCGGAATCGCGCGCACCAGCGACATCCCGCCCTCGCCCGGCGGATCGGAAACGAGCTGGTCGAGCCTGATCATCGCGCGAACGGCAGCGAGATGTCGGCGGTACCCTTGAGGATCGTATCGCCGTCCTGCGTGGTCATCTTGGTCTCGACCGTGACGATCGGAAGCCCGAATGCGCTGGTCTCCTGCTTGTCGACGACCTCGCCGACGACAAAGGTCACGTCGCCTTCGAATGCGGGTTTGCGGAACTGGGTCTTCGAGTGCCAGACATAGCCCTCATGCCCCGCCCAATAGGCGGCGTAATCGACATGCCAGGCATTCATCGACGCGCCATAGCCATAGGCGCCGCCCATGCCGATCTTCTCGGCCTTGGCGGGGTTGAGGTGGCCGCTCGAAGGCCCGTGATAAAGACCGTCCTTCTGGCGCGGATCGATCTTCTGCGCCTCGAAATCATAGGTCATGTCCTCGGCGAAACCGGCATCCTTCTTCGCCGGATCCTCATAGCCTTCGGGCGGGTTCCACCGCCACGTGCCCCAGATGTTCTGCCGGTGCGCGCGATATTCGAAACCGAAGGTCAGCGGGGTGTGCGGGCCGATGACGCGGCGCGGCAAGATGTCGCCGATCTGCACGTCGTGCCAGTTGGGCGATTTGCCTTCGCGGTTGGAGAGGATCCAGTCGAGCCGGATGCGGTCGATTTCCTGCATCTCCTCGGGCGACCACTGCTTCACGCCCCGGCTTTCCTTGCCGTAGACGCCCAGTTTCTTGGCCTCTTCGCGCAGGTAGCGGATCGAGGTCGCGCGTTCCTTGGCGAACAAGGTGCCATCTTCGCGATAGTGATAGGTATCGCCATCGGAGAACATGGTCGGCCCGGCGAACTTGGTGTCGGTGACCTTGTAGCCGGCAAAGAAGCGTTCCTGCCGCAGATGGTCGCCGGGACGGATGCGTCCGCCATAGAACCACCACTCCTCGCCGCCGAAGATCAGGTGCGTGCCGGGAACCATGCCGATGCACGAGGGATGGCAGCCATGGCCATAGTCCATCGCCACGGTGAAGCTCTGCGGCGCGACGATGCCACCGAAACGCGAAGCAAGGGCTGCTTCCTGATCGTAATGGATCGGGTTGGCATAATCGAGCGCCTGCACCCAGCGGCGGATCTCGGTACTGCTTGCCGGATCCCACAGTTCGGCAAAGACCACGCGCTTGCCGACATATTTGTCGACGTCGCTGGTATCGAGCGTGGGGGCGTCGGGGGTTTCGATGTCGCTCATCTGGTTTCCTCTTTGTTTTTTCTGGCGAGTTGCACGCGGCTATCGGACGCGAAACTTGGTCCGGCAGACGGTGTGCGGTCGTGTGGCTAATTCAGTCCAGCGGCTGCGGCGCGCCGCGCCCGACATATTCGGCGAGCACGCGGTGGAAGTTGACGATTGTCCGCTCCTCCACCGGGCTGGGATGGATGCCCCCAAAGGTCCGGCTCTTGAGACCCTGCTGCACCGCCTTCATGTTCGAGAAATCCTGGCACAGCACCTTGCGCCAATTCTCCTCGGTCATTTCAGGCTTGTGCAAATTCTCAGGGCGCGGCTGCTGGCCTTCGGGAAATTTCTCGAGCGTATAGACCTCGAAGATGCACGAATCTGGATTGAGCCCGTTGGGCCGCGCGCGATAGCACAAGGCGAACACCGGACCGTGGATGATGACCGTGTTGGGGAAGATATGGCACACCGTGCCGACCTTGGCGAAATGTGCCGGATCGATCTGCGGCCACATCACCCCGCGCTTGGCGTCTTCCTCGATCGAGCGTTTCATCAGGTGCATCTGCACCTCGTGCGCCGGGGTGCCTTCGGGGAGTTCGTCGACCAGCCGGTTGGCGACATCGACCATCGTCTGGGTGGTCGTGGCGTTGACCTCTTCCCACAATTGGTTGAGCGTGGCGGCAAGCCCGGTGCGCATGTCCGCTGCGCCCGAGGCGCCGGCCGAACCGCCGCCCGAGCCTTCGCGCGCGGCCGAGCCGAACGCGCCGTGGATGCCCCATGCGTCGCTCCATGTCGGCTTGGGCGAGAAACGGGTGAGCTGGGGATGCGTGCCGGGAACGTGATAGCCTTCGTTGAACGCCTCGATCGCCACCTTCCAGTTGCATGGGAAATGCAGATACTGCCGCCAGCGATAGTGCATGTCCTCGAACCTGAACGGCGCGAGATTTTCCGCTACTTCGCCAAGGAAATCGATCAGCGGCTCGGCGTTGGCGTCCATGTTGATGAACACCCAGCCGCCCCAGGTTTCGGCACGCACCGGCAGCAGCGCGGTGTCTTCGCGCGCCAGCGCGTCGCCCCAGGCCTCGCCGCGCGTCATGCCGACATTATCGCCCTCGAGATTCCAGCTCCAGGCGTGGAACGGGCAGACGAGGCGCTTCTTGTTGCCGCAGCCTTCGGTCAGGCGGCGCGCGCGGTGGCGGCACTGGTTGTGAAAGGCGCGGATTTCCCCGTCCTGCCCGCGCAGCACGATGATCGAATCGTTCACGATGTCATAGGTGACGAAATCGCCAGGCTGCTCGATCTCCTCGACCCGGCAAGCGATCTGCCACACCTTGGGCCACAGCCGATCGGCCTCTGCCTTGGCATATTCCTCGGAAACATAAGCCTCGTTCCCGATGCGCACGGGGTTTTCTAACAGGCTGCGTTCGATAGGCGTGGCGATGTTCATGGACATTCCCTTTCTTGCCTGCAGTTTAACTCTGCCGAAGGAGCGCCCCAAACGCGCCCGAAAAGCATCGCCTCGGCAGAACGAATCATACGCCGCCAGCATCCAGCAGCACTGGCTGCTCGACGGGACGCGGCGCGGCGGGTGTGAAGCGCGGCAGCGTTTGCGCCAGCCAGGCGCGCCAGTCCTCGACGCCCTGCTCCTTTACCGGGCCATAGCCGCGCACCCGCCAGGCCGAGCCTGCGATCTCTTCGGCCAGCGCCAAGTTCGCCGCATCGAGCCCGTTGGCGATTCCCATGACGATCTCTTCGTATTCACCGATCAGCGCGCGCTCCATGCGGCGTTCGGCGCTATAGCCGAACAGGTCGAACGGCCCGCCGCGCAGCCGCTTGCCGTGCTGCATCAGGCGGAAGGCGGGCAGCATCCATGGGCCGATGCGTATCTTGCGCGGACGCCCGGTCTTGCGGTCCTTGCCCAGTGGCAGGAACGGCGGGGCGAGATTGAAGTTGAGCTTGGGGTCGCCATCGAACGCCTCGGCGATCGCCTGCGTGAAGGCGGGGTCGGCATAAAGCCGGGCGACCTCATATTCGTCCTTGTACGCCATCAGCCGCGCAAGCTGGTTTGCGCAGGCGCGCAGGAAGCCCTCGGCCCCGCGCACGCCACGCTGTTCGACCACCTGCTGCAGTGCGGCGATCCGGTCGCGGTAGCGCTGCGCCCAAGCTTCGTCCTGGAACGCGGTCAGCCGCCTGCTGCGGCTGTCGAGCATCGCCTCGAGCGTGTCGGGTTCGCCCGCGCGTGTCTCGTCGAGATCGGCGAATTCCATCAGCGCCGTGAGATCGACTGCTGCCAGCCGCCCCAGAGCCACCGCCTGCCGGTTGGCCTTGACCGCCACGCCGTTCAGCCCCAGCGCCTTGTCGATTGCCTCCAGGCCGACCGGCAGCAGCCCCTTTTGCGCGGCAAAGCCGACCATCATGAAGTTGGTGAAAATCGCATCGCCGAGCAGCCGGGTGGCAAGCTCGCCCGCACGGAAGCGGTCGGTCTGCTCGCGCGGGATGCGCTTGGCCAAAGCCGTCAGGAAGCGGAACGCCGACAGGTCGATTGCCTGGTTCGACTGGAACTCGCCGGTCGGGGCGACGTCCGAATTGGCGATCAGCCGTGTCGTATCGCCCGCACTGCGCAGCACATCGGTCGCGGTGGCAACGATCAGATCGCAGGCCAGGATCACATCGGCCTGGCCGACACCGAGCCGTGCGCTCGGCATTTCGGCGATATCCTCGGCGATGCGCAGATGGCTGACCACCGCGCCGCCCTTTTGCGCCATGCCGGTCATATCGAGCAACTTGGCCGACTTGCCTTCAAGGTGCGCGGCCATCGCCAGCACCGCGCCGACGGTGAGCACGCCGGTGCCGCCGATGCCGGTGACGAGCATGTCGAACCCTTCGGCGACATCCGCCAGCACAGGGTCGGGCAAGGCGGCGATTCTGTTTTCGAGCGCGCCCATGTCGGCGACCCGCTTGGCCGGCTTGCCGCCAGACACCGTCACGAAACTGGGGCAGAATCCCTTGACGCAGCTGAAATCCTTGTTGCAGCTCGACTGGTTGATCCGGCGCTTGCGGCCGAATTCGGTATCGATAGGCTCGACGCTCAGGCAGTTGGACTGCACCGAGCAATCGCCGCAGCCCTCGCAGACCGCCGCATTGATGAACAGCCTTTCGTCGGGATCGGGATAGTCGCCGCGCTTGCGGCGGCGGCGCTTCTCGTTGGCGCAGGTCGAATCATAGACGATCGCCGAGGTGCCGTTCAGTTCGCGCAGTTCGCGCTGCACCGCATCGAGCTCGTCACGGTGCAGCAGGCGCACCCCGGTCGGCAGGTCGGACTCTTCGAAGCGCGATGGGTCCTCGCTGATCAGCACCACCGGGGACACCCCCTCGACCACGAGTTCGCGGACGATCTGGACGGGGGTGAGCCCGCCTTCCATCGGCTGGCCGCCGGTCATCGCCACGGCATCGTTGTAGAGGATCTTGTAGGTGACGTTGCTGTTCGCCGCAGCCGATGCACGGATCGCGAGCAGCCCCGAATGGGTATAGGTGCCGTCGCCCAGGTTCTGGAAATAATGGTGCGTATCGACAAAGCTCTGCGCCGCGACCCAGGGCATGCCCTCGCTGCCCATGCCGACGGTTTGCGTGGTGTTCCTGCCCGGCATGTAATGCGCAAGGCCGTGGCAGCCGGTAGCCCCCATCGCAGCGCTGCCCTCGGGCAGGGTGGTGGACAGGTTGTGCGGGCATCCCGAGCAGAAGTACGCGGGGCGGATCGCCTCGGGGGCCAAGCCTTCGGCTGCGTGGTCCTGCTGCGCCAGAGCCTCGCCCCGAACGGTCAGTTCGGCGTCGGACTGCCCGAGATCGGCGAGGCGGCGCAGCAACGCACGGCGCACCTGGCCCGGATCAAGCACGTTTGCCGCGCTGAGCAGCGGCACGCCCTGCGGGTCGGTCTTGCCCGACAGGCGCGGCGCGTCGGCCCGGCCGTAAAGCAGCCGTGCGACCTGATCCTCGATGAAGCCGCGCTTCTCCTCGACCACCAGCACCTCGCGCGCGCCGGCAGTCGCCTCGCGCAGGAAAAAGGGCTCGACCGGCCAGGTCAGCGCCAGCTTGGCGACGCGGATACCGAGCCTGCTGCACCGCTCCTGGGTGAGCCCGAGATCGCGCAACGCCTGCGCGGTATCGAGCCAGGCCTTGCCCGCAGTGACGATCGTCAGACCGTTGCCGCCTGCGCCATGGGTGATCCGGTCGAGCGCATTGGCGCGGACAAAGGCCTGCGCGGCGGGAAGCCGATGATCGACGGTCAGCGCCTCCTGCTCGAGCGCCGACATGCCCTCGCGCAGATGGAGCGGCGGGCCGGTGCGATCGGGCATGATGATCGGGAAACCTGCCGGGGGCAGCAGGACCGTCGAGGTGAGGTCGAGCGTGTCGGTGATTGTCTTGAAGCCGCAATACAGGCCGCTGTGGCGCGACAACGCCCAGCCGAACTGGCCATAGCTCAAGATCTCATCCGTGGTCGCGGGATAGAGCGTCGGCACGAACGCAGCGGCAAGATTCTGGTCCGACTGGTGCGCGCTCGCCGAACTCTTGGCGCCATGATCGTCACCTGCCAGCAGCAGCACGCCACCCTTGGCCGAAGTCCCCTCGAGATTGCCGAGCTTGATCGCCTCGTGCGCCCGGTCGACGCCGATGCCCTTGGCATACCACAGCGCAAACACCCCTTCGACGCGCGGATTGCCGAACGATGCGATCTCCTGGGTACCGCGCAGGCTGGTTGCAGCGAGCTCCTCGTTCAGCCCGGGTTCGAAACGGATGTCGTGCTCGCCGAGTACCTTTTCCGCCGCCCAGAGCTGCGCATCGAGCGTGGTCACGGGCGAACCGCGATAGCCGGTGACATAGCCGGCGGTGTTCAGGCCCGCAGCTTTGTCGCGTCGCGCCTGGTCCATCAGCAGCCGTACGACGGCCTGCAGCGCGCCGATCAGCACCTGCCCGTCGGGCTGGCTGTATTTGTCCGAAAGGGTAACGACGGTCTTGGTCATGCAATCTCCACCCCTGCCCTAGCGGCTCGGCGCGACATGCCGATAACCCGCCGGGCGAGCGTGCTTGTCCCTGCGGGCATCTATTGCAGGGTGCCCATTTCGAGATCGCAGAAACCGCTGACCGCCGCCTCGCGCAGCGGCGGGGCGATCGCGCGGCAATCGCTGGGATTCTCGCCAAAAACGCGCTTGAACATGCGGCTGAAATGCGCAGGGCTCTTGAAGCCGATACCGTAAGCGATTTCGCTGATCGGCATCTCGCGCGGGTCGCTCCGCATCAGCCAGTCGCGCGCGCGCTCGAGCCGCTGCGACCAGACCAGCTCGGAAAAGGTCGTGCCCCTCGATCGCAGCAGCAGCGACAGGTACCGCAGGCTCAGCCCGCAGCCTTCGCTGACCATGGTTGTGCTCAGCGCCGGATCGCACAGATGCACCTCGATGAAGCGCAGCACCTCGTCGAGCCGGCGCTCGGCGACCGTGCGCCGCGTCGGCGACAATGTCTCGCTGGCGCGCACCGCATGGCCGACCGTGGCGAGCGCGAATTCGACCAGCATGCGCGCGGTGTCCTGCGCCAGCCCGCTATCGTCATCGAACACATCGGTGAGGATGTTGCGCGCAATGGCGATTTCGCGGCGCTCAGCCGGGAGCAGCAGGCTCGAGGCAATTTCGCGCGGGATCTGCGCGCGCAGCAAATGGGTCGGTACGGTGACGTGCAGCACTTCGCTGACCCCGCCCCCCGTGAGTGCGCCGTCGGGCTGCAGCTCGATCAGGAACGGCGCGGTCGAGCGCGTGACCAGAGCATCGCCGGGACCGACCTCGAGGCTGCCGAACTGGTTGCACAGCCGCATCGATCCGCGTCGCACGAACCACAGGATCGAAAGGTCGGTGGCATCTTCTCGGATATGCCGCTGGTTGCGGCGGAAATTCTGCCCGGTTTCGGCGCGGGTGACGATGATCGCATAGGGCCCCGCCTCGCGCTTGCGCGCGGTCACGCTGACCGATTGCGCATCGTCGAGCCAGTAATCGCCACGATAATATTCCTGCTCACGGTTGCCGCGGAACAGCCGCTGACAGTCACGATAATTGCGCTGGTCCAGCGCGAACAATGTTTCCGGCATGCTTCTCTCCAGCTTTGCCCTGCTTCCCGCAGGGTCAATGCAATGCATGCTAGAGCATCTTGCGCGGCCGCCCATGACCGGGCGCGCCGCGCAATCTGCAATCCGCGCAGACGAAAGTCAGTCGGTCTGTTCGCGTCCCTTGCGGCTCAGGCGCCAATCGGCCGGATAGGACAGGTCGTTGTTCTTTACCGTCTGGGCGATACCGCCGGCAAAGGCGTCGCCGCCAAGGTCGACCGTGGTGTCGGCATCGGGCTTCATCGACGGAAGCATGCCCTCGAGCCAGCCGGTCAGCAGGCTGCCGAGATATTCGCCGCGATACTGCTTATAGGCCTCGAGCATGGTCTTCTGCGCAACCACCACGTCGAGCGGACGCGTGCGCGAACAGGCATCGGCATATTTCTCGACCTCGGCCTCAAGATCGGCGCGCGGCACCACCGAGTTCACGAAGTTCGCGTCATAGGCGTCCTTCGCGGTGAACGGGCGCCCGGTGAACAGCATCTCGGCGAACTTGCGATATCCCAGGGTTTCCAGCCAGGTCCACATCCGCGGGCCCCAGCCGGCATAGCGAAAGGCAGGGTGACCGAACAGCGCATCATCCGAGCTGACGATCAGGTCGGCATCGCCGCACTGATAGAAATGCCAGCCATAGCAATAGCCCTTGGCCTCGATGATCGAGATCTTCTTGAATTCCTGCAGCGGGCGCTGCCCGGCGCGACTCTTGGTGTAATGATCGGTCAGCCCGTGCAGGTAGCGGTACGATCCCGCCGGCGGATAGCGCACGCCGGCATCGGCCTCGATCTCAAGATCGGGCAGGAAGTTCTCGCCTTCCTTGGGGTTGAGATACATGTCGCCATGCTCGTCGATATCGCCGCCTGTGCCCAGATCCACGCCTTCGCCGCGGATCACCAGCACCTTCACGTCGTCATCGATATTGGCCTGGTGGACGTAATCGGCATAGAGCATGCGCATGCCGATCGTGGTCGAATTGCCCCGGTCCTGGCGGTCGAAGGTCAACGTGGCGATCTTCCGAACCGTGTCCTTTTCGTAGCGGATGTATTTACGCGCATCCTCGCGATGCTCGGCGGGGCTCTTCATGGTCGGCATAAATCTCTCTCCTGCTTGTTGTTGCAGCCGAGGAATACAGCTGGACCGGGCGCTGTATAGATTTTCGGCGCACAGCCATGGATACTGGACGCTGCCGCCAAGGAGGCTTATGTTGGCACCATGGCTGAAAGCCCGATTTTCTACACGATAGAGGGGCCACTGGATGCGCCGCCCGGCGAAGGGCAGCTGCGTGCCGCCAATCTCCAGGGATTTGGCGATTATGTCCGGCGCCGTCAGGCCGATCCGCAGCGCATATTGGGCCGCTATGGTATCGATACCCGCGCACTGACCGATCCCGACGCGCATGTGCAGGCCAAGGCGCTGGTCGATACATTTGAATATTGCAGCGAGCTGTTCGACGACAGCCTGTTCGGCCTGCATCTCGCGCAGGCGCAGGACGCGGATGTGTTCGGTTGCCTCAACGCGCTGGCGCGCGCCGCGCCAGACCTCGGCACCGCGCTGGAGGCGCTGGTTCGCTATATGCCGATCGTGCATTCGCCCGAGGCGACACCGTTGCTGGTCGAAGGGCAAAATATCGCAGAATTGCGCTGGAGCACGATGAACGATCTGGGAGTCAATGATCAGGCCAATCTGCAGGCGGTGCTGCTCCAGATGAAGCTGCTGCGCCAGCTTGGCGGGCGCCAGTTCGAACCGCGCTATGTCGAACTCGCGGTGGATATTCGTCCGCGGGATTTGGCCGAGATCGAGGACGTTCTGGCCTGCCGGGTGCAGACCGGGCGTGATACCAACGCGATCGGCTTTTCCAGCGAGCATCTCCATCAACCGCTGGCGAGCGCCAATCGCCTGATCTATCGCCTCCTCGGCGGCTATCTCGACAGGGTGCGCAGCGCCAACCGCATCTCGCTGACCCAGCGGGTGCGCGACTATATCCGTGGCGACCTGCCACGCGGCACCTGTTCGATCGAGCGCTGCGGAAAGAAGCTCGGCATGCCCCCGCGCACGCTGCAGGCGCGGCTGGCCGAGGAGGATGCGACCTTCTCCAGCCTGCTCGAAGAAGTGCGGATCATGCTGTCCAAGGCCTATCTGCGGCGGCCCGAGTCGACGCTCGACGAGGTCGCAGAATGGCTGGGTTATGGCGAGCAGACCAGCTTCGGCCGGGCCTTCAAGCGATGGACCGGGACAACACCGCAGAAATACCGTGCGGCGCTGCAGGCAAGACGACTGCAGGTGTAAGCATTGCCGCGAGGCGCGCACCGGGCAATGGTGGCGCAATGACCATGCAACTCGACCATTATCGCCTGCTCGGCCGCTCAGGCCTGCGCGTCTCGCCCTTGTGCCTTGGCACCATGACCTTCGGCCAGCCCGGCGCATGGGGTTCGTCCGACGAAGAGGCGCACCAAATCCTGTCCGCCTATGCCGACGCGGGCGGCAACTTTCTCGACAGCGCCAACATTTATGGCGAAGGTCGCAGCGAGGCAGTGCTCGGTGCCTGGCTGCAGCATCGGCGCCACACGATGGTTGTCGGCACCAAATATTCGCTCGCCCGGCAGCAGGGCGATCCCAATTCGGGCGGCAACCACCGCAAGAGCATGGTGCGATCGGTCGAGCAGAGCCTCGTGGCGCTGGGCACCGACTATATCGACCTGCTGTTCCTGCATATGTGGGATTTCCGCACGCCGGCAGACGAGATCCTGCGCGCGTTCGACGATCTCGTGAGGTCGGGCAAGGTCCTGTATATCGCGCTGTCCGACACCCCTGCCTGGCAGGCCAGCCGGATGCAGGCGATCGCCGAGCTGCGCGGCTGGTCCCAGTTCATCGGATTTCAGGCGAGCTACAGCCTGATCGAGCGCACCGCCGAGCGCGACATCATGCCCATGGCGCGCGAAATGGGCATGGGCGTACTGCCATGGTCGCCCTTGGGCGGCGGGGTGCTGACCGGCAAATATGCGCAAGGCGATCTCGCCGCGCCACAAGACGGAACCCTGGGATCGCGCGCGGCGATCAACCGCGCGACCGGACGGCTGAGCGCCCGGTCGCTGGCCATCGCCGGTGAAGTGCACGCGGTGGCGGACGAACTCGGCGCAACCCCGGCGCAGGTCGCGCTGGCCTGGACGCTCACCAACCGCGCGGTCACAGCGCCAGTGCTCGGCGTGCGCACGATAGCGCAGCTACAGGACAATCTCGGCGCGCTTGCCATAGAATTCGACCCGGCCCAGCTGGAACGGCTCGACCGCGCGAGCGCCATCCCGATGGGTTTCCCGCACGACATGCTCGGTTCGCCGATGCAGCGGCGCATGTTCGGAAGCGTCGAGGTCGAACGGCGAGATTGAGGCGGCGCGGCCCCCCGGCCGCGCGCGCCATCAGCCGTCCGACCGCAGCATCTCGTAATCGCCCACATCGTCGAGCACCGCGGTCCAGCCGGGATAGACCACGATGGTGGTGAACCGCTCGGCGATCACCGCCGGCCCTGTAATCTCGTGACCGGCGCCCAGTGCGGTGCCGTCGAACACCGGTGTCTCGACGAATTCGCCGCCAAGATTGACCATCCGAGTGGTGGCAGCCTCGGCAGGCCTGCGGGTGGCGGAAAAACCCGCGCCCGAAGGCGGCTTGGGCGTCGCCACCCGGCTGACCAGTCGCACCCCGGTCACCTCGGGCAGTTCGTGCTCGCGGATATGGCCATATTCCTCGCGGTGGCGCTGGTTGAACAGCTCGAGCGCCGTATCGCCAAGTCCATCGTCCAGCCAGCCCAGATCGCGCAGCCCCGCCTGCGCGACATCGAAGCTGAACGCGAAATTCTGTCCCGGATAGCGCATCGAAAGCTGGTAACTTGCGATGATCTCGTCTGACGCGAAGCTGGTATCGGCGGCGAAGAAGCGTTCGGCGCGTTCGGCCAGCTCGGTCCACAGGCCGCGCATCGTCTCGAGCGGCAGGTTCTTTACCCCGGCGATCACCGAGCGCTCCTCGTCGATCGTCGGATCGGCGACCAATGTGCCGAGCGCAGAAAAGGCCGGGCTGGTGCGCGGCACCAGCACGCGCGCGATGTTGAGCTCCTGCGCCTGCGCCGCAGCGAATGCCGGTCCGTTGCCGCCATAAGCAAGCATGGTCAGATCGGCCGGATTGATGCCCTTGCCCGCGGTGGTGCGGCGGATGCCCTCGACCATGTTGGCGTTGACGATGCGGAACACGTCGAACGCGGTTTCCTGCGCGCTCTTGCCCAGCGGTGCGCCGAGCTCCGCAAACGCAGCTTCCACCCCGACGCGGCTGAGCGCGAGATCGCCGCCTGCAAACGAGGCCTCTTCCGACAGGATTCCGAGCATCAGCAGCGCATCGCTCACCGTCGGGCGAGTGCCGCCCCGGCCATAGCAGATCGGACCGGGCACCGAGCCTGCGCTCTCCGGGCCGACCTGGAGCGCGCCGCCCGAGATATGCGCGATCGATCCGCCGCCTGCGCCGAGCGTTTCGACCTTCACCATCGGCACGCCGATCAGATAGCGGTGGTGCATGTTCCAGCCCGCTTCGGGCGGTGCGGCGCCGTCCTGCACCAGGCTCATGTCATAGGAAGTTCCGCCCATATCGACGCACAACAGGTCGCGATAGCCCTTGGCCGCGCCGACATGCGCCGAACCGATCACCCCGCCTGCAGGGCCCGATGCGAGCACGCGAATCGGCGCGCCTTCGATGTAATCGACCGTCATCACCCCGCCCGATGCCTGCATGATCATCAGCTGGCGTTCGAACCCGGCCTCGCGCAGCCGCGCGACCAGCTTTTCGAGATAATCGGCGACGACCGGCGCGACAAAGGCGTTGACCACGGTGGTGCTGGTGCGGTCATATTCGGGGGCGCGCGGCAATATCCGGTGACTCAAGGACACGCGTACGCCGGGCATTTCCTCGCGCACGATCTCGGCGACGCGGTTTTCGTGAACTGGATTGAGGAAGCTGAACAACAGCGAGACCGCGACCGACTCGACGCCCTGCTTGGCGAGCTTGGCGCACTGCGCGCGCACCGCCTGTTCGTCGAGGGCAACATGCACCTCGCCCGTGGCGGTGATACGCTCGGGCACGGTCAGGCGGCGGCGGCGCGGGACGATCTGCGCTGGTGGACGCAGCGTCGGGTCCCAGATGCTTTCCTTGAAGCCGCGGCGATATTCCATTTCGTCGCGGAAACCTTCGGTGCACAACAGCCCGGTGACCGCACCGTGCATCTCGATCAGCGCATTATCGGCGATGGTCGTGCCATGGACGATGGTATCGCACTGGCCCAGGAAGCTGCGCAGATCGAGCCCTTCCATCTGCGCCAGCCGCTCCAGCCCGGTCATCACACCGACCGAACGGTCTTCGGGCGTGGTCAGGTTCTTGAACAGCGCGATCTCACGGCCAGAGCCTGGATGATCGAGCGCAAAGTCGGTGAAAGTGCCGCCAATATCGATGCCGACGCGGTAGCCCATGCAAGTTCCTCCCCAAAAATTGTCCCCGCCGCCCGCGTGTCGCGGGCCTGGCTTTCGCATCGCCATCCGCGCGGGGCACGGGACGAATGCGATCGGGTTGTCTGTTGTTATTCGGCCGGTTCGAGCTCGGCTCTATGCGCGACCATCTCGGCGCGCAGCTTCGCGGTTGCCACAGTGTCGACGGCAAGGTCATAGTCGTCGAGCGAACCGGTCAGCACCACGCCATAGACCGCGCGCGCGGCCTCAAGGCTGACGATCTCGTCGAGCACATCTTCCTTCACCGCCGCGGGATCGCGCTCGATTGCCGGGCCGAAGCCGCCGCCGCCGCCGTGCTGATAGGCGATCTTCGCCAGCGCGGGCAGCATCGCCTGCTCTGACAGCTCGATGCGCCGCTCGTTGGGCGATCCGACCTCGAAATGGTTGACATAAGGCGTGCCGGTCTCGCCGCCGCACATGCCGCTGATCGGATGGTCGTGGCTGACCATCCACGCGGTTGCCATCATCGGCTTGAGCACCTGCTTGACGTTGAGGCTGCCCGGCATGCCGCGCCAGCGCCCAGCTCCGCCCGCATCGATCGTCAGCTCACGGCTGATATTGAGCACCGGAAAGCGGCTTTCGGCATCCTCGGCCTGGCTGAGCAGCAGATTGCCCAGGCTGACCGGGCAAGAGCCCCAGCCGTCCATGCCGCGCACCGCCGATACGTCCATCGAACGGCTGTCGACGCCCTGGTCCATGTACATCTGGCCGGTTTCATCGAAGCCGATCACCGCATTGGGCATGCCGATCTTGTAGACCTGCGGCTGCGCGCGATCCGGCACAACGCCCGACAGCGCGACGCACACTGCCTCGGTGATTTCACAAGCGGGGTGGAAGCTGCCCAAAGCCGCGGGCTTGTTGCGCGGCGGGTTGGCGATGCAGC
This sequence comes from Blastomonas sp., assembly GCA_046291395.1. GTDB lineage: Bacteria > Pseudomonadota > Alphaproteobacteria > Sphingomonadales > Sphingomonadaceae > Blastomonas. Next base: position 40,107 of record JBKBTF010000001.1, on the reverse strand, counting down.
CTTCGGGAATGACGATCTCGACCGCGTTGAACAGCCCCTCGTTCTTGACGATCGCCGGATCGATCATCGCGGCGAGCTGCACCATTACATAGCCGCGCGAATTGGCGAAGGTGTTCCACACGCCGGTGAGGTTCTGGCGATCGTCGGTGCCGGTGAGATCGACCTTCAGCCTGTCACCGTCGACCGTGATGCTGACCTGCACCTTGACGTCCTTGGTGCCTGTGGTGTCGTGGTCGATCAGCACCGTCGCGCCATATTCGCCATCGGGCCAGCTGGCGATCTCGGCGCGGAACTGGCGTTCGGTCTGGTCGATGGCGTGGTTGATCGCGGCGCGGATGGCATCGGCGCCATAGCGCGCGACCAGCTCCTCGATCCGCCTGACGCCCTTCTGCACCGCGCTGATCATCGCTGCCAGATCGCCCGCGAAGGTGGCGAAGCGGTTGTTGCGCGCGATCATGTCGATCACGTCGCGCCGTGGCTCGCCGCGATGGACCAGCTTGACGCAGGGGATCGCCAGCCCTTCGGTGAAGATGTCGGTCGCATCGAGCGTGAATCCGCCGGGGTCCTTGCCCCCGGTATCGCCCTGGTGCGCCTGCAGCGCGATGCAGGTCAGCATCTCGCCGTTCTCGTCATAGACCGGGCCATAGACGTTGTAGTCGGGCAGGTGCCCGCCGCCGGCATCGGGATCGTTGCCGAGGAACACGTCGCCCGGCCCCCAATCGTATTTGTCGCGCTGCATCAGGCCATAGCGGACTGTCAGTTGCGAGACGAAGGTCAGATGCGGCGTTCCGATCGAACCGACCGCGAGCCTGCCGTTGGCATCGACGATGGCGGCATTGCGCTCGTTCGACTGGTTGATGATCGGTGACGAGGCAGCGCGGCCGAGATGGGTCGCGGCCTCGAAGCAGACTGTCTCCATCGCACCGCGGATGATATCCGCGGTGACCGGGTCGATATGCACGTCGGTGGGCAGCGGGTCGGGGCGCTGGGCGAGCTTGCGGCGCAGTTCGTAGGGCATGGACGGTCGATCCTCAACGCGGATTGCGCCTCGTCATCGGGCGCTTGGAGAAGGCGAACCTAGCCTGCAGATCGGCACGCATCTGAACAACGCGCGCACAAAAACAGACCGAACGCGCCGCGCCGGCCGACCCGGAACATGGCCTTGCCCGTCCAGTGCATTTGCATTGCCGCTGCATGAATTGAACGTCGGACAGACAGCGCATAGCCGCCAATCCTAACAACAATAATTTCATGGGAGAGAAGACATGCGCAAGCGCGTCCAAGGTCGCACAGTCGTTGCAGCATCTGCGCTGGCAATCGCCATCGCCGCTTCAACCGCGTCGGCGCAGGCTCAGTCCAGGGAAGAGACTCCCCCTGCCGGCGCGGCTGCCGATGCTCCGCTCTATGACAATGATGCCATCGTCGTCACCGCGCGCCGCCGCGAGGAAGATGTCTCGCAGGTGCCGATCGCGGTCACCGCGCTCAGCAGCCAGGCGCTGGTCGAACGGGCCGTCGTGTCCGATGCCGATCTTCAGCGCACCGTGCCTGGCCTCACCATCCGCCAGACCCAGGGCAACAACTCGCTGACCTATTCGCTGCGCGGTCAGAGCGCGGATATCTTCAGCGGCTCGCCATCTGCGGTGATCACCTATTTCAACGAGGTGCCGGTCCCGGTCAGCCAGGCATCGAGCTTCTTCGACCTGTCTTCGGTGCAGGTGCTCAAGGGACCGCAGGGAACGCTGTTCGGACGCAACGCCACCGGCGGCGCGGTGCTGTTCACCTCCACCCCGCCGAGCGACGTGCTCGAAGGCTATGCGCGCACCCGCCTGGGCAATTACGACCGCAAGGAGCTCGAAGGCGCGATCAACGTTCCGCTTGGAGAGAAGGCGGCGATCCGCGGCGCGTTCAACCTGACTTATCAGGACGGCTATATCACCAACCTGTTCAACGGCGACAGGCTGGGGAACATCAACCGCGAAAACGCGCGGCTTTCGCTCAGGCTCACGCCCAACGACACGATCGAGAACAACACGGTCGTGCAATATGTCAACAGCCGCGGCACCAATACCGGCGCGTCCTATACCTATAGCGTCTATGCGCCGGGCGAGACCAACAACGGCTTCGCGCTGCAATCGGGTGCGGGCTTTCTGTTCGGACCAACGCTGGACCTGGCCTTTGGACCGGGGGCCTGGCAGGCCTATCTCGCGCGCAACCCCAAGGCGTTCGCGCCGGGGCTGATCGCCTATGTCGACGAGCAGCGGCGGCTCGGCCCCTATCGCACCAACCATCCCAGCGGCGCCAACCATTTCGGCGAAAGCTGGACGGTGACCAACATCACCGAAATCGAACTCAGCTCCGATCTGAGCCTGCGCAACGTGTTCGGCTATGTCGACAGCTTCGTCGAATCGCAGCAGCCGCAGCTCGGTGCGCCCTTCGCCACCATCCTGACGCAAAATCTCGCGACCGGCGCGATCGGCAACGAGGAGGATCTGCGGTCCTGGTCGGAGGAGCTCCAACTGCAGGGCGAGGCGCTCGACGGGCGGCTCGAATTCATCCTCGGCGTCTATCTCCAGCGCCAGCGCACGGTGACGCAGTTCCCGCAGACCTATTTCGATCTGGGCCTGCCGATGTTCAACCTGCCTGCCTTCGCTACCAACCGCTTCCGGATCGATAACGACACCGACGCGGTCTACGGTCAGGCGAGCTATGATATCACCGACGCGCTGACCTTCACCGCAGGCCTGCGTTATACCTGGGAGACGGTGCGCGGGCTGCAACTGCCCGGATCGGACAATTTCGGTTCGCCTGCGCAGACCCGCAGCTACAGCGATCCGAGCTGGGAAGTGGGCCTCGAGTTCCTCGCGACGCCCGATGTGTTCCTCTATGCCAAGACCCGTGGATCGTTCCGTAGCGGCGGCTATAACGGCACGCTCAGTCCCGCATTCGTCGCCTCGGTCGGCGCGAGCAATTTCTTCGGCTCCGAAACCACCGAGGACATCGAGGTCGGCGCCAAATACGGCGGCACGCTGTTCGGGCGGCCCGCGACGCTGAATTTCGCCGCGTTCATCCAGTGGCTCCACGACGTACAGCGCGTCGAGTTCCCCGATCCCGACGGTCCCGGCCCGGTCGCCTCGATCGCGATCACCACCAACGTGCCCGAACAGCGCGTGCAGGGGCTCGAGGTCGAAGCCGCGTTCGCGCCGACCGACTGGCTGCGGGTTGGGGGCCAGTTCGCGCTGACCGACGCCAAATATACCGACAATGCGGTGACCTTGTTCGGCAACAATTTTGCCTATGGTCCGGTGGGCGATACGCCCGAGACATCGGGCACCGTCTGGGCCGAGGTACGCGCGCCGCTCGACCCGGCGCTGGGCGAGATCATGCTGCGCGGCGAGGTCTATGCGCAAAGCAGCCAGTTTTTCTCGAACGCTGCCAACAGCGTCGCGCCGCGCACCCAGCTGCCGGGCTATGAGCTGGTCAACGCGCGGCTGTCATGGAACCGGGTGATGGGCTCGGGCTTCAACGCGGCGCTGTTCGCGCAGAACCTGTTCGACGAGGAATATTTCGTCGGCGGGATGCAACTCGCGGTGGCGCTGGGACACAATGCCGCGGTGGTCGGCATGCCGCGCACTTATGGCATCGAGCTGAGCATCGAATTCTAGAGAGGAGCGCCGTTCCCGGCCCCGCTTGCCGCGGGGCCAGGATCAGGTGATGTCGGCTGTCGCAACCCAGCGCCGCTCGGCCTGCGACAGCCGGATTGCCTCCTGGATGCGTTCGACCTCGAATGCCCTGGCGAAATCCGGCCGCGCCGTGTCGCCGCCCTGAATCGCGGCGACCATCCGCTGCATGCTCAGCGCCATCGGGAAGCTCGCGGAGATAGGTGTGTCAGCGCCGATGCCCACACCGTCGGCTGCAAGGAAGCTCTCGGGGATCTCGATCGACGGCAGATCGGTCGGCGCATGCGGATTGGGCTTGTCGCGCCGCTGGCCGCCGAACAGCTTGCAATCGGCCGCCGTGGGAAATGTCGGCGACTTTGTCACCAGCCGGCCCTCGGTGCCCCACAGGTCGAGCAGCCAGCCATCGTGCTGCACCATGCTCCAGCCCGCCTGCAACTGCACCACCGCGCCACTGCCGAAACGCAGGATGGCATTGCCCAGATCGGTGTTCTGCGGGGCGATGGTGTCGCCGTCGCCGAATGCCCATTCGCCCAGCGCCTGGCGGTCGTCGGCGACCAGTTCCTCGACCGGGCCGAGCATCTCGATCAGCGGATAAAGCGCATGGCTGCCGTTGTTGCGCATGGCAGAGACCCCTGCCTCAGCTTGCGCAAACCAGTTATACGGAAACTGCCTGAACGGCGTGTTGAACAGCGAAAGGTTGAAATGGCAGGTGCCGCCGATCGGACGACCAAGATAACCTTCCGCCACCAGTTCGATCTGTCGGCGCACCGCCGGAACCCATTCGATAAACGCATCGATCACTGCGACGCTGTCCGAGCCGCGCCATGCCGCGTCGATCGCCTTTGCGCCTTGCCAATGCGGCGCGTGCGGCGAGGAGTTGTAGACGTGCTTGCCGCTCTCCAGCGCCTTGAGCACCCAGGGAAGGCGCCAGTTCGGCCGGGTGCCAAGGTCGATGATGTCGATATCGGGATCGGCGCACAGCGCTTCGGCATCCCAGAACGGCCTTGCGATGCCGAACCGCTCGGCTGCCGCGCGCGCGGTCTCCTCGCGCGAGGTGCAGATCGCGGTGACCTCGACACCGGGCAGCGAACGCCATGCGGGCAGATGCGCCATCCCGCCCCAGGCCGCGCCCACGATTCCAACCCTGATCGTCATTGCCGTATGTCCTTGTTCGATAATCCCCAAGCGCGTGGCTGCGCCTGGTGCCCGCCTAGCCGGGCTGCGCGGCAGCGAGCGCCGCCGCCTCTGCGCTGCGTTCGAGATCGGCGCGATAGTGCTTGGCCGCCATCATGAACAGCAAAGCCGAAGGGATCGCCAGCAGCAGCATCCACAGCACCGCATAGCGCAGCGACAATGCGCCATAGACCGGCTCCAGCAGATCGCTGATGGCGCCGATCACGGCCGGACCCAGGCCATAGCCGAACAGATAGACCCCCATCAGCGCAATCGCCGTTGTCGTCGCCCGCGCCCAGACCGGGGGCAGCGAGGTGCAGATCATGATCAATGGCGCCGCGAACAATCCGCCGAGCAGCGCCAGCAGCCCGGCGAGCAGATAGAAGGCGCCGAGCGAGTCGGTGGTGAACAGCGCAAGATTGGTCGCCGCCACGCCGACCACCGCGAACACCGCGATGCCGAACTGCCAGCGCATGTCGCGCCGCCCAAGCAGATCGGCGAGCGGCCCGCCGATAAGGTGACCGACGAAATTGCCGACCGCGATCGCGGTGCCAAGCTGCGCGCCGTAATCGACTGCCTCCAGCCCTTGCGAGCGCGTGAGATAAGCGGGGATCCAGCGTTGCACGCCCTGGGTGATAAAGCCCTGCATGATCAGCGCTGCAACCATATAGGCAAGCGTACGGATCGCCAGCACGGTCTTGAGCGTCTGCCACAGGCCCAGCGGGCGGACATCCTTCGTGGCCCCGTCGGACATGCCCTTGGGCACGTTGCGAACGGTCAGATAGAAAATCGGCGCCATGATCAGGCCGGGAATGCCCGCCATCAGAAAGGCTGCGCGCCAGCCATATTCGGTGGCGATCCAGCCGCCCAGACCGTAGGCGATGCCGATGCCGATCGCAGGGCCAGTCATGTAGATCGAGGTCACGGTGCCGCGCTGGCTGCGCGGGAACAGATCGCTCAGCATGGCAGGACCCGGCGAGCTCAGCCCCGCCTCGCCCAGCCCCACGCCGACCCGCGCGGCAAACAGCTGCGCATAGCAGCGCGCGAAGCTCGACAGCGTGGTGGCGAGGCTCCAGAACAGCACGCAGATCGAGATCACCAGCTTGCGCGGCCAGCGATCGGCCAGCCGGGCGAGCGGTATCACCGCCAGCGCATAGACCCCTGCATAGGCCAGACCGTTGAGCGCGCCGACCTCGCCATCGGACAACCTGAATTCGATCCGGATCGGCTCGACCAGAATATCGAGGATCTGCCGGTCGATGGCGCTGATCGTCGACATCAGGGTCAACAGCGCGAGCACATAGATCCGATAGCCCATCGACGGCATCGCGAAATCCCGCGTCGCAACGTCCGAAGTCCCGCGCATATAGCTCTCCAAAGCCGGGTCCCTGCCCGTTACAGGTCACTGACCTAGCAGCCTGTTCGCCTTGTGCATCACCCTCGCCGCCTCACTATCGCGGACGCGATACCCTAAGGCGTGTAGACGCCGGTTTCCGGCTGCCGCGGGTCGGGCGTATCCGCCTGCCAGCGCACCGATCCGAACGGCCGTTCGAGCCCACGTCGCACGCGCCTTGCGCCATCGAGCGTGTTGTAGGCATCGGCGCGCGTCTGTGCCTCGCGGTCGGCAGCGGTGAAGCGATCACGCAGCCGCAGATAGTCTCCCCAGGTGGGGCAATCGTAGCGCTCGGTCCACATCCAGGGATCAGCGATATCGCGCGTGATCGCCCATCCGAATGCCCCGTTGCGCATTCGGCTGGTGCGCACCGCTTGCATCGCCAGATAGAAATCGCGCGCATGTTCGGGATCGACACGGTAGTCGATCGAAATGGCGATCGGGCCCGAACGCATCGTGACGGCGAGTGCGACATCGGGTTCGCTGGACAGTTCGGCCGGTTGCCGGTCGGCCTCGCTCTCGCGCCGCAGCGGCAGAATGAACCCCAGAAATGCCGTGGCCGCGAGCGAACCGCCGGAAACGGCAATCACGAGCTCCAGACCGAAGCCCGTAACCGCCGCGCCATAGGCCCATGACCCGATCGCGACGCCGCCGGTCAGTGCGGATGTAAACAGCGACAGCGCGCGCGCCGTCACCCAGCGGGGGCTGGAGAGCTGGACACCGACATTGAGCATCGAGACCACCGTCATGTTGCCGGCGCCGATCACCACGAAACATGCGCAGGTAACCGGCAGGCTGCGGCTGAAGGCGATGCCGCTCAGTGCCGCGCCCGACGCGACGATCAGCAGGCGAACCGCCCATTCCGGGCCCAGGCGGTCGCGGACCCAGGAGGTCATCAGCGAGCCGCCTACCGCGCCCACCCCCGATGCGCCGAGCAGCACACCATAAGTGGTCGGACCGCCGCTCAGCAGATCCCTGGCGATCAGCGGTGCGAGGGCAATCGCGGTGGCACCTGACAGGCCGAAGGCGAAGGCGCGGATCACGACGTTGCGCACGCCATTGGCATGCCGGGCATAGCGAAAGCCGGAGACCAGCGCGCGGCCGAAGCTCTCGGGTGGCAGCCGCGCGGGCACGGTCTGGCGCCGCCACAGCAGGAACGCTGCCGCCAGCACCAGATAACCGCACGCGCTGGCCCCAAAGGCGTATCGGGTGCCCAGCAGGGTGACGATCAGCCCGCCCACCGCCGGGCCTACGCTGCGGGCAAGATTGTAGCTGACCGATCCCAGTGCCACCGCCGAAGGCAATTGCGACAGGGGGACCAGCTCGCCGATCGAGGCCTGCCAGGCGGGGCCGTATAATGCGACCCCGCCGCCGATCAGAACCAGAAAGCCGAGCAGCAGCCACGGCGTGGTCAGGTCGGCAAAGCTGATGACGGTGAGCCCGGCCCCCATCAGCGACGCCACACACAGGCCGACGAGGGCAATCTTGCGCCTGTCGAACATGTCTGCCAGCGCGCCCGCGGGGAGAGCCACCAGCATCAACGGGACCATCAGCGCGGTCTGGACGAGCGCGATCATCTGGGGGGAATCGGTCAGCCGTGTCATCTCCCAGGCCGCCGCGACCCCCAGGATCAGATGGCCGGAATTCGATACGAGACTGGCCGACCAGATCCGGCGGAAAGATGCGACGCGAAGGGGCGCGAGCGGCCCGGCCGAGGGATGGGCTGGCGGTTCGCTGGTCTGGTTCATCACATGCTGGTTCCGGTTCCGGTTGAGGGACACCTTGGATTGCTAAGCGATGCCGAGTCTAGCGGCAGTTTCGCAATTCGTTCATCGCTCGGGCGGATATTGACCGGCGCCGCCGGGCTTCGCTTGGCAGCCCCTGGCCGCTGTGCAAAGACCGCGGGCCAGTTGGCGAAAAGCGGAGAACATGGATGGCGGAGGCCTATATCATCGATGCGGTGCGCACCCCGCGCGCGATCGGCAAGACGGGCAAGGGCGCCTATTCGGGCATCCATCCGCAGCATCTGGCCAAGGCGGTGCTGGTCGCGCTGAAGGACCGCAACGACTTAAACACCGCCGATGTCGACGACGTGATCTGGGGCACCAGCGCGCAGTTCGGACTGCAGGGCGGTGATCTGGCGCGGATGGCGGCGCTCGATGCCGGCTATGACGTCAAGGTCAGCGGCGTGACGCTCGACCGCTTCTGCGGATCGGGCCTGACCGCCACCAGCCTGGCTGCCGGGCAGATCATGGGCGGGCTGGAAGATCTCGTCATCGCCGGCGGCACCGAGATGATGAGCCATGTCGTCGATTACGGCATGAAGCTGCGCGAGGCCAAGCTGCAACTCGGCGGCGGGCTGGGCAGCGGCAACTCCACGCTCGACGCGCTGCATCCACAGACCAACCAGGGCGTGGCGGCCGATGCCATCGCCGCGATGGAAGGCATCGACCGTGAGGCGCTCGATGCGGTCGGCCTCGAGAGCCAGCGCCGTGCGGCGCGCGCGCTGCAGGAAGGTCGCTTCGACCGCTCGCTCGTTCAGGTCAGGGATGGTGCGGGCAACGCCGTGCTCGCGACCGAGGAATATCCGCGTCCCGACACCAGCGCCGAGAAGCTTGCCGAAATGAAGTCGGCGTTCGCGATGTTCTACGATATGCCCGCCACTCGCGACGGCACGACCTTTGCCGGGCAGATCAAGCGCAGATATCCTGAGCTTGATTTTCAGCCCGTGCATCATGCCGGAACGTCCTCGGGCGTGGTCGATGGTGCAGCGGCGATCCTGCTGGCGTCGGGCGAATATGCCAAGGCGCATGGCCTTACGCCGCGCGCGCGCATCGTTTCGGCGGTCAATGTCGGCGACGATCCCACGCTGATGCTCAACGGTCCGGTCCCCGCAGCGCGCAAGGCGCTCGAAAAAGCGGGGCTGACCAAGGACGATATCGACGTATGGGAAGTCAACGAGGCATTCGCGGTGGTGGTCGAGAAGTTCATCCGCGACCTCGACCTGCCGCGCGACAAGGTCAACCCCAATGGCGGCGCGATCGCGCTCGGCCATCCGATCGGGGCGACCGGAGCGGTGCTGATCGGCACCGCGCTCGACGAGCTCGAGCGCATCGGCGGACGTTATGCGCTGATTACCATGTGCGCCGCCGGCGGAATGGCCCCGGCGATCATTATCGAGCGGGTCGAGACGTTTGCCTGACGACCATGTGGCCCTTTGCGCGGCCTGGTGCTAAACCCGGTCCTGGAGGCGTCATTTGGCTATAATATCCGCAGAGGGTGTCGGCGATACACGGCGCGATGCCTCGATCAAGCTGACGATCATCGCCCGGCAGTTGCGCGCGCGGTTCGACGAGATGGCGGTCGATCTCGGCGTGACCCGGTCACAGTGGCGCGCGATCGCGGTGATCAGCCGGTTCCCCGGCGCGAGCCAGCGCGCCATTGCCGAGCATCTGGAAATCACCGAGGTGTCGGCGGGCCGGCTGGTCGAGCGGCTCGCTGCCGACGGGCTGGTCGAACGCCGCAAGCATGACGCGGACAAGCGGACGCTTTCGATTTTCCTGACCGCGCAGGGTGAAAAGCTGACCGATTCGCTCGATGAACTCGCCAGGCGTGCCGAGACGATCGCCTGGCAGGGCTTCGACGAGGCGGCGATGGTGCAGCTCAACAGCTATCTCGACCAACTGCGCGACAATCTCGCGCGACCCGGCGAGGACTGATCGCCGTCCGGCGGGGTGGCGGTTAACCGCCCCGCCCCGCCTCGCGTCGCAGCCGGTCAGTCGCGCTTCATCGCCTCGCGATAGCTCAGTGAAGTGGTCAGCTTGCCCTCGGTGCGGCTGAGCGTCTGCGCAGGGATCACCACCATCTTGTGGCGGACGATGACGGCCGCGCCGCCATCGGCAAAGGTCTTGTAGACCCGGCCGAGGCGTTGACCATCGGCGGTCGAGATGATCTCGCCTTCGCTGACGGCCCTGCTTTCGACGGCCGTGGCTTCGGGAGCCTGAACCTCGGGCTGCGCCTGCGCGGCGAACGGAACCGTCGCCATGAGAGAGACCGAAATGATCGACGAGATGAACAGCTTGCGTGACATGGCGGTAAGCCCTTTCCGATTGAGCCCGTGTCGGGCCGAAATATACTAACTATGCTTAGTATATTTCGGCATCGGATAATGTCAAGCTAGCTTAGTATTTTTCCGCATCGCTTTTTTTTCTTTTTTGTCAGTACCTTAGGATAAGGCCTCACCGTGGAGGCATGCGAATCGCGCCGTCGATGCGGAATGTTTGCCCGTTGAGATAGCCGTTGCGTGCTACCTCGAGCACCAGCGAGGCGAATTCGCCAGGCTGTCCAAGACGCTTGGGAAAAGGCACCGAGGCGTTGAGCGCGTCCCACATCTTCTCGTTCATGTCCTTGAAGCGCAGCATCGGCGGAGTCGCAAAGATGCCCGGCATGATCGCATTCACCCTGATCCCCAGATCCATCAGGTCACGCGCCATCGGCAGGACAAGTCCGTTCACGCCGGCCTTGAGCGACCCATAGGCGACCTGCCCCATCTGTCCGTCCTGCGCCGCAGCACTCGATGTGAGGATGATCGCGCCGCGCTCTCCATCTGCGTTCAACGGTTCGGCGCCCGCCATGCCCAGCGCGCACAGCGAGGCGATCCGATAGGATGCGACGAGAATGCCCTGCGCGGCAAAGGCGTAATCCTCGGTCGAGAAGCGCTTGAAGCCGCCAGTCTGCTTGTCGCGCCCGACGGTCTTGCCCGCCCTGGCAGCCATTGCGCAGTGCACCAGCACCCGCTCCTGCCCATGCACAGCGCGGGCCGCGTCAAGGCCGGCCACCACGCTGTCCTCGTCGAGGATGTTGACCTCGTGAAAGGTGCCGCCGATCTCGTCGGCCACGGCCTGGCCGCCCTGGACGTCGAGATCGAAGATCGCGACCTTGAGCCCGGCTGCGGCCAAGGCCTGCGCACTGGCCCTGCCCAGACCCGAGGCGCCTCCGGTCACGACCGCTGCGAGTGATGTGTTAAATTCCATGTTCATGCCCTTCCAGCCACAGATTGCCTGCTGCGGTGTATCGGTGCGGACAGCCGATTTCATGCCGCGCGCGCCGATATCGCATTGGCGTTGAGGCATCGGGTAAATCGCGCCAGCGATTACAGGCCCTTGGCCGCCCTTGCGGGGTGACGCAGCGCCATGCGCGGTCTATCGCTCGAAGCCATTGGACACGTTGAGAGGGTTGGACATGGGCAAGGTTATGGAAGGCGTGCGCGTTCTAGAGGTCGCGCAATTCACCTTCGTTCCGGCCGCCGGCGCGATCCTTGCCGATTGGGGTGCGGACGTGATCAAGATCGAGCACCCCAAGCGCGGCGATACGCAGCGGGGATTTCTCAACATGGGCGGGGTCCAGCTCGATCCGCTGCGCCACACCTTGATGGAGCATCCCAATCGCGGCAAACGCAGCGTCGGGCTCGATTTCACCAGCGCGCAAGGCCAGGAACTGCTCTACGAACTCGCAAGCCAGTGCGACGTATTCCTGACCAATTACCTTCCCCACCAGCGGCAGAAATACAAGTTCGACCTCGAACACATCCGCGCCGCCAATCCCAATATCATCTATGCGCGCGGCAGCGCCTGGGGCGACAAGGGGCCCGAACGCAACATCGGCGGCTTTGACGGCACCGCCTTCTGGAGCCGCAGCGGCATCGCCGACTGCTTCAGCCCGCCCGAGCTCGACGGACCGCTGAGCCAGGGCATGCAGGCGTTCGGCGATTCGATCGGCGGCATGTTCATCGCAGGCGGCATCTCGGCGGCGCTCTATCATCGCGAAAAGACCGGCGAGGCCAAGGAGCTTGATGTCTCATTGCTCTCCACCGCCAACTGGGCCTCTGGCGCCAACCTGGCGCAGGCGATGGAAACCGGGGTCATCACCCGCAACACAATGCCGCAATCGGGTTCGGCCAGCAAAAATCCCTTCATGGGCAATTTTCGCACCAGCGACGGTCGAACGATCAACCTGTGCATCGTCAGCCCGACCGGTCTGATCGCGGACACGTTCGCGCATGTCGGGCGGCCCGAGGCGGCGAATGACCCGCGCTTTGCCGACGTGCTGAGCCTGGTGGATAACGCGAAGGCCGCGAGCGATATCCTGGTCGAGGCCTTCGCCGAAAAGCCCTTTGCCTATTGGCGCGAGCATCTGCGCACGATGAAAGGGCAATGGGCTCCGGTGCTGACCCTGCTCGAGCTGGTCGAGGAAGAGCAGGTCAAGGCCAACGATCACGTGATCGAGGTCGAGGCGGCCGATGGCGGCAGGCCGCTCAAGCTGGTACGCGGGCCAGTGCAATGGGATCACGAGCCGCTCGAAACCACGCGCGCACCGCAGGCCGCAGAACACACCGAACTGGTGCTCATGGAAATGGGCATCGAATGGGACCGCATCGAACAGCTCAAGAGCGATGGCGCCATCGCCTGAGCGTTCGCACACACACGAGGACGATACAGATGAAACCAGGAACGCGACTGAAAAGCGCAGTGTGCTCCACCGAGGTCATGGTCATCCGCTCGGGAGAAGGAACAATCGAATGTGGCGGCACGCCGATGGCCGAGACCGCGCAGCCCGAAGGCGAACCTGCCGAAGCGCATTCCGCCGGCACGCTGATCGGCAAACGCTATGTCGATGCCGCGGGCACCTTCGAACTGCTGTGCGTCAAGCCGGGCAAGGGTTCGCTCTCGGTCGATGGCGTGGCGTTGTCGACCAAGGACGCCAAGCCGTTGCCCGCGTCCGATTGACCACGGGCGTTAGCAGACCATGAATATCGGATTCATCCTCGAGATGGCGGGCGAGGCAGCCCCCGACCGGGTCGGCCTGGTCTGCCAGGGCCGGCGCTGGACCTATGGCGAACTGCTCGCGGCGGCACGCGGCGCGTCACAGCTAATCCGCGATTGCGGTGCAGAACATGTCGCGCTGCTCGACGAAAGCAGCGAAGCTGCGGTGATCGCGCTGTTCGGTGCGGCGATCGCCGGCGTGCCGTATGTTCCGCTCAATTACCGCCTCGCCGATGCCGATCTTGCAGGCCTGCTCGAACGGATCGCGCCCGCGCTGATCGTCGGCGATGTCGGGCGCGCCGCGCGGCTGCACCATCACCCCGCCAACACGCTGCTGCCCCGCGAGCGCTTCGTCGAGGCCGCCATGGCGGCGCAATGGGACGGCACGGCGGACGGCGGCGAAGGCGTTGCGGTGCAGCTGTTCACCAGCGGCACCACGGGAACACCAAAGGCTGCGATCCTGCGCCATGCCAATCTCGCCTCCTACATTTTCGGCGCGCTGGAGTTCGGCTCCGCGCCCGACGATGCTGCAGGACTGGTGACCGTGCCGCCGTATCATATCGCCGGGATCATGGCGCTGCTCAGCTCGACCTATTCGCTACGGCGCATTGTGCTGCTGCCCGCCTTCACTCCGGAGGCCTGGCTCGATCTGGTGAGCCAAGAACGGGTCACCACTGCGTTCATCGTGCCAACCATGCTGGCGCGGATCGTCCAGACGCTTGATGACGGACACAAGGCCGATCTGAGTTCGCTGCGCGACATCTCTTACGGTGGCGGCAAGATGCCGCTGGAGCTGATCACCCGCGCGCTCGACCTGTTTTCCGACGCAAATTTCACCAACGCTTATGGCCTGACCGAGACCAGCTCGACCATCGCGCTGCTTGGCCCCGACGATCACCGCGAGGCGCGGTCGTCGGATGACCCTGACGTGCGCGCGCGGCTCGCCTCGGTGGGCCGACCGCTTCCCGGAATCGAGCTCGAGATCCGCGATGAGGACGGCAATCGGCTTGGCGCCTGCGAAGCGGGCGAAATCTATGTCCGCGGACCCCAGGTATCGGGTGAATACAAGGACCGCAGCGCCTTGGTCGCCGACGGCTGGTTCCCGACGCGCGACGCCGGATATCTGGACTCAGGCGGTTATCTGTTCCTCTCGGGCCGCGCCGACGATGTCATCGTGCGCGGCGGCGAGAATATCTCGCCCGGCGAGATCGAGGATGCCCTGCTCACGCATCCGGCTGTCGCCGACGCCTGCGCGGTTGGCGTGCCCTCGCTCGAATGGGGTGAGGCGGTTGCGGTGGCGGTGGTGGTCAGCCAGCAGCATGTGCAGCCTGATTCAGGCGAACTGTGCGCGCTGGTACGCGACAGGTTGCGGTCGAGCCGCATGCCCGAACAGGTGATCTTCTGCGAGGAACTCCCGTATAACGAAATGGGCAAACTGCTCCGCCGCGAGGTCAAGAAGCTGTTCGCCGGCTGAGCATGGAATGGCCCGTTCCTCTTGCCAGCGGCGCGCAGGCGCTGCTTGAGGACATGGCAACGCTCTGCCCTTCGCGCGAACTTGCCCGGCTTTCGGCACAGCACCTGCTGGCCGAGCGGGCGCTGGCCAACGGTTTCGCGATTCCCGGCGACGTCTCGGCAGGCGGCGGTTGCCGCTTGTACCGGGCGCACGATGGCTGGGTTGCGCTCAATCTTGCACGGCCCGATGATCGCGACATGCTTCCTGCGCTGTTCGCGTGCGATCCGAACGACTGTGCGCTGCCGGAGCAGATCGACCGCCGTTTTGGCGCCATGGAAGAAGCCGAATGCGTTGCTCGCGGGCGGCTGCTCGGGCTGGCGATTGCCGGCCTTTCCGAAACCCCCGCCAGCCCGGCGCGGCAGACCACTGCGCGCGGGTTGCGATCCGCTGCCCTGCCTGCCCGGCCGGCGGTGCTCGACCTGACCGCCTTGTGGGCCGGGCCGCTGGCCGGCCGCCTGCTGGGGCTTGCAGGAGGCGATGTGTGCAAGGTCGAGAGCATCGAGCGCCCCGACCCGCTGCGGTACAGCGACGCCGTGCATTTCGCCGCGCTCAACCGCGACAAGCGCCATT
Organism: Blastomonas sp.; assembly: GCA_046291395.1. GTDB lineage: Bacteria > Pseudomonadota > Alphaproteobacteria > Sphingomonadales > Sphingomonadaceae > Blastomonas. The sequence continues at coordinate 24,960 of JBKBTF010000001.1, read as the reverse complement.
CGCGCTTGACCTTCCGGTCGTTCGAGGGTCGCGCCACGTTGCTCGCGCTGATCGAAGCTGCCGATATCGTGCTCGAGGCGGCGCGCCCCCGGGCGCTGCTGCAGCTGGGCATCGATGCCGACGCTTTGGTGCGGTTGCGCCCCGGCCTGACCTGGGTCACGATCACCGGGCACGGCATAGCGGGCGATGCGGCGGAATGGATAGCGTTCGGCGACGATGCAGGGGTTGCCGGCGGCCTGTCGCGCGCATTGTTCGAAGCCACCGGCACGATCGGCTTTGTTGGCGATGCCATCGGCGATCCACTCACCGGGATTGCGGCCGCGCAAGCGGCGCTCGCCGCCCACCGCCAGGGCGGCGGTCGGAGAATCGTGCTTTCGATGAGCGGCGTGGTGCGGGAGGCGCTGGCCGCCGAGCGGGCTGCGGACGGGAGCCCTCTTTCACGTCATCTCGCCGCATGGGCTGCTGCCCGGGGCCGCCCCTTCCGCGCACTGGATGCGGATGCCGCTAACGAGCCGGCACAATGCTGATCCGCGACGCCGAGATCTGGGGTGGGCCGCGCGCCGACCTGCGCCTGGTCGATGGCAGGATTGCCGCGATCGGGCAGCTCTCTGCGCACGCCGGCGAACGCGCGATCGATGCGGGCGGAGCGGCGCTGTTGCCGGGCCTGCACGATCATCACATCCACCTTGCCTCGACTGCGGTGGCGCGGCAGTCGGTGCGCTGCGGCCCGCCGGAGGTGAACGACGAGGCCGGACTGGCCGCCGCGCTGGACCGGCCCGGCACAGGCTGGCTGCGCGGCATCGGCTATGACGAACGCATCCTGGGCCTGCCGCACAGGCGTCAGCTCGATGTGCTGTGCAGCCATCGGCCTGTCCGCATTCAGGACCGCACCGGGCGCATGTGGTTTCTGAACAGTCGCGCGATCGCGTTGCTGCTCGACATCGCAGCGCCGCCAGCCGGGTTGGAGCGTATCGGCGGCGAATGGACGGGGCGGTTGTTCGACGAGGACAGCTGGCTGCGCAAGACGCTGTCGGCAAGCCCGCCCGGGCTGGCCGAACTGGGCCGCGATCTGGCGCAGGCCGGGGTGACAGGCGTGACCGACCTGTCGCCTGCCAATGACGCGGCGACGCTGGACTGGCTGGCTGGCGAACGGACTGGCGGTCGCATGCCGCAGTCCTGCCTGGTCGGGGGAACTCAGGGGCTGACCGATGGCAGCTTTGCCCCCGGCCTTGCCTGCGGACCGTTCAAGCTGCACCTACACGAGAACGCGTTGCCCGATCTGGACCATATCGTCGCGCAGATCGCTCTGGCGCATCGCCGACAACGTGCCGTTGCGATCCATTGCACCAGCGAGACCGAGCTCGTCTTCGCTCTGGCAGCACTGCGCGCAGCAGACGTGATGCCCGGCGACCGGATCGAGCATGCCGGAATCGCCACCGATGAACTGATTGCACAGGTCGCAGCCCTTGGCCTCCACGTGGTCAGCCAACCGCATTTCATCGACGAGCGCGGCGACCGCTATCGTGAGACGATCGCGCAGGCCGAATGGCCATGGCTGTACCGCCTGCGCAGCTTCCTCGCTGCGGGCGCGACTCTCGCCGCAGGAAGCGACGCGCCATATGGCAGCGTCGACCCGTGGATCGGTATCCGCGCCGCGACCACCCGCACCACCCGCTTGGGCCTACTGATCGGTCCGCACGAAGCGCTGACCCCGGAGGAGGCGCTCAGTCTCTATCTCGGCGATCCACACGACCTTTCGCGAACCCGCACCCTCGCCGTCGGCCAGCCGGCGGACCTGTGCCTGCTCGACCGGCCCTGGGCTCAGGCGCGTGGCAGGATGGTCCGCCAGGATGTTCGCGCAACCTGGATTGCCGGGGGCCTAGTCCACGATCGCATCGATCAGGCCCCATTCGAGCGCCGCCGCTGCGCTGAAACGACGGCCTGACAGCACCATCAGCGCGGTCTTCTGCCGGCCGATACGCCGTGACACCGATACGCAGCCACCCGCCCCGGGGATCAGGCCCATGCGCAATTCGGGAAGCTGGAAAAAGGCCCCGCGCTGCGCCTCGATGCGCCCTGCGAAGGCCGCCATCTCAAGCGCCGACCCGAGGCAGGCGCCCTGAATGCGGACCAAAAGTCGCGATCCGCATTGCACCAGCGGATAGGCGGGCAGCGTGCACATCCGGATCATGTGCGCCAATGCCGGATCGCGCGTGGTACCGAATTCGGAAAGATCCGCGCCTACGCTGAACGCCCGCCCTTCTCCGCTGAGCACGATCCGTTCGATCGTGCCGTCGGCAGCAGCCAGTTCGAAGGCTTCGCGCAGTGCATCGCGCAGGGCGACATCGATGGCATTGTGGGCTGCGGGCCGGCGCATCCGGACCACCAGCACGCCGCCAGTCCGCTCCATTTCCACCTGCCCGGGAGCGGCAGCGACATCGGTCGCGCGCAGGCTGCCGCGCTGCTGATCGAGCCAGCATGCATGCTCCGCCCCACCCTGCAGCACGCCATAAGCGAGCGACTCGGCGATCAGCGCCTGTTCTGGCGGAAGCGTCTCGATCTGCCGCAGCAGTTGCAGCAGAACCGTCGCGGCGACCGGTTGCGACTGGATTGCCGCGACGAGGCAGCGGACAGCGGTGTGATCCGTCGCCACGACATCTGCAGCGGCCAGATCATCGGTGAAAGCGATCGTCGGGAGCGAAACGGGTCCCAGCGAGAACCGGTCGGGTGGCCGCACCCACAGGCCGCGCGGCGCATCATCCGAATTCGGGGAGCCCTTGCCTGCGGGGCTATCCACCCATTGTTCTCGATTCATTGCATGTCCCCGACCAACCCGATCCTTGATGCCAGAAAACTGACACCATGTCGTTTTTGTTGACAAGCCCCGCCTTTTATCCAACAATGTTGTTCATTAACAAAAAGACCGGGAGAGTGATATGGCAACGGTTACGGCGAACAAGGCCAAGATTGCGCGGCGCGTGGTCGAGGTCCTCGAGTTTTTCGACGAGAATCACCAGGAGGCGACCGTGATGGACCTCGTGCGGCGCTATGATCGGCCGCAATCGAGCACCTCCGAGTTGCTCTCGAGTCTGGTGGAGCTGGGCATCCTTTACAAGGACAGCACCGATCGCACCTATCGCCCGACGCCGCGTGCCGCGCTGCTCGGAACGCAGACGCAATGCCGCGCGGTGCGCGATGGCCGGCTCGTCGGCCTGATGGAGCGGCTGCGCGCCCAGACCGGCCTTCCAGTTGCGCTCTTCGGTCTGGTCGGAGTCGAGGTCCAGGTCTTCGCCCGTGTTTCGGCTGGCCGCGACGGGGCGCACACCACCGACGAAAAGCTCGCCGGCGGCCAGTGCGAGAAGCTGACCAATAGCGTTGCAGGGCAACTGTTGATGGCCGCACTGTCCCGCCCGCAGCGCGCCGGCATCGTACGGCGGCTCAATGCCGAGGCGCAGGGCGACTTTATCCCGTTCGGCGAGATGATCGATTTGATCGACCGGCATGAACGCTATGGCCGCGCCTTCGGACCTGCAGGCTTCGGCACCCGTGACGAACTGTGCGTCGAGCTGCTGCCTGCCTATGAAACCGATCGGCCTCTGGCTGTCGGGCTGCTGGTAGAATCGCCGGAAAAGGTCGATCGCGATGCGCTGGCTGGCTCACTGACAAGCGCGATCCGCCAGCTGTTCGACGGCCAGCATGGCCGTTCGAACGGGACGCCTTTCGCTGCGGTCGCCTGAACGGCGTCCACCATAGCTTCGGGCAAGTAAAAAGGGGCCGGATCAGGCGATCCGGCCCCTTTTTCGTTCAGGCTGCTTCCTGCTTCTGCTTGTCCGCATGATGCTTGAACATCCGCATCAGGTCGCCCGAGGTGATAGGGCGGGTGGTGCCTTCCGCCACCGGACGGTCGCCGCCCGAACTCTTGGGTGAGGTGTCGACGCCCGCCGCTTCGGCGCGCAGACGCAGCGCGCCGACGGTCAGGTCCTCGCGATTGGCCTTTTCGAACAGGTCGAAATTGAACCAGCGCATCGCGTTCTTGTGCGTGATCTTCTCGATCTTTTCTTCGTCGAGATGCTTGAGCGCCTTCCAAAGATGCTCGGGGACTTCGGGCCACAAGGTGTCGGAATGCGGATAGTCGGTCTCATATGCGATGTTGTCCTCACCGATCCAGTCGACATTGGCGAGCCCGAAAGCGTCGTCGATGAAGCAGGACAGGAAGTGGCGCCGGAATATCTCGCTCGGCTTCACGTCCTGGAACACTGAATTGGTCCACGCCTTGTGCCGCCAGTTGGAAAAGTCGGACCGCTCGAGGAAATAGGGCACCCAGCCGATCCCGCCTTCGGACAGCGCGATCCGCAGTTGCGGATAATCGTGCAGTGCCTTGAGCTGAAGCCAGTCCGCCGCGCCAAAGGCGATCGACATCGGCATGGTGGTGATCCACGCCTCGATCGGGGTTTCGGGCGAAGCGTGCGGCGCAGGCGAACCTGCACCGATATGGCAGCAGATCGTCAGGTCGGTATCGACGATCGCTTTGAAGAACGGCGCCCAATATTCGTTGTGGATGCTGGGCAAGCCCTGAACCGTGGGATTGTCGCTGACCGAGATCGCCTTGAAGCCTTTCTTCGCGACGCGGTGAATCTCCTCGACGGTTGCGTCCATGTCCCAGGTCGGCAGGATGGCGCAGGGGATGAATCGCTCGGGGTATGCAGCGCACCACTCGTCGCTGTGCCAGTCGTTGTACGCGCGCAGATGGACCAGCGCGCGTGCCTTGTCGGGGGTGCGGTGGAGCCGGCCGCCGGCAAAATCGAACACGCTGCCGAAATTGAGCGAGGCGGCAATGCCGTTGACGTCCATGTCGCCGACGCGCGCGTGAACATCGTAGACGCCTGCGCGCAACTGGTCGAGCGCGGTGGGCTCCATGCCATATTCGTTCATGGGTCGCCCGACCACCGCGTTCAGCCCGACCGAGGGAAGATACATGCCCTGATATTCCCACGCCGCCTTGCCATCGGCATCGGTGATGAACCGCGGTGCGTCCTCGAGATCCTTGGCGGACAGGTGGTTCTTGAACATATCGGGCGGCTCGCTGATGTGATCGTCTACGCTGATCAGCACCATGTCGTTCATCTGCATGTCGGCTCTCCTAAACTAAGCTTGCTTACTATATATAAGACGAACTGCGCGCTTTCAATTTATCCTATCGAGCGGATGGGAGGAAAGCCCGCTGAAGTCCCTGATCTCCCCCACCCGATCAGCTTGCGCAGCGCGCTCGGGCTGGAAAGTGAAACAATTGGGCGGCATCCGGCTTGCGTCCGATTGCCGTGCCAGCGGGATCTGGCGGCCATGGGCCAGTATCCCTGCCCACTGTAAAATCTTAGCTTTTTCAGCGACTTGATGGGACTGACCAGCGATCCACTCGCGGATTTGAAACAGCGACTTGCCGGCCAGTTCGCCCGGTTCGGCAAGCTTGCCGTCGCGCTCGATCCACTCCATCGCCGGGGCGGTATCGCTCATCAGCCTCAGCCGCCGCTCGCCATCGACGGGGTCGGTGACCTCCGTGGCGTACCGCGTGTCATGCGAGTCGGCGACATGCGCTGCCGCCCACAGGGTCAGATCGAACAGATGCGTGCAGTGCATGCGCTTGCCGCCTGTGGCTGCGATATCCGCCAACGCCATTCCGGTGAAGGTGTCGCAAAGCGCTGCCTGTGCGCCGGGACAGGTCGACCATGGCGCACGGATCATGGTCGCCTCGACCCGGGTTACCCGCTCGCCATCGTGATGCAGCGCCACGCGCATGTGATGATAATCGTCCTCGACTGACGCCTGCACCATGCTGTCGCGCGGCTCGATCAGCACCGTGCGGTGAAACGCCGGAGCAGTCATCTCGGTCAATCCAGCGTGAGCAGCAGCGCCGCAGCCATTGGTCCGCCGCCCGAGGTGGCAACCGCAACTTTCGGCTCGCCCGGAACCTGGCGCTCGCCGCCGAGCCCACGCAACTGCACCACGCTTTCATGAGCAAAGCCGAAGCCGTGCAGACGCCCTGCTCCAAGCTGGCCGCCACCGGTATTGAGCGGCAGTTCGCCATCGAGCGCAATTCTCTGTCCACCCTCGATGAACAGATGCCCGGTGCCGGTCTCGCAAATGCCAAGGCCTTCGAGCCAGGTGATCGGGTGGAAGGCAAAGCCATCGTAGAGCTGGGCAATATCGAGGTCGCCGGGTCCGTAGTCGCAATGCGCCCACAGGTCGCGCCCTGTTGGATAGGAGCCGGGCCACTCGGCCTGGTCCCAGCTGTAGCGTTCGACCGCACCGGCGGTAGCGGCAATACGCACGGGCCGCGCCGTGATCTCGTCGAGCGCGTCGCCCGCCGAGACGATCACCACGGTCGCAGCATCGGTGAACCGGTCGCAATCGTAAAGGCAGAAGGGCGAGGATATCATCCGCGCAGCGAAGTACGCCTCCTCGCTCAGCGGCTGCTTGACGAGCGCGCGCGGGTTCTTCGCCGCGTTGCGGTGCGCGTTGAGCGCGATCTGCGCGAGCTGCTCGCGTGTCATGCCGTAGCGCGCCATGTGCCGCGTGGCATATTGCGCAACCCAGGTTGCTGCAGAGATCGCATAGAACGGCGCGGTCCATTGGCTGAAGCCGGTCACCTCGGTACGCCGCGGCGGCGGATAGTCCGCCGGATTGGCCATCGCTGCAGCTTCATAGACGGTGCGGAAGCAGATCACGTGCCGCGCGCGCCCGCTTTTGACCGCCATTGCGGCGGCCGAAATGGCGCCAAGCTGGGCATCCATTTCAGCCGCGCCGAGATGCCAGCGCGTTTTCAGGCCCAGCGCCTCGATGACATCGTCGGACGAGACCGGCGAGAAGCCCAGAAAGCTGTGCATCTTGCCCGGGTAGGTGGCGACGCCATCGATCTGCCCGGGGGTGAGCCCGGCATCGTCGAGCGCCTCGCGCACCGCATCGAGCGTCAGCAGCAATGGGCGGCGCTGCAGCCGCACGCCGACCTCGGACATGCCGATGCCCGTGATATAAGCCTCGGCCGCCATCAGACCGCCTTTTCGAACAGGGGAAAGAAGATGCCGTCATCTTCCTCGAAAATGACGCGCACCGCGTCGCCGACCGCCACCGTATCGACCGGGCAATTGACGATGTTGGTCGTCAGATAAACGCCCTCGGCATCGTCGAGCGCCACCCTGGCGATGACGAAGGGCACTTCCAGCCCGGGCATCCATGGCTGGTGGTTGACGGTATAGCTATCGATGACGCCGCGCCCCGATACCGGCTGCGGCGCGACATTCTCGCTCCAGCAGCCGCGGCAGACCGGCTGCGGCGGGTGCAGCCAGGTGCCGCAATCGCCGCATCGGCAGATCATCAGCCGCCCGTCTCCGCCGCCCGTCCAGAACGCGCGGTTTTCGGCGTCGAGACGCGGCCGGGGTCGGGGAACGCCGAGGCTCATACGTTCCAGATCAGATGAACCTGGTCTGGGCCGATGACATTGCCGCCATGGAAGGTTAGCGGCTTGTCCGGGTCGAGGCGGAATTCGGGCAGGCGGCTGAGCATTTCCTCATATAGCACCTGCAGCTCGATCCGCGCCAGATGCGAACCCAGGCAGCGGTGCGGGCCGGTGCCGAATGCGATATGCGCCTTGTTCTCGCGTGCCAGATTGTACTCAACCGGATCCTTGAACTCCTCGGGATCAAGATCGGCGGTCGGCAGCATCATCAGGACCATTTCGCCCTGCTTCATCGGCGCTCCCTCGAATTCGGTATCCTGAACAACGAAGCGCGGGGGCACGGTGAAGGTGTAGCGCCGTAGGATCTCTTCTGCAGCTTCGGGCACCAGCGAAGGGTCAGCGCGAAGTGTGCGTTGGAGATCGGGATTCATCGCCAGATGGCGCGCGCCCAGACCCATGGCGTTCATCACCGTATCAAGTCCCGCGAGGAACAGCATCACCGCGAAGTTCTCGATATCATGCAGCGTGGCGGGCTGGCCGTTGAAATCGGACTGCCACAACGTGGAGAGCAGGTCGTCGCCCGGATTGTCGCGGCGTTCAAGGATCGTGTCGCGCATGGTATCGGCGACCACCCGCAGGCGACCCTGCACCGCGCGCTGGTCGCGATCCTGCGAATGCAGGTGCTCGAAGACGAGATCGCGATAGGCGCGCTGCCGGTCCTGCGGCAGGCCGAACAGCTCAAGGAACACCGTGGTCGGCAGCGGCTCGGCGATGGCCGACATGAATTCGCAATGTCCATCGGCCCGGACATTCTCGACCAGTTCAGCGGCAAGTTCGCGGATGCGGTCCTTGAGACCCATCATGTTCTTGGGGCTGAACGCCCTGTTGAGCGGCTTGCGATAAACCTCGAGATAAGGAGGATCGACCGTGATCGGCAGCGGAATCAGCGCCTTCTTGTCGTCGGGCTGGGTATCGTTATAGGCCTTGATCGCCTCATAGGGCACCGGTGAGTTGCTGAACGTCTCGGGCGCACGCTGGGCGCGATGGACTGCGCTGTGGCTGCGCACGATCCAGTGCCCACCCTGGCGCGGCGTCCAGAACACCGGCGGTGCCTCGCGCGCCACCTCGGCAAGGCGATCATGCCCCCGCGCGATCAGGCCCGGGTCGGCGTGAAAATCGAAATCATAGACCAGCGCATCCGGCACATGCTCCGGCTTGGGGACGACGGGGGACAAGTCGGTCACAGACATCATTTACTCCGTTGGCAAAGACCTGCCTCCTCTTGCGCGATGGCGCGCGCTGAATCCATCTTGGCCTGCGGAAACCGCCGCAGCGATTGCAAGCCCGGGCTGAGGCATCGCAGCCGCGATTTGCCGCCCGTGCAGTTGATCGGGCGAGCGCGCTTGTGTCTAGCTCGCGCATCCCGAGAAACCGCGAAGGTGAGCATGAAGGTCCGCATCGACAAGAAGCAATGTGTGGGCAATGCCCGCTGCCAGGCCATCGCGCCGCAGCTCTATCCGCTCGACGAGGACGGGTATATCGACACGTCCGGCTTTGATGTGGGCGAGGGCGAGGAAAAGGCGGCGCTGAACGGCGCCAAGTCATGCCCCGAACGGATCATTTTCGTCATCGAGGACGATAACGGCGGCGAGCGCCAGCTCTGGCCGCCGATCAAGACATAGCCGCAAGGCAAAGCATCAAACGACATAAGGAAGGCAGCAGCATATGAGCGATATTCTGGGCTATAATGGCAAACGCGTGGTCGTCACCGGCTGCTATTCGGGCATGGGGCGCGCAACCGCCAGCATGTTGCTCGACCTCGGCGCCGAGGTCCACGGGCTCGACTTCAAACCGTGCGATCTGCCGCTCGCCTCGTTTACCGAGGTGGATCTGCGCGAGCCGCTGTCGATCGAGAGCGCGGCGGCCACAATCGACGGCCAGATCGATGCGCTATTCAACTGCGCCGGCCTGCCCACCTCCTTTCCGGCCATGGATGTGATGAAGGTCAATTTCATCGGTCTGAGACACCTGACGCAGCAGCTTCTGCCCAAGATGGGCGCAGGCAGCGCGATCGCCAACATCGCCTCGACCGGCGGCCTCGGCTGGAGCCGCCGCATCCCGACCAACATGGAAATCGTGATGACCCAGGGCTGGGACGCGGCGATCACCTGGTGCGAGGCGAATGAAGAGACGATCCGCGAGGGCTATGCTTTCTCGAAGGAGAACGTCATCGTCTGGACCCAGTTCATGGGCGCGCAGCTGATCAAAAAGGGCATCCGCATCAACTGCACTTTGCCCTCGCCCACCGAAACGCCGATGATGAAGGCGTTTCACGAGACATCGGGCAAGGATGTGGTCGATGCCGCTGCCGAGCCGATGGGTCGTTATTCCACCCCCGAGGAACAGGCTGGCGGGCTGGTGCTGCTGTGCTCAAGCCTCGCCAGCATCATCAACGGCGTGGTGCTGCCGGTCGATGGCGGCTTCATGGGCGCGCTTGCGACCGGACAAATCGACATGGCCAGGCTGATGGGTGGGCGCAAGCCATAAGTCTGCCCTCACCCAGGAGACAGTGATGAATTTCGACCTGACCGAAGAGCAGGCCATGATGCGCGACAGCTATGCGCGGCTGCTCGAAGCGACATGCAAGCCCGAACGGCTGCGCGAGGCCGAGCGCACCGGCTTCGACCGTGAAGCCTGGCAGGGGCTCGCGGAGCTCGGCGCGATCATGTTGCGCGTGCCGCAGGAGATGGACGGGCTCGGGCTCGGCACCTTCGACGCTGCAATGCTGATGGAAGAGGTCGGGCGCAAGCTGCCCAGCGGGCCGATTGCCGAGACGATCCTTGCAGCGCGGCTGATCGCGCTCACCGGTGACGAGGCTCAGGGCGAAACGTTGGCCGCAATTCTCGCCGGCGACAGGATCGCCTCGCTCGCGCTGCACGATATCGCGGCGCGCCCACGGCAGTTCGTTCCTGGCGCTCAGCATGCCGATGTCGTTATCGGCCTGCGCGGTGAGGACCTTGTGCTGGTCGCGCTACCGCCTGCCGCGCGGCCCGGCGAAGCGAACCTTGCATCGAACGGGCTTGCCGAAGTCGATTTTACCCAGGGTAGCGTCGCCGTGCTGGCGACGGGCGCAGGCGCGGTTGCCGCTTTTGGTGCGGCACGCGAGGAATGGAAGCTCCTCACCGCCGCAGCGCTCGCCGGACTCGGCCGGCAGGCGGTGCAGATGGCGGCGGAATATGCCAGCGAGCGCAAGCAGTTCGGTCAGCCGATCGGCGCGTTCCAGGCGATCAGCCACCCGCTCGCCGACAATCTGTGCGAAGTCGATGGCGGCAGGCTGCTGGTATGGAAAGCGATCCGCGACATCGCCGATGATGCCGCACTCGCCGCAGCCGGGCCTTCGCTGGCCTTGTGGTGGTGCGCGGACGCGGCAGGCAAGGCGGTCAGCCAGGCGCTGCAGACCTTTGGCGGCTATGGTCTCACCACCGAATATGACATCTATCTCTACGCGCTGCGCGCCAAGGCCTGGCCGCTGGTCGCGGGTGACCCCGCCCGGCTGCTGGTCGAGGCGGGAGAGCGGCTCTACGGCGAGGTGACGGTGCCGCTTCCGCAGGTCGGCGATCTGCCGATCGAGTTCGATATCGGCGAGGAAGCCCGCGCGATCATCGCCGAGATCGACGCCTTCATGGACGCCAACGTCACGCCCGCGATGCGCGAGAAATTCCACTATAGCTGGGAGGGCTGGGTACCCGAACTGCACCGCAAGATGGCCGAGGCGGGGCTGCTGTTCCAGTCGAGCCCCGACCTTGGCGGGCGCGGCATCGGCCCCTATGCCCGCGCCGCGGTGCGCCGCACGCTCGAGAAGCACGGCTACAGCAATCCCGCCGCCGGCGTCGCCGAAATGGTCGGTCTGATGATCGCGCGCGCGGGCAGCGAGGAACTCAAGCAGGAGGTGCTGTCGAAGATCATCTCGGGTGAATCGATCGCCAGCCTGGGCTATTCCGAGCCGGGGTCGGGATCGGACGTCTTCGCCGCGCAGACCCGCGCGATCCCCGACGGCAATGGCTGGCTGATCGAGGGCACCAAGATGTTTACCAGCGGTGCCAACCTGGCCGATTATGTGCTGATGCTGACGCGCACCAACACCGATGTGGCCAAGCACAAGGGACTGACGATGTTCATCGTCCCGCTCAAGGCCGAAGGCGTGACCATCCAGCCGGTGCATACCTTCCAGGACGAGCGCACCAACATCACCTTCTACGACCGGGTCCGCATTCCCGACAGCTACCGGCTCGGCGAGGTCGATCAGGGCGTGCGCACGATGAGCCTGGCGCTCGAGCTCGAGCATGGCGGCGGCTTTGCCAATGCCATCCACGCCAATCTGGAGGCGGCAGAGCAACTGTGCCGCGAGATCGACGCGCCGGATGGCGGCAAGCTGATCGACGAGCCACAGGCGCGCGCCCGACTGGCCCGAGTCCACGCCGATATCGCGGTGTCCGAGCTGTTCGAGCATCGCGCCGCCTGGGCGGCGGTCGAAAAGAAGCCCAACATGGCCTTTGGGCCGATGGCCAAGATGTTCAGCTCCGAACGGTTCATGGAGGTCGCGCGCGATCTGCTCGATCTTACCGCGCCGCTGTCGCTCACCAAACGCGAAGGTGCCGCGGCGATGGTCAACCAGTGCTATCGCCACGCCCACGGCACGCGCATCTATGGCGGCACCAGCCAGGTGCACCGTTCGATGATCGCCGAGCGCGGGCTGGGCATGCCGCGCACACGCGCCTAGATTTGCCGTGATTTCCAAGCCGTGAAATGGCCCATTTCACTCGAAATCACTCCTGGAGACACACATGACCGACGACGCACCGCATCTGCTGACCGAAGTCACCGACGGCGTTCTGGTTGCAACTCTAAACCGCCCCGACAAGCTCAACGCGCTGTCGGGCGAGACAATGGCGCTGCTCGATCAGGCGTTGCTGGAGTTCCGCAGCGATCCGCAGCTGCGGGTCATGCTGATCCGTGCCGCAGGCCGCTATTTTTGCGCCGGGGCCGACCTGCGCAGCGGCTCGCCCTCGGCCCAGACACGCACGGCCTCGGGCATTCGCGAGAACCACCGCACCGGTTTGCACGGCATGCACCGCATCTATGACGAGATGGAGCATATCGAAAAGCCGATCGTCTGTGCGATCCACGCGCCCTGTGTCGGCGGCGGGCTCGAGCTCGCTTTGTCCTGCGACTTCCGCCTCGCGTCGCCAGACGCCGAATTCTCGTTTCCCGAGGGACTGTTCGGCGTGCTCCCCGCGTCCAACGGGGTCAGCCGGCTGACGCGGATCTGTGGGCCCCATTGGGCGCGCTGGCTGATCATGGCGGGCCGCAGGGTCGATGCGAACCGCGCGCTGACCATCGGCCTTGTCCACGATATCCTGGCGCAAGAGGATTTCGACGCGGCAGCGCTCGATTTCTGCCGGACGCTTACCAAGAACAGCGCCGAACAGATGGGCGCGGCCAAGATCGCGATCGATATCGCCGCCGAGGTCAGCCGCGATACCGGCCGGCATGTCGAGCGGATGGCCAATGCGTCGCTGATGCTCAACCCCGAATATCTCGCGGCGATCGAGAAATACATCGCAAAGCTCGGCAGCAACAAGGGCTGACGCCGCGCTTTGGCCGGACTCTATTGCGTTCCGGTGCGCGGCTGCGCCTTGCGCGCCCGTTCGTCCATGATCGCCAGCGCCAGCAGCCGCGATTGCTGCTTGAGCGTGGCCCCTTCGAAGCGGGGCTTGACGCTCGGCGGGTGATGCGCCTTGAGCTCTTCATCGGTTGCGATGGTGACGACACGCTCGAGCCCGGTGAACAGCACGCTGGCAAAATCGTATTCGGGGCCGGTGGCGCGTGTGGCTGGGGCCCCCAATTGTTGCCCGAGCAGCCGGATCACCGTCCGCGCCATGGCTATTCGCAGCAGCAGAACGCGTGAATCATACTGATCGGCGATCGTGTTGCGCAGGTGGAGAAGCCGGGTATGCTCCTTCCAGTATGTGTGGAAAGCATGCACGAACTCCCAGCAACGCACATCCAGTTCGTCGTCGGGCCAGTATTCGCGAATGAGGCAAACATAGGCCTCTTCCGACTGCTCGACGACGGGTTCGATCACCGCCAGGAACAGTTCGGTGAAATCGGCGAAATAATTGTAGATCGACGATGTTCGCAGCCCCGCGCGCCGCGCGACCGCGCTGACCGACAGCGGCTCGGCGTGAGGGACTTCGATCATCTCGCGCGCCGCCGCGATGATGCGCTCGCGCGTGATGCGGCCCTTGTTGCCGAGCTTCTGCCCCTGCAGGTTGGTCTCTGCCATCCGAACCGCGCTCATCGCTTCTGCTATCCCATCACGGTCATGCAGCCTGGCCGACCGCGATCACCTTGCTGTCGAGGAATTCCTCGATTCCCGCCAGACCCCATTCGCGGCCCATGCCGCTGCCCTTGAAACCGCCGAACGGCAGGTCACCGGCAATGCACATGCCGCCATTGACCGAGACCGAGCCGGTGCGCACGCGGCGTGCGACACGCTCGGCGCGCTCGGCATCGCCGGACACCACGCCGCCTGAAAGCCCGAACTGGCTGGCATTGGCGATGCGGACCGCGTCCTCGTCATCCTCATAGGGTATGACGACGAGCACCGGGCCGAAAATCTCTTCCTGCGCGATACGCATATTGTTGTCGACATCTATGAAACAGGTCGGCTCGATGAAGAAGCCGTCGCCCTTGTCGGGCCGGGCCTTGCCGCCGGCGAGCAACGTTGCGCCCTCCTGCTTGCCGAGCTCGATATAGCTCATCACGCGGTCCATCTGCTTTTTCGACACGACCGGGCCCATGACCTGGGTTGGACTGTCGATGACGCCCCAGTTGTCGCCAAAGCCCTGATAGGCCATCGTCAGACCCGCCTTGGCCTCTTCGTAGCGGCTGCGTGGCACCAGCAGGCGCGATTGCACCGCGCAGCCCTGCCCGGCGTGGAACACCAGCAGCGACTGCGCGCATTCGCGGGCGAAATCGGGCGCGTCGTCGAGCACGATCTTGGCGCTCTTGCCGCCGAGCTCGAGGAACACGCGCTTCAGCGTCTTGGCACCCGCCTCCATGATCCGCTTGCCGACGCCGGTCGAGCCGGTGAAGGTGATCAGATCGACCCGTGGGTCGGCGACGAGCTGCTCGCCTGCAGCGGCCGGATCCTCGCTCAGCACCACATTCAGCACGCCGGCGGGGAAGCCGACCTTGTGCGCCAGCTCGCCCCAGATCGCGCCCATTCCGGGGGTATCGGGCGCGGGCTTGAGGATCACCGTGCATCCGGCGAGCAGCGCGGCGACGACCTTGCCGACATTGACGTAATGCGGGACGTTCCAAGGCGTGATCGCGGCGACGACGCCGACCGGCTCGTACACCACCTTGCGGTGCGACGGGCGACCGCGGAAATCGCGCATGCCGTGGTCCTCTTCCCAGGTGACCTGATCGAAGACGCGCAGATAATCGTCCCAGCCGTCATTGGCATTGTCGACATGCGCCATACCGACCGCGGCAAGCGCGGCCCCAGCCTCGAAACGCGCCAGCTCGACCAGACGGTCGCGGTGTTCGCCAAATTCGCGGCGCAGTTCCTTGACCAGCGCGAGCCGGTTGTCGCGGTTGGCGGGCGCGCCCCATTCGGTCTCGTCGAAGGCGCGGCGCGCAGCCGCGATCGCCGCATCGACATCGGCCGCGCCGGCATTGGCGGCCTTGCCGACCACCTTGCCGTCCCATGGATTGATAACGTCGAAGGTTGCGCCGTTTTCAGCATCGCGAAGTTCGCCGTCGATATACAGCTTGGCGTCGGGGAGTGAGGTCATGTTAGGCTCCTGGCTTGGAGGACGGTTCAGCTCGCGCGGCGACCGCCGAGCGTGACGAGATCGAGATTGAGGTCGGGGGCGGATTCGATCACCGTGCGGAAGATATCGAGCACCGAATCATAATTGGACAAGGGCTGCTCGAACAGCGGCATGCCGGCCTCGGCGCAGGCCGTGGCGAAGCGCATGGTCAGTTCCATGTCCCAGCCGCTGCTGGTCTTGCCCTCGCCGAACATCTTGCCCGCGCGGATCGTGGTGACGCGGATGCCTGCGCCGCGCAGTTCGTCGGCCCAGCCCTGGCCGATCCGCTCGAGTGCGGCCTTGGTCCCGGCATAACACCACAGCATCGGCATCTTCACCTCGACGCCTTCGCTGGTGACGTTGATGATATGCCCCCCCGGCCCCATCATTTTCGCCGCCTCGCGGGTGACGAAAATGGGTCCGGCGATGTTGGTGGTGATCTGCGCCATCACCTGCTCGTCGCTCGCCTCGGCCAGCGTGAACGGCGCGTAGACAGCGGCATTGTTGATCAGGACATCGATCTGCGCATGCGCTTTTGCGATCGCAGCGAACGCCTCCCGCACCGAATCAGGATTGCCGACATCGCACTGCACCGGCAGGCAGTTGTCGCCGAATTCGGCCGCAGCCGTCTCGAGCTTGGCGAGCGTGCGCCCGAGCAGTACCACCGTGTCGCCCTCGGCCGCGAAGCGGCGGGCGAGCGCCTTGCCCAGGCCTTCGCCCGCGCCGGTGATAACGATTGTTCTGGCCATCTGTCAGGCTTCCTTTGCAGTGTCGTACACCGACAGATCGCCGTCATAGGCGATGCCGCCGGGCCAGCGGTCGCCGCTGATCTTGTTGAAATAGTGCACCGTGCGCGCGAAAGACCCAGCGGTCGAGCGCGCGTCCATCGCAATGCCCGAAGGGCTGACGCCGCGCGCGCGGGCCGAAAAATCCTTGAGCGTGAACAGCAGGTCGTCGGTCTGCTGCGCGCCCAGTACCAGATCGCTGCCGGGGCAATAGCGGCGCGGCTCGCACTGCGTGCCCGCCAGCCGTCCGCGCTTCATGCCCACATGGCCGGGCACCGCGCTGACCTCGGGCATGTGCACATCGTCATACCAGCGGTGATATTCCTCCTCGCGCCCCGCGACGAAGTTGGCGAGGATGATCGAGACACCCGACAGCGGCTTGTCGGTCTGCCAGTTGGCGCCCACGAACCAGTCGGAATACATGTTGTAGCTGTAGATGCGTTCGCTCTGGTCGGCATCGTCGATCAGCCCCTGTTTGCGCGCAGCATCAAGCAAAGGCCCGAGCCTGGGGATGTCGCGATCGGGTACCGCATAGTCGAACTCGTAGAGCGACATGAAGCGCCAGGGCTGCGCGATATCGGGCATGATCTGGCGCTCGGCAATCTCGAAACGATCGGCCGAGCAGAAGCCCTCGAGTTCGCCCAGCGCCGCGCGATGCGCGCCATCGAACCACTCGGCACAGTCGCTCTCCCGCCCCTCGGGCACGTTGTGCAGATGGATCGTAACGTAATGCGCCATAGTCTTACCTCGCCTGTACGCTCTAAATTCTCGCCGCGTGAGAGCAAGGCGGCGCGCGCTTTATCGCCCGAGCGGATTGGCAGCGCCGCAGGCGCAGCCAGGTGGGCCGGCTGCTATTCACAGCGCCGGAAGGTGATGGCGGCGATCTTCCATGCGCCATCAACCCGCCGGAACGCGTCGTGATACCGTCCGAAAACAAAAGCAGGCTCGGCGATTCCGGGCCGCTTCATCCGGACATTGACGGTCCACTGGCCGGTCGCGCCATCACCGTCGATCTCGACCAGCGGCGAATGGAGATTGTGGATCATCCATTCGCTGCCGCCCGAAATCGCCACGCTGAGAAAGTCGGCAACGGCCTCGGCACCCGCGATCGGCTCCATGCCGTAGTCCGCGGTGACATCGGGCGCGAACAGCGCCAGCAGCGCCGCGCGCGCTGCGTCACGGTCCTCGCACGATGAATCAGCCGACGCGCAATAGCGCGCCTTGAGATTCTGTATCGCGGCGTAATCGTCCATCACCGGGTGCCTTTCTGCAGGTAACCGGGGTCAGGCGTTGACGTCGACGATATAGCGTCCCTTGACGTCGCCCGACATCAGTCGGCCCGCAGCCGCGATCGCCTCTTCCAGCCCGATCACCTGGCCGATGGCCTCGATCGCCGCAGGATCGAGATCGCGCGCCAGCCGCTCCCACGCCTTCAGGCGGGGGGCCTTCGGCGCCATCACGCTGTCGACGCCGAGCAATGCCACGCCGCGCAGGATGAACGGCATCACCGTCACGGGCAGGTCGAAACCCTGGGCGAGGCCGCAAGCGGCAACCGCGCCGCCATAACGCGTCTGCGCGCAGGCATTGGCCAGCGTGAAGCTGCCCGCAGTATCGACCACGCCCGCCCACAGTTCCTTCTGCAGCGGCTTTCCTTTTTCGGACATGATGGCGCGATCGAGCACCGCATCGGCGCCGAGCGCCTTGAGATAGTCCTCAGCGTCCGCCTTGCCGGTCAGCGCGGTGACGCTGAACCCTGCCTTCTTGAGCAGCGAGATCGCGACCGAGCCGACGCCGCCTGTCGCGCCCGTCACCAGCACCGGGCCCTGATCAGGCGTGATGCCGAAATCGACCAGCGCATCGACGCACAAAGCGGCGGTGTAGCCTGCGGTTCCGATCGCCATGGCCTGCTTTTCGTCAAAGGCCTCGGGCAGCTTGATCAGCCAGTCGCCCTTGAGCCTTGCCACCTGTGCCAGCCCGCCCCAGTGGGTTTCGCCCACGCCCCAGCCGTTGAGAACGACCTTGTCGCCGGGCTTGAACTCGGCATGGTCGCTTTGCCGCACGGTGCCGGCAAGATCGATGCCCGGCACCATCGGCCAGGTGCGCACCACCGGACTGCTGCCGGTGATCGCAAGGGCGTCCTTGTAGTTGAGAGTGGAGAAAGCGACGTCGACCAGAACATCGCCCTCGGGCAATGCGCTTTCGTCGATCTTGGTCAGCTTGACCTGCTGTCCTTCATCGGATTTGGCGATCTGGATGGCTTTGAACATGATGTCCCCTCATCTTATGGGGCGCCGGGCGCGGCGCGATTCGTGTGCCCGGTGTGACAAATTGCGCGCGCCGATGCAGCCCCGGCGCGAAATCATCGCCTGTCCGCTATCTCGCCTCATTCTCCTGCGAAGCGCGCAGGCGCGCAGCGATTTCAGGAAACTTGTCCGAGGCCATCGACCCGAACATCGACAGCCGCATCACCTCACGGCTGAACCGCCGCGCAAGATGGCGTCGCTCCTCTTCGGTCTTGGCGTGCGCCCGCGCCCAGACCGGCCACATGAACACGCCCGACAGCATCAGCACCGCCAATGCCTCGGTATCGAGACCTTCGGCGGCAAGATCGGTTTCGGCAAAGCGCTTGACCGAGTTTTCGAATTCGCGCCAGAACGGATCTGAGGTCGGTTCCGGGGAGGCAAGGATCTGCTGCAGCCAGATGCGGCCGAGATCGGCATTGTCCATCGCGAACTCGACCAGACGGGTCATCATCGCGGACACGTCGACATTGTCGAGACTGCGCGCGCCAGCACGCTCGGGATCTCCAAACACGGCGCGGAACATGCGTTCCGATACCCATTCGAGTGTCGACTGGACGAGCATCTCGCGATCGGCGAAATGCTGGTAGGCGGTGCCGCGGTTCACACCGGCAAGTTGCGCCACCGCGCTCACCGCGATGGCGTCTGCGCCCTTTTGCGCCAGCAGGACGCTCGATGCTTCCAATATACCTTCGCGCGTCGCGGCGGGGTCGCGGGTGCGCTTCCTGGGCGTGGCTGTCGTCGTCATTGCTGCAGGATGCAATTCGCTGCGACCAGTCGCGCCGTGGTGCGCTCCAGGTGATCTGTCATGGGGCCGAAACCTTTCGTGTGGGAAGGTGCGGTACATTGCCGCGCCAGTCAATCCGATTCCTCTACAGGCTATTGCGGCGACCGCTATCCGTAAGGCGTCATTGCAGCAACCACAGGCGTGGTATCGCCGGAGCGATCAATGCCATGCATCAGCCGGGTTAATCGGTGTTGCCGAGCCCCGCCGCGTGGCGCGCCGCGATATACCCGAAGGTCATCGACGGCCCGATGCTCGCCCCCGCGCCGGCATAGACATTGCCCATCACCGAGGCAGTCGACACGCCCGTGGCATAGAGCCCCTTGATCACCGAGCCATCGTTGCGCAACACCCGCGCAAAGGCATCGGTCACCGCGCCGCCATAGGTGCTGACATCACCTGGCACGACCGGAACGGCAAAGAAGGGTGCCTGTGCGATCGTCCCCAGTGCAGAACTGCCCGAGAACGGATCGCCGACGAAGCCGCAATTGTCATAGGCGCGCTCGCCCCGCTGGAAATCGGCATCGCGACCATCCGCGACAAAGCCGTTCCAGCGCCTCACGGTCGCTTCGAGCTGCTGCGGATCGACACCGATGCTCCGCGCGAGCCCGGGAAGCGTGTCAGCCTTGTGCAGATAGCCCGCCTCCTGCCAGCCCGCAGGAATCGACTTGTCGATGAAGCAGTTTGCCACCTTGTAGAGGGCGACATATTGCGCATCGAGAATCGCCCAGCTCGGGATCGCGGGTACCTCGCGGTTGCGCTTGATCATGTTCTCGCAATAAAGCTCGTAGGAGCCGCCCTCGTTCATGTAGCGCGTCCCCGACTGGTCGACGAGGATGGCATGCGGACGGCCGGTGAGGCTTTGTGCACCGGGGGTGACATAGGCCCCCTCGCTGCCCGGCGGCAGCGTGGTCTGATAGCCGACCATCTGGTCCATCTGCGCCAGTTGCCCGCCGATCCGCTCGATCTCGCGGTGCAGGTCGCCGGTGTCGCCCTCGGGAACGAGGCTCCATTCGGATCGCGTGCCGGGCATGTAGCGGTCGCGCATCTCCTGATTCTTGGAGAAGCCGCCGGCATTGACCAGCACGCCCAGCCGCGCGCCGATGCGCCGCGATGTGCCTGCGACGTCCGCTTCGACCCCGGTTATCGCATCGCCATCCACCAGCAGTGTACGCACCGGGCTCTGCAGCCGCAGATCGACCCCGGCGGCGAGCGCGGCCTTGAGCAAGCGCCCCTGCAACGCGGCTCCTGCGGTGGTGAATTTGCGCCCAAGCAGTTTGTCGCGGATGGTGCGCAGAACGATCTTCGCCATGATCCGCTTGGCGCGCGGGCTGGTACGCGAATGGCCCGCTTCCATCGCATCGGCGAGCAGGACGTTGAACTCCGCAAAGCCCTTGCGCAACCGACCGGACCAGTTGCCCAGCTCCTTGAGGTTGAACGGTTCGGCGACCACCGTGCGGCTGGTCTTGCAGCCGCCCGGAAGCTCGTCATAGTAATCGGGCCAGAATGTCGGCCCGCGGCGCAGGCGGACGCCCTGCCGGACAAGGAAATCCACCGCGCGCCGCGCCTGTGTCACATAAGCCAGCCGCTTCTCGCGCGAGGTGCCCGGGGCATCGCCGCCGTCGAGCTCCTGCAGCGCGTCGAGATAGGTCATCGCCTTGTCGATGCTGTCGTCCTCGCCATCGGCAAGCATGAAGCTGTTTGCGGGTATCCACATCACCCCGCCGGATTTGGCGGTGGTGCCGCCGGCGACCTCGGCCTTTTCGAGGATCAGCACCGAATGGCCTGCCTCGCGCATCACCAGCGCGGAAGCGAACGAGCCTGCGCCGCTGCCGACCACCACCCAGTCGAATTGTTCGTCGAACCCCTGGGTCACGCATTCCTCCGTCGATCGCTTGCCCGATGGGCGGTGTGGCGATGCCATTGCCGTTGCGGTCAATTGGTCCAGCGATTGGCCTTGCGAGACAAGGCCGCGAGGTCCTTCATCGGCATGGCGATGATGTCGGTGGCGATGCTGCGCCCTCGTCTGCGCCCTCGAACAGCGCACGCACCGCGCGCCGGTCGATCTTGAAGCTCACCGTCTTGGGTAGCTCCTCGACGAAGCGCCATGCCACCGGGACGTGCGTCGCCGGCAGGCTGCGGCGGACATGTGCCTCGAGTTCGTCCTGCGAAGGCTGCGCGGCATGCGCTGCCAGTTCGAGCGCCGCAGCCGGCACCTCGAGCAGCCGCGGATCGGCGATGCCGACCACGCTGGCCGCGGCAATTGCCGGATGGCGCAGCAGCGCCTGCTCGACCGTTTCGGGAACGATCTTGAACCCGCCGCGCATGATCGCACCATCGTCGCGCCCGTGCAGGAACAGAAAGCCGTCTTCGTCGATCAATCCGAGATCGGCGGTGACGATCCAGTCGGGGCCCATGCGCGGCGAGACCACCTCGACGATGCCGACGGTGCCGGGCGGTGCCAGTTCGCCGGTGGCGGGATCGCGCACCCGCAACGCGGCGCCGGGAAGCGCGCGTCCGACGCTGTTAGCCTTGGCCGACCCGAACTGCGCCAGCAGCGCCGGGCTGTTGGCGGCGACCGGGCCGCCGAATTCGGTCGCGCCATAGGTCTGGATCACCGGGATGCCGTACCGTTCCTCGAATGCCTGCCGCACCGCCGGATCGAGCGGCGCGGCGCCGGTGCTGAACCACAGCAGCGAGGCCAGGTCCTGCCGAGGAATATCGGCAGCGAGGATCATCGCCACCGCGGCCGGAGGCGCGCCACCCGACGCGGGGCGATACTCGACGACATAATCGCGCCATGCCGCAACACTGAACCGTTCGAGCAGCACGCAAGGCGCGCCGCGCAGAAACGAGGCGGCGAGCGCATAGAGGCCCGAGATGTTGCTCAGCGGAAAGCACAGCAGCATCGGCGGAGGCTCGTTGTGCGCCTGCGCCTGGGCCGCTGCAGCGCGGGCATAGCCCAGCACCACGTCATAGCCGATCGGGAAATGCCGCGGCGGCCCGGTCGTGCCGCTGGTGAGGATTTCGATCCGTGGTGAGGGCGGAGCCGCTGTTGGAATCTCTGCACCGCGATGGACCAGCGCCGCGCCTTCGCCGCTGAGCGCGATCAGACCTTGACCAGCAGCTTGCAAACGCTCGCGCACCAACTCCGTGCAGTCCATGCTTTCGGCGATCACCACCGCGCAGTCGAGCGCCCCAAGCACGCCTGCGAGCGCCTCGGGCGATTGGAACGGATAGACCATGCGGATGACGTGCCCGCGCGCGAGCAGTGGCAGGAAGCCGGCGAGCGAGGCGGGGCTGTTGCGCGGTGCGAAGGCGATCGGCGTACCCGGTGCGATTCCCGCTTCATCGAGCGCGGCCTCGAGACTCGCGGCAATGCGCCGCACCTCAGCCCAGCCGATCCACGCTCCCTCGAAACGGATCGCCGGACCTTCGCGTCCGAGCGTCTGGCGGCACAATTGCGCCAGTTCGTTCACGAACCGACCCTGCATCCGGCGGCCATGGTCGCAAGCCGACGGCCGATTAAGCAGTCATCAGTGATCATCGTCATCGACCAGGCCCAGATCGCCATGGCCCAGGATTACCGCAGGGATCGGCAGTCCCGGAACGGCGGTATCGAAACCGAACAGCGATCCGGCCAGCGGCTCCGCGTCTGTCGAACGCGCGGTGGTAACGAAGGCGCGGGTCATATTCGCGCCGCCAAAAGCCAGCCCGGTCACCCGCGAGCACGGCAGCGCGACAGTCGCCAGCAATGCGCCTGTTGGCGAAAAGCGCCGTACGCAGCCACCTTCCCACATCGTAACCCAGAGGCACGCTTCGGCATCGAGTGTAACGCTAGAAGGCAGTCCCTCGTCGTCCGAAAACC
Organism: Blastomonas sp.; assembly: GCA_046291395.1. GTDB lineage: Bacteria > Pseudomonadota > Alphaproteobacteria > Sphingomonadales > Sphingomonadaceae > Blastomonas. Next base: position 1,893 of record JBKBTF010000001.1, on the reverse strand, counting down.
CAATAAAGCGTTCCCCATCGGACAGGCTGCCGGCGGTGGTCACCGCGAAACGGTAGATGGCGCGCCGTGCCATATCGACATGGTACAGCGTGCGGGCATCGGCGGTCAGCGCCGGGCCGCCGGGCCGGGCGACGTCAAACACCAGCGGGATCAGGCGTTGGTCATGATAGCGGAACAGACCGCCGGCCGGGGTGCCTCCCCGCTCACCGGTCATGCCGAACCACAGACGGCCATGGGCATCGACAGTGGCATCGGCGGTGTGGTTTGTTTCGGGACCGTCGATCCGCCGTTCGCGCACCAGCGTGCCATCGCGATCGACAATCAGCAGTTCGCGCTCCGACCCGACAAGCAGCTGACCATCCGCCGTAGGCAAGGCGAAGCTCGGCCGACCACCGATGGTCATGGCAGTGCCGGTGCCGGTCGCCGGATCATAGCTCAGCAGACGCCCGGATGGTGGATCGGCCAGCAGCAGCGCCTGCGCCTCGGGCAGCCAGACCGGCGCCATCGCCAGTTCGCAGTCGCATTGCCATTCCAGGCTCGGTTCGGCAGTCGTCATAATCTCTACCCGCAGCAAGAACGACCGGGCTAGGAAGCGAGCGCGACACGGTCAAGCGACCACTCCAGCCATCGCCGACGCGGTGACTTGCGAGCCCGGCAGGTCGCGCGTGGCAGCCGTCGATATTTGCGTGCATCGTGCGCATTCATCCCGAGCCTGGCGCGCGTCCGGTCCGCCGGGATCGTCCATCTGGTGGAGCTGGCATGACCATAACCGTGCATCATCTGGAGCATTCGCGTTCGCAGCGCATCCTGTGGCTGCTCGAGGAACTCGGCCTGCCTTACGAGATCCGGTCGTATCAACGCATGCAGACGCGGGCAGCGCCCGATTCAATGAAGGCCATCCACCCCCTGGGCAAGGCGCCGATCATCGAGGATGACGGGCTTGTCATTGCCGAGACCGGCGCGATCATAGAGTATCTCGTGGAAAAGGCCGGCGGCCGGCTTGGGCCGCCGACGGAACAGGAAAACAGGCTGCGCTACCGCTATTTCCTGCATTATGCCGAAGGATCGGTGATGACCGCGCTGCTGATGTCGATGGTGGTGGGCACGGTTCCGGTGGTTGACCCGGTCAGGCAACGCAAATTCCAGCCCATGGTGACGGGGCATCTCGAGTTTATCGAGGCCGAGATCGGCGGTCGGCCCTGGTTCGCCGGAGAACAGTTCAGCGCCGCAGACGTGATGATGAGCTTCCCGCTGGAATTTGCCGCCAAGGAGCGCGATGGCCTTGAGGGCCGGCCCGCAACCAGCGCCTGGCTAAAGAAAATCCATGCGCGCCCCGCCTATCGCGCGGCGATCGAGGCGGGTGGCCCCTACCGCTTTACCTGATCAGGCACGAAGGCCCGTTTGCGGCAAAGTCATTCGATATAGCCGAGCACCGTGCCGACCGGATAGGTCTGGCCCTCTTCCTTGACCACGCGCAGCACGCCGGTCGCCGGAGCCTCGACCTCGTTGGCCGATTTGTCGCTTTCCAGAAGGTAGAGAACGTCTCCTTCGGTGACCTGTTCGCCGTCGCCGAACAGCCATTCGGCCAGCGTGCCTTCTTCCATCGAGAAGCCGATCTTGGGGAGCAGAATTTCAGTCGCCATGTCTGTCATGTCCTGTTTGAAGAAAGCGTGGGGAGATCAGCCTCGGCTAATTTCCTGTGAAATCGGGGCTGCGCTTGTCGAGAAACGCAGCGACCGCCTCGCGGTGATCGTCGCTGAAGGCCGAGATCGCCTCGAACCACACCGAAGCGTCGAGCATGCCTTCGAGCTGACGGCGCAGCGGCAGGTTGACTGCCTGCTTGGTCATGTTGATCGCGATGCTGGCACCGGCAGCCAGCCGGTCAGCCATTCC
>JBKBTF010000033.1:0-38757 GCA_046291395.1 Blastomonas sp. | reverse complement strand
AATGTGAATCATCGTGGGGCTTACGGCAAGACTTGTAATTCATTTTTTTTGCCGTCACTATCTGCCGCTCGCAAATGCGCGCCGCAGCCGGTATGGCGAGGGCCCATGGCCGACCATCCCCCCAGAGCCGCCTCAGGTAGCAAGCCACAAGGCAAGACGCCCAAGATGCGCGTCGATCAACTGCTGGTCGAACGCGGGCTGGTGGAAAGCCGCGCGCGGGCGCAGGCGCTAATTCTCGCGGGGCTGGTGTTTGCAGGCGAACGCAAGGTCGCCAAGGCGGGCGAGACGCTGGCCACCGATGCAGCCATCGAGGTCCGCGGGCGCGATCATCCCTGGGTGTCGCGCGGGGGAATCAAGCTGGCGCATGCGCTGGACCATTTTTGCATCGACGTGACCGGAATGACCGCGATCGATGTCGGCTCTTCCACCGGCGGCTTTACCGACGTGCTGCTGACGCGGGGCGCCGATCACGTTTTCGCGGTGGATAGCGGCACCAATCAGCTCGCTTGGAAGCTGCGCCAGGACTCGCGCGTTACGGTGCACGAACAGACCAGCGCGCGCATCCTCACCGATGCGCAGATCACCCGGCCCATCGATATTGTCGTGTGCGATGCGAGCTTCATCGCGCTCGACAAGGTGCTCCCGGTGCCGATGTCCTTTGCGCGTCCGGGCGCATGGCTTGCCGCGCTGATCAAGCCGCAATTCGAGGTGGGCCGCGACCAGATCGGCAAGGGCGGGGTGGTGCGCGACCCCGCGCTGCACGCTGCGGTGTGCGAGCGTGTGATGCAGTGGCTCGAGAGCATCGACTGGCCGGTCATCGGGCTGACGCAAAGCCCGATCACCGGCCCCAGCGGCAATGTGGAATTTCTGGTCGCCGCGCAAAAGGGCCGCGGTTGCTGACCCGAAGCGGCACGCTTTTCGATGGTAAACCCCGCTGGCGTGCGTCCAGCGAATCCGATATGCGAGTGCAGTCAAGTGCCCGGAAACGGCTGGAGAATTCGCGTCGATGAATGAAATCGCCTCGCCCATGCAGCTTCGTCTCAGCTTTCTGCGCTGGGCCTTGTTATTCGTTCCGCTGGTTGTGCTGCTTGGCTTCGGGGTCAGCGATTTTTCCGGATCGGGTGAGGACAACCGCTGGTTCCAGGCGCTCCAGAAACCAGACGCACAGCCGCCCGGCTGGGCGTTCGGCGCGGCCTGGTCGGTCCTGTATGTGATGATGGGCCTGGCGGTTACCGTCGTGGTCACAGCCCGGGGCGCCCGGCTGCGCGGATTGGCGGTGCTGCTGTTCTTCGTCCAGCTCGCCCTTAACCTGGCATGGCCCATCGTGTTCTTCGGGATGCATCAGGTAACGATAGCATTTTACCTTCTGGTCGCGGTTTTCATCGCAGCGTTCGTGACGACGATCGTGTTCGGCCGGGTGAGGCGGCTCGCGGCCTGGCTCATGGTGCCCTATCTCGCCTGGTTGTGCTTCGCTGCGGTGCTGAACAAGCAGATCGACACGCTGAACCCGGGCGCCGAGACTCTGGTGGTCCCGCGCGATGCTCAGCGCATTCAACTCGCCCCGCCAGCGCCCTGACAGCGCCAATAGTGCTTGCGGTTGGTCCAGGCGCAACCCACATGCTATGGCAGCACAATTAGCACGCGGCGCGCAAGCCCTGCGATGGAGATACTCATGCAGAACAAATCCGAATTTGGCGGCGACTTCGCAAAGTTCATCAACGGCCTTGCCGGAACCGTGGCCGGAATGAGCCGCGAGGCAGGGGAGAGCGCGCGCGAGCGCACGCGCGAGTGGATCGCCGGGCTCGATTTCGTCAGCCGCGAAGAGTTCGAGGCGGTGAAGGAAATGGCGAGCAAGGCGCGCGAAGAGAGCGAAGCGCTGAAAGCTCGTCTGGAGGCGCTGGAAGCAAAGACAGCGAGCTCGGGGACCGGGCCGGCTGTCTGAGCGGGTCTTTAGACTTCGTTATCCACAGTTTTTGAACAGACTTCGCCACATCTCGCGCTTTGGCAGCCGGCGTAGCCATTGCGTACGGCGGCGCATACCGGCAATTTGAGGCTGTGCCACCGGGCGCGAAAGGAAATTCATTTGAACGAACAGCAGCTTGATCTGGATCGGGAGGAAGCAGCCCCGGTGGACATGCTCGCCGCGCTGTTCGAGGCGCGCGGCTGGCCGTGCGAGATGGTGGGCGAGGACGAGTTGCTGACCGAGGTGAAGGGCAGCTGGACCAGCTATCAGTTGCGCGCGATCTGGCGGCACGAAGACAATGTGCTGCAGTTGCTCGCGATGCCCGATATCCGTGTGCCCGACGACAAGTTCGCGGTCATTTGCGAGGCGCTGGCGCTGATCAACGAGCAGTTGTGGCTGGGCCATTTCGATATCTGGTCCAACAGCGGCGTAGTGCTGTACCGAAACGGAATGATGCTGGGCAGCGATGCGATGCTGGGGCTCGATCAGGCACAGCTCGCGGTCGAGGCTGCGATCGACGAGTGCGACCGTTTCTATCCGGTGTTCCAGTTCATCCTGTGGGGCGACAAGACCCCGCAAGAGGCGCTGGCCGCAGCCTTGATCGACACGCAGGGCGAGGCTTGAGGGTCTAGGCAGCACAGCCACCCCCAGCCGCGTTCCCGAGCGAAGTCGAGGGACGCATTCGCTCACATTGGCGCGTACGTCCCTCGACTTCGCTCGGGACAGACGGAGGTAGGTTTGCCGAACTTGTTCCCCCAATCGCTGCTCGTCATCGGCTCTGGCAACATGGCAGGCGCGATGCTGCGCGGATGGTTTGGGCAAGGGCTTGATCCGGCTCGCGTGACGGTTGTCGACCCGTCACCCCGAGAACAGCCCGAGGGCGTGCGGCATCTGACTTCGATCGATCCGGCCATAGGTTCGCCCGCCTGGCTGCTGCTGGGAATCAAGCCGCAGATGCTGGGCGATGTTGCGCCGCAGCTCGCTACGCTTGATCTGAAAAATACGCTGCTCGTCTCGATGCTCGCAGGAGCCGAGATCGCAGGACTGCGCGCGGCGGTGCCCGGTGTTCGCGCGATCGCCCGGATCATGCCGAACATGGCGATCGGCATCGGCCAGTCGGTTACTGCGCTATTTGCCGAGAAGCTGGCCTGCGGCGAGCAGCAGCAGATCGAATCGCTGTTCGCGATGCTTGGCACCGCCGAATGGCTTTCGGACGAATCGCAGATGCATCTGGTCACCGCGCTCAGCGGCTCGGGCCCGGCCTATCTTTTCCGGTTCATTGACGCGCTGACCAAGGGTGCGCAGGCCCTTGGGATGCCCGCCGATCAGGCCGCGCGCTTTGCGCTCGGAATGGTCCGGGGGTCAGCCGAACTGGCGCACCAGTCGCCTGAAACGCCCGCTCAGCTGGCCGAACGCGTCGCCAGCCCCGGTGGCACCACCCGCGCTGCCCTCAACGTGTTCGACGCCAATGATGCGCTCGAGAGGCTGGTCGCAGAGGCGATGGCGGCGGCGGCGAAACGCAGCGTCGAACTGGGTCATTAACCGCGCGGCTGCGCCCTGTACCAGTCCATTGCGTCGGCCTGGGTGGCCAGCACGAACGGTGTCTTGCCTTCGATATAATCTCCATTACCTACCGCAAGGCTTTGCTTTAGAGCCGAATACTCCAGGGCAATGGCCGGGTGCGCACGCAGATAGTCGCGAAACGCGAGATGGCGATCAATCTGCGCCGACCCGCGTGCATAGCCGTGCAGGTGGTGGGTCCGACGACCATCTGCATCATTCTTCCGAAAATAGCGGCGCCCTTCGATACCGTACGGACCCATCGCCTGATAACCCCGCGCGCACAGAGCAGGGGTTGCCGCCTGCAGCGCTTCGAGCGAGGTTGCAACCGCCAGCATGTCGATCACCGGCTTGGCATGGATGCCGACAATCGCGGTGCTACCGATATGGTGCAACGCGATCAAGTCCGCGCCGAAAGCCGATGCAAGGGCCGCTGCCTCCATCTCGAAATCGTTTGCCCATAAGGGGTTATACGCGACTATTTCGACCATGATGTAGGTTGCCTCTGGCACTCTCAGTCGCAGGGAAGCTCGTAGAAGCTGCTGATATGCCCCCAGGCCTCGTCGGCGGTTTCGACGAAGTGGAACAGGTCAAGGTTGCTGGGCGAAATCACGCCTTCCTCTGCCAGCGCTTCGAAATTGACGACGCGGTTCCAGAATTCCCGCCCGAACAGCATGATCGGGATCGGCGCCATCTTGCCGGTCTGGATCAGCGTCAACAGTTCGAAGAACTCGTCGAATGTTCCGAAGCCGCCGGGGAACACCGCGACCGCGCGCGCCCGCAGCAGGAAGTGCATCTTGCGCAGCGCAAAGTAATGGAACTGGAAGGATAGATGCGGGGTGACATAGCGGTTGGGTGCCTGCTCATGCGGCAGCACGATGTTCAGGCCGACCGATTGCATCCCCACGTCATCAGCGCCGCGGTTGGCGGCTTCCATGATCGAGGGACCACCGCCCGAGCAGACGACGAACTGACGCTTGCCGTCTTCCTCCACGCCACATTCGCTGGCGAGCTGCGCCAGCCTGCGCGCCTGGTCATAGTACTTGGCCTTGGCCACCAGCCGCTTCGCCACCGTCTTTTCCTCCGGCGTACGCGCCGCCTCGACCAGCCCCTCGGTCTTGTCCGGCGAGGGGATGCGGGCCGAACCGTAAATCACCAGCGTGGATCCGATGCCCGCTTCTTCCAGCAGCATCTCTGTCTTGAGCAATTCGAGCTGGAAACGCACCGGGCGCAGTTCCTGCCGCAGCAGGAATTCGGTGTCGCCAAAGGCCAGCCGATAGGCCGGGTCCTGGGTCTGGGGGGTGTCGTGAACCGCAGCTTCGGCGGTACGGGCGTCTTCGGAGGCGCGACGAAAGCGCGGCTCGGTAAGTTCTTTCTTTGTCATCGCCCGCAATTAATCAGCCAGGACGTTATCGGCAATAGCCTTGGCCGCTCATGTCGACATGGAGGTGGTCATGATGCGCCATGTTATAGTCCGGTCCCAACACCGTACCAAAGCGCTTGCAGGCACTGCCATGGATGGTTCGCAGAAAGGCCTGTTCCTGGTTGGACCCATTCCATCCCTGCTTGACGCTGATCCGGCGGCCGTCGGCGAGCACGAACGCGGCTATGTCGATGGCATTGGCGTGGGCGTGCTGCGACAGCTTGGGCGAGCCTGCGATTGTCCGACAGGAATAGCTGCCCATCGTCTCGATCTTGACCAGCGGGCTGCCCAACATCTGTTCGGCGGCGCGGGCAATGCCATACTGCGCCCAGCCGGCAAAGCGCTGCGCCAGCTCGCAGCGCACCGGCCCGATGTTGCTGATCGCCAGGTTGTTTGCTCCGTATGGCGCATCGGTAAGCGATATGGTCGACAGGCGCACGCTGCCCAGTTGCGAACAGCCGGCACCGAAAGTCTGGTCGGGCACAGGGGTAAACCGCACCTGTGCCTGGGTCAGTGCGGCGATGCACTGGCGGGTTTCGGTGTGCGACGGAGCGGGCAGGACAGGGGCACTGGCGCGCGCTTGCGGCGCGGATGGCACGCGCGAGAGGCCGCGCCCCTCCGGAACCATGCTGCACCCTCCAATCAGAACCGAAAGCGCGGCGACCAGCGCCATGCGCTGCATCTCGGGCGAGCAACTGCTGGCAGTGAAGCGGGGGTCCGGGGAGCGGCTGTGGCGATGACGCGCCGCGGTGCGAGCTGCCGAAGTCTTGGCTGCCAGATGCATCTGGGCCATTTCTTCGAACGTCAGCGGCGTGACGGACAAGGGCTCGCTGGCCGTGGCTGCATCGTCCGCGCCCACGCCCGGACTCGGCAGCGCGGCCGCTGGCGATGGGGTGCTGGCAGGAGATGCGGCGTTGGTCATGAGACTGTATTACTGGATGAACTTTAACCCTGCCGTGCCGACTATGGTTAATGGGTGGGTAGCGATTGAAACCCATGGCATTGCGCCGGGTTGGCGGGAGGTCTAGCCATGAGGCAGGACATGTTACTGCCCGCAACCACGAAAGCCTGCAATGCTCCGTATCCTGAAAAACCCCCGGCTCATCTGGCTCGTTCTGGCGATGCCAGCGATCGCCATGGTCGCAGGTTTCGTCCGCGATCCGGTGACCGCTTTCGATCTGATCCATCCTAGTGGCGAGTTTTCAGTGCGTCTGATGATCGCCGCGATGATGATCAGCCCGCTGCGCGCAATTCTGGGGCGGCGTGGCTGGCTCGACTGGCTGCTGGCAAACCGTCGCGCATTCGGGGTCGCTGCGTGTGGCTATGGCCTGCTTCACCTCGGCTTCTATCTGTACGATATGGGCGACTGGGGCATGATCGCCGAGGAGGCCGCGATCTTCAGCATCTGGACCGGCTATGCTGCGATGTTGATCTTTACCGCGATGGCGGTGACCAGCAACAGCGCCTCGCAGCGTGCGTTGCGCGCCAACTGGAAGCGGCTGCAGCGGCTGGTATACCCCGCCGCCCTGCTGATCGCGCTGCACTGGGTCTATGTCGATGGCGGGTGGGCTGGGATGGCGGTGCATTTTGTTCCACTGCTTATCCTGGAAACCGCCCGGATCGTCCTTATGTTCAAGCGGCGTTCAGCGCGGCGTGCCACACAGGCGGCGGCGCACTGACGCCAGGAGAAGAGGGACATCATATGAAATTTTCGCAGGCCATGCTGGCTCTCGCTGCTGCCACAGCGATGCAGTTCGCAGCCAGCCCGGACGCTTCGGCCACCGGCAAGATGAAGTGCGACTCGGGACCGCAGACCGGCTGGAAAAGCCGCACCGCGCTCGAGGCCCAACTCAAGAAGGAAGGCTGGACGGTCAAGAAGTCCAAAGTCGATGGCGGCTGCTACGAAGTTTACGGCGTCACCCCCGAAGGACAGAATGTCGAGGCCTATTTCCACCCGGTCACCATGGAAAAGCTGCTGGTTTCGCAGCGTGGCAAGGTAATTTTCAAGAAGTAATCGAGGCGCCGTCCGTTGCTTTGTTGCACCGGACGGCGACCATTTGAACCCGTCAGCCGATTGGTGATTGCGCGAAGCGCAAAACATCCTTAGGGCCGTCGATGGGCCACGCGGTCCCAACGCCGCGCGTGCTCTCTGTAAGGAGAGACTGACATGACTGATACTGTTGGCGCGAGCACCGTTGTGCTCGCCGCAAAACCTCAAACTACCCCTGCTCGGCCGTATTTTTCTTCCGGCCCCTGCGCCAAGCCTCCGGGCTGGTCGCCGCAAGCGCTTTCCACCGAATCCCTCGGCCGCTCGCACCGCTCCAAGATCGGCAAGGCGCGCCTGCAATATTGCATCGACCTGATGCGCGAGTTGCTCAAGCTCCCCGACACCCATCGCATCGGCATCGTTCCCGGATCGGACACCGGTGCCTTCGAAATGGCGATGTGGACGATGCTGGGCGCGCGCCCGGTCACCGCGTTGGCATGGGAAAGCTTTGGTGAGGGCTGGGTGACCGACGCGGTCAAGCAGCTCAAGCTCGAACCCAATATCCTGCGCGCCGATTATGGCCATCTGCCCGACCTGAATGCGGTCGACTGGTCGCACGACGTGCTGTTCACCTGGAACGGCACCACATCGGGTGCGCGCGTTCCTAATGGCGACTGGATCGCCGAGACCCGCGAAGGCTTGAGCTTTGCCGACGCCACCAGCGCGGTGTTCGCCTACGACATTCCGTGGGACAAGATCGACGTGGCCACCTTCAGCTGGCAGAAAGTGCTCGGCGGCGAGGGCGCGCACGGCGTGCTGATCCTCGGGCCACGTGCTGTCGAACGGCTCGAAAGCTATACGCCTGAATGGCCTTTGCCCAAGGTGTTCCGCCTGGTTTCCAAGGGCAAGCTGGCCGAAGGCGTGTTCAAGGGCGAGACGATCAACACCCCCTCGATGCTCGCGGTCGAGGATGCGATCTTTGCGCTCGAATGGGGCAAGTCGGTGGGCGGTGCGGACGGCATGATTGCCCGCAGCAATGCCAATTCGGCAGCCCTGGACGCCATCGTCCAGTCGCGATCCTGGCTGGGCCATCTCGCCCCCGATCCGGCGACCCGTTCGACGACCAGCGTCTGCCTTACGGTCGAAGGCGCGGACGAGGCGTTCATCAAGGCGTTTGCCGGGCTTCTCGAGAAGGAAGGCGCGGCCTTTGACATCGCAGGCTATCGCGATGCGCCTCCGGGCTTGCGCATCTGGTGCGGTGCGACGGTCGATACCGCCGATATCGAGGCGTTGGGGCCCTGGCTCGACTGGGCTTACGCTGAGCTGACTTCCAAGTAATTGAACCGGTTTCCCCGCGAAGGCGGGGACCCATCTCCTGCGCGTGCACCAGGTGCACCGGTCTGGAGATGGGCCCCTGCCTGCGCAGGGGACCAGCACTTCTTTTCCGATAGAGGAATTCCGACATGCCTAAAGTTCTCATTTCCGACAAGATGGACCCCAAAGCCGCACAGATCTTTCGCGAGCGTGGCTGCGAAGTCGATGTCATCACCGGCCAGACTCCCGAAGAGCTTGCCGGAATCATCGGCCAATATGATGGCCTCGCCATCCGCTCCTCGACCAAGGTGACCAAGGCGATCCTCGATGCGGCGACCAACCTCAAGGTCGTCGGCCGCGCCGGGATCGGCGTCGACAACGTCGATATCCCCGCCGCTTCAGCCAAGGGCGTCGTCGTGATGAACACCCCGTTCGGCAACTCGATCACCACCGCAGAGCACGCCATCGCCCTGATGTTTGCCCTCGCCCGTCAGCTGCCCGAGGCCGACGCCTCGACCCAGGCCGGCAAGTGGGAGAAGAACCGCTTCATGGGCGTGGAGCTGACCGCCAAGACGCTGGGCCTGATCGGCGCGGGCAATATCGGCTCGATCGTCGCTGACCGTGCTCTTGGGCTCAAGATGAAGGTGATTGCGTTCGATCCGTTCCTCACGCCCGAGCGCGCGGTGGAGATGGGGATCGAGAAGGTGACGCTCGACGATCTGCTGGCGCGCGCCGATTTCATCACACTGCACACCCCGCTGACCGACCAGACGCGCAACATCCTGAGCAAGGAGGCGCTGGCCAAGACCAAGAGGGGCGTGCGCATCATCAACTGCGCGCGCGGTGGTCTTATCGACGAGGCCGCGCTCAAGGAGGCGCTGGAATCGGGCCAGGTCGCGGGCGCCGCGCTCGACGTGTTCGCAACCGAGCCCGCCACCGACAGCCCGCTGTTCGGTACGCCAGGCTTCGTCTCGACCCCGCATCTGGGTGCGTCGACAAGCGAGGCGCAGGTCAACGTCGCGATCCAGGTCGCTGAGCAGATGGCCGACTATCTGGTCAAGGGCGGTGTCACCAATGCGCTCAATATGCCCAGCCTTTCGGCCGAGCAGGCCCCCAAGCTGCGCCCCTATATGGCGCTCGCCACCAATCTGGGTCGGCTGGTTGGCCAACTCGAGAGCGACCGGGTGAAGAGCATTTCGATCGAGGTCGAAGGCGCGGCGGCCGAACTCGACATGAAGCCGATCACCGCTGCGGTGCTGGCGGGCTTCATGCGCGCGTTCAGCGACAGCGTGAACATGGTCAACGCGCCGTTCCTCGCCAAGGACCGCGGACTGGACGTGCGCGAAGTCCGCCACGACCGCGAGGGCGATTACCACACGCTGGTGCGTGTCTCTGTAGAAACCGAAGAGGGTGAACGTTCGGTCGCGGGCACGCTGTTCGGCAATGCCACACCGCGGCTGGTCGAGATTTACGGCATCAAGATCGAGGCCGATCTGGCGGGGCACATGCTCTATATCGTCAACCGCGACGAGCCCGGCTTCATCGGGCGGCTAGGATCGACGCTGGGCGAGGCGAATGTCAACATCGCCACCTTCCATCTGGGCCGCCGCGAGGCGCGCGCCGGTGGCGAGGCTGTGCTGCTGCTGTCGCTCGACGGAGCGCCTGCCGAGCCGGTGCTATGGAAATTGTGTCAGCTCGCTGGCGTCAAGACAGTCAAGAGCCTGCGCTTCGATAGCTGAGACCGATGCCCTGCCTCTGGCTTTGGCCGGGGGCAGGGCGTCACATCGTCTACCTGGAGCAATCCTAACGGTCGCGACGAGTGGGCGAAATGCCGGGCCGATATGTGCTTTTCATCGGCCTGAACCGCGTGAAGACATGGTTTTCCAGGGGCTTGTTGACCTGGTTGTCCCAATTGGACCCGTTGAAGGCGAGGTTCTCGATTTCCTTGGTGTCTATGCGCATATCGGATGTCAGTTGAGCACCGAACTGGCCGCTGCGCACCCAGCGCACTTCCGCCTCGAACCGGCCAAGCCCGGGCCGGTCGATATCGATCACATCGCCTGCAATCAGCACGGCGTTGCAGCGGCCCCCCAGGCCACCTGACGAGATATCGCGGATGACAGCGTCTGCGCTCCCAAACCGTTCGTGGAAAACGGTGACCTTCATCAAGCGGTGCACCCGGGCTTCGCGCTCAGGCATGTTCTCCGCACCGTCACCGGTTGCCGAAACGGCAGATTCTGTCAGGCCTTTTTTTCCGAACGACATAGCGGTCTCATCCTCATTGTCGTAAGGAATAGCCGCCAACCCTTAAATTGCGGTAAAATGCACCAGTACGGTACAGATCGGGATCAGGCGGACCCAATCTTGTCGAGATAGCTGTCGAACTGAACTTCGCCCAGACGGGTGAGCGAAACTCGGGTCCGTCTGCGATCAGACCGGTCGGGCACCATCTCGGCATAGCCTTTCTCGCGAAGCTGATGGATGAGGCGCAGCGCTGTGCTTTCCGGCGCATCGCACATCAGGCACAAATCGCTCATCGAAAGCTGGGTGCCGTTGCGCTTGGCGGCCAGCAACGCCACCAGCATATCCCAGCTGGGGTTACGCAGCTTCAAACCGGAAAAGCATGACGATCGCAATCGGCTCGCCTGCTGTTCCTGCAGGATCAGCCGCATTCTGGCATCGCCTTCGACCAATTTGGCTTCGGGCTGTGCGACATCTGTTCTGTTTGGTCGGCTCCAGGCAGAGGCTGAGCGCGAAGTATCTCTGGCTAACGATTTCACGTGCTTTCCCCTGTGCAAAGTCGTGCGACCGCCTGCCATCTATCTACCCAATTTAGGTGCGTGATTACTTACCGGGCAGTGACGGCTTGTTCGATGAATATATTTTGCAGTATCTTTTGACACTTACTACCCCGACTTTTGGGGGGTCTGTAGTTTTATGGCTGTAGAGCAGGTGCGTTTGCGCCACACAGTCCTACAATGCTGCGGCCTGGCCCTACAGTTTGTCTGAAGCAGGTGATCGACCCCGAGACGATTGCACGACAGGCTATCGGCGGTAAAAGGCGACGGGGCCGATCCGGCCTGCAACCATGGGGTGACAATATGCCTTTGACTGCGGATATGCCGATGCGATCCTGGCTGTTCGCGCCGGGTGACAGCGACAAAAAAATGTCCAAGGCGGCCGACAGTGCGGCCGACATTGCGCTGTTCGATCTTGAAGACGCCGTTGCGACCGAGAACAAACCGCTGGCGCGGGACATGGTCGGTGCAATGCTTTCCAGCCGCGTCGATGGACGCGAACGGCTTTGGGTGCGGGTCAACCCGCTCGACGGGCCTCATACGCTCGCAGACCTGGCTGCGATAATTCCCGCACGCCCCGGCGGCATCATGCTGCCAAAGGCGAACGGTCGCGGCGATGTCGATCTGCTCGACCATTATCTTTCCGCGCTCGAAGTCGCCAACGGCATCGAGCAGGGATCGACCCCGGTCATTGCCCTGGTGACTGAGACTGCGCAATCGATGTTCCATACCGGCAGTTACCAGGGCGCGCCGCGGCTGGTCGCGATGAGTTGGGGGGCAGAGGACCTTGCCGATTCGATCGGGGCGAGCGCCAACCGCAATCCCGACGGCAGGTTCGGCTTTACCTATGAACTCGCCCGCAGCCTGTGCCTGCTTGGCGCGGCCAGCGCAGGGGTTGCAGCGATCGAAACGATCCAAGCCGATTTCCGCGATCTCGAAGGGTTGAAGACGCGCGCCGAGAAGGTGCGGCGCGACGGATTTCGCGGGATGCTGGCGATCCATCCAGCACAGGTCGATGTCATCAACGCGGCCTTCACGCCTAGCGCGGATGAACTCGCGCACGCGCAGATGATCGTGGATCTGTTCGCGGCCAACCCTGGTATGGGCACCATTGGCTATCAAGGCGGCATGCTCGATCGCCCGCATCTCTCCCGCGCGCAACATATGCTGCGGCAGGCGGGAAGAGGATGACGGCGGCAAATTCTGCACAGGTGGCACACTGTGTTGCCTTGCACCCCTTGCGTTGCAAAGATGCAACACTATGTCTGCGAGGCAAGGGCATAGACAGGGCGGAGACACTCCCATGAACCTCGAAAAATTTACTGATCGCGCCAAGGGCTTTCTGCAGTCTGCGCAGACCGTGGCGATCCGCATGAACCATCAGCGGATCAGCCCCGAACATATCCTCAAGGCACTGCTCGAGGACACCGAAGGCATGGCTGCGGGCCTTATCCAGCGCGCCGGCGGCAATGCGCCCGCGGCGGTGCAGGAGGTCGACGCGCTGCTTGCCAAGGTGCCCGCGGTATCGGGCGGCGGCGCGCAGCAAACACCGGGTCTGGACAATGACGCGGTCCGCCTGCTCGACAGCGCCGAACAGGTCGCGACCAAGGCAGGCGACAGCTTCGTCACGGTCGAACGGCTGCTGCTCGCGATCACGCTCGCCAAGGGGACCAAAGCGGGCGACGCGCTGGCCAAGGCCGGCGTGACTCCCGAGGCGCTCAACCTGGCGATCGAAACCCTGCGTGGCGGCCGTTCTGCGAATTCGGCCAGCGCCGAGGAAAGCTATGAAGCCATGAAGAAATATGCCCGCGACCTCACCGAGGTGGCGCGCGAAGGCAAGCTCGATCCGGTCATCGGCCGTGACGAGGAAATCCGCCGCACGGTGCAGATCCTTGCCCGGCGGACCAAGAACAATCCGGTTCTGATCGGCGAGCCCGGGGTTGGCAAGACCGCGATCGCCGAAGGCCTGGCGCTGCGCATCGCCAATGGCGACGTGCCCGATTCCTTGAAAGACCGCCGCCTGATGGCGCTCGACATGGGCGCGCTGATCGCAGGTGCCAAGTATCGCGGCGAGTTCGAGGAGCGGCTCAAGGCGGTGCTCGACGAGGTCAAGGGTGCCAATGGCGAGATCATCCTGTTCATTGACGAGATGCACACGCTGGTCGGCGCAGGCAAGGGCGAGGGCGCCATGGACGCGTCGAACCTGCTCAAGCCTGCTTTGGCGCGCGGCGAACTGCACTGCATCGGCGCGACCACGCTCGATGAATACCAGAAGCATGTCGAAAAGGACCCCGCGCTGCAGCGGCGGTTCCAGCCGGTGTTCGTCGGCGAGCCCAATGTCGAGGATACGATCTCGATCCTGCGGGGGCTCAAGGAAAAATACGAGCTGCACCACGGCGTGCGGATCACCGACAACGCGCTGGTCGCGGCGGCAACGCTGTCGAACCGCTATATCTCGGACCGCTTCCTGCCCGACAAGGCGATCGACCTGATGGACGAGGCCGCCAGCCGCATCCGCATGGAGGTCGAGAGCAAGCCCGAAGAGATCGAGGCGCTCGACCGCAAGATCATCCAGCTCAAGATCGAGGCGTCTGCGCTGGGCAAGGAAAGCGATGCCGCGTCCAAGGATCGGCTGGCGACGCTGCAGAAGGATATGGCCGAGCTCGAGCAGCAGTCTGCCGAACTGACCACCCGCTGGCAGGGCGAGAAGGACAAGATCAACGCCGAGGCAAAGCTCAAGGAAGAGCTCGACGCCTTGCGCATCGAACTCGATCAGGCGCAGCGCGGCGGCGATCTGGCGCGGGCAGGGGAGCTGTCCTATGGCCGTATCCCCGAGCTCGAGCGCAAGCTGGCCGAAGCATCCACCTTCACTGAAGGCGCGATGCTGCGCGAGGAAGTGACCGAGGACGACATCGCCGCGGTGGTCAGCAAGTGGACCGGAA
This sequence comes from Blastomonas sp., assembly GCA_046291395.1. Classification (GTDB taxonomy): domain Bacteria; phylum Pseudomonadota; class Alphaproteobacteria; order Sphingomonadales; family Sphingomonadaceae; genus Blastomonas. The sequence continues at coordinate 24,770 of JBKBTF010000033.1, read as the reverse complement.
TTCCGATGGAGCGGATGCTGGCCGGCGAGCGCGAGAAGCTGCTGGCGATGGAAGAGCATATCGGCAAGCGCGTGATCGGCCAGGCCGCTGCGGTCGAAGCCGTCGCCAAGGCGGTGCGGCGTTCGCGTGCCGGTCTGCAGGACCCCAATCGGCCCCTGGGCAGCTTTCTGTTCCTCGGCCCGACGGGTGTCGGCAAGACCGAACTGACGCGCGCGCTGGCGGGCTTTCTGTTCGATGACGACAACGCGATGGTCCGCATCGACATGAGCGAGTTCATGGAAAAGCACGCGGTCGCGCGACTGATCGGCGCGCCTCCGGGCTATGTCGGCTACGAGGAAGGCGGCGTGCTGACCGAGGCGGTGCGACGCAGGCCCTATCAGGTGGTGCTGTTCGACGAGGTCGAAAAGGCGCACCCCGATGTTTTCAACGTGCTGCTGCAGGTGCTCGACGATGGCCGCCTGACCGACGGGCAGGGCCGTACCGTCGACTTCTCGAACACCTTGATCATCCTGACGTCGAACCTGGGCAGCCAGTATCTCGCCGGGATGACCGAGGACCAGAAGGTCAAGGATGTCGAGCCGCAGGTGATGGAGATCGTGCGCGGGCATTTCCGCCCCGAATTCCTCAACCGGCTCGACGAGATCATCCTGTTCCACAGGCTGGGCGAGGAGCATATGGCGCCGATCGTCGATATCCAGGTCGCACGGGTCGCCAGGCTGCTCAAGGATCGCAAGATCACGATCGACCTGTCGGACAGCGCCAAGAAGTGGCTGGGCCGGGTGGGCTATGATCCGGTTTATGGCGCTCGCCCGTTGAAGCGTGCGATCCAGCGCTATCTGCAGGATGCGCTCGCCGACAAATTGCTGCGCGGCGAAATTCCGGATGGCTCGACGGTGAAGGTCGAGGACGGTGACGGCGAGCTGGTGCTGACGGTGGTTTGAGCTGCCTCTCCCCTCCCGCAAGCGGGAGGGGCAGGCTCAGCTTGCTGAGCCGGGGTGGGCATGGAGCACAACGGCCAGCTCAGGCCCACCCCGCCCTTCGGGCACCCCTCCCGCTTGCGGGAGGGGAGACGGTGCAGGTTACCGTGCGGCAATCCCCCGCTTGGTCGTCAGATAGGTCGCAAAGCTGCCCAGCCAATGGCTGCCCTCGTAATTGTCTGCGCTTACCGCAGCGAGCCCGCTGGTCGCGTGCGCCTTCGAGGCCGCCAGCACCGCGGGAATGCGCGCGTCGCCCTCGGGCAAGGCGCTGGCAATCCCCTCCATCGCCCAGGCGCGCGACAGGTTGACGCCGTCGAGATGGACGAGCTTGCCGTCGGTGGGATCGCGGACCTCGCCGGGCGTCAGCCAGTCTGCCGAGCCATCCGTCGGGATCTGCGGCAGGAACCTGGCCAGCCACGCGGCATAGCCCGACTGCGGCATCACCCGGCGCATCAGGTCTGCTTCCATCAGGCAGGGCGACAGGAAATCCTCGCCCGAAGGCTCATAGGCCAGCGGGCAATTCACGTCGCTGCGATGGAATTCCAGCGTCTTGTCGGCGAGCTGCTTTTCGAACGCGCTATTGCCGACTTGCCGGGCATAATCGATCATCAGCCCGAAGGCGAAGGCGCTCTGATTGTGCGTTCCCAGCCGGATCGGATAGGCGAGTTTGGGCAGCCAGTCGCGCGTCTCGGCAACGATCCGCTCTTCCAGCGGGCGCAGCGTCTCGCGCCAGGCTTTCAGCTTCGCATCGTCGCTCTCGTCAAGCTCGGCGACCAGTTGCAGCAGCCATGCGGTCCCATAGGGCCGCTCGAACCCCTTGCGCCCCTCGCCATCGAGATAGGCAAGTTCTGCGGCGATATTGTCTTGGGTGAAGCTGCGGTCCAGTGCGGCAAGGATCGCGGGTTTCATCGGTGAAGCCGGATCGGTCTTGAGGATGCGCACCAGCAGCCAATGGCCGTGCACCGAGCTGTGCCAGTCAAAACAGCCATAAAACGCGGGGGTCAATTGACTTGGCGCTTTTGCGTCGCCCGCATTGTTCAGCACATGCGAGATCTTGTTGGGATATTCCTTGTGCACGCAGGTCAGCGCCAGCCGAGCGAAGCGATCGTTGACCGCGTCGGGCCGCGCATCGGGGATCGCAGCGGGTGCCGGATCGCGGGGCGCCTGGGCGGAATCGCAACCTGCCAGTATCAGCGCGGCAACTACGGTAAGGCTCGATAAAATCCTCAAGGCGGCAGTCCCCATATGGCGTGTGTCAGTCGCATACACAACACAAGCCCGCCCAAGGCAAGCCGGTGTAACTTGCACCAGCCGGACGCAACGCCTGCATTTCCGGTCTTGCGGCAGTGCACAATAGCTGTCACATCTTCTGTCAATGACAGGGGACACACCGCACTTTGACGAGATGCTTCGGGCCGACGGTTCGGTGCGTGAACCTTATGACGATTTTTGCGCCTGGTACTCCAGCCAGGATGCGGGCAGGCTGCGCACCAAGGCGCGCGATGCCGAGAATTTCTTCCGCCGCACAGGCATCACCTTCGCGGTCTATGGCGAGGAAGAGGCTAGCGAACGCCTGATCCCCTTCGACATAGTCCCGCGCATCATTTCCGGGCGCGAATGGGCGCGTCTGAGTCGCGGGATCGAGCAACGGGTCCGCGCCATCAACGCGTTTCTGTATGATATCTATCATCGGCAGGAGATATTGCGCGCAGGGCGCATTCCGGTCGAGCTGATCGCCAAGAATGATGCCTATCTGCCGCAGATGATCGGCATGGACCCGCCCGGAGGCATCTACACCCATATCATCGGCGTCGATATCGTGCGCACCGGCCCCAACCAGTTCTATGTGCTGGAAGACAATGCCCGCACGCCCTCAGGCGTGTCGTACATGCTCGAAAATCGCGAGACGATGCTGCACATGTTCCCAGAGCTGTTCCGCAAGGTGAAGGTACGCGAGGTTTCCGATTATCCGCGCAAGCTGCGCCGTTCGCTGGCTGCCAGCGCGCCGCGTGGCTGCAACGGCCAGCCCGAGATCGCGGTACTGACGCCGGGCATCCACAACAGCGCCTATTTCGAGCACAGCTTTCTCGCCGACCAGATGGGGGCGGAGCTGGTCGAAGGGCATGATCTGCGGGTCATCGACGGTCGCGTCGCGATGCGCACGACCCGCGGCTACCGCGCGATCGACGTGCTGTACCGCCGGGTCGACGACGATTATCTCGATCCGCTGACCTTCCGCCCGGATTCGGCCCTGGGCGTACCGGGAATCATGGACGTCTATCGCGCCGGCGGGATCACCATAGCCAATGCCCCGGGCACCGGCATTTCCGACGACAAGGCGATCTACAGCTACATGCCCGAAATCGTGGAATTCTATACCGGCGAAAAGGCGATCCTGGAAAACGTGCCGACCTGGCGGTGTTCCGAAGCGGATTCGCTTGCCTATGTGCTCGAGCATCTGAGCGAGCTGGTGGTCAAGGAAGTGCACGGATCGGGCGGCTATGGCATGCTGGTCGGGCCTGCGGCCAGCCGCAAAGAGCTCGCCGCCTTCCGCGACAAGCTCAAGGCGCGGCCGGGCAATTATATCGCGCAGCCGACATTGGCGCTCTCCACCGTGCCGATCATGACGCGCCAGGGTCTGGCCCCGCGGCATGTCGATCTGCGGCCGTTCGTGCTGGTATCACCCAACGGCATCGACATCACGCCGGGCGGCCTGACTCGGGTGGCGCTCAAGAAGGGATCGCTGGTGGTCAATTCCAGCCAGGGCGGGGGCACCAAGGACAGCTGGGTGCTCGACGAATGATGCGGCCTGTATTTCGTGAAGGCGCCCGCTGATGCTGGGCAAGACCGCAGGCGGCCTGTTCTGGATGCAGCGCTATCTCGAGCGCAGCGAGAATATCGCGCGGCTGGTCGATGCAGGCTTCCGCATCGCGTTGACCCGCTCCGAGGCGGCCGAGGACGAATGGGGATCGGTGCTGACCACCGCCGGCGTGCGACGGGCCTATGCCCAGCGTTACGACAAAGTCGATGGCTCCAGCGTCATCAACTTCCTGCTGCGCGACAAGACCAACCCCAACAGCGTGCTTTCGGTCATCGAAAGCGCGCGCAATAACGCCCGGCTTGTCCGCACAGCGCTGACCCGCGAGGTGTGGGAAGCGACCAACGAATGCTGGATGACGCTCAAAGAGGCTTTGCGCACCCAGATTTCCGATAACGAGCTTCCCGACGTGCTCAGCCTCATCCGGCAGCAAAGCGCGCAGGTCCGGGGTGCGCAAAGCGGCACGATGATGCGCAACGACATCTATTTCTTCGCGCAACTCGGTGCTTTTGTCGAACGCGCGGACAGCACCGCACGTATCCTCGATGTCAAATATTACGTGCTTTTGCCGTCGTTGTCCTATGTCGGCTCCAGCCTCGACAATGTGCAGTGGGAGACGATCCTGCGCTCGGTCTCGGCCTATCGCGCGTTTCGCTGGCTCAACCCGGGCGAAACCAATCCGCGCAATATCGCCCAGTTCATGATACTCGATCAGGTGATGCCGCGCTCGTTGGCGTTTTGCGCAGGCCGCATGGCGGGCGCGCTGGAGGCGATTGCCCGCGAATATGGCGGCAGCGGCAACAGTCTGGAGCTCGCATCGACGTTGCGGCGCGATCTTGAGACAGCCAATATCGACATGATCGTCGACAACGGCCTGCACCAGTTCATTCAGGATTTCATCAAGCGCAACAACGCCATTTCCGCCCAGATCGAGCAGGAATTCCGCTTTTACATCTAGCGCCTGCAGGGCTGGACACACTTTACGTTTTTCAGGGGTTACGGGTCACTCATGCGTCTGCATATCGTCCACCGAACATCCTATCATTACGACACGCCGATGCCCTATGCGCTTCAGCGTTTGCGGATGATCCCCAAGGATTCTGCCGGCCAGCGCGTGGTGAGCTGGACGACCCAGGTCGATGGCGGTTCGAAGCAGGTCGAGTATGTCGATCACCACAACAACCATGTCGAACTGTTCAGCTTCAACCCTGACCAGCATGAGATCGTGATCCATTGCGAAGGCGAGGTCGAGACGAGTGATCATGCCGGAATGGTCGGCCAGCATGGCGGCTCCGCTCCCTTGTGGTATTTCTGCCGCGAAACGCCTTTTACCCGCCCCGGCGCGGCCATCCGCAAGTTGCTGCGTCAGTTCGACGATCCCGGCGCGGCCGATGGCGATGCCCCGCGGCTGCACAAGCTCTCCGAGCTGGTCCGCGGCGCGGTCGCCTATGAGGTCGGCCAGACAGGTGCCACCACCACGGCGGAAGAGGCACTCAACGCCGGCCACGGCGTGTGCCAGGACCATGCGCATCTGTTCATCACGCTGGCGCGGCTGCTGGGCTACCCGGCACGCTATGTCAGCGGCTATCTGCTGATGAACGACCGTGTGGATCAGGATGCAGGGCACGGCTGGGCCGAGGTGCATGTTGCCGGGCTCGGCTGGGTCGGCTTCGACATATCCAACGGCTATTCACCGGATGAACGCTACGTCCGCGTTGCCACGGGCCTCGACTACCGCGAGGCCGCGCCGATCGGCGGCATCACCTTCGGCAAGAGCAACGAAGCGATGAACGTCACGCTCAAGGTCCAGCAGATGCAGGTTCAGTCCCAATCACAATCGCAGGGCCAATCGCAATCGCAGGGCCAATCGCAATCGCAGGGCCAATCGCAATCGCAGGGCCAATCGCAGACACAGCAGCAGTAATAGTTTTCCACATGCAAAAGGGCGCGGGCGGCATTCAAGCTTGACCCTGTGTTGCGCATGACCACTTATGGCCGTCATGCGAATAAAGGGGGAGGACGCTCCTATGACATATTGCGTCGGGATGCGCCTGGACAAAGGGCTGGTGTTCATGTCGGACACCCGCACCAACTCCGGTGTGGATAATATCAGTGTTTTCAAGAAGATGTTCACCTGGGAGAAGCCAGGCGATCGATACATCACGGTGATGACGGCGGGTAACCTTGCCACCACCCAGGGCGTGATCAGCGTGCTCGAAGAGCGCACCAAGGTGCCGCACGAGCGCAAGCCCTCCATCATGGAAGCGCCGACGATGTTCCAGGTCGCGCGGCTGATCGGAGAAGCGCTGCGTGACGAGATTGCGCGGACGCGGGCGATTGCCGGCGAAACTGCGGCATCCTCGTTCGGCGCGTCGATGATCGTCGGCGGCCAGATCCACGGCATGGATCCCAAATTGTTTCTGATCTACCCCGAAGGCAACTTCATCGAGGCGGGTGATGACACGCCGTTCTTCCAGATCGGCGAGACCAAATATGGACGGCCCATCCTGGTGCGGGCCTATGACCGCGACATGTCGTTCAACGACGCGATCAAGCTGCTGATGGTGTCGTTCGATTCGACGATCAAGGCCAACCTCTCGGTCGATCTGCCGCTCGATCTGCAGATCTACGCATCGAACAGCTTTGCCGGGCGCAACCGGCGTATCCTGGGCAGCGACCCTTATTACAACCTGATCGCCGACCAGTGGAGCGATGCGCTGAAGAACGCATTTCATTCGCTGCCCGATTATACCGGGTGATCCTGCTTGCGTGCGGAGGCTGACCCCCCTAATTTGCAGGCATGACCAACAAAGCACGTAACATCCTCGTTTTTCTGGGCCTGACCACCGCAATTGTCGGTGGCGCAGGCTGGTATTTTTTGAGCGGCGACACCGCCGAGCTCGATATTGCCGAGGTCTCAGGACCGTCGCCCGTGATTTCCGCGCCGCGCAAGGAGACTTTCCCGACGATCAATGTCGCCGATGTCGAGGTGTGGGCTGCTGACGAGGCGCCCAAGGCGGCTGCGGGGCTATCCGTGGTCCGCTTTGCCGAGGGGCTCGACCATCCGCGTTCGATGCTGGTGTTGCCCAATGGCGATGTGCTGGTGGCCGAGACCAACAGCCCGCCGCGAGAGAACAAGGGCGTCGAAGGTTTTATCATGCGGATGCTCATGAACAAGGCTGGCGCGGGCGTGCCTTCCGCCAACCGTATCTCGCTGCTGCGCGACAGCAATGGCGACGGAAAGGCCGACAGCAAGACTGTTTTGCTCGAGGGATTGAACTCCCCTTATGGAATGGCGCTGGTCGGGGAGACCTTGTATGTCGCCAACACCGATGCGGTGATGGCCTATGCGTTCACGCCCGGCCAGACGAAAATCACTCGAGCAGGTCGCAAGATCATCGATCTGCCCGCTGCCAAGCCCAACAACCACTGGACGCGCAATCTGCTCGCGAGCGAAGACGGCACCAAGCTCTACGTCGCGATCGGCTCTGCGACCAATATTGCCGAGAAGGGCCTGCCAGTCGAAAAGGGGCGCGCCCGGATCATCGAGATCGATCTGGAGACCGGCAAGAAACGTGATTTCGCGGTCGGCCTGCGCAATCCTGTCGGAATGGCCTGGGAGCCCAATTCAGACGCATTGTGGACGGTCGTCAACGAACGCGACATGCTGGGATCTGATCTGGTGCCCGATTATCTGACCCGGGTTGAAGCGGGGATGCACTTTGGCTGGCCGTGGAATTATTGGGGCGGATACGAGGATTTCCGGGTCGAGCCGCGCCGCCAGGATCTGCGCGAATACACCCGCCGTCCCGATTATGCGCTGGGCAGCCATGTCGCGCCTTTGGGTCTGACCTTCGCTGGCAGCGCCGCACTGGGTGGCAAATTCGCCAGCGGCGCGTTCGTCGCTCTGCACGGATCGTGGAACCGCAAGCCTGCATCCGGCTATAAGGTGGTGTTCGTTCCCTTTGGAGCAGATGGACGCCCGGCGGTGACCCGCAACGCCGAGGGCAAGGTTACTGGCGGCCTTCCGGTCGATGTGCTCACCGGGTTTCTGGCCCAAGATGGTTCCGCCAAGGGGCGCCCTACTGATGTCACGGTCGATAGCCGCGGCGCGCTGCTCGTCACCGATGACGTTGCGGGCATCATCTGGCGGGTCGACAATCCGACAATGCGCGCAAGGCCGACAGAAACTGCTGCTCGCTGACAGGGTCGAACCGCAGGAACCGACCCCTTAGATCATGCGTTGACTGGGTATGAGCAAAGACACCAAAAAAGCACCGCCCACGCCTGATCAGGCCGAATTGTCCGAAAAGGCGCTGAACCTCAAACAGCAAGGCGATAGCGGCGAAGAGGCCGAATATCTCCAGCATCAAACCGATACCGCCGGCGAAGGGCGGATCAGCGGAGACAGCGATCATAACCCCCCGATGGGAGCGCTCGATGCCGAGGGCCACCGCCCCGTGCTGGAACGTTCCAGGAAGGTGAGGTAAGCGATCATGCTGATCCAGTTCAACACCGATAACCGCATCACCGGCGATGAAGCGCTGGCCACTGAGGCTGAGGACATCGTAAAATCCCGGCTGAACCGCTTTTCCAGCCGCCTGACTCGGGTCGAGGTCCATCTGGCCGACGTGAATGGCCCGCGTGGCGGCAGCGATGACATCGCATGCACGCTGGAAGCCAGGCCGGAAGGCGGCAAGCCGCTGACGGTCAAGGGCAATGGCGGCCAGACAGACGCGGCTTTGCGCGATGCGGCCGACAAGATGCAGGCCCTGCTCGAAACCCATTTCGGTAAGCTCAGGCCCTACTAACTTCATGCCAAGCCCAATCGACTGGCTATTTCGAAAAAGGGCGCTGTCACGGCAATGACAGCGCCCTTTGTTGTTAAAGGCCTATGGCCGCAAACCGATCACCAGATGCGGATGCGTTTTTCGGGCGGCAGATACAGCGCATCGCTGGGTTGCACATTGAACGCCTTGTACCATTCATCGAAATTGCGGACGGTGCCGTTGGCGCGATAATTCGCCGGGGCGTGGGAGTCGGTCTGCAACTGCTGGCGCAGATACTCCTCGCGCGACTTGTTGCGCCACACCTGCGCCCACGCCATGAAGAAGCGCTGGTCGCCGGTCAGCCCGTCGATCACCTTGTCTTCCTTGCCGTCGAGATGGATCTTGTAGGCGCGATAAGCCATCGAGAGACCCCCGACATCGCCGATGTTCTCGCCGAGCGTGAGCGCACCGTTGACGCAGGTCTTGCCGTCGTCAAGCGGGCACAGCTCGCTATATTGCGCCACCAAGGCGCTGGTCAGCTTCTTGAAATTGGCTTGGTCGTCCACTGTCCACCAGTCGCGCAGCACGCCATCGCCATCGGACTTCGAGCCCTGATCGTCGAAGCCATGGCCCATTTCATGGCCGATGACCCCGCCGATTGCGCCATAGTTCACCGCAGGATCCGCCGACAGGTTGAAGAACGGCGGCTGCAGGATCGCGGCGGGGAAGACGATTTCATTGCGGGGCGGTGAATAATAGGCATTCACCGTCTGGGGCAGCATGAACCACTCGGTCTTGTCGATCGGCTTGCCCAGCTTCGAGATGTTGTCGTTGTAACCCCAGTGCGTGGCCGCGATCACATTGTCCAGCGCCTTGCCCGGAGCAACGGTCAGGCTGTCATAGGTTTCGAACTTTTCGGTATAGCCGATCTTGGGTGTGAACTTGGCCAGCTTGTCGCGCGCTTCGACCTTGGTCGCCTCGCCCATCCAGTCGATCTCGACAAGGTTCGCTGCCATCGCCTTGCGCAGGTTGCCGACAAGCTCGTCCATCGCCGCCTTGTTTTCCGATGGGAAATAGCGGTCGGCGTAGATCTTGCCGACGATTTCGCCCATCGTGCCTTCGACAGCGGCGACGCCGCGCTGCCAGCGCTCGCGCTGCGTCTGCTGGCCACCCAGAACCTTGCCATAAAAGGCGAAGTTGGCTTCATCGATGTCCGAGGGGAGAACGCTGGCGTTGCTGGTGAGGAAGCCCGCGGTCAGCCACGCCTGCCATGTTGCGACCGGCGCGGTGTTGGCCAGCTTGAACAGGCCGGGAATACCATTGCCGAGCTTGGCCGCCTGTTCGGGGGTCAGCTTTTCCGCTGCCAGTTCTTCGGCGGTCGGGGTGAGCTGACGAATGACGAATTCCTGCTGTCCGTCGACGCCGATGGACTTCATGAACGTTTCGACCGGGAAACCTCCGCCCAGCGCCACCATCTCGGCCTTGGAGAGCTTGTTGTAGGTCAGGTTGCGGTTGCGGCCGACGGCGCGGTCCCAATGTTCGGTGGCGATCGCCTTTTCCAGATCATAGACCGACTGGGCGGTCGCAGCCGGGTCCTTGTATCCCGCCTTGCCCATCAGGAAGGTCAGATACTGCATGTAGGCCGCACGGATCTTCTGGTTCGCTTCGCTGTCGACCAGATAATAATCGCGATCGGGCAAGCCCAGGCCCGCCTGCGTCACCTGGAAGATATACCGGTCGGTCTGCTTGGAATCGATATCGACAAAGCCTGCCACCGGGCTGCGGAAACCGGGCGTGCCGAACAACTTGGCCAGATCCTCGCGGGTCTTGGCCGCCTTGATCTTGTCGAGATAGGGCTGGGCAGGGGCAAGTCCAGCGGCATCGATCGAGGCGGTATCCAGATAGGCGTTGTAGAACGCGGCCACCTTGCCGGCGCCGGTCTGCGGATCAGGCTTGGTCGCGGCCAGTTCATCGATGATCTTGCGCACCCGCTGCTCGGATTTCTCCGCAAGCAGGGTGAACGCGCCATAGCGGCCGCGGTCGGCAGGGATGTCAAAGCTGTCGAGCCACTTGCCGTTGACATAGGCATAGAAGTCATCGCCCGGCTTGACCGCCGGGTTCATCACGGTGGTGTCGATACCCCAATCGCCCCAGTAATCGCGGGCGGTGGTGGTGATGCCTTCGGCATCTGGGGCAGCGGCCACCGGAGCGTTGCCGGAAGCCTCGCCCTCGATCAGCAAGTCGATGTCAGGGCCGTTGTGATCGGCTTCGTGCGCGCTGGCAGGTGCAGCAGTCAGCGCGAGCAGCGCTGCCGATGCCAGCAAAACAGATTTTACCATGCATATTTCCCCAGATGTCGGTTGAGCCTGAAAGTGCAGGCGGCCGCGTGCGCAAGGTCGCAGGTAGCGGCTATGCTGCCAGTCTAGGGGGCTGCCTGCGCACCGGCAAAGCTTTTCGGCAGGCGACAGGGCAGCGTCGACCAACGTCGACCCTGCGTTGCCGGAATGTTGATCAACCGGGCAGGGCGATCGTCCGCCGACCCGGCAGTACGCTCAGGCTTGTGGTGCCCGCCAGCGCTGGATCGCGCTCGCGGATCGTGCGCAGCTTGTGCCAGTGCGCGGTGGCGCTGTCCTTGGTCAGATTCAGCACCATATACCCGCGCGAACTGGTGTCCGCCCATTTGAGCTGCGGGTTCGCGCGGACGAGCGCCCCTGCGACATCCGTGGGAGCAATTGTCGGGGCATAGGCCTCGAAGCCGGGCGAGCTGATCGAGTGCCCGGCAAACTCCACGCCCGCAGGCTTGCGATCGGCCTGCAGATCGAAGCCCCAGGCATTGTGGCTGTCGCCAGACAGAACAACCAGATCGGCATCGGCCGCCTGCGCGGACCCGAGCAGGGTCTCGCGCTGCACCGGATAGCCGTCCCAGGCGTCCATGTTATAGGGAAGCCCCGCCTTGCTCGCGGCCAGCCCTGCGGCCGAGCGCGTCCGCACAATCTGTGGTGCGTCCTTCGGAACCCAGTTGCCGGTTTCCGGCGGCAGCTTGAGCGATCCCATCACGCATTGCTGCGCCCAGACCTGCCAGCGCGTGCCTGATGCCTTGGAGGCCTTGAACTGATCGGCCAACCAGCGCGCCTGATCGTCGCCCAGCATCCGGCGCGAAGGATCCATCCAGACATCGTCGCGGAATCCGGCCAATGCGGCAGATAGATCGCTGCCGCCCGAAAGGGCCTCGGCGAGTTCGGCGGGCTTGTCACGCCCCGAAAGACGGCTCTCGGTGCGCAGCAGCGTGGCCAGATCGCCGATCTGATAACTGCGCCACAGCGTATCGGACGGCGCCAGATCGGCCACCGGCATCCATTCGCGATACACTTGCTCGGCGATGCGGCGGCGGGTCATATAGTCGCCCTCGATCTCGCTCTGGTGGTTCTGCGCGCCGTCGCGCCAGGCATCGTTGGCGATTTCGTGATCGTCCCACATCGCAACCATCGGCACGACCTGATGGAGTCTCTGGAGATCCGGGTCGAGCCGGTAGCTGGCATAGCGCAACCGGTAATCGGCCAGTGTCACCATCTCGTAATCGGGCTGCACGCTGCGCCCCGGCAACGCCTGGTCCCGCGTTGGATACACATCGGGACCATATTCATAGACATAGTCGCCGGTATGCACCGCAAGATCGATATCGTTGCGAGCCGCAGCATGGGCGTAGCCGTTGAACCAGCCAAACGGCAGGTTCGAGCATGAAAAGACTCCGATGTTGAATGCGGTCGTTTCGCCCACTGGCAGTGTGCGGGACCGGCCGATCGGCGATGTGCTGCCGTCCGGTGCAACGAAGCGGTAATAATACCAGCGGTCGGGATTCAGTCCCGAGACGGTGAGCTTGGCGATATGATCGCGTGCGCCGCTGGCAGTGGCCGATCCGCCTGCAACCGGCCGCGAGAAATCGGGGGTAGGGGAGAGCTCGGCGGTCAACCGCGTGTCGTTATCGGCGACATAGCGCGTCCAGAGCAGCACCGAATCGCCTGAAGGCTCGCCGCTGGCCACGCCATGGGTGAAGCCCCGCCCACCGAAAAGCGCTTTCGCAGCGCCGGGGATGGAGAGCGCGGCCAAACCGAAGGTCCCCGCCTTGATCATCAGTCTGCGGTCGATCGTGATGGTCATGGCACAGCCTTTCTCGGGTTTGTCCTGCCGCATCGGACGGCCACACGGCTGATGGTCATGTCTCATGTCATGCCTGTGACAAGCCTTCAATATTTCCAAGATTACAGAATTATGACAAAAAAACGTATGTTCTGTGACAATGCTGTTGCAGCAGATGTCACATAGGCGTAGCCTCCACTTCGTCACATGGAGAAAGGATTGATGACATGAGCACCAAAGTTATCGCAATCGCGGCTCTGGCCGCCCTCGGGTTGGCTGCGCCTGGCTTTGCCCAGCCTGTGCAGAACCGGGCGGCGGCGACCGAGATCGGATATGATGCAGGCTCGCTAGGCTATGCCGCGCTGCTGCAGGGCAATTATCCGGCCGCTCTGGAACAGATGCAGGCCGCACAGAACGAGGTTTCACCTGCCGCCCGTCGCGATCCCGCAAGGTTGATCAACATGGGGCTGGCCTATGCCAAGATGGGCGATGTCACATCGGCACGTCAGCATTATCAGGCCGCGATCGATACCCCGGTATCGTTCGACATCATCTTGTCGGACGGGCGTATCATGGACAGCCGAGTCGCCGCACGCCATGCGCTGCGCCGCCTCGACCAGGGTTATGCCCGCCGCTGAACGGACCGTCTAATTCACTATCGCGCCAGCAGGCCCGGTCGAACCCATTTCGACCGGGCTTTTGCGTGCGCATCGTCGCCGGTTGTTGCAAAATGGTCACCTTGCTGGCGAATTGCAGGTCGATGATGTGCGTTGTTCGATGCCCGCACCATGCCAGCCCCGCAGATCGGTGATGGCCTTTCCGATTTAACGTAAGTCTTTCAATCGGTTGGTCAGCAATCCGGACAGGATGACCCCGGATTGTCACATAAGACTCCAAACCGTCATATTCCTGTCGCTCGGCTGTCACTGAAATAGCGCCGCAGGTTCATCATGCCTGCCTATCTGCCCTCTCGAACGGCGTTCCAGGGGGTGGAATCAGCTCATCTCCGCTTCGTTCCTGAAAAGCCGACAGCAACGCCTGTCCAGATTTGCGGAGATTCAAAGATGCTTAATGCACGTGTTCGTTCGGTCCTGATGGCTTCGGCCGCGGCCCTGGTGGTTACCGCTTGCGGTGCCGATGATGTCGCTTCGCCCGGCGAAGGGGTCATCGTCGTTCCGGCGCCTGCACCGGCTCCGGCTCCGACCCCCACGCCGACCCCGACCCCGACTCCCACGCCGACCGGTCCTGCTGCCGATTGCCCCAATGGCACCGCCAATGTCGGCACCATCACGTTGGGGGGCGGTGCGGTTGTCCGCAACTGTCAGCTGTCCGGCACCATCACCACCAACCTGGTGATCCCGCGCCGCGCCGGCACCATCTATTCGCTTTCCGGCCGCGTTCAGGTCGGCGTCGATGTCGGCCCGACCGCATCGACCGGCACCTCGGCCATTCTGACCGTCGAACCCGGCGTGACCTTCTTTGGATCGTCGGGGGCCGACTTCCTGCTGGTCAATCGTGGTTCGCAGCTGTTTGCTGAAGGGACCGCGACCCAGCCTATCATCTTTACCGCGCGCGACAACGTCACCGGCGTCGCAACCGCGAACTCGAAGGGCCTGTGGGGCGGCGTCGTGATCCTTGGTCGCGCACCCTTGTCTGATTGCGCCACCGGTTCGCCAACCAACCCGGGCGGAACCCGCACGGATTGCTCGGGCGTCGTCGAAGGCACCAACGCCAACTACGGCGGGGCCGTGCCGAACGACAACAGCGGCCGCATCGCGTTCTTCCAGGTTCGCTATTCGGGCTTCGAAGTCCAGCCGGGCAACGAACTCAATGGCATCACGCTTGCCGGCGTCGGATCGGGTACGTTCTTCGAGAACGTCCAGGTCTACAACAGCTCGGATGATGGCATCGAATGGTTCGGCGGACGCGTCAACGGCCGTAACCTCGTTGGCCTCGGCAACGACGACGACACCTTCGACATGGATCTGGGCTATCAGGGCTTCAACCAGTTCCTGATCGGTGTGCAGACCGCCAGCGCCAACCACGTGATCGAAGGCGATTCGAACGGCAACGAAAACGCCGAACCGCGCACCAAATGGTCGATGGCCAACGCAACCTTGGTTTCGACCCAGACCACCGCTGACGAAGCGGCGATGCTGATCCGCGGCGGCATGGACTTCGCAGCGTTCAACAGCGTCATTTCGGGACCGGGCTGGTGCCTTGACATCGATAGCGCCGTGACGATGCAGGCTGCGGGTGCCGCGGGCGACGAAGCCGGCCCGCCGCGCTTCGAATCGGTGTTCCTGAGCTGCCCCAACGCGTTCACCGACGACGGCAACGTGGCCGTTTCGGCGATCCAGGCCCTGTTTACCGCAGGATCGAACAACGTGACCAATGGCACTTCGACGCTTTCGGCGATCTTTATCAACGGGGCGAACGAAACCGCGCGTCCGGTGTTCAACGTGACCACCCTCAGCGCAGCCAATGGCGGATCCTTCTACACCAGCGTGCCCTATATCGGCGCCGTGCGGGATGCAGCCGACACCCGGTTCCAGGGCTGGACCTGCGGCCTGTACAGCAGCACCCCTGCCTGTACCGCCGTACCGACCATCCCGACGACCTGATTGTAGACCGCTGACCGGTTACGGGGCGGGGGCGACAAGCGCCGCCGCCCCTTTTTGATGAAATACTGGAGGGACTCATGGCGAAATTGACGCCGCTTTCGTTCGCTGCATTGCTGATGGTCAGCTCGGCTCTGGTTTCGCCAGCCGCCTTCGCGCAGGAAACGCCCGTGACGCAGAACCCGGGTGGTGCGGAAACGCCGGTGGACGAAACCGGTCAGGAAGAGATCGAGATTTCCGGGCCGGGCGCGGGCGGCAACAGTGAGATCGTTGTTCGTGGTCGCTTCATTCCCAACCCGATCAGGGCCACCGCCGAAGTGCTTTCGGTGCTCAGCGAAGCTGATATCGCGCGCACGGCCGATGGCGACATCGCCGGATCATTGCAGCGCGTGACCGGCCTGAGCGTGGTCGGGGGGCGCTTCGTATTCGTGCGCGGCCTGGGTGAACGCTATTCGCTGGCACTGCTCAACGGCTCCCCGCTGACCTCGCCTGATCCGCTGCGCCGCACGGTGCCGCTCGACATCTTCCCGACCAGCGTGATTGCCTCGACCACCATCCAGAAGAGCTATTCGGTCGATTATCCAGGCGAATTCGGCGGCGGCGCGATCAACCTCACCACCAAGTCAGTTCCGCGCGACCCGTTCCTCAAGCTGGAAATCGGCACCGGTGGCGATACCATCACCACGGGCCAGGTCGGCTATACCTATTTCGGATCATCGACCGATTTCACCGGCTTCGATAATGGTGCGCGCGACCTGCCGGGCCCATTGGTCGATGCGTTCGCGACCGGCAAGCTCATTAGCGCAGGCGCGAACTTCACTCCCGCCGAAATTCGCGACCTGACCGCGAGCCTTGGCAACGCCAACACCACGCTTGTCCAGCGCAACAACAACATTCCGTTCAATTTCTCGGGCCAGATCAGCGGTGCGACGAACTTTCTCGTCGGCGACGTGACCCTGGGCATCGTCGGCGCGGCGGGCATCAACAACACGTGGCGTACCCGCGGCGGAGTTCAGCAGACATCGCAGGGCATCGTGCCGATAAATGGCGTCGATGGACTGCTCCCCGATCGCGACTTCCGCTTCCTGACCACCGAAAACCGCATCGTCGTCAACGGTCTGCTTGGCCTCACCGCCGATGTCGGCGAGCACAAGTTCAAGCTCACCAACCTGTACATCCGCGATACGCTCAAGGATGCCTCGATCCGCGAAGGCTTCGACTCGCGCGTTTCTGACACCCGGCTGATCAACCGCAGCCGCACCAACTGGTTCGAACGCCAACTTTTCAACACTCAGTTCGTCGGCGAAATGAAGTTCGACGATTTCCGCATGAATTTCCGCGGAAGCTATGCCAATTCGCAACGTGAAGCGCCGTATGAGCGCACGTTCGACTATACGTTCAGCTCTGCCGCCGGTGATTTCGTCAACGATCTCCAGTCGGCAGGCGAAGGCGCGCGGATCGCCTTCAGCGACCTTGACGACAATGTCTACGGCGCCAATCTCGACCTCGCTTACGAGACCAACATCGGCATACCGGTGACGTTCTCGGCGGGATATGCCTATTACAAGAATGACCGTTTCTCGATCCGCCGGGATTTCCGCTTCCTGAGCGGCGCCGGCGCATTGCCCTTCGCGGTGTCGCAGCAGCGCCCGGACTTTCTTCTTTCCGACTTTAACATCTATACCTACGATATCCGTCTTGTCGAAACGTCGGGCACATCTGGCGCCGCCGCTTATGGTGCCGACCTCGAGGTGCACGCCGGCTATGCCCAGTTCGACGCGGAGCTGGTGACGGGAGTGCGACTACAGGCCGGGGTGCGCTACGAGGATGGCGATCAGAATGTCCTGCCGGTCGATCTGTTCGGCACCGCTGGAACCAACATCTTCGCGACGCGGATCAAGAACGATTATTTCCTGCCTGCAGCGACTCTGACCTGGAACCTGGCCGACGACGTCCAGCTCCGCTTTGCGGCCTCCAAGACCATCGCTCGCCCGCAGTTCCGCGAGCTCGCGCCGCAGCAGTATCTCGATCTCGAATTCGACCGGACGTTCTTCGGCAACCAGTTTCTGATCGACAGCGAACTGCTCAATTTCGAGACCCGCTTCGAATATTACTTCGGTCAGGACGAACGCCTGACAGCTGCAGCATTCTACAAGCACATCGACAACCCGATCGAAAATATCGCGTTTGCCCAGGGCGAAACCTTCTTCACGACCTTCGCCAATGCGCCTGAGGCAACGCTTTATGGCGGTGAAATCGAGATCGTGAAGTATTTCGATCTTGTCGATTTCGGAGGGCTGTTTACCGAGCGCCGTCTACTGCTGTCGGGCAACTACACCTATACCAAGTCCGATGTGAAGGTCAGCGCAGACGACATGATCGCCGATCCGCTGAGTGGAGCCATGGTTCCCGCTACCGCGATCTTCCGCAACAACTTCCCGCTGACTGGCCAGTCCGACCATATCGCCAACGTTCAGGTCGGGCTCGAGGGCACCGGCGACCGGCTGTCGCAGCAGACGTTGCTGCTTTCGTGGAATAGCAATCGCGTTACGAACCGTGGTCCCTCCGGTCAGCCAGATCTGGTCGAGTTCACGGGCGCCCGGCTGGACTTCGTGTGGCGCGAAGGCTTTACCCTGTTCGGCTCGCTGGGTGAGCTCAAGTTCGAAGCCCGCAATCTGCTGAGCACTGACTATGTCGAGTTCCAGCAGCTCAACAACTCGATCATCCGCAACAATGCGTATGAGATCGGACGGTCGTTCCAGTTGAGCGCATCGCTGCAGTTTTGACGGGCCATTCCGAGCGAATCATCGCCTATTGAAAGGGGGCGGGCGGTAAGCCTGCCCCCTTTTTGTTCGTGCAGCGTGGCGGCGGCAACGCAATTCCATTCAAATATCTGTCACAAACTGGTAATCCAACCGTCATTCACTGCGCCTAGCAGCGAGGGAGGGCCAAGGGGATCGGCCCGGAAGGGGAGTGATTCGTGGCATCAGCGGCCCACAACGGCGCGCAGACAGGCCTTGGCGCTTCGCTTTCCCGATTCCGGTCGGCAAGGTTTGCGGCTCAGGGCAGGGGGATTGCACAATTACTGCCGGTCGGCCTGTATGGCTGGCTGCGGGCGCTGCTGGTCCTTGCCCTGATCATCCAGGTCGCACGGCTTGTCTGGACCATCGTCACCCCCATCGCGCCGCTGGGCGACTGGCAGGCGCGCACCGCCAATGTGATGTCCGCACCGTCGCGCGCCGCCCTGTTCGCCAGCTTCGACGGGTTCGATCGTGCTGTCGTCACCGGCGATGCCAGCGCAGCAGTGACCTCGCTCGATCTCACGCTTTACGGCCTTCGGATGAACGAGGCTTCCGGTGGAGGCTCTGCGATCATCGCCGGATCGGACGGGGTGCAGAGCAGCTACTCGGTCGGCGAAGAAGTCGCACCCGGCGTCACATTGGTTGAGGTACAGTTCGACCATGTCGTGCTGGAGCGCGGCGGATTGCGCGAAAGCCTGTTCATCGACCAGTCGGCGCCTGGAGAGACGTTGGGCGATACCGCCATGGCGCCGGCCGCAGGCGTGCAACCGTTGCCCGTGGTTCAGGCAGGGCCGCTCACTGCGGAGGCGATCAGCGCCGGCATCGGCTTTGCGCCGCGCACCGAAAACGGCCGCGCGACCGGCTTTGCGGTCACCCCCCGGGGCGATGGCGCAGTGTTCGCCCAGGCCGGTTTCAGGCCCGGCGATATCGTCGTGGAAATCAACGGCCGCAAGGTCAGTTCCGCCCAGGATGGCGCGGCGCTGGCAGGGCAGCTTCGCCCCGGAGCCCGGCTGTCGCTGCTCGTCGAGCGCGGCACCGAGACCCTTCCCATCGCGCTGATCATTCCGGAACCATGAAAAAACACATTTCAACACTGGCGCTGTGCGCCGCCCTCGTGTTCGCCCCGATGGTGACTGGGCCTCTGGCCGCGCAGCACAGCCTGAATATTCGCGATGCCGATGTCCGCGCCTTTATCGAGGATGCGGCGACGGTCACGGGGCGAACGTTCATCATCGACGGGCGGGTTCAGGGGAAGGTTTCGGTGGTCACCGACCGTCCTTTGAGCCGCAGCGAATATTTCGAGGTATTTCTCTCGACGCTGCGCGCCAACGGGCTGATCGCGGTGCCCACCGCCAATGGTGCCTATCGCATCCAGCCAACCGATGGCGCAGCCTCCGCACCGGGCCGGGTGGGAAGCCGTGGCGGTCAGAATGAGTTCGTCACCGAAGTCTTCCGCCTCCGCGCAATCGATGCCACCACCGCGGTCGAGACATTGCGGCCATTGGTCAGCCGCGAGGGATCGATCACCGCCAACCGCAGCGGCAACAGCCTGGTCGTCGCCGATTATGCCGACAACATCCGCCGCATTCGCGCGCTGATCGGCCAGATCGACCGCGACAACGCCACCACCCAGGTGATCACGCTCAATCATGCCGGCGCGCGAGAGATCGCGATGACGCTGCAGCAGCTCAGCCCGGCGCCAGGCGGCGGCGCGGAAGGCGGTGGCGGCGCCCCTCTGGTATCGGTTGTCGCGGTGGACAGCAGCAATTCGGTCGCACTGCGCGGCGACGCGCCGACCGTCGCGCGGCTCACCGCGATTGCCCGGGAGCTCGATGCGCGCGCCGCCAATGGCAGCGAGATCCGCGTGATCTGGCTCGATTATGCCGATGCCGAACAGCTTGTGCCGGTACTGCAGATGATGGCGGGCAGCCAGGGCGGCGGCATGCAGCCGCTGTCCGCGGCGGTATCCGCACCAGCCGCAGGGGGCGCCGCGTCTGCGGGCGCATCGACTCCGGCTGGCGGCGCGGTGGCGCTCTCCAACGGACGCGGTCAGGCGATCATCACCCGCTACGAAGGGACCAATGCGGTGATCATCTCCGCACCGGTCGATGTCCAGCGCTCGCTTGCCGAACTGGTGCGTCAGCTCGATATCCGGCGGGAACAGGTGTTGGTCGAGGCGATCATCGTCGAGATATCGGACCGCGTGGCGCGCGAACTGGGCGTCCAGTTCCTGATCGGCGGGAAGGACATTCCGTTCCTGGTCACGCCGTTTTCCAACGTAGCGCCCAACATCCTCGATATCGCGGGCGGCCTGCTGGCGGGCGAGCTTGACCAGACGACAACCATCCGCGACGGAAATACGGTCACCACCAGCACCAACAGCCAGGTCAGCGATTTCCTGCGGCAGAATGCCGCCAACCGGATTCTGGGTGCGCGCGGCGGCTATACCGGCTTTGCCGCCGATATCGGCAACAACCGCGTACTCGGCGCGATCATCAACGCGGTGCAGGAAGACAGCGAGTCGAACATCCTGTCGACGCCCTCGCTGACCGTGAACGACAACGTGCAGGGCTCTATCCTGTTCGGCCAGGAAATCCCGATCAGCACCGGCGAGGCGCTGTCGAACAATTTCGACAATGCCTTCCGCACCATCCAGCGCCAGAATGTCGGCATCGAGCTCGAGGTCAAGCCGCAGATCAATGCCGGCAACCAGGTCAAGCTCGAAATACGGCAGGAGGTCAGCTCGATCGTCGGGCCGGTGAGCAGCGATTTCAACGAGCTGATCATCAACAAGCGCGAGGTGAAAACTACGGTCACGGTGCGCGACCGCGAGATCATCGCCTTGGGCGGCCTGCTCGACGACAATGAGCGCCGCACGATCCAGAAGATCCCGCTGCTCGGTGACATCCCGATCATCGGCGAATTGTTCAAGTCGCGCGGGCGCGAGCGCACCAAGACCAACCTGATGGTGTTCATCCGCCCCACCATTCTGCGCACCGCCGAAGACGCGCAGGCGATCGCGGCGCGGCGCTACAATTACGTGCGTGCGGCACAGATCGAGTTCAACCCCAAGGTCGAACCTTCGCTCGACGGCATAGTGCGGGATTATTTGGGCGCCAACATACCGGTGGCTCCGCCCGCCGGGCCGAATGATCAGGTGATCAGCCCGCGCGCCATGCCCTATAATGGCCCGTTGGACAGCACGACGCTTCCAGCCAGCCAGCCGGGCCAGATCCAGCCGTTGCCGGGAGAACAGCCATGAAGATCCGCAAGGGCGGCGCAGACGAGGTCATCCCCGATGTTGCAGACGCGCCGCTCGACCTGTCGATCGATCGCAGCCTGTCGCGGATGATGCTCGACATTCCCTATGGCTTTGCTCGCGACAATGGCGTTGTGATGCTGGGCGAGGCCGACGGGCGGCTGAAGGTCGCGCTGCGCGAGGGCGCGGACCCGATCGTCCTGCTCGAGGTGCGGCGCTATCTGTCGATGCCGTTCGATGTCGAGATCGCCCCGGTGGTGCAGTTCGAGCGCCATCTGTCCGATCATTATGCGGTGGAGGGCAATGCTGCCGCCATGGCGAACTCGATGAACATCGACGGCAGCGATCTGGAAATGCTGGCAAGCGACCTGCCCAGCGCCGAGGATCTGCTCGACAGCGCCGACGATGCCCCGGCGATCCGGCTGATCAACGGGATTATTGCCGAGGCCGCGCGGCAGGGGGTCTCGGACATCCACATAGAGCCCTATGAGACCGGCCTCGTCATCCGCATGCGCATGGATGGCGTGCTGCAGGAAAAGCTGCGCATGCCGCCCAATGTCGCGCCCGTGATCGTCAGCCGCATCAAGGTGATGGCGCGGCTCGACATCGCCGAGCGCCGCGTGCCGCAGGATGGCCGCATCGGGCTGACCATCGGCGGCAAACTGCTCGACGTGCGCGTCTCGACCTTGCCCAGCCGCGCCGGTGAACGCGTCGTGCTGCGCCTGCTCGACAAGGAAAACGCCAACATGGATCTGGGGCTGCTGGGCATGAGCCCGCGTACCCACAAGATCCTCGCCGAAGCCTTGTCGGAACCCAACGGCATCGTGCTGGTCACCGGCCCCACCGGATCGGGCAAGACCACCACGCTGTATTCGTGCCTCAAGCAGCTCAACGATGGTTCGCGCAACATGCTCACTGTCGAGGACCCGGTCGAATATGCGATCGAGGGCGTCGGCCAGACCCAGGTCAACCCCAAGGTCGGCCTGACGTTCGCCGCTGGGCTGCGCGCGATCCTGCGCCAGGATCCCGATGTGGTGATGATCGGCGAAATCCGCGATCACGAGACCGCCGAGATTGCGGTGCAGGCCTCGCTCACCGGGCATCTGGTGCTCTCGACAGTCCACACCAACGACGCGATCGGCGCGATCACCCGGATGCGTGACATGAAGATCGAGCCGTTCCTGCTCGCCTCGACGCTCCGCGCGGTCGTAGCGCAGCGGCTGGTGCGGCGGCTTTGCCCCGAATGCCGCGAGCCGGTGCAGGCCGATGGCTCGCTGGCCTCGCTGCTGGGGTTCGACAAGGGCACCGTGGTCTATCGCCCGGTTGGCTGCGATTCGTGCAATCACACCGGATTTGCGGGCCGCATCGGGGTGTTCGAAGCGGTGCGGGTCGATGAGACCATCCGCCGGCTGATCAACGATGGCGGCGACGAGGCGATCATCTCGCGGCATGCCTTCCTCAACGCGCCCAATCTGGGCTCGGCGGCGCGCGAACTGGTCCGCACCGGGCAGACGACCGCAGAAGAGGCGATCCGCATCTCGCGGCGCGAGGCCGAGCCGGTGCCCGAACCGCTGAGAGCCTGATGGCTGACTTTGCCTATAAGGTGATCGATTCCGCCGGGCGCGAGCGACAGGGGCGGATCAGTGCGGCCTCGGATGCCCAGGCGCGCGCGGCGCTGATCCGCAAGGCGTTTCATATCGTCACCGTGTCGCCTGCACCGCCACGCAAGGCCCTGATCTCGCAGCGCACCGCGCGGCTCAGCCCCAAGCAGTTGACGCTGTTTACCCGGCAGATGTCGTCGCTGATGAGCGTCAGCCCGCTCGAAGAGGCCCTGCGCACGATCAGCCGCCAGACCGAAAAGGCCAATGCCCGCGATGTGCTGATTAACGTGCATGGCGGGGTGATGGAGGGCCAGTCGCTGGCAGAGGCGATGGCGCGCGAGCCGCGCAGCTTTCCACCGCTCTACCGCGCGATGATCAGCGCGGGCGAAAGCTCGGGATCGCTTCCAGTGATCACCGAGCGGCTGGCGGCGCTGCTCGAGCAGCAGGCCGAGGTGCGCGGCAAGATCATCTCGGCACTCGCCTACCCGATCATTTTGACTTTGGTCGCCTTCGGTGTGGTCGCGGGTCTCATGATCTCGGTGGTGCCGCGCGTGGTCGAACAGTTCGACAACGCGCAGACCCAGCTTCCGCTGATCACCCGGATCGTCATCGGGCTTTCCGATTTCCTCAGCACCTGGTGGTTTGCGCTGTTCATCGCGATGGTGCTGGCTGGGTTCGCTTTCTGGCGGGCAATGAAGAACAAGGCGTTCAAATACCGTTTCGATGGCATGCTGCTTAAGCTGCCGCTGATCGGTCGGCTGATCCGCGACATGAACGCGGCCAAGCTGGCGCGGACGCTGGCGACGATGGTGCACAGCCGGCTGCCGTTGCTCGAAGGCATGAAGCTGACGACGCGCACGGTGCGCAACGCGGTGCTGCGTGAGGCGCTGGAGGAGGCGGTCGAATCGATCCGCTCGGGTGGATCGCTGTCTGGCGCGCTTCGCAATGCGGGAACGTTTCCGCCGCTGCTGGTCTATCTTGTCGCCAGCGGCGAGAGCGCGGGCCAGCTCGACACCATGCTCGAGCGCGCTGCCGAATATCTGGAGCGCGAGTTCCAGAATTTCACCACCACCGCGATGGCGCTGCTCGAGCCTGCGATCATCGTGGTCATGGGCGGGGTGGTCGCCTTGATCATCCTTTCGATCCTGCTGCCGATCCTGCAGCTTCAGAACCTGACTGGCTTATGAGGACCAACATGTTGAATTTACGATCCGCGCTGTTGAAGCGCCGCTCGCCCGAGGCGCGCAAGCGCGCCAATGGCTTCACCCTCGTCGAACTGATGGTGGTGATCTTCATCATCGGCCTGCTCGCGACCGTCGTGGTCATCAACGTGCTACCGAGCCAGGATCGCGCGATGACCGAAAAGGCGCGCAGCGACATCGCGACGCTGAGCCAAGCGCTCGAGATGTACCGGCTCGACAACCTTGCCTATCCGGGCTCGGCTGAGGGCCTGAACGCGCTGATGACCCCGCCGCCGACTTTGACGCAGCCGGGCCGCTATCGCAGTGGCGGCTATATAAAGAAACTGCCGCAGGACCCCTGGGGCCGCCCGTATCAGTACATCAGCCCGGGCACGACCGGCGCGTTCGATCTCTATTCGCTCGGCGCCGACGGCGCGCCGGGTGGCGAGAACGAGAATGCGGATATCACCGCCGATGGGGCTTAACCCCCTAAAATCCTCCCCCAGCTTGCTGGGGGAGGGGGACCGTTCGCGCAGCGAATGGTGGAGGGGCAGCGAGATCGCGCCAATGAAAACGGTGTGCGCCTCGCTGCCCCGCCACCCCCGC
>JBKBTF010000032.1:0-40183 GCA_046291395.1 Blastomonas sp. | reverse complement strand
TCTTGGGCCCACCCCGCGCGGCAAGCCGCGCTGCCCCTCCCGCTTGCGGGAGGGGAGAGTGGCAGGCTTAGCCCGCATGGGTGGCGCTCCACGCCGCCCTGGCGCTCCAGGTTTCAACCGATCCGCTGACGGTGCAGCCCTTGTCGCCGGCCGCGATCTGGCCGACGCGGTGGACGGTCTCGCCCGCCGCCTCAAGGTCCGCTGTGACCGAGGCGACGTCGCTTTCATCGACCACCAGCACCATGCCGATGCCGCAATTGAAGGTGCGCGCCATTTCCTCGGGCTCGATACGGCCCTGCGCCTGGAGGAACGCCATCAGCCGCGGCTGGGTCCAAGCGTCGGCATCGACATGCGCGTGGGCGCCATCGGGCAGCACGCGCGGAATGTTCTCGAGCAGTCCGCCGCCGGTGATGTGCGCCATTGCGGCGATGCGGCCCGACTTGACCACGGGCAGCAGCGCCGAGACGTAAATTCGTGTCGGCGCGATCAGCGCGTCGATCAGCAGAACGTCCTGATCGAACAGCGCTGGACGATTCATCTTCCAACCCTTGTCGAATGCCAAGCGGCGGACCAGCGAATAGCCGTTCGAGTGAACGCCCGACGAGGCGAGGCCGAGCAGTACGTCGCCCGGCTTCACCTTGCCGCCGGTCAACACTTCGTCACGCTCGACCGCGCCGACGCAAAAGCCTGCAAGGTCATAATCGCCATCGGCGTACATGCCCGGCATTTCTGCCGTTTCGCCGCCGATCAACGCGCAACCGGCCATCTTGCAGCCCTCGGCGATGCCTGCGACGACGCGTTCGGCAATGCCGGTGTCGAGCTTGCCAGTGGCGAAATAATCCAGGAAGAACAGCGGCTCTGCGCCCTGGACGATCAGATCGTTGACGCACATCGCAACCAGATCGATGCCGATGGCGTCATGGCGGTCATGGTCGATGGCGAGTTTGACCTTGGTGCCGACGCCGTCGTTGGCCGCGACCAGCAACGGATCGCGGAAGCCCGCCGCCTTCAAATCGAAAAAGCCGCCAAATCCGCCCAGTTCGGCATTGGCGCCGGGACGCGCGGTCGCCCTTGCCAACGGGCCGATAGCCTTGACCAGCGCATTGCCGGCGGCAATCGAAACCCCTGCCTGGGCGTAGCTATAGGATTCGGATGGGGGCGTATCGCCGGTCTTGTCAGTCATGGGCTGAGCGGTTAGCGACTTCTCGCTTGGATTTCCACGCCATTGTCGCCAAAAGGGCCGCCAAACGACCTCCAGCGATCAATGCGCCGGGGTTCATCACTTTGCACGGTTGATTGAAGCTAAGGATATCTTGACCAACAGCCTGTCCCTGAGCCGCCCAGCGCCGACATTTTCGCGCGCGTGGATCGCCATCATCCTGCTCCCGCTGCTGCTGGTTCTGGGGGCCATCGTCTATGCGCAGATCGAAGGGGATCGCGGAATTCCGCCGATTGCCAGCGGTGGCGATTTCGAGGTCAGCGGGGTCAAGGTCGATGCGTCGGGCAAGAACGCGCAGGAAGCGCGCTCCAATGCCTGGCGTGATGCCCAGCGCAAGGGCTGGGCAAAATTGTGGGCCCAGACGAACCGCTCGGGTGCCGCGCCCAAGCTCAGCGATTCGGCGCTCGATGGCATCGTCTCGGCCATCGTGGTCGAATACGAGCAGATCGGTCCTCGCCGCTATATCGCGACCCTGGGCGTATTGTTCGATCGTGCGCGCGCCGGCGAACTGCTGGGCGTCAGCGGATCGGTGCTGCGTTCGGCCCCGATGCTCGTGATCCCGGTCTATATCAGCGGTGGTTCGGCGCAGACGTTCGAAAGCCGCACGCCGTGGCAGGCGGCGTGGGCGCGCTATCGCACCGCCGAAAGCGTTGTCGATTATATCCGCCCGCATGGGTCGGGCGCGGATTCGCTGCTGGTCAACGCCGCACAATCGGGTCGCCGCAGCCGCACCTGGTGGCGGTTGATCCTCGACCAGTTCGGCGCCGCGGATGTGGTCGTGCCGGTGGCGCATATCGAGCGGCAATATCCAGGTGGACCGATCACCGGGCGCTTCGCTGCCCGCTTCGGGCCCGATAGCCGGTTGCTTGGAGCCTTCACGCTCAAGGCAAGCAGCAGCGACGGGCTCAATGCGATGCTGGACGAAGCGATCCAGCGGCTCGACCGCATTTATGCCGGAGCGGTGCGCTCGGGCGAGCTGCGGCCCGATTCGTCACTGATCATCGAAAAGCCGGTCGGGATCGTCGAGGACATCCTCGACGACAGCATTGCCGAAGACCTGCCGGTGGAAAGCGGGGGCCTGACCAGCGGCCCGCAGATTATTTCTATCCAGTTCGAGACCCCCGATGTCGCCGCCGTCCAGGCTGGCGAACGTCTGCTGCGCGGTATCCCGGGGGTTCAGTCGGCCAATACTGCCAGCCTCGCGCTCGGTGGAACCTCGGTGATCCAGGTCAACGCGACAATCGAGATCGACGCGCTGCGTGGTGCGCTCGAGGCGCGCGGCTATCGGGTGCAGCAGGGTGCAGGTGTGCTGCGAATCTCGCGACCCCAGGCCGCTGCGCCGGCGCCCGGTGGCGGGGGATAATCAGTCGATGACGGGCCAGTTCGTACTGCCCTTTGCGGCAGCCGGACCGGAGGGTGACAGCGATTTTCTGGTCACCGATTCGAATCGCGCCGCGATAGAGCGTCTGTTCGACTGGACGCGGCTGCCCTTTGGTGCGGCGGTGCTGATCGGCCCTGCAGGGTCGGGCAAGACGACGATCGGTCGTGCGTTCGTCACCGGATCGGGCGGATGCTTCATCGACAATGCCGATGACGAAAGCGACGAGACGCTGTTTCATGCCTGGAACCGCGCGCAGGTTCAGGGCTCGCCGGTGCTGTTCGCGGCAGATCGGCCGCCAGCCGAATGGGGCATCAGGTTGCCCGATCTGCTGTCGCGGCTTGGGGCGTCGCTGCTGGTCGAAATTCCGCCGCCAGATGAGGAGATGAGCGCATTGCTGCTGCAAAAGCTGCTGGCGCGCGCAGGCCTGGCCCTGCCCGATGCGATGGCAGGCTATGCCGCCCTCCGGGTCGAGCGTTCCTATCCCGCGATCGGCGCCCTGGCGCGCAAGATTGACGAGATGGCGCTGGCAATGCAGCGCCCAATCGGCCAAAGACTGGTTCGCGACGCACTGGCAATACTGGCAGGAACCGATGGCGGATCAACCGACACAGATTGAACATTCCGGCCCGGCAGACCCGGCCGATTCTGCCCGCCGATATTTCAACCGCGAGCTGAGCTGGCTGGCGTTCAACGACCGTGTACTGGAAGAGGCGTGCAATCCGCGCCATCCCCTGCTCGAACGGCTGCGCTTCCTGTCGATCTCCGGCAACAACCTCGACGAGTTCTTCATGGTCCGTGTCGCCGGGCTGGTCGGGCAGGTGGCCGAGCATGTCGAGGAACGCTCCGCAGACGGGCGCACGCCAGCGCAGCAGCTGGTCGAAATCGAACACGCCGTCGACCGCCTCAACGCCGAGCAGCAGCAGGTCTGGAGTGACCTGCGCGCTGAGCTTGCGGATAATGGCGTGGTCGAAGCGAACGTCGAGGATTTGGACGCGGCCAACAAGGCATGGCTGCGCGAGCATTTCGTCACCCAGATATTCCCGGTGCTCACCCCGCAGGCGCTCGATCCGGCACACCCGTTTCCGTTCATTCCCAACAAGGGGCTGAGCCTGATCTTCGATCTGCGGCGAAGATCCGATGGCAAGACGGTACGAGAACTCGTGATGCTGCCCGCCACCATGCCTCGCTTCTTGCGGATAGCAGGTGAGCAGGGCTGGTATGTCGCGCTCGAAAAGATCGTCGTCGCCTTCGCCGACAAGCTGTTT
The DNA here is from genome assembly GCA_046291395.1 of Blastomonas sp. Taxonomy (GTDB): domain Bacteria; phylum Pseudomonadota; class Alphaproteobacteria; order Sphingomonadales; family Sphingomonadaceae; genus Blastomonas. The sequence continues at coordinate 36,318 of JBKBTF010000032.1, read as the reverse complement.
CCCGGCTATGATGTGCGCGGCTCGGGCCTGTTCCGCATCATCCGCGACAGCGATATAGAAGTCGAGGAAGAGGCCGAGGATCTGGTGCTCTATTTTCGCACCGCGTTGAAGCGGCGTCGGCGGGGGCAGGTGATCCGGCTCGAGACCTCGCGGTTGATGGACAAGGGCCTGGCGAAGCTGCTCGACGACAATCTGCTGCAGGAGGGTGGCAACAAGTCGTCGGACGATGGCTTCCTGGGGATCGGCGATCTCGCCGCCCTGGTCGACGAGGACCGGCCCGACCTCAAGTTTCCAGCCTTCACGCCAAGGTTTCCCGAGCGAATCCGAGAACATAACGGCGATTGCTTTGCTGCGATCCGAAGCAAGGACATCGTCGTCCACCACCCGTATGAGAGCTTCGAGGTGGTCATCGCGTTCCTGAAACAGGCAGCGCAGGACCCCGATGTCGTGGCGATCAAGCAGACGCTCTATCGTGCGGGCAAGCAGTCGGCGATCATCAACGCGCTGATCGCCGCGGCGGAAGCCGGCAAGTCGGTGACCGCGGTGGTCGAGCTCAAGGCGCGGTTCGACGAGGAGCAGAACCTGCTCTGGGCGAGCGCGCTGGAACGGGCTGGCGTGCAGGTGGTCTATGGCTTTATCGAGTGGAAGACCCACGCCAAGATTTCGATGGTGGTGCGGCGCGAACCCGATGGTTTCCGCACCTATTGCCATTTCGGCACCGGCAACTATCACCCTGTCACCGCGCGCATTTATACCGATCTCAGCTTCTTCACCGCCGACCCGCGCGCCAGCCGGGATGCCGCGCAACTGTTCAATTACATCACCGGCTATGTCGAGCCCGAGCAGCTTGAACTGCTCTCGATGTCGCCGCGTGACATGCGCAGCGACCTGATCGCGCTGATCGATCATGAAATGGCAGAAGCACGCGCGGGGCGCATCGGCGCAATCTGGGCCAAGATGAATTCGCTGGTCGATCCTGCGATGATCGAAAAGCTCTATGCCGCGAGCAGCGCGGGCGTGCAGATCGAACTGGTCATCCGTGGCATCTGCTGCCTGCGCCCCGGCGTTGCAGGACTGTCCGACAACATCCGGGTCAAGTCGGTGGTCGGGCGCTTTCTGGAACACAGCCGCATCTGGGCGTTCGGCAATGGCGACGCGCTGCCCAACGACAAGGCCAAGGTGTTCATCAGCTCGGCCGACTGGATGCCGCGCAATTTCGATCGGCGCGTTGAATACATGCTGCCGATCCAGAACCCCACCGTGCACGATCAGGTGCTCGAGCAGGTGATGGTCGCCAACCTGCTCGACAACGAACAGAGCTGGGAGCTTGACGGCGATGGCCGCTACATCCGCATCCGTCCAGACGACAAGCCCTTCAACCTGCACAGGTACTTCATGACAAATCCGTCGCTGTCCGGGCGTGGTACCGCACTCAAGAACAGCGATGCGGTGCCCAAGCTCAGCCTCCACCGCCGCGCGCCGCGCGAGGATTGACCGGGCCACTTATGGATTTTTTCATTCGCAAGCAGAACCAGCCGGCGCATCTGTATCGCACCGCGATCATCGATATCGGCTCGAACTCGGTGCGTCTGGTGGTCTACTCAGGCCCGCGCCGGAACCCTGCGCTGATCTTCAATGAAAAGGTGATGGCTGGGCTGGGCCGATCATTGGCCGAAACCGGAGCGATCGATGCCGCCGCCATGAAGCGCGCAATCCATGCGCTCGAGCGGTTTCGCATCGTTGCGCGCGAGATGGACGTCGATGAAACGGTCTGCGTTGCTACGGCTGCGGTGCGCGATGCCAGCAATGGCGACGAGTTCACGCAGCGGGTGCGGACGTTGGGGCTCGATATCATCATCCTTTCGGGCGATGACGAGGCGCGGATATCCGGACTCGGCGTGCTGTCCGCGATCCCCGAGGCCGATGGCATCGTTGGCGACCTGGGTGGTGGCAGTCTCGACTTGGCGCTGATCGGCGGCGGCGCCGTGCTGGAAACGGCGACCATGCCGCTCGGCGTGCTGCGCGCCGCAGCCGTCCGCCAGGGAGATCCGTCGGCGCTGCCGCGCGCTGTGCGCAAGATGACCGAGCCTTATCCCTGGCTTGCCCAGCATCCCGGCAAGCCGCTCTATCTGGTCGGCGGATCGTGGCGTGCCTTTGCCCGGCTCGACATGCACCTTGCGGCCTATCCCTTGCGCGTTCTCCATCAGCACAGGATCGATGTCGCCCGCCCCGAAGAGGTGCTGGCGGGGCTGCGCGCGATGGACCGCGATGCTGTGCGCCAGGCCACGGGACTTGCGCCGTCGCGGATCGAGACGCTTCCCGATGCGATCGCGCTGCTGCGGCTGATGCGCGGCCATATCAATCCCAGCGAGTTCATCGTCTCGTCCTATGGCCTGCGCGAAGGGCTGTTATATGCGCGGATGGATGAGGATGTCCGCAAACGCGACCCGCTGCTGGTGGCGGCCGACCGCTTCGGCCAGCTCCAGTCGCGCTTCGGCGACGATGCACAGCCGCTTTTCGACTGGATCGCCAGGGTGTTCCCCGACGATCCGCCGCAATGGCAGCGCTGGCTGATGGCGGCGTGCCATCTATCCGATGTCGCATGGCAGGCAAGCCCGGATTTCCGCGCCGAACGCGGACTCGAGATTGCGCTTCACGGCAACTGGGTGGGCATCGACGTGATCGGCCGCTCGATGATAGGCCAGGCGCTCTACACCAACTTCGGTGGCGGACCGCGCGCGTTTCCGCTGAAGGCGCAGGTCGCATCGCCGGAAATGCTGGATCGGGCGATCGGCTGGGGGCTTGCGATGCGGCTGGCCCAGCGGCTGGGCGCAGGGACGCATGATGTTCTCAAGCGCAGCCATTTGCAGCGCGACGGCGAGACGCTGCACCTTGTGCTTCATCCTTCGGACAGGGCGCTTTATGGCGAGGTCGTCGAGCGAAGATTGCGGCGCCTGGGCCAGTTTCTGGGGCTGCGCGCAGCGCTGAGCTTGAGCTGATTGCCGCCGGGGTCTGGTAAATCGACCTGCCATCCTCTATCTACACGGGCATCACAGCTGAAGGAATGGCGCATGTTCGGCGCATTGAGCGAATATCTGGATTCGATCCGCGTGCGCGATCCGGCCCCCCGCTCCCGATGGGAAATCCTGCTGTATCCCGGCGTGCTGGCGCTTGGCCTGCACCGGGTGGCGCACTGGCTGTTCAAGGGCGAGCTGTATTTCCTTGCCCGGCTGATCAACCACATCTCACGCTTTCTGACTGCGATCGACATTCATCCTGGCGCGCAGATCGGACGGTTTTTCTTCGTCGACCACGGGTTTGTCGTGATCGGCGAGACCGCGGTGATCGGTGACAACGTCACCATCTATCAGGGCGCGACGCTGGGCGGGCGCAATCCGACCGATGGTGTTGCAGGCAAGCGCCATCCGACGATCGAGGACGACGTCATCGTCAGCCTGGGCGCTGCGATCCTTGGCCCGCTGACGGTCGGCAAGGGCGCGCGCATCGGCGCCAATGCCGTGGTCACCCGCGATGTCGCTCCCGGATCGGTGATGGTGGGCATTCCTGCACGGCCCACCCCGGTGGACGCCGCGGAAAAGCAGCGCGGTTTCGTGCAATATGGCACCCCATGCAGCCAGACCTTCGACCCTTCGACGCAGAAGCTCGAGCTGCTCCAGTGCGAGATCCTGCAGATGCAGGAGCGGATCCGACAGCTGATCGACGAGCGCGACGAGGCCCGCAATGGCACGCGCGGCGGCGATGCAAAGGCCCCGGACCGCGATACCGGAACCGCAGCCTGATGCTCATGCACACTGAGGCTGAAGCTTGAACCCGGGCAGCAATGTCTCCCTGTTCCCGCTGGCAGGCGGGACGGCGAACCAGACCGGCTTCGATCGGCAGGAACTCAATCGCATCCTCGACCTTTACGGGCGCATGGTCGCAGCCGGGCTGTGGCGCGATTATGCAATCGAGCTGGGGCGCGATGCCGCGATCTTCTCCTGCTTTCGCCGCGCGGCCGAACGTCCTGAATTCCGCATCGAAAAGCGCCCCGCCCTGCGTCGCAAACAGGGCATGTGGGTGCTGGTCGGCGAAGGCGGTGCGGTGCTCAAGCGCGGGCACGAGCTGTCAGGCGTGCTGGCGCCGCTCGAGCGCAAGCTGGTCCGGATCGTCGACTAGCGGGTCACACACCGTCGAATTCATGGTCGCCATGTGGCTCAAGGCTGGCCTGATGCAGCAAATGCCCCAGCCAGGCCGCAACCAGGCACATCGCGGCGCTGAGCAGTAACTGATGGATCACCGCCAGACCGGCGAGGCTGAGGCCGATCGCGATCAGCGAGCCGATCACCATCGCCCCTGAATTGACGATATTGTTGGCCGCAATGGTGCGCGCGGCCTCGCTCTTGTGCACCGTTGTGGTGAGGAAGGCATAAAGCGGCACGACGAACATCCCGCCGGCCACCGCGATGCCCAGCAGTGACAGCAGCAGCGGGATAGCCATGGAATGGGTTATGAACTCACCCACGGTGAACAGCGACCCGTTCGTATCGGGCACCCATTGGCGGCACACAAAAAAGAACGCCACGACGAACAGCCCCATGGCGATCACCGAGATGGGAGAATAGCGCGCGGACACCGTGCCCTTGAGCAAGGCGTTGATCGCCACCGATCCCGTGGCAACGCCGATCGAGAACACGACGAGGAACAGGCTGGCCACTTCCTTGCTGGCGGTCAGCACGTTCTTGGCAAGCGGCGGAAACTGGATGAACAGCACTGCGCCGATGGTCCAGAAGAAGCTGATCGCGACGATTGCCAAGAATACGCGACGCACCTTCATCGTCGCGCGAATCAGCGCAATCGAGGCGCGAATGAAATTATAGTCGAGCTTTGTTCGGTCGATCATGGCCGGTGCGGTCGGCACCTGACGCCCGGTGATGTAGCCGATGATCGCGGTTGCCACCACTGCGATGCCGGCCACTTCCACCGGCAGCCAGCCTGCAAGAATGGTCCCCAGCAGGATGGCGATATAGGTCCCCGCCTCGACCAACCCGGTGCCGCCCAACACCTCGTCATCGTTGAGATGCTGCGGCAAAATGGCGTATTTGATCGGGCCGAAAAAGGTGGAGTGGATGCCCATGGCAAACAGCGCCAGCATCATCAGCGGTATTGCGATCGAGTGCACCGCCAGCCCGGCCCATGCCATATACAGGCCGCTGCCACCCACCAGCATGATGATGATCTCGCAGAACTTGACGATCCGGATGATGCTCGCCTTGTCGCGGGTATCGGCGAGTTGCCCTGCCAGCGCGGAGAGGAGGAAGAAGGGAATGATGAAAACGGCCGTGGCGATTGCACTGAACCAGGTTTCCGCCGTTTCGTCATTGTAGACGCTGTAGACGACGAACAGCACCATCGCATTCTTGTAGAGGTTGTCGTTGAAGGCCCCGAGCAATTGCGTCACGAACAGGGGTAGAAAGCGCCTTTTGTTCAAAAGCGCGCCAGCGGATGCCATGCTGTCAATTCCTCTGCGATTTATCCGCCGACCTTGATGCTGCCATCACGCCCGGGAAAGGGTTGGAGTGCAGCTACAGGCCTTGGCGGGGGTATCGGGATGGATGCGGGGCCGGTCAAGCCATTTCCATCCTGCGCAAATGCCGTTAAGAGGCACGCATCTTATGCTCACGCTGCCCAACATCCTGACGCTTTCGCGTATCGTCACCGTCCCCCTGCTGGCCGCCTTGCTGTGGTGGCCGGATTGGGCGACAGGCTATCTGCTGGGGTTTGTCGTCTATTGCCTCATGGGCATCACCGATTATTTCGACGGCTATCTCGCCCGCGCCCAGGGTGCGGTTTCGAAGCTGGGCATCTTCCTTGATCCCATTGCCGACAAGATCATGGTGGCGGCAGTGATCCTGATCCTGTGCGCCAACGATAATATCGATGGCGTGCACGTCATCGCGGCGCTGATCATCCTGCTGCGCGAGATCACCGTGTCGGGGCTGCGGGAATTTCTGGCGGGGCTGCAGGTCTCGATGCCGGTGTCGCAACTGGCCAAATGGAAGACGACATTGCAGCTTCTGGCGCTCGGCACGTTGATCTTTGCCGGCGGCTTTCCGGGCCAGCCCTGGATGCAGCATCTGGGGATAGGGGCCCTGTGGACCGCTGCTATCCTGACCCTGCTCACCGGCTGGGACTATCTGCGGGTCGGCCTGAAACACATGGATTGAGAGATGCGTCTCCACTCCCGCAAGCGGAAGGGGAGACAAGGCGTCAGACCGTGCATTTGCCCTCGGCATGTCCCCGCCGCAGGATTTCGGCAAGCATGCGAAATTCCTCGGCGCGCGGGCTGTTGCGGCGCCAGATGATCGCGATGTCGCGTGAGGCATGGTCTGCAAGCAACGGGCGCGCAACGATATCGGTGTTGTTCAATATTCCCGCATCGATAGCGATCTGGGGCAGCAGTGTCAGCCCCAGCCGGTTGTCGACCATCTGCACCAACGTGTGCAGCGAGGTGCCGAACATCATCGCGCTGGCGCGCAGCTCGGGCCGGTTGCAGGCGGCCAGCGCATGGTCCTTGAGGCAGTGCCCGTCTTCGAGCAGCAGCAACCGCGATTCGTCGATCAGCTCGGGCAGCACGAATTCGGGCGGGTCGCGCGGATCGTCCTTGGGGAAGGCGACGTAAAGCGGATCGAGGAACAGGGTTTCGTGCTCGACGTCCCCTGCGGGAAAGGGCAGAGCCAGCAGCGCGCAATCGACCTGGCCGTGATGCAGCGATTCGACAGCAGCGCTGCTCACTTCCTCACGCAAAAAGAGCTTGAGATCGGGCTGTTCGCGCCGAAGCCCCGGCAGCAGCCGCGGGAGCAGGAACGGTGCGATGGTCGGGATGACGCTCATCCGCAGATCGCCCGTGAGCGGCTTGCCCGATGAGCGGACGAGGTCGGAAAGTTCCTCGGCTTCACGCAGGATACGGTGTGCCTTGGCCACCACCTTGTCGCCCAGCGGCGTGAACCGCACGACGCGCCGGGTGCGTTCGACCAGCACCACGCCCAGCAGCGTCTCCAGTTCGCGCAGACCCGCCGACAGCGTCGACTGGGTCACATAGCAGGCATCCGCCGCCTTGCCGAAATGGCCATGCTCTTCCAGTGCCACGAGATATTGCAGCTGTTTGAGCGTGGGCAGGTACGACGTCATGGCTGCTCCGCAAGCGCCGCGGCCACCGTGGCTTCCACTTCGGGATGCGGCTGAGCCGCCAGTTCGGTCAACGTCATCTTGATCCGGCCGTCGGCAATGGCAAAGGCCATGCGCCCTTCGACCAGCGCAAGCGCGTCGCGGCCGAACTGTTCATAACGCCAGCCTTCGAGAATCGGCAGGTTCTTGCGTACGCCAGCGGCCAGCGCCTCCAGATCGTCGCTGCGCGCCAGCAGCCGCGCGGCGACATCGATCTCGCGCGAGCGGATCTTGAGCAGCAGCTTGAGCAGGTCAGCGACGAGCGCGCCTTCCTTTCCCAATGCAGGCCCGCGCGGGCTCTTGGGCGGCATCTCACTGGGGCTCAGCGGACGCGCAGCAATCAGCGCATCCATCATTCGCGCGCCGATGTCGTTCTCGCGCCAGGCGGCGGAAAGGCCGCGCACCTTGCCCAGATCGCTCTGGGTCGATGGCGGGTGAGCGGCGATGTCGGCCAGCGTCTCGTCTTTCATGATGCGCCCGCGCGGCAGGTTCTTGTCCTGCGCTTCGGTCTCGCGCCACCAGGCGAGCGCCCGCATCCGGCCCAGAATCTGCGCGCTGCGCCCCGGCGGGCGGATGCGCTGCCACAAGGTGTCGGGATCGGGCTTGTACTGGCGCGGATCGCCCAGCTTCTCCATCTCGATATCGAGCCACGCCCCGCGCCCGGTGCGACGCAATTTGTCGAGCATCTTGGGAAAGATTTTTGCAAGGTGCGTCACATCGCCGATGGCATAGTCGATCTGACGTGCTTCCAGCGGCCTTCGCGACCAGTCGGTGAAACGCGCACCCTTGTCGACGGTCAACCCGAGCCAGCTTTCGACGAGATTGGCATAGCCGATCTGTTCGGCCTGGCCCAATGCCATCGCCGCCACCTGGGTATCGAACAGGGGAGTGGGCGTCTTGCCGGTAAGGTTGAAGATGATCTCGATATCCTGCGGCCCGGCATGAACAACCTTGAGCACGTCGTGATTCTCGGTCAGCAGGTCGAGCAGTGGACCCAGATCGATCCCCTGCGCCTTGGGGTCTATCGCTGCTGCCTCTTCCAGATTGCCGATCTGCACAAGGCACAGTTCCGGCCAATAGGTGTTCTCGCGCATGAACTCGGTATCGACGGCGACGAAGTCCGACTGCGCCAGACGGGTGCACAGCCGTGCGAGGGAATCGGTGTCGGTAATTAATGGATGGATTTGCATGTCGAACCTATACAGCGTGCCGTCAATGTCGCAAACTTTGACAGGGTCCCGCATGCATCGGCGCAAGGATGATCGTCCTTGAAGCCGGTCGGAACGAACATCCAGCCATCCGCCATGTGACGTGTGCCTAATCCGACACGGCGGGAAAGTCATGTGGGTCTATCATTTCATAAAAGGTCCGCGCAGCGATGTCAGCCATCGCAGTTATCGCGCAGTGGTGGCCAGGCTCGATGGTCTGGGTATCCGTTTCACACGGCACCGGGGCAAGACCAACGACCTGGATGCGACCCGGGTGGCGGCGGACTATGGCGCCGACGATGCCCGTTTTCGCGCCGCCCAGCGCCGGATCATGGCCGATGCGGGCGATCTGGCGGTATTCGGCAGCGATGGCATGACGCATCTGGCGTTGATCTGAATCGCAGCGCATCCGCCGATCAGGTGCACAAAGCTTGACAAAATGGCGGTGGCGCTGTGTTAGCCGCGCTATGGGCCGGCCCTGCAGAGTGCAGGGTCATGGCGCTTGTTGTCACGATCAGGATTGACGGTTTCCCATGCACGCATATCGCACTCACACCTGCACCGCGCTTCGCGCATCCGACGTTGGCCAGCAGGTTCGCCTGTCGGGCTGGATCCATCGCAAGCGCGACCATGGCAACCTGCTGTTTATCGATCTGCGCGACCATCATGGCCTGACCCAGATCGTCACCGATTTCGACAGCCCCGCCTTTGCTGCGCTCGAGCGGCTGCGTGTGGAAAGCGTCGTGACCGTGACCGGCAATGTGGTGGCTCGTTCGGCGGAGACGGTGAACGCCAATCTGCCGACGGGCGAGATCGAGGTGCGCGCCACCGAAGTGATCGTCCAGTCCGCGGCTGAAGAGTTGCCGATGCCGGTGGCGGGCGAGCAGGAGTATCCTGAGGACATTCGCCTTCGCTATCGCTTCCTCGATCTGCGCCGCGAACGGCTGCATCGCAACATCATGCTGCGCTCGCAGGTCATCGCTTCGTTGCGCAAGCGCATGGTCGATCAGGGCTTTACCGAGTTCCAGACCCCGATCCTGACCGCTTCGTCGCCTGAAGGTGCGCGCGATTATCTGGTCCCAAGCCGCGTCCACCCGGGCAAGTTCTATGCGCTGCCCCAGGCGCCGCAGATGTTCAAGCAGCTGCTGATGGTCGCCGGCTTCGACCGTTATTTCCAGATCGCGCCGTGCTTCCGCGATGAAGACGCGCGCGCCGACCGCAGCCCTGGCGAGTTCTACCAGCTCGACCTTGAGATGAGCTTCGTGACGCAGGACGACGTGTTTGCGGCACTGGAACCGGTTCTGGGCGGCGTGTTCAAGGAATTCGCCAATGGCAAGGAAGTGACCGAAGGCGCATTCCCGCGCATTCCCTATCGCGAATCGATGCTGAAATACGGCTCGGACAAGCCCGACCTGCGCAACCCGCTGGTGATCAGCGATGTCACGGACCACTTCAAGGGATCGGGCTTTGGCCTGTTCGACAAGATCGTGGGTTCGGGCGGCAAGGTCCGCGCGATTCCCGCTCCGGGTGCGGGCGCGATGAGCCGCAAGTTCTTCGACGACATGAACGACTGGGCGCGCGGCGAGGGCCATGCGGGCCTGGGCTACATCAACATCCGCGATGGCGTCCCCGGCGGTCCGATCGCCAAGAACCATGGCGAGGAAGGCACCGCCAAGCTGATCGCCGAGCTCGGCCTCGGTCCCAATGACGGCGTGTTCTTCGCCGCAGGCAAGGAGCTGCAAGCAGCGAAGCTCGCTGGCGCAGCGCGCACCCGGGTGGGCGAGCAGCTGGGCCTGATCGAGCAGGGCGTGTTCAAGTTCTGCTGGATCGTCGACTTCCCGATGTTCGAATATGACGAGGACGCCAAGAAGATCGACTTCAGCCACAACCCGTTCTCGATGCCGCAGGGCGAGATGGAAGCGCTGGAGACGATGGACCCGCTCGACATCCTCGCCTGGCAGTACGACATCGTCTGCAATGGCGTCGAGCTGTCGTCGGGCGCGATCCGGAACCACCGCCCCGACATCATGTACAAGGCGTTCGAGATCGCAGGCTACAGCAAGGAAGACGTCGAGAAGAACTTCTCGGGCATGATCAACGCGTTCAAATATGGCGCGCCGCCGCATGGTGGTTCGGCTCCCGGCGTTGACCGTATGGTCATGCTGCTCGCCGACGAGCCCAACATCCGCGAGGTCGTGCTGTTCCCGATGAACCAGAAGGCCGAAGACCTGATGATGGGCGCGCCGTCGCCGGTCAGCCTCAAGCAGTTGCGCGAACTGAACATCCGGGTGGCTGAGACGCCCAAGGGCTGAGTTGTCTGCACTGTGAAACTGTGGTACTGCGATGGTGATGAAGAACGTGACCATCGCACTCGATGACGAAACCCACCGGCTGGCGCGGATCCGCGCCGCCGAATTGGGCACGTCGCTTTCGGCCATGGTCAAGGCGTATCTGCAGAGTGTCGCATCGGGTGACGCGGCTGCTGATGCGTCGACAGCCGGAGTGCGTGAAATGCCGCAGTCTTTCGTTGCCGCGCCATCTTTGCCACCGGCAAGCGAGTTCGTGCCACTCAAAAAGCCCCGGCAGCCCGGGGCTTTGCGGGGGCGGATTCAGATGTCGGAAGATTTCAACGACACTCCGCAATGGCTGATTGATGCCATGGAGGGCAAAGACGACGACGAGGTCTGGCCCGCCAAGTAAGTGCGGAGCGCCCGACCTTGCGGCTGATGCTCGATACCCATGTGTTGCTCTGGTGGTTGCAGGATAACTCGCGGCTGGGGCAGCGCGCGCGCAGCTTCATCGCTGATCCGGATAGCCAGATACTGGTAAGCATCGCGACGCCCTGGGAGATTTCTGTCAAGCACCGCATCGGCAAGATGGATGACAGCGGCGCAGCAGTGATGGATGCGCTGATCGATCAAGGGATGACGATTGTTAATCTGAAACCGGCGCATCTGAAGGTCCTCGAGGCAATGCCGTTGCATCACCGCGACCCTTTCGATCACCTTATCATCGCACAAGCTGTTGCCGAGCAAGCCATCGTCATCACAGAGGATGCGACGTTTCTCGAATACGGCGTCCGCTGCCTTCCTGCGTGAGAAGCGCGATGATGACCCACGGCTCAGCTTTGGCCCATGACTTGGCTCAGAAACATGTTACATTTCAGCGGATTCGGGCGATGGTCCGACATGGGGTAACTGTGGGGGCTGCGGACATGATCGGGAGGTTCAAGAGAACTGCGTGGAAACTTCGCGCAGTGACGGCGATATTGGCGATGGCAGGCGGGCTGGTGTCGGCTCCAGCCTCTGCCGAAACGCTGACAATCGAAGGCCTGTATCCGGCGCGGGTGCGTGCTGCAGCGGACGTCGGCTCGCTGGTGGTCGAACGCTTTGGCGGGCGCGAGGGGCGGGAACTGTCATTCGCGCTGGAAGGGATGCTCGCGGAACTGGCGATTTATGGGCAGCCTTACTTTCGCGTGGTCGCCGAACGATCGTCCGCGCCTGCCGACGCGATCTTGTCGGGCATCGCCAATGCCGCCGTGCAGAACCAGCCGGTCGAGGAAAACCGCAAGGTCTGCGTCGAGCGCGATGGCAACGACAAATGTCTGCGCGAAGAAAACCAGAAGATCCGCTGCCAGCGTCGGACGGTCACCCTCAGCCCGTCGCTTCGGATGGCGCGGGTCGATGATGGGGCGATCGTGTACCAGCGACAGATGCAGGAGCGCGACCAGATCGTTTGGTGCCCGGACCGCGCAGCAGCGCGCAGCGTCGAGGACACGGTATCTGCCCTGATCGGCAATGCCATAGCGGAGGTGCGGCTGGATATTGCACCGGTGTATCGCGTCGATGCGATCCGCGTGCTGGAGGTGCGCAAGGGGCTCGACAAGGATCGGTCCAACCGCTTCCGTAATGCACTCAAGGCGACCGCGCGCGATCCTCAGGGCGCGTGCGATATCTGGCAGGCGCTCGATAGCGAGGTACCCGGCCAGAGCTCGATCGTGTTCAACCTGGCGCTGTGCGCGGAACAGCGTGGCGATCTGGAGGGCGCACGGACGCGATATGGTCAGGCGCAGACCCTGTTGCCGCGCGAGCGTGCCATCAACGCCGCGCTCGACCGCATTGGTGCGCGACAGGTCGCCGAAGCCGATTATGCCGCGCGCGAAGACAGACTTTCAGGAAACCGACCATGAGCATCCAGCTTTCCGATTATGAAAACGGCGCATCGTTCGACGGCGATTACACGGAAGCGTTGAAGGCGCTCCAGGAGCGGCTCTCGCACGCCCATGCGCGGCATATCGTCCATGGTCGGCGCGCGATCATCGTGATGGAAGGATGGGACGCGGCCGGCAAAGGCGGGATCATCAAGCGGATGACCGCAGAATGGGACCCGCGCTATTTCCAGGTCTGGCCGATCAGCGCGCCCACTCCTTACGAAAAGGACCGGCATTTCCTCTGGCGCTTCTGGCAAAAGCTGCCCGGCAGCCGCGAAGTGTGCGTGTTCGACCGATCCTGGTATGGCCGCGTTCTGGTGGAGCGCGTCGAAGGCTATTGCAGCGAGCGCGAGTGGAAGCGCGGCTATGACGAGATCAACGAGTTCGAGGCGCAGCAGGTCGATGGTGGGACCACGATCATCAAGGCCTTCGTGCACGTCACCCAGGCGACCCAGGACAAAAGGCTGGCCGATCGCCTCACGGTGCCGGAAAAGCGCTGGAAGGTGTCCGCAGAGGACTTTCGCAACCGTGCCAAGCGCGATGAGTATCTCTCGGCGATCCATGCGATGTTCAAGCAGACGGACACACGCTGGGCCCCCTGGGGCGTGTTCGACGGCAACAACAAAAAGGCCGCTCGCATCGCCGCGCTAAGCTATATCGCGGACCGTCTGGATGCGAGCGTACCGAAAGACTTGCCCGATGCCGATCCCGTGCTGGTCGCCATGGCGAGGGACGCCTTCGGGTACAAAGGCTGAGCGAGAAGGGCGGGGCGGCACGGACGCCGTCCCCAAATCCAGGATCAATCCTCGGTCGCAATCCTTCGGAATGGCACGAATTCGTTCAACGTGCAGGACCCGATATGGACATCGGCCATCGGGTCAAACACCACAAGAATGTCTCCGGTGCACAAGCGCGAATTGGGGCTCACCCTTCGCGTCATATTGTTCCGGACGCGCGGACAACCTGGTTCCGGCGAGTTTACATAAACAACCGAGCCACTTTCATAAAGAAGGACATTGTCGCTCGCAGAGGTCGCACGACGCAAGCCGCCCGGCGGCAGGCAGGCAACCGGTTCGCCTGCCACCCTATCTTTGAGATACGTGCTGGCGATCCGTTCTCCGCGCGCGTCCAGCGATGAAATCGCAGCGAGTGTTTTTTCCGTGGTGTCGGGCTTTTCGGTAACTTCAGCCTGTCTGCTATCGGCGGCAAAAAGGGCCCCGGTGCCGAAGACGGCTGCCAATGCTAGAGCGACTGCAAATGTTCGCATGTCAAACATCCTATTGTTCACCCCGATCCGGCGTGAAGGATACCACCGGTTGGGCCGATTTTCCAGCTACTACCATGTGCCCGTATTGGGCATCGAAGCCCATGGCTCGGCAGGTTCAAGATAGCCGTCCTGCAGCAGCTCGATCGAGATACCGTCCGGGCTGCGCACAAAGGCCATATGGCCATCGCGGGGAGGGCGGTTGATCGCAACGCCTGCGTCCATCAACCGCTGGCAGGTCTCGTAGATATTGTCGACGCGATAGGCCAGATGGCCGAAATTGCGACCACCACCATATTCTTCCGGATCCCAGTTGTGTGTCAGCTCGACCTCGGCAACACCCTCCTGACCCGGTGCGGCGAGGAAGATCAGCGTGAAGCGGCCCTGCTCGCTGTCGAAACGACGCACCTCGTTCAGTCCCACCAATTCGAAAAACTTGATGGTCGCTGCCGGGTCAGTGACGCGGATCATCGTGTGCAAAAATTTGGTCATTATACTCTGCTCAATTCATCTCAGTTAAGACACGGTTCATCGCAGTGTGGCTAACCGTTCCATCGTGCCGCCCCGGGGGTAGACCCTGCAGATATAGGCGGTGCGTGGGGCATTGAAAGGACATTTGGACATGGTTGAAGGCGGTTATCGGGACGAGCCGAGCAAACGCGGTTGGCTGGCCAACAACGTGTTGCTGGCGGGTGCGGGCATATTGGCGCTGGGCATGGTTGCCGGGGGTTATTTGCTGGGCGATGGGCTCTTGCGCGCCAAGCAGGCGGACCGGTCGGTCACCGTGCGCGGCCTGGCGGAAAAGGACGTGACCGCCGATCTGGCCACCTGGACAATTGCCTATTCGGCGCAGGCCGACAACCTCGCCGCCGCTCAGGCCGATATCGATGCCGACACCAAGCAACTGCGCGGGTTCTTTACCGAACTCGGCTTCGATGGCGACGCGCTGCAGCCCACCGGGGCGAATGTCTCGCAATTCCAGAACAATTATGGCAGCACGACCTACACCATCCGCCAGCGCATGTCGCTGCGTACCAAGGACATCAAGCTCGCCCAATCCGCAGTCAGGCGGCAGTTCGATCTGATCCGGCGCGGCGTGGTGCTCGATGAAGGCTCGGGCATGGCCTACAGCTTCACCAGGCTAAACGACATCAAGCCCACCATGGTGGCCCAGGCGACAAAGGACGCGCGCGCATCGGCCGAGCAGTTCGCCGAGGACAGCGGAACAGGCGTAGGCGGCATCAAGAGCGCCACGCAGGGCTATTTCTCGGTAGAATCGCGCGACGGCGACACCGGCGGCGGATGGGGCGTGAGCGACACGCCCTACAAGAAGGTCCGCGTGGTCACGACCGTGGACTTCTACCTGAACTGATCGCCGCGAACTCTCCGCTGCCGCCTTTGGGAAGCGGAGCGGGGAAGTTCAATTCGCCTCCGCCGCAGCGCTACCCGTCTCCACCTCGTCGAGTTGAGCAAGATGACCGCGTGCGGTCTTGGCGACGGGGCCGTCGGGGCGGATGTTGATCGCCTGGGTCCAGTTGCGCCGGGCGATGTCATATTTTCCCGCCGTTGCGGCGATGTTGCCGGCTTCGAGTGCCACTTCTGGATCGCGCGGCGCAAGACGCGCGGCGATGTCGATGTCGGCCTGTGCACGCTCAAGCTTGCCCTGCCGCCGCGCCAGCGTGGCCGAGAGCAGCCAGGCAAGCGGATCTTCCGGCACCAGCCGGTGCGCTTCGGCAAAGGCGGCCTCTGCCTCGTCAGGCCGGCCTGCGGCCACCAGCGCGCGGGCGCGGTCCAGATGCAGTTCGCCCAGAAGCAGGCCATGGCTGACGCCCTGTGTCAGCGCTGCATCGAAATGACCCAGCGCGCGGGTGGCATCCCCCGAGGCCAAGGCGGCATTGCCCGCCTGGGTCCACAGATTGGCGGCGCGCGCATCATGAGCCCTTTCGGCATCACGGGCGGCGGCGACAAAGCTGTCTGCAGCGGCGCTCCAGCGACCATCCTTGGCATAAGCATAGCCCAGGCAATGCCGCGCGAAATAGCCGCCTCCCGACATCAGCCATTCGTTAGCCGCGACGATCCCGGTGGCAGGCTCATCGGTGGCCAGGTCCATACACGCATCGAACCGAGCCTCGTCGTTCAGCGGCGCCGCGAAGGCCGGCGTCGCCGGGCCTGCGGGCAGCGTGGACTGGGCCAAGGGCGGCGAGGTCGGGGCCGGGTTTTCGCCCGGACCTGTCTGCAGCGTGGCGAGCAGCATCGCGGAAAGGCTAGCGAAGGTCATGGTGCACGGGTCCTGTGTTCATGGGGCATAGCGCATGGCGCGCCGGACCTTAACCGCTGCTGGCTGGCGCCGCGGTGCAGGCAGCGGCAATAGCGGCAGCAAACGCCTCGCCGCCGTCGGCGGTGCGATCGAGCGACAGCCAGGGCTCGATCAGTTCGATCTCCATCAGGGCATAGCCGCCAAGACCGTCCCCGACCATATCGACGCGCGCATACAGTACGTCATCACCGATTGCAGCGATGGTGGCGACGGCCAGCGCCTTTGCCGCCGGGGGCGGATCGATTGCGGTCGAGAGTCCTCCGAACTGCCCTTGCACGCGAAAATCGCCCTGCGCCGGTCGCTTGACGATGGCATGGGCCAGGCTTCCGGCGATGTGAAACAGCGACAGTTCCCCTTCGCTGGCTATGCTCGGCATCATCGGCTGCACCAGCATCGCCCGGCCGCGCGCATCTGCCGGGCAATCCGCGCCATTGCGCAGCAGCCAGGTATGGTCCGAGCCTGCCGAAACAGGCGGTTTGATGACAAGATCGCCAGTCCCGAAGGCATCGCGTGCCTGGGCCAGCGCATCCGCGTCCAATGCCTCATGGTAGCGCGTGGGCACGATGGCGACGCCGTTGCGCGCAAGCTCCAGCAGATAGCGCTTGTCGGTGTTCCAGCGCAGCACGGGCAGCGGGTTGAGGAAGCGTGTGCCCTGCCAGCGTGCGAGCTGCTGCTGCCAGCGCTGCAGGTCGCGGTGATAGCCCCACGCCATCAGCGGCAACGCGAGATCGCATTCGAGCGGCCGTGTGTCGGTCCAGGGACGCCATTCGATACCGATGCCATGACGGGCGAGAAGCGGTTCTATCTGTTCCCGTTGGTCACGCCAGTCATCATAGCGCTTAAGATCGGCATCATCGGGGATCAGGATGCAGATGTGCATGATGGGCGCCTGTGGGTTGCGGTTGGTGTTGAGACTTGATCGACCGGAAGTTTCCGGTCAACAGTCAGCGCCATGACCGATCCTGCCCCCGTAATCCAGAGCCTGTTTGCCGGGCTGCCCATCTTCATGCTGCACCTGGGTTCTGCCACAATCGCCTGGGCGGTGGCCTTGGCGCTGTACGTCTGGATTACCCCGCACCGCGAATTTGCGCTGATCCGGGATGGCAACATGGCTGCGGCGGTGTCCTTTGGAGGCGCGGCCATCGGGCTTGCGCTGCCGCTGGCGTTCTGCCTGGCGGCATCGGTGAATGTCTGGGACGTGCTGATATGGGGGAGCGTGACGCTGATCCTGCAACTGGTCGCCTTCCGTGCGGTCGATCTGCTGATCGGTAACCTGTCCAAGCGGATCGAGGAAAACGAGGTCGCGGCAGCGACGTTCCTGGCGATGACCAAGATAGCTCTGGCTACCCTCAATGCCGCAGCGGTAGCCGGATAACGAAAAGGGCGGAGCGCCGTGAAGCGCTCCGCCCTTTCCTTAGCCCGAAGGACTGCCGCCGATCAGAAGCGGAACGCAGTCGTCACGCGCAGCGAGTGGAATTCGAAGTTCGGGTCGCTGCGACGCATGTCGGTCTGGCCGGCACGGATCAGGAACGGGTTGGTCGCAGCCGCGGTTCCCGGGCCGACGTTCACGACATAATCGTCATTGGTGTAGTTGTTGTAGAGATACTCAAAGCCGATCGTCATGTTGCTGGCGATCTTGGCTTCGACGCCGCCACCAGCCTGCCAGCCCCACGACCAATCCTTGCCGTTACGCGGCGTGAAGGCGTTCGCGCCATTCGAAGTCTGGCAGCTGTTCTTGATGCGACCATAGCTCGCACCGCCGGTGCCATAGAACAGGATGCCGCCGCCGGGGGTGTAACCGGCACGCGCGCGGGCCGAAACGGCGTAATCGAGTTCACGCGTGAACGTGTAGTTGGCAGGCGTGGTGCTGAACGCGGTCGCGAAATCCTTGGCTTCCGAACGACTGCCTTCGACCAGAGCGCCGAGAACGAAATTGCCGTAGCGCTTGTCGGCGCCGATACGGACGCCGTATTCAATGCCGTTCTGATCCTGACGGCAGCCGCCGCCCGCATTGTTGGCAAGCGCTGCTCCGCGGCAGAAGCCGGGCGAGAAAGCATTTGCACCACCAGTGGTCAACACGCTGTCGTTGAAATCGCCGTCGACGTTCGTGTCAAACACAACGCCTTCGCCGCGATCGTTCGACTGCGCCGAATAACCGAAATGGCCGCCGACATAGACGCCGTCGAAATCCGAGTCTTCCTTGACTGTCTGGGCGAAGGCCGGAGTGGCCAGCATAGCCATGGCTATTGCCGAGACTGCTGAAATCTTGATGGGGTTGGTCATAGTTTGCGCTTCCTTGCGTTTTATAATCAGACGCATGCCAAACCAACAGATTGGCCCGCGGTTCCAAGAAGAAAGACTTTAGGGTCGGGCCGTTGCGGATTTGTCACACATTTGTCGTCAGTATATGTGACATGAACGCGGGGTTAATAGCAGTGTCGGGCTTTGTTCATTCGAGGTGAGGGGCTGATCGGAAAAAACGGCATGCACCAACTTGGCGCAACAAAAGGCGGCCGCGCACTTGATTCCACGGCGTCACACGTTAGCCTTGGAAATATGCGCAGCGCCGCCAAGAGTTCCCATCAGCCGGAGTGTTCATGAGCAGCCAGCGCAAACGCAATCGACGCGGCTGCCTGCCATGGGTGTTGGGGGCCGTGCTGTTGTGGATATGGTTTAGCGGCGACGATGCGCAGTGGCAGGATGCACCGCTAACGGTGGAACGCTATGACCCGCGCAGCCCACGCCGCCCGATGCCCGAGATCGGCGAAAGCTTCGTGATCGCCGATCCTGGTCCGCAGCAGAACAGCCAGGGCACGGCGTTTGCTGTCGATCGCGACGGGACATGGCTCACGGCGCAGCATGTCACCAATGGCTGCGCCCGCCTCGGGCTGGTTTCCTCCCGCGGCGTCGAGGCGCTGGTTGACGTTTTCCAGAGCACCGAGGCCGATGTGACGGTGATCCGCCAAGGACCACAGGCGCAGTTCGCTCTTGCGCTGACCGACGAAATTCCAAGCGAAGGATCGCTGGGCTATCATATGGGTTTTCCTGCAGGGGAGCCCACGGTGGTGGTGTCGCGCTATATCGGCCAGACCTTTGCCCAGCGCGGCGGACCGGGCGGGGTTGCAGAGCCGATCCTGGCCTGGGCCGAGGGTGATCGCTTTCCACCCGGAGATGGTCCCTTGGGCGGGATCAGCGGCGGACCCACCTTTGACCAGCAGGGTAGGGTCGTCGGGGTGAATGCTGCGTCGACTCCGCGCCGGGGGCGGGTGTTGACGACCGATCCGCAGGCGATCCTGCGGCTGGTGGAGGCAAGCGCTGCCGTGGATGAACCCGGTGTGATGACCGAACTCGCCACGCCAGCGAGCGCGGCCGCGCTGTTCCGCGCGCTGCTCGACCGGGGGATCATCCGGCAGGTCTATTGCGGTGTGCGCTAGGGCTGGCTATGGGCGCGGCATCTCCCCGCCAGAATGGATTAAGCGATGACCGACACGCCCGAAACCGCCGACCAGACCAATCCCGCGTCCGCCGCTGCCGGTGATGTCCCGCCCGATCGTCTGGCGATCAGCCCGCGCAGCCCCTATTTCGACGGCGATCTGCTGGCGCGCGGCATTGGCATCCGGTTCAAGGGCGTCGAGAAGAACAATGTCGAGGAATATTCGATTTCCGAAGGTTGGATCCGGGTTCAGGCAGGCAAGACCATGGACCGCAAGGGCCAGCCGCTGACGCTCAAGCTGAGTGGACCGGTCGAAGCGTGGTACAAGGATCTGGGTGACGAGGCGCCTGTCGCCAGGGCGGACTGATCCTTATCCGCCCAGTTTGTTG
Source organism: Blastomonas sp. (assembly GCA_046291395.1). Classification (GTDB taxonomy): domain Bacteria; phylum Pseudomonadota; class Alphaproteobacteria; order Sphingomonadales; family Sphingomonadaceae; genus Blastomonas. The sequence continues at coordinate 16,273 of JBKBTF010000032.1, read as the reverse complement.
ATCAGGTCGCCTATCGGATCGGCCTGGGGGGCGGGCAGGGCGGGCGGTGACACCCGGGCCGTCTCGCTGCGCGCTTTTTCCTGCTGCTTCAGATATTTCGCATATTCGCGCCGTTGCTTCTCGATCTGCTTGAGCTGCCGACGCGCATCCTTTTCCGCCTGTTTTTCTGCCTGACGCTGCGCCTTGCGCTCAGTGGCACTGAGAGCGCGCGTGGCGGGAGCGGCGGAGGCTATCTGCACCGGGGGGGTCTTTAGCTGGCTGGGCGCGCGGCCCTGGGGATAGATGAAGCCGTGGACCGGATAGCGTGTGGTGCCCAGGCCCCCGGTCGGGGTGTACCAGACCCGCACCTCGCTCCAGTCGTTCGCGGCTGATACATCCTCGGCCAGCACGTCGCGTTCGATCTGTCCCTTGCGACCATTGATCGGCGACCAGTTGGCGTGATCGAGCAGCACGCGGCGCGAATCGAGGACCTTGCTGACTGCGGCAACATGGCCGAGCTGCATGGCCCGGTGCGGTTTGAACGCCATCACCGCGCCGGGGACCGGACGCTGGCCCTTGGCATAGCGCCCATCGGCCTGCTGCCACCAGCTGTGCGCATCGCCATAGATCTGAATTCCGCTGACCTGACGGGCATAAGGGACGCATTGCAGCAAGGGTTCCTGCGCGATCGCCTGGGGAGAGGCGAGGGCAAGCGCGAAGGCACAGGCCAGAACGGGAGAGAATCCGGAGCGCAGCAACATCGTGGCGACAATGCGGCCTAAAGGTTCAGAAAAAGTTTAGCATGTTTTTCCGTTGACAGCTCGACAACATTTCCATAATATTGGAAATATCGAATCGCTAGGGGCTCCGGGTTATGGAAGACAGTGTTGCAACGCCAGCCAAATCCGATCGGCCCGACAGTGCGCAGGTGGTTTCGGCGCTGGCAGCACTGGCGCAGGAACACCGGCTGGCAGCATTCCGCCTGCTGGTCGAAGCGGGGCCGGACGGCGTGAGTGCGGGCGACCTTGCCGACCGGCTGACCATTCCGCGCTCTTCCCTGTCCTTTCATCTCAACCAGCTCATGCAGGCAGGCCTGATCGTCCAGCGCCGCGAGAGCCGGTCGCTGATCTATTCGGCCGATTTTGCCGCGATGACCGCGCTGGTCGGCTTTCTGACCGAAAATTGCTGCCGGGGCTCCGGCTGCTGACGCCTAGACACACGAAGGAGAGAAACGATGAAGCGGATGCATGTTCACGCCAAGACCAAGGACCTTGAAGGCTCGATCGCTTTCTATTCGGCGATTTTCGGCGCCGAGCCCAGCGTCGTGAAGAGCGACTATGCCAAATGGCAGCTTGAAGACCCGCGCATCAATTTTGCCATTTCGCTCGCAGGCTGCGGTGCCAGCGAAGGCATCGAGCATCTCGGCATCCAGGCCGAAAGCGCCGAGGAGCTGGCAGACGTCTATGCCAACATCGCCAGGGCCGACCAGCCGGTGCTCGAGGAAGGCAAGACCACCTGCTGCTATGCCCGATCCGAAAAGAGCTGGGTCAAGGATCCCAACGGCATCGTGTGGGAGGCATTCTTCACCGATGGCGAGGCGACGGTCTATGGCGACCCCGGCCCGTTGGCCAAGGGCGCGCTGAGCGCACCCGAAGCCACCTGCTGCCCCACGATGTGAGGCTGGCCGACCGATGACCAGCATCCTGTTCCTGTGCACGGGCAATTCCGCGCGCTCGATCCTTGCAGAAGCGCTCGCCAACCATATGGGCCAGGGCAGGCTGCAGGCATGGTCGGCGGGCAGCTTCCCCAAAAGCGAGCCGCACCCGATGGCCCTTGCCGTGCTGGCCGAGCGCGGCATGACGGGCGACTATCGCTCCAAGAGCTGGGACGAATTCGCCGGGCCCGATGCGCCGCCGATCGATATCGTCATCACGGTGTGCGACAATGCGGCGGGCGAAGTCTGCCCCATCTTTTCCGGGCGTGCGATCAAGGCGCACTGGGGCATAGCCGACCCGGCGGCGGTGGAAGGCGAAGGCCAGCGCCCGGCGTTCGAAACCGCTTTCGACCAGATGCAGGCGCGGATCGCGGCCCTGCTTGCGATGGACCTATCGGCTCTCAATGCTCCCACCATCGCGCCGCTCCTTGCCAGTATCGGCAGGATGAGCGGCGCCACCCCAGGCAAAGACCCCGTGACATGAACCAGACACTCGCCGCCGACCCCGCAGCGACGCCTGCGGCCATCGGCTTTTTCGAGAAATACCTCACCGTGTGGGTGGCGTTGTGCATCGTGGTGGGCATCGCGCTTGGTGCGGTCATGCCGCAGTTCTTCGCGGTTGTCGCATCAGCCGAAGTGGCTCAGGTCAACATCCCCGTCGCCATTCTCATCTGGCTGATGATCATTCCCATGCTGATCCGCATCGATTTCGGCGCGCTTGGCGAGGTCCGCTCGCAATGGCGCGGGATCGGGGTGACCCTGTTCGTCAACTGGGCGGTGAAGCCGTTCACCATGGCGCTGCTCGGCATCATCTTCCTGCAATGGCTGTTCGCGCCCTTGCTGCCCGCAGGCGAGATCCCTTCCTATATCGCAGGATTGATCCTGCTGGGCGCTGCGCCTTGCACCGCCATGGTCTTCGTGTGGTCGAACCTGTGCGATGGCGACCCGAATTTCACGCTCAGCCAGGTCGCGCTGAACGATGCGGTGATGCTGGTGGCGTTCGCGCCGATCGTCGGCCTGTTGCTGGGGGTGGCATCGATCACCATTCCCTGGGACACGCTGATGCTCTCGGTGGGGCTGTATATCGTCATCCCCTTGATCATCGCGCAGGTTCTGCGCCGCAGCCTGCTGGCGCAGGGCGGTGAGGCGGCGCTCGACCGCTTTCTGGGCCGCATCCAGCCGGTGTCGCTGATCGCCTTGCTCAGCACATTGGTGCTGCTGTTCGCCTTTCAGGGCGAGACCATCCTGGGCAGCCCGCTGGTGATCGTGCTGCTCGCGGTGCCGATCCTGATCCAGGTCTATTTCATCGCGGGGCTGGCATACTGGATGAACCGGCAGCTGGGCGTCGCGTGGAACATCGGTGCGCCCTCGTGCCTGATCGGCGCGTCCAATTTCTTCGAGCTGGCGGTGGCTGCGGCGATTGCGTTGTTCGGGCTGAACTCGGGCGCGGCGCTGGCGACGGTGGTCGGCGTGCTGGTCGAGGTGCCGGTGATGCTAACGATTGTCGCGATGGTGAAGCGCTCACGCGGCTGGTATGAAGCCGGGGCAAAGACCGGGTGACAGGTGCGCAACAGGCCCGGTCAGGCGCCCTTGCACTTCGACGATGACAAATCGCCGCCAAACGCCTATCTGCCGCAGCCATCATGACAACCCCCATCACTATCCCCGCCCCGCCGAAAGTCGGCATGGTTTCGCTTGGCTGCCCGAAAGCCCTGGTTGATTCCGAACGCATCCTCACCAAGCTGCGCGCCGACGGCTATCAGATGTCCGCCGATTATGCGGGTGCCGACGTCGTTCTGGTCAACACCTGCGGCTTTCTCGACAGCGCCAAGGAGGAGAGCCTCGAGGCGATCGGCGAGGCGATGGCCGAACACGGCCGCGTCATCGTCACCGGCTGCATGGGCAACGAGGCCGACGTGATCCGCGCGCGGTTCCCCGATGTGCTCGCGGTGACCGGCGCGCATCAGTATGAGGACGTCGTCCAGGCTGTCCACGATGCCGCCCCGCCTGCGCGCGGCGCGTTCATCGATCTGGTGCCAGAGGGTGATATCAAGCTGACCCCGCGGCACTACAGCTATCTCAAGATCTCCGAAGGCTGCAACCACCGCTGCTCGTTCTGCATCATCCCAAGCTTGCGCGGCGATCTGGTCAGCCGCCGCATCGATGCGGTGCTGCGCGAGGCGGAGAAACTGGTCGCCGCAGGCACCCGCGAGTTGCTGGTGATCAGCCAGGACACTTCGGCGTACGGCGTCGACACCCGGCACGAACCGCGCGCCTGGAAGGGCCGCGATGTCCGCGCGCACATGACCGATCTGGCACGCGAGCTGGGCGGCCTGCGCACGCCCGAGGGCCGCGCGCCCTGGGTGCGGCTGCATTATGTCTACCCCTACCCCCATGTCGATCAGGTCATCCCGCTGATGGCCGAGGGTCTGCTCACGCCGTATCTCGACATCCCGTTCCAGCACGCCGCGCCCAGCGTTCTCAAGCGCATGAAGCGCCCGGCGAACGAGGCCAAGGTGCTCGACCGGATCAAGGCGTGGCGGCAGATCGCGCCCGATATCACCATCCGCTCGTCGTTCGTCGTCGGCTTCCCCGGCGAGACCGAGGCGGACTTCCAGTATCTGCTCGATTGGCTCGATGAAGCGCAATTGGACCGCGTCGGCGGCTTCCGCTTCGAACCCGTCGAGGGTGCTGCTGCCAACCTGCTGCCCGATCATGTGCCCGAGGCGGTCAAGGAAGACCGCTACCAGCGGCTGATGGAAAAGACCGCCGCGATCAGCGCCGCGAAGCTCGCCGCCAAGGTCGGCCGCACGCTGCCGGTGATCATCGACGAGGTCGGCGAGCCTGACGAAGAGGACGGCTCAGTCGGTGCCACGGGACGTTCGCAGGCCGATGCGCCCGAGATCGACGGCCATGTGTACCTGCGCGATGTGCCCGAGGGATTGGCGCCGGGCTCGTTCGTCGATGTGCTGGTCGAGGATGCCGACGAGCACGATCTGTATGGGGTGATTGCGGGGTAGGGGTGAGGGCCGTGCGTATGCACTGCGCCCTCCACCCCACTCCGCTCAGACTGAGCCTGTCGAAGCTCGCGCGATGACCTTCGCGTAATTACGCACCGTCATCCTGAACTTGTTTCAGGACCCATCGTGCCCCAACAGCCGAACGCGCGTGGGGAGAAATGGGCCCTGAAACAAGTTCAGGGTGACGACAGAGTATTGGGCTGGTGTTGGCGCGGGGCTTTCGATAAGCTCAGGCTGAGTGTCGGGGTGGCGGCTTTGGACTTATGCTGAGAAAAACCTGTCATTTCGCTAGCGCCCCCATTGCGGAGGTTCGCAATGTCTACATGTCTACGTGTCTTCCGCTATGCCATACGACCGGATGACACCTTTGTCCTTTAGATCCTGCAGCAAGCTCTGAGGTATTTCGTTGAGGACGCTAACGCAGTCCGCATTAAAATTGTCATATGCGCCGAACACAAGTCGCCCACACTTCTCGATTTGAATATGGATGATTCCGTCGTCCGCCAACCGATCAACTTTGCACACCGCCTTCCAGATTTGAGGCTGCGTTTCCTCTGTCAGCTCGAGAACGACAAAGTCGAGTTCGGGACTCAAGGTCTGCCGCTAGAGCGAGGTTTCACGCTCGTCCATATGCCCTAGCCCCTTCCAATCGATTCGGTGCAAATCTCCTTCAAAGGAGATGTTTGCAGCACCGGCCAACTCCCGCATCATCGCTATCAGGAGACCGGGCTTATCGCGGGTGACAATATGAAACCATTGGTCTGCCATTCTGGTGTTAAAGCAGTTCAAGTTGCGCAACACAACGGCAGCTAACCATCCACAAACGGTCACTCCCGATGCATTGGTAACTCTCAAATTCTGGTCAGGCAGCTATCGGATCGGTTCTGTCGAAGCCGACGGCTATTTCTTCAGTTCCCTTGGCGGCCAGCCCGCTTTTTCCGTCATCCCGGGCTTGACCCGGGACCCAGGGTTTAATTCCAGGCAGCGCACTTGATCGCTCTGGGCCCCGGATCAAGTCCGGGGTGACGATGAGGGGTGGGGCAGCTATCCACCCAAAACCCACCACAAAGATCGAAGCAGCCAACTCCCGAAACCGGCCCCGCCTAAACCGGCAACCCGCCCTGCGGCTTCGCCTCCTTCAGCACGAAGCTCGTGCTGATCGCCTTGATGCCCGCGATCGGGCGCAGGCGTTTGTTGGCGAAATCCGCATAGCTGTCTAGGTCGCGGCTGACGACGGTGAGGATGTAGTCCGCGCCGCCGGTGACCTGGTGGCAGGCGATGACCTCGTCGAGATCGGCGATGGCGTTCTCGAACGCGCGCGTCACTGCCTCGCCGTGATCGGCGATTTCAACGCTGACATAGGCGAGCACGCCGAGGCCCAGCGCGCGCCGGCTGAGGCGGGCGGCATAGCCTCGGATCACACCGTCGGCTTCCAGCCTGCGTACCCGCCGCCAGCAGGGGGAGGCGGACATGCCGACGGTTTCGGCGAGCTCCGCGTTGGTCACGCGACCGTTGTCCTGCAGTGCACGCAGGATGCGCATATCTTCTGCATCTAGCTCTATCATGGAAATACTCTGCCATAATTCATTCCCCAAAGGAAGATCGTTCCTCTGGGCGGGCTGATCTGGCAATAATGCGAAAGGATTTTTCTGCGATGTCCTGCTATATCTGCGAGACAGCAAACAGGGGACGCAGCATGGAAAATCTTCTCATCCAGCCAGACGCGGTTGATTATTCGGTCATACCCGATGTGCCCGCTGGCACCTGCGTGGCGCCCATGAAGCGCCCGGCGCATCTTGGCGAGGACTGGCTCGAGCCACAGCAGCGCACTTACACCGGCGAGGAACACGGCATCTGGGACGATCTGTTCGCCCAGCAGATGGCGGTGCTGCCCGGCCGCGCGGCGAGCAGCTTCATGGCGGGGCTGGAGCGGCTCGATCTCGGGCGCGGCGGCGTGCCGGACTTTGAGGCGCTGAGCGAGGAACTCCGGCCGATCACCGGCTGGTCCGTCGTGCCCGTGCCGATGCTGATCCCCGATCACGTCTTCTTCTATCACCTTGCCAACCGGCGCTTCCCGGCGGGCAATTTCATCCGAACGCGCGAACAGTTCGATTACATCTCCGAGCCCGATGTGTTTCACGACGTGTTCGGCCATGTGCCGATGCTGACCGATCCGGTCTATGCCGATTACATGCAGGAATATGGCCGGGCAGGCTGGAAGGCGCTCGCCTACAACCGGCTCAAGGCGCTTTCGGCCTTGTACTGGTATACGGTGGAGTTCGGGCTGATCCGTGAGGCCGATGGGATCAAGGCCTATGGCGCGGGCATATTGTCCGGGCCGCTGGAAGCGAAATTCTCGGTCGAGGGGCGCTCACCCAACCGCATCCACCTCGAGGTCGACCGCGTCATGCGTACCGATTACGTCATCTCGGACATGCAGCCGACCTATTTCGTCATCGACAGCTTCGAAGAGCTGTTCCGCAAGACCGTCGAGCGCAATTTCGATGATCTGTATCGCGGGCTCAACCCCGGCTTCACCTACTCCAACCAGGCGGTGCTGGGCGGCGACAAGGTCTATCACCTGGGGACGCAGGAATATGCCAACCGCGGCGGGCAGGGGTCTGGCGCCCAGCCGGTTTGACTGGGCCGTTCTGATCGGGCCGGTCTGCGTTAATGAGCTTCGGGCAGCCGGCATGTCTGCCGACTGCCCGAAACCAGTGATCAGGCCTTGGGCATCAGCACGCCGTCGATGACGTGGATGACGCCATTCGACTGCGGCACGTCTGCCTGGGTGACGATGGCGGTGCTGCCGCCTTCGCCGGTCAGCACGACATTGCTGCCGTCCATCTTGGCGGTAAGGTTTTCACCCTGCACCGTGGTCAGCGTCGCGGTACCGTTGCCGTCGGTGATCGCCTGCGCGATATCCGATGCGGTCATGCGACCGGAGACGACGTGATAGGTCAGCACCGCGCCCAGCCGTGCCTTGCCCTCGGGCCTCATCAGAGAATCCACCGCGCCGGCGGGAAGCTTCTCGAATGCCGCGTTGACCGGCGCAAATACCGTGAACGGTCCGGTGGCGGAAAGGGTTTCCACCAGGCCTGCTTCCTTGACCGCAGCCACCAGCGTGGTGTGAATCGGCGAATTGGCCGCGTTTTCGACGATGGTGCGCGACGGGAGCATCTGCGCGCCGCCCACCATGACATTGCCCGATGCGTCCATGCCATCGGTCACCGCAGTGCCATCGGCCGCCAACGTGGTGTCGCCATCGGTGGTCCCGGTGGTGTTTTCCGATCCGCAAGCACCGACCATCAGGGCCGTGGCCGCGACAAAGGACGTGAGTATGGCGGTTTTCATGTGAAGCTCTCCTTGAGGAGCGTCCGGTTGAAAGTCCGCACTGTGCATCTTTCATGCATCGGGCGGCAATCACGGCAAGGTGCCATGATGCGGACGCGTCGGGAGGGCAACGGCACAAAATGCTATTGGTTTCGTCCGGGCGAAAAGATAGTCACCGATGACAGACCGGCAACCGCCCGTTCGGGCATCAACACACAGGCCACAGTCATGAGCAGTATCCGCCCATTTCGTGTCGATATTCCCCAGGCGCAGCTTGATGACCTGGGGACCCGGATACGCGCGGCAAGACTGCCAGAGCGCGAAACCGTCGACGACTGGGATCAGGGCATCCCGCTTGCCGTGGTTCGAGATTATGCGACTTACTGGGCGGATAGCTACGACTGGCGCAAATGCGAGGCGGCGCTGAATGCCTGTCCCCAGTTCCTGATCGAGCTTGACGGGGTGGACATTCACTTCCTCCACATCCGCTCTCGCCATCAAGGCGCCCGTCCGCTGATCATGACGCATGGCTGGCCGGGATCAGTGCTCGAATTCATGGAGGTGATCGAGCCGCTCACCAACCCTGCGGACCCCGCAGATGCTTTCCATCTGGTCATCCCCTCGCTCCCCGGCTTCGGCTTTTCAGGCAAGCCGGCTCAGACCGGCTGGGACATCGCGAAGATCGCCGGGGTCTGGAACGACCTGATGCTGGCGCTGGGCTATGACCGTTATTTCGCGCAGGGCGGCGATTGGGGTTCGGCGGTGACGCTGGAAATTGCGCGGCAGAACCTTGGTGCTTGCGCGGCGGTTCATTCCAACATGGTGCTGGCCAAGCCTGATCCGTCCACAATGGCCGACCTCAGCGATCTGGAAAAGCGCGCCGCGGCGCGGATGCAATATTATCAGGAGAAGGAAAGCGGCTATTCCTCGATCCAGCGCACCCGGCCGCAGACCATCGGCTATGCGCTGGCCGATTCCGCCGTGGGGCAGATGGCGTGGATCCTCGAGAAGTTCCGCAACTGGTCGGATTGCGACGATGCCTTCTCGGGATTCAGCCGCGATGCGTTGCTCGATACGATCACGCTTTATTGGCTGACCAACTCGGCGGCGTCATCGGCGCGCCTCTATTGGCACAGCTTCGCGAACATGGGCTTCGATCCGGTCGGCGTGCCTATGGGCGGGACGATCTTCCCCAAGGAACTGTTCCAGACATCTCGCCGCTGGGCAGAAAAGCGGTTCAGCAACATCATCTACTGGAGCGAGGTGGACAAAGGCGGGCACTTCGCCGCGCTGGAGGTGCCGCAGATTTTCGTCGAGGAAGTGCGCGCCTGCTTCCGTAACGCCAGTCTCAACGCATGACCCTACTCCGCCGGCATTGACGTCGGCGGAGCGTGGTCCATGGCAATGGGCGAAGTTACGGCGCAACGCGCGTGCTGCCGATGCCCTGCTTGTCCAACTGCACCTGGACGCTGTCCTTGCCGACCAGATGCGCAGCGCCGACCGCGATGAACACGGTGCCGGGCTGCTCCATCCGAGCCTTGATCCAGTTCGCCCAATTGGCGTTGCGATCGGTCAGCAGCGCGTCATACAGTCCCGGATAGGACTGAAATCCTTCGTTGAGCAACGTGTCGAGCCTGGTCAGGTCGCCCTGTCCCCAAGAATCGACCATCGCATCGATCTGCGTTGTGAGCTCGGGAACGCCGTCGAGCGTCACATCAAGAAACGCAATCTGCTCTGCAGTGGCCAGATTGTCGAAAATGCCGAGTTGCTGTTCGATCGTCTCGAGCTGGCCGATCGGCTTGTCTTGTGCCTTGGCGGCAGCTGACAACACCTTCTCCGCGCCGCTGTTCACATCATAGCCCTGCATCAGCAGCGGCACGGTGGTGAGCGTGACCGCAGCGAACCAGGGCTTGTAGCCATCCAGCGCGGCGGCCGGGATGTTGAGCGTACCCAAGGTCGATTCAAATTTGCTCAATACCGGCGGTGCCAGCAAACTGCGCAATCTCGTGCCTTGCGGATTGGTCGCCATGCTGGCGATGATCTTCTGGACGACCGCCGGGTCTTCCGGCTCGATCACCTCCAGCACCAGCTCATCGGCGCTGTCGAACGCGGTTTTCACGTCGTCCTTCAACCAGTTGAGACCGGGGCGCAGCACATGCACCGTGCCAAACAGATAGATCGTGGTATCGGCATCGCGCACGACCCACAGCGCTGGGTCGATATCCTTGGCGGCGGGGGTGGCAGGGGCCGCGCCCAGCACCTCCGCGACGCTGGTCTGGTCGCGCGCCAGCAACGGTTCGCTCGCAAAGCTGATCCATACAGCTGCGGTCAATGCGAGGGTCGAGACAGCGGAACGCAATGGCTTGATCGTAAAGGGCATGCGGCGAACTTTCTGTTTGGGGGCTTGGGGAAGGGTCAACGAAACTTGTACCAGAAATAGGTCGCGATATTGGCCGCATAGGCAGCGGCGAAAAGCGCGAAGGCATCGGGAGCAGGCACCAGACCGCCTTTCCAAAGAATGAACCACAGCGGAAAGCCGACCATGATCACGTTGCCTGACATGGCAACGGCGTTAAGCATGTTGCGGCGCTCAAGCTCGTCAGAACCTGCAACGAAATAGTACTGGCCCACCGTGAGCGCTACGCCCATGATGAGCACCGTCAAAATGGCGATGCTGGTGGGGATGCTGTTGGCAGCCATCAAATCGGTGCCGTCTTTCTCGAAGTATCCGAGCAGAAACCCCGTCAGCAACCCCATGCCTAACAATATCGCACAGGTGGCATACCATCTGGCCTTGCGCCTTTGTGCACGGGCCTGCCAGTCAGCCTCAACCATTGCTGCCTCCGTTGAACTCGTCATCGAAAATCTCCTCGATCGGCATTTGGAACAGCCGCGCGATGCGGAAGGCGAGCGGCAATGAGGGGTCGTATTTTCCGGTCTCGATCGCGTTGACCGCCTGGCGCGAGACATCCAGCCGCGCGCCAAGCTCGGCCTGGCTCCAGTCGCGCTCGGCGCGCAGCACCTTCAGCCGGTTCTTCATGTCGTCCATCCGTGGGTCATCCTCTCGCCTCCTCGCGGCCCGATCACGCCAGCACCAGAAAGACCGGGGGCAGCAACACCGCCGTACCGCCCGAGCGGGGCGAGGGGACATCGTGGGCATCACCGCTGATCCAGGCGCACAACAGCCCGGTCAGCAGCGCCGATCCCAGCCCCGCGACCCACAAGGGCGTGCGGCGGACGGTGCGGGCGTCGGCGGCATAAAGGAGCTTGGTCATTGATCGGTCCTGTCACGCTACGCTGACCAGATGTCAGCTTACCCTGACTTTATGTCGTGATTCGCCGACTATGTCAAGTGACCCTGACTTACTGCCAGTGAAGCATGACATCCGTTACGGAAAGTGGCGGTTTTCGGTGGCTGGTCAGCCACTGCCTGGCCTGATAGCCTGTCGTCCAACGACAAGGGGAGAGACAGCCATGGCGGACGGATCGGCCACCAGCATCCACGCGCGCACCTGCCATCTGTGCGAGGCCAATTGCGGCGTGCTGGTCGAAGTCCAGGGGCGCAAGGTGCTCTCCATCCGCGGCAATCCCGATCATGTGCTGAGCCGCGGACATATCTGCCCCAAGGCAACCGCGCTTGCCGATCTGCAGGACGATCCGGACCGGCTTCGCCGTCCGGTCAAGCGCACCGAAAACGGATGGCAGGAGATCGACTGGGACACAGCTTTTTCCGAGATCGGCGCACGGATGGCGGCGGTAATGGAGCAGGGCGGACAGCCGGCCATGTATCTGGGCAACCCCAATGCGCACAACTACGCAACCGGCACCCAGACCGGGGTTTTGCGCAAGGCGATGAAATTGCGCACGATCTATTCAGCCTCGACGCTCGACCAGATCCCGCACCAGCTCATCCAGATGTGGATGTACGGGCACAACGCGCTGTTCCCGATCCCCGATGTCGACCGCACCCGCTTCATGCTGATCATCGGCGGCAATCCGCTCGCCAGCAACGGCAGCGTGTGGACAGTGCCCGATGTGAAGAAGCGGCTGAAGGCGGTGCAGACACGCGGCGGGCAGGTGGTCGTCATCGACCCACGCCGCACCGAGACCGCGAAAATCGCCGACGCGCACCACTTCATCCGCCCCGGCACCGACACCGCATTGCTGCTGGCGCTGCTCAAGGCGCTGGACCAGGCGGGGCTGGTCGCGCCCGGTAGGCTCGAGCCGATGCTCGACGAGGGCTGGGCGAGCGCGTGGGAGGCGATCCGCAGGTTCGATGTGGCAGCGCTGGCCGCGCATTGCGGCATCGCGGAAGAGGTGATCCGTCACCTCGCAGCGACGCTGGGCAACGGTGAACCCGCCATCGTCTATGGCCGCATGGGGGTTTCTGTAACCGAGGCCGGCACGCTCAACCTGTGGCTGATCCAGTTGCTCAACATCGCCACCGACAATCTCGACCGCGAGGGCGGGGCGATGTTTTCGTCCCCCGTGATCGATCTGGTGGCAGGTGCGGGGCCCGGGACATACGATCGCTTTCGTTCGCGGATCGGCGACCGGCCCGAGGTGATCAGCGAGTTTCCTTCGGCGCTGCTGCCGGAGGAAATCGCAACGCCGGGCGAGGGGCAGATCAGGGCTTTGGTGGTGATTTCGGGCAATCCGGTGCTATCTGCCCCCGGCGCATGGGGCGATGCGCTGCCTTTGCTCGACCTGATGGTGTCGGTCGACATGTTCGTCACCGAGACCAGCGCGCATGCGCACTACATCCTGCCCCCATGTGGCCCACTCGAGAAGGATCATTATCCGCTGCTGCTCGGACCGATCGCGATCCGCAATTACGCCGATTACTCGGCTCCGACGCTGCCGATGGAAGAGGGCAACAAGGCCGATTGGGAGATCGTCGCCGAAATGGCGCGCGCGATCCTGCATGCGCGCGGCGAGGCGGTGCCCAATATTGTGCCCCCGCGCGCGCTGCTCGCCGCGATGCTGGCGCGATCGGATTACGACGTGACGCTTGAGGAGCTCGAGGCCAACGCCAACGGCAAGGACTTCGGCCCGCATGTTCGGCGATTGCCCGATCGGCTGCAGACCCCAGACAAGCGCATCGCCTGCGCGCCGCCTTTGTGCCGCGAGGCGCTGGAAGGCTGGAGCACCGCTCTCGCCGACACCCCCGCCGATGCACTCCTGCTGATCGGTCGGCGGCATGTGCGCAGCAACAACAGCTGGATGCACAATTCCCCGCGTCTCGCCAAGGGGCCGGATCGCTGTACCGCGCTGATCCACCCCGAGGACGCCGCCGCTCGCGGGATCGCAGATGGCGATCTGGTGCGCGTCACCAGCCGTGTCGGTGCGGTCGAGGTTGCGGCCGAACTCAGCGAAGATGTTATGCCCGGCGTCATCTCGATCCCGCACGGCTTTGGGCATGACAAGCCGGGCACGAAGCTTTCGGTCGCGCAGCGGCGCCCCGGCGTGTCGCTCAACGACCTCACCGATCCGCAGGCGATGGATGCGATTTCGGGCAACGCCGTGCTCAACGGCACGCCGGTGACGCTGGAGCGAGTGCTGGAAGCAGTGGCGGCGGAGTAGGCGATCCCTTCTACGCTCTGCCGGTCCCCTGCGAAGGCAGGGGCCCATCTCCCGGCAGGTGAAACATCGATAGTGCAGGAGATGGGCCCCCGCCTTCGCGGGGGAACTAGGGTATAGGTTGCCGATGAAACCTTTCCTGTCACTTGACCCCGGCGCCGCCATCCGCCAAAGCGCGGCGCAACATTTGTGCATCTGCGAAGGCCCGGACTTTTGAGCGAGCAAAGCCTCTCATTCCAGGACATGATCCTGACCCTGCACAGCTTCTGGAGCCGCCATGGCTGCCTGATATTGCAGCCCTATGACATGCCGATGGGGGCAGGGACATTCCACACCGCGACCACGCTGCGCGCGCTGGGCCCCGATCCGTGGAACGCCGCCTTCGTCCAGCCGTGCCGCCGCCCGACCGATGGCCGCTATGGCGAGAACCCCAATCGGCTGCAGCATTATTATCAGTATCAGGTGATCCTCAAACCCTCGCCGGGCGACATCCAGCAGCTCTATCTCGATAGTCTCACCGCAATCGGTATCGATCCGCTGCTGCACGATATCCGCTTCGTCGAGGACGACTGGGAAAGCCCGACGCTGGGCGCCTGGGGGCTTGGCTGGGAGGTCTGGTGCGATGGCATGGAGGTGACGCAGTTCACCTATTTCCAGCAGATGGGCGGCTTCGACTGCAAGCCTGTCGCGGGCGAGCTGACCTATGGGCTCGAGCGGCTGGCGATGTATATCCAGGGCAAGGACAGCGTCTACGATCTCGATTTCAATGGCCGCGGTGTCACTTATGGCGATGTGTTCCTCGAGAACGAAAAGCAGATGAGCGCGTGGAACTTCGAGGTGGCGAACACCGAGAGCCTGTTCGACGCGTTCCGCAAGGCGGTCGCCGAATGTGAGAACTGCCTCGACGCCAAATTGCCGATCCACGCCTACGAGCAGGCGATCCAGGCGAGCCACGTCTTCAACCTGCTGCAGGCGCGCGGGGTGATCTCGGTCGCCGAGCGCCAGGCCTATATGGGCCGGGTGCGCGATCTGGCAAAGGGCAGCTGCCAGGCGTGGATGGAGAAAAAGGGGTGGGCGGCGTGAATTACCCAACCTTCTATTTTCGTCATGCTGAACTTGTTTCAGCACCCATCCACCGTCCGGGGGCCGATAGGGTGAAGGCGCGTGGTGCCCGATGGGCCCTGAAACAAGTTCAGGGTGACGGGGTAGTGCGCGCGGCTTTGGAATCACTGGCATGACCGACTTTCTGCTCGAACTGCTCTCCGAGGAAATCCCCGCGCGGATGCAGGCCAAGGCGCGTGCCGATCTCGAGAAGCTGTTTGCCGAACAACTCGCCGCCGCCGGCCTCAAGGCGGAAAGCCTGCAGACCTTCTCCACCCCGCGCCGCCTCGCGCTGATCGCCCGCGGGCTGCCCGAGAGCACCGAAGCGGTGTCCGAAGAGCTGAAAGGCCCGCCCGCTGACGCGCCCGATGCCGCGGTCGACGGCTTCCTGCGCAAGGCGGGGCTGACCCGCGACGCGCTCGAGACCCGCGAGGTCAAGGGGCGCGCGACCTTGTTCGCGGTGATCGAAAAGCCCGGTCGCGCCACCGCCGATGTGCTGGCCGAGGCGATCCCCGCGATCATCCGCGCCTTCCCCTGGCCCAAATCGATGCGCTGGGGCAGCGCGAGCCAGACCACCGAGTCCTTGCGCTGGGTGCGCCCGCTGCAGGGCATCATCGCGCTGCTCGGCGGCTATGTCGTGCCATGCGAGATCGACGGGCTGGTCGCGGGCGACGCCACCGTGGGCCACCGCTTCCACCACAAAGGCGCGGTGACGATTTCGGGCGTCGAGGATTATGCGAGCGCGCTGCGCGCGGCGCACGTGATCGTCGACCATGACGAGCGCGCCGCCATCATCCGCGACGGCGCGGCCAAGGCGGCGTCGGACGCGGGCTACGTGCTGGTCGAGGACGAGGGGCTGGTTGTCGAGAACGCCGGGCTCACCGAGTGGCCGGTGCCGCTGCTCGGCCGCTATGACCCCGCGTTTCTTGAGGTCCCACCTGAAGTCATCCAGCTAACCACCCGGATCAACCAGAAATATTTCGTCGTGCGCGATACCGCAGGGGCACTCGCCCCCGCGTTCGTCTGCACCGCGAACATTTCGGCGCACGATGGCGGCAAGGCGATCGTCGCGGGCAACGAGAAGGTGCTGGCTGCGCGGCTTTCCGACGCGCGGTTCTTCTGGGAACTCGACCAGAAGAAAACGCTCGAGCAGCATGCCGAGAAGCTCCAGAACATCGTGTTCCACGAGAAGCTTGGGACGGTGGCCGACAAGGTCGAACGCGTCGCCAAGCTGGCGCGCTGGCTGTGCGAAGAGGGTATCGTCAAATCCTCCCCGAGCTTGCTCGGGGAGGGGGACCATGCGCAGCATGGTGGAGGGGCTCTTGGCGAGGTTGCAGGAGGGAAGAACCCCTCCACCACCGGCTCCGCCGGCGGTCCCCCTCCCCGAGACAAGCTCGGGGAGGATCGGGAGAAGCTCGCCACCCTCGCCGAACAGGCCGCGCGGCTGTGCAAGGCCGATCTGGTCACCGAGATGGTCGGCGAATTCCCCGAACTTCAGGGGCTTATGGGCGGTTATTACGCGGCGAAGGAAGGTCTCGACCCCCAG
>JBKBTF010000098.1:0-6419 GCA_046291395.1 Blastomonas sp. | reverse complement strand
GCGCAGATCGAGGCGGACTGCGTGCGCGCGCGGGAATTGCTTGCCTGAAAGCCCCGCGCCCCTTAAGCGCCAGCGTCTATGACTGACCAGACTGCTGCCACCGCCACGGACTATAAAGACACCGTCTTTTTGCCGACCACCGACTTCCCGATGAAGGCTGGCCTCGCCCAGAAGGAACCGGCGATTCTGGCGCGCTGGCAGGAGGCGGACCTTTACCGCCAGCTGCGGGACGCACGAAAAGGTCGTGAAAAGTTCATCCTGCACGATGGCCCGCCGTACGCGAACGGCGACATGCACATCGGCCATGCGCTCAACCATATCCTGAAAGACATGGTCTGCCGCACCCAGTCGCTGCTGGGCAAGGACGCGCCGTACGTGCCCGGCTGGGACTGCCACGGCCTGCCGATCGAATGGAAGATCGAGGAGCAGTATCGCAAGAAGAAGCTCAACAAGGACGAGGTCGACCCCGTCGCCTTCCGCGCCGAATGCCGCGCTTATGCCCAGCATTGGGTGAACACCCAGCGCGAGCAATTGAAGCGCCTGGGCATCAACGGCGACTGGGACAATCCGTACCTGACGATGGACTTCGCTGCGGAAGCGACCATCGTGCAGGAGCTGATGAAGTTTGCTGAGACCGGCCAGCTCTATCGCGGCGCCAAGCCGGTGATGTGGTCGCCGGTCGAAAAGACCGCGCTCGCCGAGGCCGAGGTCGAATATGCCGATGTCACGAGCACGCAGATCGATGTGGCGTTCGAGATTGTTGACGCTCCGAATGCGCCCGAACTGGTCGGTGCGTATGCGGTGATCTGGACGACGACGCCTTGGACGATCCCGGTGAACCAGGCTTTGGCTTATGGGCCGGATGTTGAGTATGTTGCAGTAAAGTTTGCCTCAGACTTGACGATGGAAGCTTTCAACGATTTTGAAGCTCCGGCCCAGACAGTCAATCAAAACTTCATCAACGCAAAGCGAGCACTTGCACACCTAGCCGACAAGCGGTTTATCGTCGCCAAGTCCCTAGTGCCGGAATTGGCGGCGCGAATGCGCGCACGGTTCCATCCAGATATTGTTGTTCACGCCTATGCCGAAGAGGCGATTAGTTCCGCCCTCGCGGGTGCCACCGCCCGCCACCCGATGCACGAACTCGGCGGGTTTTTCGCCAAGCCCCGCCCCTTCCTGCCGGGCGATTTCGTCACCACCGATGCGGGGACCGGCCTCGTCCATATGTCGCCTGACCATGGCGAGGACGACTTCGACCTGTGCAAGGCGCATGGCATAGAGCCGGTGTTCGCGGTCGAGGGTGACGGGCGCTATCGCGATGACTGGGCCTGGCTCGGCGGCGCCGATGAGCGGCGGATGTCGGTGATCAACCCCAAGTTCAACGCACCCGACGGCCCGATCTGCGAAGACCTGCGCGCGGCGGGGGCTTTGCTCTCCGCTGGAGAATTCAAGCACAGCTATCCGCACTCGTGGCGCTCCAAGGCGCGCGTGATCTATCGCTGCACCCCGCAATGGTTCATCCCGATGGATAAACCCATAGAGCCCCTCCCCTTCAGGGGAGGGGTTGGGGTGGGGAATGAATATTCCATCGCTAGTGATTCCCCCACCCCCAACCCCTCCCCTGAAGGGGAGGGGCTTAAGACGCTGCGCCAAACCGCCATGCAGGCGATCTCCGACACCCGCTGGGTCCCCGCCAAGGGCGAGAACCGCATCCGCTCGATGGTCGAAGGTCGCCCCGACTGGGTGATCAGCCGCCAGCGCGCCTGGGGCGTTCCGATCACGTTGTTCGTCAACCGCAAGACCGGCCAGTATCTCAAGGACATTCACGTCAACGCCCGCATCGTCGCCGCCATGCGCGAGGCCGGTGTCGATGCGTGGAACGATGCCGCCGCCCCCGCCCTGCTCGGCCCCGATTACGACATCGCCGATTACGAGCGCGTCACCGACATTCTCGATGTCTGGTTCGACAGCGGCTGCACCCATGCCTTCGTGCTCGAAAGCGGCAAATGGCCCGATCTGACGCGGCCCGAAGGCCATGTCGGCCCCTGGGCGGACCTGTATCTCGAAGGATCGGATCAGCATCGCGGCTGGTTCCAGTCGTCGCTGATGGAAAGCTGCGGCACCCGCGGCCATGCGCCGTACAAGGCGGTGCTGACCCATGGCTTCACGATGGACGCCAAGGGCATGAAGATGTCCAAGTCTTTGGGCAACACCATCGATCCGCTGACCCTGATCAAGGATTCGGGCGCGGATATCCTGCGGCTGTGGGCGCTGTCGGTCGATTTCACCGAGGACCACCGCATCGGCAAGGAAATCCTCGCTGGCGTCTCGGACCAGTACCGCAAGCTGCGCAACACCTTCCGCTATCTGCTCGGCGCGCTCGCCGGGTTCGATGAGGCGGAACGCGTTGGCGTCGAGGACATGCCCGAGCTCGAACGTTATGTGCTCCACCTGCTCGCCGACATGGACGCCAAGCTGGCCCGAGCGGTCGAGGATTTCGACTATAACACGTACGTCCGCACGCTGGCCGATTTCGCGAACAATGACCTGTCTGCGTTTTTCTTCGATATCCGCAAGGACAGCCTCTATTGCGACATCGGTCCCGCGCACCCGCTCGGCACGATGAAGCGCCGCGCGTACCGGACAGTGCTGCATGTGCTGTTCGAGGCCTTGGTCCGCTACGCCGCGCCGGTGCTGGTGTTCACGGCGGAAGAGGTGTGGACCACGCGCTATCCAGATGGCGGTAGCGTGCATCTGCTCGAATGGCCGGATTTTGGCGCGCTGCTGAGCGGCTCTCCGCCGGTCCCCTGCGAAGGCAGGGGCCCATCACCGGACGGTCAGGAGATGGGTCCCCGCCTTCGCGGGGAACCCGAGTTTGTGGCGAAGTGGGAAGGTCTCCGCAGCATCCGCGCAGAAGTGAGCGAAGCAATTGAGCCACTGCGCCGTGAAAAAATCGTTCGGTCCAGCCTGGAAGCGGAAGTCGCCGTGTCCGACGTCGGTTCAATTCTCGAAGACTGGCATGAAGCTGACGAAGATCTGCTTGCCGAAATGTTCATCGTGTCGTCTGTCACCAAAGTCAGGACGACCGAAGCCCCCGCCGTCACCCGCACCACCCACCACAAATGCGGCCGCTGCTGGCGTCATCTTCCCGAGGTGACCGAGGACGGCAATTTGTGCGACCGTTGCACGGAGATGCTCGCGTGAGCCCGCTAACCTGCCCTCTCCGTCACCCTGAACTTGTTTCAGGGCCCATTTCTCCCCACGCGGCTTCGGTTGAAGTGGCAAAATGGGTGCTGAAACAAGTTCAGCATGACGACCACGCAAACAGGGAGCGCTGCGCATGACCCTCACGCGCTTCCGCACCGAAGGCGTCGCGCTTGCCGTTGCCATCCTCGTCACGGACCAGATCGCCAAGTTCATCGTCGCAGGCCCGCTGGCGCTCAAGAGCCGGTTGCAGATCGAGATCACCTCGTTCTTCAACCTCACCTGGGCGGAAAACCGCGGCGTCTCGATGGGCTTCCTCACCGCCGAGACCGATACCGCGCGCTGGCTGCTGGTGGCGCTGACCGGGATCATCGCCACGATCGTGCTGCTGTGGATGTGGAAGGAACGCGCACGCGGGGACATCCTGGCGCTCGGCATGATCCTGGGCGGAGCACTCGGCAACATCATCGATCGCGCGCGGCTGGGCTATGTCGTCGATTATGCCGACCTGCATATCGGCACATTCCGACCGTTCATGATCTTCAACATCGCCGATGCCGCGATCACCATCGGGGTGCTGTTATTGCTTGCCCGCGTTCTGATAATCGGCGACAAGTCCTCGAAATCGGACCCTGCTACAGCCGGGGTTCAGGCTGGCAGGACTAGCGATGGCGCCCCTGCCGCCAAAACGGAGAATGAGCATGTTTAATCCTGGCCGCAAATTGGCCCTGATCGCCGGTGTCTCGGTCGCGGCAGCGACATTGTCGGCCTGCGGCTCGGGCGGCGGCGTCTTCAATCGCGACCGTCCCGACGAGTTCGCCGTGTCGCGTCAGGCCCCCCTGGTCATCCCGCCCGATTTCGCACTCGTTCCACCCAGCCCGGGTGCCGCGCGCCCGCAGTCGGTCCCGGCCAGCCAGCAGGCGCTTGACGCGCTGTTCGGCGGACCGCAGCAGAGCCCCGGTGTCGAAGGCGCCACGCTCAACCGCGCGGGCACCCCCGATGCGGCGATCCGCTCGCAGGTCGGTGACCCCGCGACCCAGACCACCGACAAGGGCACTGTCACCCGCGATATCGTCGCTGCCCCCGAAGGCGATGGCCAGGACGCGAAAGCCTCGATCCCGCAATAAATGCTGGTTCAAAGATGACGAAAAAGCCCGGCGGATCGCATGATCCCCGGGCTTTTTTGCATTATGAGCAAGTCAGAGCCACCTTGATTTGATCTTGTATTAAATATTCTCGATTTCTTCCAACTCGTTTTTTGTGACTTCCCATTCTCTCTTTAATATACTTTGACTAATCTTTATGAAATCATCGTTGGTCGATCTTGACGCTCGCCCCTTTGCCGTCATGCCATCTAACTGTTGCCCCATACATTTTCGAAGCTCTTCAAACTGTGGGTCCGAACGGTTCATCAGGAGCATAATCCGTGCTGCTTGCTCAACCAATTCCTCAGCTGAATCTGCTCGTCGAGCAAACGTAGTTTTTTGAAACTCGATGAAAGCTTCTCTTAATGAGTTAATCCAACCTTGGCGAAATTCTGCGCGCTTAATTCTCTGGGAGATGCGGGCTTGCAGCCGCGCGTTTGCACGAGCAGTTCTGGCATTAATCCACGCTGCAATGAGTACAAAAATAGTAGCTCCAGCGGCTGCGCTCGCGGAGATTACTGCGGCCAAATCAGTTAAAGCTGACCCGCTATCTTCCATCTGTTGTATTCACCAATGAATCACGCCCGCGCACCATCTCCGACGATCGCCACGCCCGCACTGTTGTGGCGCAGCGCCTTGAGCACCGTCTCGACGATGCCGTCGGCATCCAGCCCGGCCTGCGCATACTGCACTTCGGGCTTTTCCTGGTCCTGGAAGATGTCCGGCAGCCGCATGGTGCGCAGCTTGAGGCCGGAATCGATCAGGCCGGCATCCGACGCCATGGTCAGCACATGCGCGCCCAGCCCGCCGATCGCGCCCTCTTCCACCGTGACGCACACTTCGTGCGTGGCGAGCAGCTTGCGGATCATTTCCTCGTCGAGCGGCTTGGCAAAGCGCAAATCGGCAACCGTGGTCGACAACCCCTTGGCGTCGAGCAGATCGGCGGCCTTCTGTGCCTCGGCCAGACGCGTGCCCAGTGAAAGGATCGCGACCTTCTTGCCCTCGCGCACGATGCGGCCCTTGCCGATCTCGAGCCGTTCGGGAACCTCGGGCATTGCCACTCCGGTGCCGTTGCCGCGCGGATAGCGGAACGCGATCGGCCCACTGTCGTGGCATGCGGCGGTATAGGTCATGTGGACCAGTTCGGCCTCGTCTGCTGCCGCCATCACCACCATGTTGGGCAGGGTGGCGAGATAGGTTACGTCGAACGATCCCGCGTGAGTCGAGCCGTCCGCGCCGACCAGCCCGGCGCGGTCGATCGCGAAGCGCACGGGCAAATTCTGGATGGCTACGTCGTGTACCACCTGGTCATAGGCGCGCTGCAGGAAGGTCGAATAGATTGCACAGAACGGGCGCATCCCCTGCGCGGCAAGACCGGCGGCAAAGGTGACAGCGTGCTGCTCGGCAATGCCGACATCGAAGCTGCGATCGGGGTGTGCCTTGGCGAACTTGTCGACCCCGGTGCCCGATGGCATCGCGGCGGTGATCGCGCAGATCCTGGGGTCGGTCTCGGCCAGCTTGGCGAGCGTCTCGCCGAACACGTTCTGATAGGCGGGGGGACCCGCAGCGGCCTTGTCCTGCTTGCCGGTGACGACATCGAACTTGGCAACGCCGTGATATTTGTCGGCAGCGGCTTCGGCGGGCGCGTAGCCCTTGCCTTTTTGCGTCACGACATGGATCAGGCAAGGCCCTTCGGCGGCATCGCGGACGTTTTCGAGCACCGCGACGAGCTGGTCCATATTGTGGCCGTCGATCGGACCGACATAATAAAAGCCCAGTTCCTCGAACAAGGTGCCGCCCATCGCCATGCCGCGCGCATATTCGTCGGTCTTGCGTGCCGCCGTGTGCAGGCTCTTGGGCAGCTTGCGCGCCAGCCGCTTGAGCGCCTCGCGCACGCCCAGGAACTCGCGGCTGGAGACGATCCGCGCCAGATAGCCGGAAAGCCCGCCCACCGGCGGGGCGATCGACATGTCATTGTCGTTGAGGATCACGACCAGCCGGTTGCCCGCGCGCTCGGCGTTGTTCATCGCCTCATAGGCCATGCCTGCGCTCATCGCGCCATCGCCGATC